>CAWJQC010000009.1:0-126036 GCA_963844965.1 uncultured bacterium | reverse complement strand
AAAATAGATTTAAATAATAATCATATGACCATAGATGATTTTGACAAAATTGAGCTGCGGGTCGCGAAGGTTCTCGCGGCGGAGCGCATAGCTGGGTGGAAAAGTTGCTTAAACTCCAGATAAGTTTGGGCGACGAGACGCGGCAGCTTGTTGCCGGCGTGGGCAAAGTTTACGAGCCGGAGGCGCTGGTTGGAAAGGAAATCGCAATCGTGGCGAACATGGAACCGCGCGCGCTGATGGGTCTGGAATCCAATGGTATGCTGCTCGCGGCGCACGATGAAGACGGCAAGCCCGTGGTTCTGACGGTTGAACGGGAAGTTCCTCCCGGCTCGCGGATAACATGAAGCGGCGCGGATAAGTATTAATAGGTATCTTCATAATAAAAACATGAGCATAGTGAGAATAGTGATTTTCATTGTCATTGTGGCTGCTCTCATAGGCGGCGGTGTTTGGTACAATCAGCGCATGGACGAACAATCGCAGCATGAAGCGGCTTTGGCAGGACAAGAACAGGCGGATGCGCAGCAAAAATTAATTTCGGATGAAATGGCGAAATTAAAAATAACCGACATTACCGTCGGCAGCGGAGCCGAGGCGAAAAACGGGGACGTGGTGAGTATCAACTATATCGGCACGCTCGTCGGCGGCACGAACGACGGCAAAGAATTTGATAATTCCTACAAACGCAACCAGCCGTTTGAATTCACGCTGGGCGCGGGCAACGTCATTCCTGGTTTTGATTTGGGCCTTGTGGGAATGAAAGTCGGCGGCAAGCGGACGATTGTGATCCCCGAACTTGGCTATGGCAACCAGAACTCGGCGGCTATTCCGCCGAATTCCACGTTGAAATTCACGGTGGAGCTCTTATCCGTCAACGCTTCTTCCACCAGTAAGTAATCCACAGGCCGTGACATTTGCAGTCCGTCGGTTTTTTGCTATAATTGTTTTTGACAAGTAAATAACCTATCAAGAGTCCGGGTGCGGCTCCGAATCATTAAATGTTTATTTTTTGCGGAGCAGGAGGGAACCGGCCCATAATCCGGCGACAACCTATCCGGTTTTCTTATGTGAGGTAAGAGAACGCGGGCAAGGTGCCAAATCCAGCCCTGTAAGGGGAGAGATAAGTGTCAAGACAGAGCTCTTTCCTTTACGGAAGGAGTTTTGTTCTCTGGGGATTATCTCTTGACCAGGCGCCCGGTTATAAATTATTATTGATCCATTATAAAGACATGACTTCCAAAACATATACGGTGGAAAGCGTTACTTCCGGCCATCCGGACAAAGTTTGCGATCAGATTTCGGACGCCGTGCTGGATGAATGCCTGCGGCAGGACCCGAAATCCCGCGTCGCCGTGGAATCTTTCGGCTCGCACGGCTTGCTCGTTGTGGGAGGCGAGGTGACAACCGCGGCGGATTTCAACGCCGAGGCAATCGCAAAAAAATTGTATCGCGATATCGGCTATGAAAGCGCTTTGAGATTCATAGTGAATATCGCGAAGCAATCACCCGATATCGCTATGGGAGTTGACACTGGCGGAGACCGGCGACCAGGGAATAATGTATGGCTATGCGACCGAGGAGACGCCGGAGTTTCTGCCTAAAGCGGTCGTGCTCGTTCATAAGCTCGCATCCGGTCTGGAAAAATTGCGCAGAACCGACAAAAAATTCTCCTGGTTGCGGCCGGACGGAAAAACCCAGGTGACGGTTGAGAATGGCCGGTTCAGAACGATTTTGGTAGGTGCTCAACACGACGAGTCGGTTAGCCATGACTTTATAAAAAACGAACTTACCCGCGGCCTTATAGCGCCGGCGGTTGGAGACATTTCCGGCATTGAAATACTGGTGAATCCCACCGGACGCTTCGTGCAGGGCGGCTTTGACGCCGATACCGGCTTAACTGGCAGGAAAATCATGGTTGACACCTACGGCGGTCTGATTCCGCACGGCGGCGGCTGTTTTTCCGGCAAAGACCCGACAAAAGTTGACCGCTCGGCGGCCTATATGGCGCGGTTCGCCGCGAAAAATGTCGTGGCGAACGGTTTGGCGAAGGAATGCATGATTTCGGTTGCTTACGCCATCGGCAGAGCAGAGCCGTTGATGGTGGAGGCGGTGAACGAGAAAGGGGAGAGCCTGGCCGTCGTCGTTAAGAAAAATTTTGATTTTCGTCCAGCGGCGATCATTGAACGGTTGAATCTGCGCAGACCGATATATTTGCAAACGGCCGCTTACGGCCATTTCGGCAAACCGGGTCTGCCGTGGGAGGAAGTTGTGAAGATTTAATTTGCGAAAAAAACCTCCGGTTTTATGCCGAAGGCTATTGAAAACGGCGAGTATCCTGTAGGCCGTTACTTTGGGTACACTAAACAGGCGTATTGCCCGGCCTTGAAGTAGATGCATTTCTCGCCGATGGCACGCATGACTTCAGTAAGTTTTTCTAAAAGTAGGGGAATTCTTTCCTTGCCGGCAAATGATACCTCGTAGAGGCGGCATTCATCGTAAACGAGTTCTGCAAGGGAATTGCGCCAAAATCCGAAACACGGTCCCATTATCGTCATAGCCGCCTTGGATGATGTCATTGCTGTGAATGCGCCGAACTTTTCATCAAGAAAACGATGCAGATTTTTCTCAATCGTTTCGCCGCCAACCATTATCCCTAATTTGTTTAATGGAAGCAGAAATATGGCAGAACGTCCAAGGTCCTCTATCTCGTATGTCTCGCCCCCTAGTCCGAGCCATTTATTCGTATTCGGCTTTATCCGTAACAACCTCAATAGCCAATTTAGCACTTGTTTCGCCTCCCGGATTGATGATAGAACTACTCGTTAGCATATCGCATTATCAGCATCCTGTCAAATAAAATAATGCAAGTCATGGTGCTATACTTTTAGAGTATGAAAAAGTTCAAGTTTATTTTTTATTTGTCGCTTCTTCTCGCAATCGCGCTCATTTTTTTCTACCGCGCGAGCATTTTCAATTATTTTTCTCCGCGGCTCGCGAGTTTTGAAAAAACGGCCGTTAACACTGCGGTTGAAGAGGTCAGGAAGCAGGTAAACACACCGCCTCCGCTTGTTGTCCCAAAGAAAACTTCCACGTCGACCGCGACGGTCGCGGCAAAGCTGACGATTGCGGGAACAATAAAGTGGACGAACACGGAGAGGAGAAATAACGGAGCCCTGCCGCCGCTCGCCGAAAATTCGGAGCTGGACGAGATCGCCGCTTTGCGGCTTGCCGATATGTTCAAGAACCAGTACTTCGCCCACGTTTCTCCGACTGGTTCCAGCGCCGAGAGCGTTGCGAAAGAAGTTGGCTATGATTATATCGCCCTCGGGGAGAATTTGGCGCTCGGCGATTTTTCCGGCGACGAAGACCTTGTGACGGCGTGGATGAACAGTCCCGGCCACCGCGCCAACATCTTGAATACTAAGTATCAAGAAATCGGTGTGGCCGTAAAGGAAGGAAACTACGCGGGCCACTCCGCCTGGATCGGGTGCGGATCTTCGGCAAGCCGGCGTCTTCCTGTCCGGCGGTTGACGATACGCTCAAAGCGAAGATTGATGCCGGACAAAACGAGCTGCAAAGTATGCAGAATAATTTACAAACGCTGAAAGCGGAGATTGATAACATTAATCTCCAGACGTCCGGGGAACGCACAACTTATGATCAAGATGTTGACCAATACAATCAACTGGTTGCCAGTTACAATACGCTTGTGGTCCAGGTTAAGGATGATGTATCGGCGTATAACGGCGAAGTTGCCGCGTTCAACCAATGCCTCAATGAATAATTTTTCCGAAAAAGTTTTGAAAATTGTAGAGACGATCCCAAAAGGGAGGGTTTTGACCTACAAAGAAGTTGCCAAACGCACCGGTAATCCGCGCGCCTGCCGCGCCGTTGGCAATATTTTGAATAAAAATCGGAACCCGCAAATTCCTTGCCATAGAGTAATACGCGCGGATGGAAGCCCCGGCGGTTATAATCGAGGCACGCGGCGAAAAGCCGAGATACTCAAAAGAGAAGGCGCTATACGGAAATAATTGCTAATTACGTTGGCAAAAAGTGAACACGTTAAAGCAATTTCCGAGCGTCAAAGACACCGTGATTTCCATAAACGGCCGAACAGCGGACATATTGCAGCCGTAAAATAAAAATCAATTCGTCACGCAATTGTTTTATGTAAAAAAATATTATAAGATATGAACCATGAAGAATCTATGTTCTCGGCAGCAGTCATTTCTATAAGGAAATGGTCAATTGTAAAGATCAATTGTGCGCTCTGGGTTATGACGGCTGGATTCATCCAGACTATGAAGCGTTCGCCCGCGGCGACAAAGCGGATATCATTGACCGCTGGCGCAAGGGCGAAGAAGCCGCCATTAAGAGAGAAAGGAATTATTTTCACGACCATTACAAAAACATCCTGGCAAGCGACGCAGTTCTTATCGTTAACCACAACAAGAATGGCGTCAAAAATTATATCGGCGGCAACGTTCTTATGGAAATGGGGCAGGCATACGTAAATCACAAAAAGATATTTTTATTGAATGGAATGCCCGCAGGGCTTCCTTATATGGAAGAGATCGAGGCCATGGACGCTGTTTGCCTAAACGGAAATTTGGCCGCAATTGCTTAAAGTGAATATAGCGTTTTTTCTAAATTAAACCTATACCTGATGCTCCACATTTCATTGCGCGCCGAGCCAATTTTTCATATAGGTAGTTTTCCGGTCACGAACACGGTCTTCATGGCCATGCTCGCAGTTCTGCTTTTGACCGTTATTTCCGTTTCCTTGCGGCGTCGCCTCGCGCTGGTTCCCGGCAAAATGCAGAACGTTGTTGAAATGATCATAGAGGGAATGCTCGGCATTATGGATTCGGTGCTCATAAAACGCGAAAAATCGGAGAGGTACCTGCCGCTTATTGCCACGATTTTTCTCTTCATTATCACATCCAACTGGTTGGGTCTTCTGCCCGGCGTGGGGTCCCTGGGATTGCGGGAAAATGGTGAATTCGTGCCGTTTCTGCGTTCTCCGGCTAGCGACCTGAACTTCACGCTGGCTTTGGCGCTAATAACGGTTTTCACCGTGAATATCATCGGCATAGCGGTCGTGGGTGCGAAAGCGCACCTTTCCAAATTTTTCAACTTTAAAGGGCCGATCGAATTCTTCATCGGCATACTTGAGCTTATTTCCGAATTTGCTAAGATTATATCGTTCTCGTTCAGGTTGTTTGGGAATGTGTTTGCCGGCGAGGTACTTCTTACGATCATCGCCTTTCTCGTCCCGTTCGTTGTACCCCTGCCATTTTTGTTTCTGGAGATTTTTGTTGGTTTCATTCAGGCATTTATATTTTCAATGCTCGCGCTTGTATTCGTGGCGATAGCGACGACGGAACACGCCCAGTAGTGAGCCGAGCACATCATTTTCTACAACGCTACAGGGCAAAACCAATAATTATGAGAAATAACAAAGAATTTGCCAGTGCCAAGTTTGTAGCAGAAGAAAGCGTGGGAGCGTTGCAGTGCTCGGTCTACTACTGGGCACGAGGCGGCGCACTAAGCAGAAAATAGAAAATTAGGATTAAATACAAAAGGTCGTAGGGTCGTTTAGATGTTAGAAATTAGAAATTAATTAAAGTATGGATATTGAATCAATAAGATTGCTGGCCACGATGGCCGTGATCACTGTGGGCACGATCGCCCCGGCTGTCGCGATCGGACTCATCGGTCCCAAGTCGGCCGACGCCATCGGCAGGAATCCAGAAGCGGCGCCGAAAATCCAGACAGCGATGATTCTGGCAATCGCCTTCGCGGAAGCCATCGCCATTTATGCCCTGGTCGTCGCTCTGATTATCAAGTTCGTAAAGTAAGCAATCCGAAAAATCCGAATTTCATCCGAATGACCCGAATAAAATTCCAAAAACCAATTCGGAGCATTAGGATATATTCGTAGTTTCGGATCGCGTTCTAATGAGTGATCTTATCAGTCAACTTGGTATTGATTGGCGATCGCTTGCGAGCCAGGCGGTCAATTTTTTGATACTTCTTCTGATTTTACGTTTCTTCGTTTATAAACCGGTTGTTCGAATCCTGAAGGAGCGCAAGGCAAAGGTTGAAGAAGGGTTGGCCAAAGCCAAGGAAGCGGACGAGCGGCTGAACCAGATAGAAGAGATCGGCAAGGAGAAATTGAAGGAGGCCGAGGGAGAGGCCACGAATATCCTCCGTGCCACGGAGGAAAGGGCGAAAAAAACGGAGGCGGAACTTCTGGCCGAAGCCAAGAGAAAGGAGACCGAAGAGCTGAAGCGAACCGAAGTGCTTTTACGGAGTAAAGAGGAGGAGTCGCGGCTCTTGATGAAAAAAGAAGCGGCAAAACTAGTGAAAGACGCGATTATAAAGACCGTGGAACTCTCACCGGATAAGATTGATGATGCTTTGATACAAAAGGCAATCAAAGAAGTCATATGAATCCCGTTAGAAGCCGCGATCGCTTAGAATAATTATGAAATTTTTATAAATGAATAAACAATCATCGCAAATCAAACAAATTTTTGTGCAGGTCGCCGATTGCGATCTGCTTCTAACGGGATGAAATATTCCCCACAAACATATGCCAAAGCATTCGCCGAGGTAGCCGCGCGGACTCCGGAAGAGCGCGAGGAGTTTGTGATAAAAAATTTTCTCGCGCTTATCGCGAAAAACGGCGACATGCGCCAAATCGGGAAGATTTCGGTCCTCGCCGAAAAATTTTTGCTGAAGCAGAGCAGCCGCAGCAAATGGACGTTTGAGTCGGCTAGGCCGCTCAAAGACGCGCGTGGCTTGTTCAACAATCTTGTGGGGTCCACGGATGTTCTGGAAGAGAAGATAATATCCTCGGTGGTTGCGGGCGTGAAAATTATAAAGGATGGCGAACGGCAATACGACGGTTCGCTCGCGTGCAAGCTTCAAAAAATATTCGCGTAATCTCATATGAGTTTTGATATTATAGAAAAATTAAAAAAGGAAATTGAGGGTTACAAGGACTCCGCGAAGTGGGAAGATATTGGCCGCGTGACCGAGGCGGGAGACGGCATCGTGAAAATTACCGGTCTCGCGAAAGCGCTTAGCCAGGAGATATTGACTATAGAAACTACGGAAGGCGAACGCCGGGCTCTTGTTCTGAATCTTGAGGAAGACACCGTGGGTGCCTTGGTGTTGGATGACGCTGGCGCGGTCGCGAGCGGCGACGTGGTGAAGGGAACGGGACAGGTGCTTTCTCTTGAGGTCGGTGACGGACTTTTTGGAAGAGTTGTTGATCCCTTGGGCAATCCGCTTGACGGCCGCGGCCCTATCTTCTCGGCTGGCTCAAAGTCCACGCGGGTATTTCTTGAAAACAGAGCGCCGTCGGTTCTTGAGCGCGAGCCGGTTTCCACGCCGCTTCACACTGGCTTGAAATCCATTGATTCCATGATTCCCATCGGCCGCGGCCAGCGCGAGCTTATCATTGGCGACAGGCAGACCGGTAAAACTGCCCTCGCGCTTGACGCAATTATCAACCAAGGTTCTGACAAAGCCAGAAAATTGCCGGTTTGCATTTACGTCGCTGTCGGCCAGAAGGAATCCAAGGTGGCGAAGATCGTGGAGACGCTGAAAAAATTTGATTCTTTGAAATATACAATTGTCGTTTCCGCGTCCGCTTCGTCGCCGGCGGCGTTGTGGTATCTCGCGCCTTTCGCCGGAGCGGCAATAGGGGAATATTTTCGGGATAAAGGCGATGACGCGCTTGTGATTTATGACGATTTATCAAAGCATGCTTGGGCTTACAGACAGATTTCCTTGCTCTTGCGCCGTCCACCAGGCCGTGAGGCGTATCCTGGAGATATTTTCTACCTGCACTCCCGTCTTTTGGAACGTGCCGCGAAAATGTCCAAGGAAAAAGGCGGCGGCTCGCTCACGGCACTGCCCATCGTGGAAACTCAGCTCGGCGACGTCACGGCGTATATTCCTACAAATATCATTTCAATCACCGATGGCCAAATATATCTGGAGTCCGATCTGTTCTATCAAGGTATCCGGCCGGCGGTGAATGTCGGACTTTCCGTTTCGCGCGTGGGCTCGGCGGCACAGACAAAAGCGATGAAAAAAGTCGCCGGCAAATTGCGGCTATCACTCGCGCAATTCCGCGAACTGCGGGCTTTCGTGCAATTCGCTTCCGACGTTGATGAAGCGACGAAGAAGCGCATCCACGAGGGGCAGATAATCATGGAAATCCTGAAACAGGAGGACCAAGCGCCGTTGCCGGTAGAGGAACAGGTCGTCGTTTTCTACGCTGTTTTGAACGGCTACTTTGAGAAATTTTCCGCGGACGAGGTGAAAAAAACGGAAGCCGACTTTCTTGAATATATGAAGAAATTCCACGCCGAAGACGTTTTGAATCCGATAAAAACAAAAGGGGAACTGACGCCGGAGATAGAAGAAAAACTAAAAGCGGCAATCACGCACTTTTTGAAATAAATTTAAAAGGCGCTATGGCGAGTAATAACAAAAACTTTTTTCCTTCATTTGCACCTCCGAGAACGTGGCGCAATCAAGAAGAGAAGAAAAAATTGAATTTTAAGGAATGGAAATCTTTACGGTTGAAAATCTTAGATCGCGATGAGTATACCTGCCAGTATTGCGGCTTCCAAAGTTTCAAAGGGCAAATCGTTGATCATATTGATGGCAATCCCAATAATAACAAACAAAAAAACCTGCAGACAATTTGTGGAATGTGCAATCTAATTAAACATTCCGGAATGGGTTGTGTGATTTTGGGAATTGTAAATCTTTATAAGAAATCTAAATATGATCAGATAAATATAATTAAGATTACAAGGAAAATGCGCGAAGCTGGCAAATCTGATAAGGAAATAATAAAGTTTCTTGGATTAAGCAAAAAGATGTCCTTTGGGCAAGATCGAGGATATCTTAGAAATCTTTATGGATTTATCACTAAGAAAAAATAGCATTCGCACAACTTGGTAAATTAGTAAATTATTTTTTTATGGAATCTCTTCAAAATCTAAAACGGCGCCTACGTGGTGTGCAGAATATTGGGCAGATAACGAAAGCGATGGAGCTTGTCGCAGCGACCAAAATGCGCAAGAGCCAGGAGCTCGCGCTTGATTCACGGCCGTATGCTCTGACCGCTCTGCGGTTTTTGGCGACGCTCACGGGACTGGAATCGGTCAAGCTACCGGTGCTTCTTGAGAAACGGCCTTTACCCTCCAAACTTTCCGATGGAAAGTTAGGAGGGCGAGGAAAGACCTTGCTCGTGGTCGTGAGCTCCGACAAGGGACTTGCCGGTTCGTTCAACAGCTCCGTTTTCCGGGATTTTGAGAAATTTGTCGGTAAGGAAAATGTTGATTTTGGTAGTGGCAGATATCTCTTTGCCGCCATTGGCGAAAAGTCCCGCACATATCTTTCGCGAAGAGGCGTGCCGTTGCGGCAGACGTTCATCCGCGTCGGGGATTATACTACGCCCGACGAGACAAAGCCCGTTGCCGATTTTTTGATAGAGGGTTTTCTGGCGAAAGAGTGGGATGGGGTTGTTGTTTTCTCTATGCATTTTATGACGGCACTGAACCAGAGAGTTCTGCGCAGGCGCATTTTCCCCGTTGATTTTGCGAGTTTGCGGGAAACGGCGGCGGAAATTATACCGAAGAGCGGCCGTTTTGCGGAGCTTGCGAAAGAAGTGCCGGCTTATTTCCCGGAAGGTATGCCCAGCGAGTATCTCATAGAACCGTCGCCGGAAATCGTGCTTGATGCTCTTACGCGGCATCTTCTGGAGATGCAGATGTATCATTTGATACTGGAGGCCAACGCTTCGGAGCACGCCGCGCGGCGCGTGGCGATGAAGAACGCTTCGGATAACGCCGAGGAATTGTCTTCCGACCTCAACCTTTTATATAATAAGTCGCGTCAGGCCTCCATCACGCAGGAAATAACGGAGATAACGGCAGGCGTTGAGGCATTAAAATAAAAAATATGAAAACAGGAAAAATCATTCAAATCATCGGGCCGGTTATTGACGTTGAGTTCGGCGAGAACGAAAAACTGCCGCCGATCTACGGCTCGCTTAAAGTGATGCGGGGCGAGAGCGAAATAATCCTTGAAACGATGAAGCACCTGGAGCCGGGCAAGATTCGCGCGATTGCCATGCAATCCACGGATGGTTTGAGCCGCGGCATGGCTGTGGAGGATTTGGGGCATATGATAGAAGTTCCCGTGGGGCCGGAGGTACTGGGAAACCTTTTTGACCTTATCGGCAAGCCGCTCAATAAGACCGATGTTAAATTCAAGAAGCGCTATCCTATTCACCGTCCTGCGCCGCAATTCACGGAACAGGCAACGAAAACGGAAGTATTTGAAACCGGTATCAAGGTCATTGACCTCATCGCGCCGTTCGTGAAAGGCGGCAAGGTGGGGCTTTTCGGCGGCGCGGGCGTCGGCAAAACCGTGCTTCTGCAGGAACTCATCCGCAACGTTGCCGAGGAAGGCGGCGGTGTTTCGGTTTTCGCTGGCGTCGGCGAACGCACAAGAGAAGGAAACGACCTCTACCGTGAAATGGTGGAGTCGGGCGTCATCAAGAAAACCGCGCTCGTTTTCGGCCAGATGAACGAGGTGCCGGGCGCCCGCGCGCGCGTGGCGCTATCGGCGCTCGCCATGGCCGAATATTTCCGCGACGAAGAAAGAAAAAACGTTCTGCTTTTCATAGATAACATCTTCCGTTTTTCGCAGGCTGGCTCGGAGGTTTCCACACTTTTGGGCAGGATGCCGTCGGCGGTGGGTTATCAACCGACGCTTGCTTCCGAAATGGCCGAGTTGCAGGAGAGGATTACGTCTACGAACAAGGGTTCAATCACATCCGTGCAAGCGATTTACGTGCCCGCAGACGATATCACGGACCCGGCGCCGGCAACTACATTCAGCCACTTGGATTCCACAATTGTCTTGTCTCGCGCGCTTACGGAAATCGGTATTTATCCTGCCGTTGACCCCTTGGCCTCAAATTCCAGCGCGCTTGACTCCAAGGTCGTCGGCCGCGAGCATTACGACGTAGCGCGCGAAGTACAGCGCACGCTACAGCGCTACAAGGAACTGCAGGACATCATCGCCATTTTGGGCATAGAAGAGCTTTCCGATACGGACCGTAAGACCGTTGACCGCGCGCGGAAAATTCAGCGGTTCCTTTCCCAGCCGTTCAACGTCGCGGAAACGTTCACCGGCCGTCCCGGAAAATACGTCAAACGCGAAGAGACCATCCGCGGCTTCAAGGAAATTTTGGAAGGCCGCCACGACGCCGTACCGGAAGAGAATTTCTACCTCAAGGGTGGGATTGAAGAAATCAAATAAATTTTTAATTAACCTAATTAACCTAATTTCTAATTAATAGCCAACCGGATTTGATTGGGTCAATTAGAAATTAGATATTAGAAATTCTTATGCGTTTGGGCATTTATTCCTTAAAAAAGATTCTCTTCCAAGGTGAAGCGCAGTCAGTGAACTGCAAGACCGAGAGCGGCGAGATCACTGTTTTGGACGACCACGAGCCGCTGGTTTCGGTTTTGAAAGAGGGGATTATGAAAATCATTGATAATTCGGGGAAAGAGCATTATATTCCTGTAAGCTCCGGATTTTTGGAGGTCCGTTTGAATGACGCGAAATTCATTATTGAAGAAGGGGGAACGAGCAATGCCTAAAGTTATCTTGAAAGCGAAGCCATCGCGGAAATTGGGCGAGCATTACGTGGCCAACGCAGCCGTTGTTTGGTGTTTTGACGATGGTTGGAGACCGGTACTTGTCCGCTTGGTGAAGGCGAGAGGATACAAACGGGTTGATGAGATAAAATGCGCCGGTGGGGCTAAGACCCTCGGGCCTCGGGGCGATGAAGTCGATCGCGAATTTGTGTTGAGGCAGATTTTGGTATCGATCGAAGTTCACGCGACAAGACGAATTATTCTTATGACCCACAGCGACTGCGGCGCCTACGGAGGGCTTAAAGCGTTTGAAAACGACCCGAAAATTGAAAGAAAACAACACGCCAAATATCTCCGCGCCGCGAAAAAATTCCTGCGCGGTAAGCTTCCGCGCTCGGTCAAGGTGGAAACTGTTTTCGCCGACTTTGAAGGCTTGCAAAAAGCATAAGTTTTTGCTTGAATTTATTTAGCACGACAGTACGAATTGAAAAGGGGGTTTTGCCATGCAGAGAGGGCTTGGTTTACTCGAGGATTTTGATCGGAAATTGAGAAAGATACCATTTCCGGAATGTTGGCTCGGCGGTGTTTTAAGCGGTTTCGCATACTATCTAGGGGTGCCCTGCTGGGTATTAAGACTCATTTTTATGGTTTTGTGCTTACTGTGGTTACCTGATGTGCTGGTGCCATTATATATTCTGTTTTGGATTTTTTTGCCGAAGTGGGACAAGGCCCCCGAAGATTTCTTGAGCGTAACCGGCGATTAAGCGAATAAGTTTCACTTCATAGCCGCTCGCAAACGGGCGGCATTTTTATCTTTAACTTTGACGAATTTAAAGTTATATAACTTATTCGCCCACGCACCGGCGTAATCCACGCCGATTCGTTTGCCGCGGATAATATCCCGCGGTTTTATTTTTACGCCGCGGTCTTCAAACCAAAGACCGGTATTCCGGCCGGCTGTTTTTCCGTTGAACTTCCCGTTTATCTTCAAATATTTCGTCAGCCGCGCAGGGCCGACAATATTCCTGTTGTCGGCGGTTCGTCCGGCTCGCAACAGAATTGCCGCCGGGTATCCTTTAGGGCCTGTTACGACATTTGCAAGCCAGTGCATTCCATAGGTGAAATAGACATAAAACCGTCCAGCTTCGCCGAACATGATTTTTGTTCGCTCCGTTTTGCCGTGGCTCGCGTGTGACGCCAGATCGTTCGGCCCGTCGTAGGCCTCAACTTCGGTGAGCATAAGCGCAATGTCACGGCTGCGCCATCGGCGTACGATAAATTTCCCGAGCAGGTCGCGCGCTACCGCAATCGTCGGCCGATTAAAGAAGGACGAAGAAAGCACTTCCGTCATCGTTTATTATTTATTATAGTTATAATGCGATGATTTCTCCACAAGAACTGCCAAAATTGAAAAAGCGCGCGGCGAGAATCATTAAAATCCTTAAGAAACTTTTTCCGGACGCGAAAATCGTTTTGAACTACGGCAACAACTGGGAGCTTTTGGTCGCCGTTGTGCTTTCGGCGCAGTGCACGGACAAAAAAGTTAACGAGGTAACAGCGCGTCTTTTCAAAAAATACCGGAAGCTTGAGGATTACGTCCGTGCGAAACCGCGCGAGTTTGAGCAAGATATAAAATCAGCGGGATTCTACCGTGCGAAGGCAAAAAATATTCTGGGGGCGGCGAAAGTCGTGAAAGAGAAATTCGGCGGCAAACTACCGCGGACAATGGCCGATATGCTCACGATTCCCGGCATTGGCAGGAAAAGCGCGAACGTTATTTTGGGCAATGCCTATGGCGTGGTAGAGGGGATAGCGGTTGACACTCATGTGCGGCGCTTGTCTCGCCAGCTCGGCCTTACGCGCCACAACGATCCGGTTAAAATCGAGCGTGACCTTATGCAAATCATTCCCAAAAAGGACTGGTTCAAATTTACCTATCTCCTGATCGATTATGGAAGAAAGTTTTGTCAGGCTCGTCCTCACAGGCACAATCTGTGCCCACTTTCTGGACTTGAAAAGTAAACACCCGGCATTTACAAAGCTTTCTAGATTCGCTATAATGCTCTAAGAAAATTGTACTGAACTGTCGGCTGTAGGAGGCGGTGTGGATAATTCCGCAATTAAACTGACGCAGGATGTAATTTGCCTTCTTATTTGCATTTTTGATTCGCCCGAGCCCTACATAGTTAACGCTATAGAGGAAATGGAGTATAAATATGGCTACGAGGTAGAGCGGTTGCGGAATTTACTGAGCTTACTGCAGAAGCAACGCCAACTTCTTTATTCCATTGTGGGGCGTGATGAGTCGGCTATTTGTCGGCGACTGATTGAACTTGGTATGGAATTTCCAAATGAAATCCTTCCGCGCAGCTGCAATCATTCCAAAGTAGACCATCGCGTGACATTCAATGATCTGGTTGGGCGGATGGGAATTATTGCCCCCGTTGACCCAGCGAGAAAATACGATGCGAGCCTCACACAGGACGATAAAGATTTTTTGGCTGAGATGAGAGTGAAAGTATCTGCTTGAGTATAGCTCTTTTCGGCCTCCGGCGATTATTGCGCGCCGGGGTTTTTATTAAGCATTTGGGCGCCTAAAACACTGGTTTTTCCGCTACCAAACGTGCTCTTGACATGATATTAAACTAGGTGTATAATGTATCTTAGTTTGTTGATTTTGAGGTGCGCAGCGTTTTGGGGCCTAATTAAAAATAATTAATTAGCGGGCCCCAAAACGCTGCGCGTCCCGGGATGCGCGGTTGTAGTAAATCCAAGAGAAGGAGTAACACCATATTGGTATCCTGATATTTTTGCTGGCCACGGTGGTCATCGGGGCCTACTTGATTAACAAGAAAACTGCGACAAGCGCTTTCCAAGCTGGCGTGGAATCTGTGCCGCCCCCGCCTCCACCGGTGGCGCCGCCGCTACCGCCGAAGTTCGGCAAGAGTGCAGCCTATGCTCTCAGGGAAGCCCTGGGAACACTTACTAGCACGGACGGAAGGACTGCGCAGGTTCTCTGTGGGATCCTGAAGGTCCCGTTCACTCTACACCAAGAGGTTGCGACGGAGCGCAGTGAACACGCTGCGGAGATGGCGTACCGGGAGCAAGAGATTCTGAGACTCCGGAACTCCATCGCGGAAGCCGAGAAGTGTATCGCTGCCGAGAAAGAGGCGGATGCCAGAGTGGCTGAGCTCGCGGCCAGCTTTGGTATCTCGGTATCTAATAACTGACACCGGCGGCCACACGGCCCATAACGCGGCTCGCGGCCCATTCTCTACAAACTACGGTTTGCACGATGGGCCCCGGGCTCGTTTTTTTTGACACACGGCATTTTTAAACATAGAATTTCCTTGACGAGATACCCCTATGGCTACGGACCGAGGGGCGTTTGGGTTTCAGACCGCACAATTTTCAATGAACAATTTTCAAATCATATCCAAATACAAGTCGTCAGGCGACCAGCCAAAGGCGATTAAGTCGCTTGTTTCCGGTCTGCAAAGAGGGTACAGAGACCAGACGCTTTTGGGTGTTACGGGGAGCGGTAAGACATTTACCGTGGCGAACGTTATCGCGGAAATCCAGAAGCCGACGCTCGTTATCGCTCACAACAAAACCCTGGCGGCGCAGCTTACGAACGAATTCCGTGAACTTTTTCCGAAAAATTCCGTCAATTATTTCGTTTCCTATTACGATTATTACCAGCCGGAAGCGTATATTCCGTCTAGCGACACCTACATAGACAAGGAGGCGCTGATTAACGACGAGATAGACAAGCTCCGCCACGCGGCGACAACAGCGCTCCTAACGCGGCGCGATGTGATTGTTGTCGCTTCTGTTTCCTGTATCTATGGCTTGGGCGCGCCCGAAGTTTACGCACAGAACATTTTTCACTTTAAAGTCGGCGACAAAATAAAACGCGAAGAGTTCGCGCGGAAACTCGTTTCGCTTCAGTTTACGCGGACTAATTCCGACCTGAAACGCGGGACATACCGTTTGCGCGGCGATAACTGGGAAATTATGCCGCCGGACAAGGAAGTAGTTTACAATTTTGAACTAGAACATTCTTCGGTAAAATCCGGATCGGCCAGCGAAAAAATAATCAAAAAAATCTACGAAGTTGACCCCGTCGTAGGGTTTCAGCCGGACAAAATGCCGACACTGCGCGAGATTTACGTAGCGCCGGCAAAGCACTTCATAACCGAGGCGCCGGAACGTGAACGGGCAATTGCCGCGATTTTGGAAGAATTGAAGGGACGGCTCGCATATTTTGAAAAGAGCGGCAAATTGCTTGAAGCCGAGCGTCTTGAACGGCGCACGAAGTTTGACATCGCCATGATGCGGGAAGTCGGCTACTGCCACGGGATTGAAAATTATTCGCGGCATTTGTCGGGCCGCGCCGCGGGCGAGCCGCCGGACACTCTTTTGGACTACTTTCCGCGGACCGATTCGGGCGCGCCGGACTTTTTGACGGTTATTGATGAATCGCACATGACCGTTCCGCAAATTCAAGGGATGTACGAGGGCGACGCATCGCGCAAAAAGACGCTGGTTGAATACGGTTTTCGCCTGCCGTCCGCGATAGATAACAGGCCGCTGAAATTCCCGGAATTTGAAGCGAAAGTCAGGCAGGTCGTTTATACTTCGGCGACGCCGGACCGCTGACGAGCGCAAAAAAAGCGCGCAAACGGTGGAGCAAATCATCCGTCCCACCGGTTTGGTTGACCCCAAAATTACCATGCGGCCGGCGCGCGGACAGATTGATGACTTAATCCCGCGCATGGAGGAACGGGTTAGGAACAAGGAACGAGTTCTCGTGACCACACTAACCAAAAGAATGGCGGAAGACCTCGCGGCCTATCTGGAGGAAAAGAAAATCAACGTGACTTACTTGCATAGCGACGTAAAAACGCTTGACCGTATAAGGATTCTGACTAATTTGCGCAAAGGTTCCGGCGTGCGCGGCGGATTTGATGTGCTCGTAGGCGTCAACCTCCTGCGCGAAGGGTTGGACCTGCCGGAGGTCTCGCTTGTGGCGATTTTGGACGCCGACAAAGAAGGATTTTTGCGAAGTGAAACGTCGCTTATACAGACGATTGGCAGAGCGTCGCGTAATGTTAACGGCGAAGTTTTGATCTATGCCGATTACATCACCGGTTCAATCAAACGCGCGGTGGCCGAAACCGAACGCCGGCGCAAACTTCAGTTTGAATACAATAAAAAACACCATATTACGCCGAAGACGATAGAGAAAAAAATCTCCGATATTCTGCCGAATGTTGATGAGATGCTGGCGTTGGAACTGAAGCCGATACCGAAGTCCAAGACCGCGTTGCAGAAACTGATTGCCGAAAAAGAAAAGGAAATGCGCGAAGCGGCAAAGCGCTTAGATTTTGAATTGGCGGCAATCCTTCGCGATGAGATAAAATCATTGAAATTACTGCTAACTCGCGCGGGAAAGGGGTCGGGAAAACGGGAGTTTTCCCGTGGCGGAAAAGCGCAAAGCGCGAGTTAAAACCGCTGGGTTTTAAGGAGGAGCGAAGCGACGACGCGCGAGGCGGCCAAGCGCTTAGATTTTGAATTGGCGGCGCTTCTGAGGGACGAGATGCGTGAATTGTCCAAGAGTTCTGGCGAAAAGAAGAAATTTGTGGACAGACGTGGATAAAAAAACGGCGCTCACGATGAGCGCCATGCTGGCGGAAGTGGAAGTGGAATGTCTGCCAGATCTGCCATGAAAGTTTTTGTCGGGTCTAACTTTGTGATCATCTCGACCAGTTCGAAAGTAACGCCGCGCAGGTTCGGCCTGCCGCCCCTCTTTTCCCAGAGCATCTGCGGGTTGGCGTCAATTTTTTCGGTATCTTCCTTCAGGAAAAAATATTCCCCCTTTTTCTTTTCCCGGTTGTCCTTATTTGCGGCCAGAATTCTTTCCCATCCCGGCCAACGAGTCAACCCTAACTGTCGCGCAGCATCTTCTTCCGAGTCGGCGTTTATCATGCCAATAGTCCTTGAAGTCGAGCCACTAATTGGGCAAACACACGGCTTATAAAATAATTCAACTTTTACCAGAAATAGCATGTCAATTCCTCCTCATCTGCAACTGCGGTTATTCTACCATAGCGGTTCTTGTTTTGTCAATATTTGCACATTGGCGGCGCTTCTGAGGGACGAGATAAAGGAATTATCAAAGAAATCTGGTAAGATAATAAAGTGATACTTCGCGGTCAAAAAACAATTTTGAGGCCTATACGAATGAGCGACGCGCCGCGTTTTGCGCGGTGGCTTAACGACCCCGACGTCAACAAATTTACCACGCGCAAGAGCATTTCTATGAAAGAAGAAAAGAAGTGGATTCACGGTTTGCGCAAGGATAAGAGCGCGCATCATTTTGCCATTGATACCAAAGACGGAATTCATATCGGAAGCGTTGGTTTAAGAGAGAAGAATCTGCGGGATAAGAATATGGTCGCTGGCATTTTTATAGGCGACAAGAAATATTGGAGTAAGGGTTATGGCACAGACGTCATGATAAGTGTCTTGAATTTTGGATTCGGTAAGCTTAAACTTCACCGCATTGAGGCCGACGTGTTTGAATATAACCCGCGCTCTTTGGCGATGTGTAGGAAGTTAGGTTTTAAGATTGAGGGAGTGAAACGCGAGAGGATATTTTACAAAGGCAGATGGCACAATCTCATCCAGCTCGGGCTTTTGGATCACGAGCGGAAAAAACATCAGCGTTTTGCGAAGAAAAGATAGGCGATTTTCCGCGCTCCTTGTGTTAAAATGTTTAATATATGGCCGTTATTTTCGTTATAATCGTTGTCATAGTGCAGATATTTCTGAGCTTGGTGCATCTTTTTGTTTGGAACGCGCTGGCTTCAGCTTTCGCCTTGGAGAACGTGGCTCCGCTCAGGATATTGTTCATGGTTTTGTCCCTCACCTTTGTGCCGGCGTCTGTCCTGGCTTCCAGATATTCAAATTCATTTGTGCGGAAATTTTACGCCGCGAGCGCTTATTGGCTTGCGGCGGCGTATTTTCTGTTTTTGGGCGCGCTGGTTTTCTTTTCTGGCGTCGCTGTCAGCCGATTGTTCGCGTTCTATTTCAGTGAGAATCTGGGGCGCGATTGTTTTCGGCATTTCGATCATTGTTTATCTGTACGGCGTTTTTCATGCGCATGATGTGGAAATTACCAGATTTTCCGTTAAACTTCAGAATTTACCCGACCTCTGGAAGGGAAAACATGTGGTTTTTATGAGCGACTTGCATCTTGGTAACGTGCGCGGGAAAAAATTTGCCGGGAAAATTTCCAGCTTGATTCAGACATTAAAGCCGGAGACGGTTTTAATCGGCGGCGATCTCTATGACGGCGTGGCTGCGGACTTGGACGATTTGATTTCGCCGCTTCGAGATGTCCTTGTTGCGCGGGGGATTTATTTCATTACCGGCAATCACGAGGAGTTTAGCGATAAAACAAAATATATAGAGGCGGTGAGGCGCGCCGGAATCAGGGTTCTGTACAACGAAAAGGTTGAGCTTGACGGGTTAGAGCTTGTAGGCGTGGATTATATGGATGCAACGAATAGGAAGAGATTTGAGGGGATCTTGAATAATTTGGGAATAGACAAAACGCGGCCGAGTATTTTACTGAAGCACGAGCCGACAAAGCTGGATATCGCGGAGCGCGCGGGAATTTCGTTCGCGCTTTCGGGGCACACGCACCAGGGCCAGATGTTTCCGATAAATCTTATTTCGCGTCTGATATACGGAAAGCATTATCACGGTTTCGGAAAGTCCGGAGATATGACTATTTACACTTCAAGCGGCGCGGGAACATGGGGCCCGCCAACGCGCTTCGGAACAAATCGGAAATCGTGGTAATTGAACTGAAGTAGTTTAATGGGGGATTGAATTACTGAGATTGAAATGTTATACTGAAAAAATAGCTTCCAGTCAAAGCCGAACTAAACCCAAAAATTATAATGAAAAAAAGATACTTGGTTTTGGTGTTGGCTGTCACACTCTTTCTGTGCGGCGGCGTTCGGGTTTTTGCGCAAACATTTGACTATGACCTCTACTATGGAATCCAAGGAGATTCGGACGTTAAGCAACTCCAGGAATTTCTAACGTCTCAAGGCGTATACTCCGGACCAATCAGCGGCAATTTCTTTTCCCTGACGCTCGCGGGAGTCAAACAGTTTCAGGTTGCCCAAGGCATAACCCCGGCCGCGGGATATTTCGGCCCGCTTACAAGAGCAAAAGCGAACGCGATATTGTCGCAACAGCTTCAGGCATCCAACGCGCAGGCGATTTCGGAAACCAGTTCAACGCCGCCAACTCCAACGCCGCCCGCAACTACGAATGACATTAATAATTCTCTGCAGGCGCAACTGAATTTGCTCCTGCAACAAGTCGCCCTATTACAGAAGCAGTTAGCGGCACAACAGCAGGCAAATCAGACCCTCCAGCAGATTCAGCAGAATACAACGCCGTCTCCGCAATCGACGCCAGTACCTACGGCGAGTATTATGGCGAACAGCTCCGCAGGCTCGGTCGCCATTCCCTATGACACCGCTGCTATAATCACATGGAGTTCGACAAGCGCCAATTACTGCAATGTCTCTCCTTCTGGATGGTCAGGCACTTCGGGTAATCAAAGCACCGGCAATCTTACTACCTCGCAAACATATTCCCTCTCGTGTTCCGGTGCGGGCGGTTCCGTGTCGGCGAGCGTAACCGTGAACGTCTCGGTTACGCAACCTGTTTCTACGGGCAACAACCAGCCTGTCATAACAAATGTGCAGGCGATAAATGTCACCCAAAATGCGGCAACCATCACGTGGACGACAAATGAATACGGGAACAGCGAGGTGTATTTTGGAACGATATCCGGGTCTTACTTCGCTCCGGTCAGTAACGCGGGGACGGTTTCCAGTGGCGGCAGCTACACGCACAGCGTTGCGCTATCGAATTTGAACTTTAGCACGACCTACTACTTTAAAGTCGCTTCAACGGACAACAACGGCAACGAGGGGGTAAGCGTTGAGTATTCGTTCACGACGCAGGCCGCACCAATTGGCAGCTTGACGGTTGCGCAGAACAACGGTCTTGGGTCGCTGACCGTCGTCCCCGGATCATTTAACGCTAAAATCGGTTCATATGCTTTGACGGCATCTTCTGTTGAGAGCGTAAAGATAAATAATGTGAGCATCCAAGCTGGCAATTCCAATGTATTTTCTGGGTCGCTGTTTCAGAACTTGAAGATTACGGTTAATGGTGTCCAGTTTGGTTTAACGCAAGGTACGGTGGCCGTGGGAACGAGTTATACATTTTCAGGCACGCCATTCACGGTTCCTGCTGGTGGTACCGTTTACGTGAATGTTTACGCGGACATTTCATCCTCGGCACCGATGAGCACATCGGTTTCTCCGGCGACGATTCTTACGGGCCTTTCGGGAATAGGCGCGATATCTTCTGGCATAATCGCAATCACAAATGCGGTTTCCGGTCAGAACATCACGATTGCCGGACCGCTCGCTCTTCAGGTTTCCATTTCGCAGTCCGGTGACACCCCGACCGGAAACTTGGTCCGGGTCAGTCCGGTGTGACTATCGCCAAGTTCGCGTTCTACGCCGGCGGCGAAGCGGTGAAAGTCAAATTCCTTGACTTCAAGCTCACCTTCGGCTCCTCAACGCTTACGAGCGCGATGTTGCCCTATCAGATCGGCAACGTCGCCATAATCGACGACGCTGGCGGCCAGTTCGGCACGACCATCAATACGCCTCCGAGTGGCAACACTTGTACGACGAACGGCGCTTCGGGCGCGACGAGCGGTGTCTATGTTGACTGTTTCGGTACGAACACTTCGCCGATCAACTACATACTCCCGGCGAACACGACCCGCGTTCTCTCGCTTAAGGCCGACATCAAGTCAACTGCCAGCTTCGTTTCTGTCGTCGGCGCTCTTGTCGCCGAGAGCACGGCGAACTTGCAGGGCCTGACCTCGAGCACGTCAGCCTCATCGGGCGGTGCGACGGGAAACGTACTCACGCTCACAGCGAGTCAGTAATTCTTTTTTGTCTTTCGCACTGTTGGGTAGCCATCTTTTTGATTAATATGGATGGTGATTTGTAATTATACTGGAAACAAATAAAATTAACTTATGAAATCGCGCGAAGCAATCGGTTTGGCGATTATTACTGTCGCGGCGGCGGTTTGCGCGGCAATATTAAGCTTCGGCAGCGGAATTTCCCAGCCAAGCACGGCACAAATTTTAATGAACGAAAAAAACACGCAATCGGCGGTGGAGTTGGTGGGAGAAGGCAAGGCGGTTCTGATTGACGTGCGCACGGACGATGAGTGGAACGCTGGCCACGCTTTAGGCGCCATACATTTTGAATTGGCAAAACTCCAAAGCGGCGAATTGCCGCCCATTCCGAAAGATGCGGCGATTTACGTTTACTGCCGCACCGGCATCCGGGCCGGCCAGGCAAAAACAATTCTGGAACAAAACGGATATACCAACGTCACTAACCTCGGCGGACTCGCTAATTGGCAAGCCATAGGCGGCGCGGTGGAGAAGTAATTTGACCTTACTGTTGACACTGTTCGGAATGTTATCCTGAGCTTGCGAAGGATCTCTTGGGTAGCGATTCTATATGAGTCCGATGAGATTCCTCACAGAGTTCGGAATGACGAAAAGCGTTTTTGTTTGCTTTTTTGCCAAAACGAGTTGTAGGCGTTAAAATTAATTCAGAACAATTTTCAAGGAGGCGGGTCTATGGGGTCCTTTTTGGGAAGACGACGAATGTCCCGATTGGGAAACGCCGGAGATAGAAATAGTCAATCTCAGCATACCCGACGACGATTCGCTCATGTGGAAAGAAACCCTGAAGGTGGGAGGGATTAAAGAGCACCATTTTACTGATGAGCAAGTCGATCTGATGATGCGGTGTCAGAACGAGAAGCATGCGCAGGAAAAATTGGAAGAACTCAGAAGGAAAAAGACGCGCAATCTTATAAATATATTCGTTGAATGTCTTGGTTGGCCGAGAGGAGAACGCGCAATTGCTTTATGTGAAGCTATGCGCGAATTTGTTGAAAACTTAAACCCGGAAGATTTGGAGAAAGACGCCGATAAATAAACGGTTGCGCGAACCTTACCGCAGCCGTTTTATTTTTGAAAGCCCACTTTTTTTATCGGGGACAATTGTTAGAATATAGTTATGATTCATCGCGGTATAGCAACCTTTACTCTTGATTACGGCAAATGCCCCCGCTGGCTTTTTGAGCGGATGGTGAAACTGGGACGGATTATGGTGCGAGCGATTGTTGCCGAAGAGGAACGGAGGCGCTAGTCCGGCGGCTCGGCGACCCGGTTTGGTTCCAGTCATTGGGAACCGTTCTGGCATTTGACTGGAACGCCTCGGGGCTCACGACAGTGCTCACGGCGGCGCTCAAGGAAGCGATTCGCGGCGAGGAGCGTGATTTGGGAATTTTTATCTGCGGCGGCAAGGGAAAGACGTCGCGCAAAACACCCGACGAAATTCTTTTGTGGGGCGACCGGCTGGGACTGCCTGCGCCGCAAGCCGAGCACCTGGTCTATAATTCGCGGATGACGGCCAAGGTTGACAGTTCGCTCATCCAGGACGGATTTCAGATTTACCATCACAGTTTTATTTTCACTCGTGGTGGTGCCTGGACTGTCGTGCAGCAGGGGATGAATCAAAATAATCAGACGGCGCGGCGCTACCACTGGCATTCCGCAAGTTCCAAAGATTTGATAAACGAACCGCACTCCGGGATCATGAGCCAGCTCAAAATGCCGTCGGTTTTGAATCTTACCGCCGCGAAAAGCGGTAAAACGCGCGAAGTCAGCGTGGACCTGCTGTCGCAGGGCTGGAAAACGCTGATGAAAGATATTTTATTGCTGGAAAAATATTACACGCCTGTTTCACAGATGGCCCGCTTACGGGACATAAATGGTAGACAACTTTCGCTTTTGAATCTGGAAAATAAGGAATTTTATTCCCATCCGGTTGTGACGGAGGATTTCGCGAAGAGCAAATATCTCCAGAAAATATTTTGGCAGCTTTGCGATGGGAAACCGGAAAATTACGAAAAGTTTCTGGCAACGGAAGGAGTCGGTCCGAAAACGGTGCGTGCTTTGGCTCTCGTCGCGGAAATGATTTATGGAGCGAAGCCGTCCTACGAAGACCCGGCGCGCTATAGTTTCGCCTTCGGCGGTAAGGACGCCACGCCGTACCCGATTGACCGCTCGACTTATGATAATACGATTCGGACGTTAAGAAATTATCTGCCAAAAGCGAAGTAAAACGCGCGGATGCGTATATCTGTTAGAGTAAAACCAGGCGCAAGGGGAGAATTTATTCATAAAATTGATGAAGCACACTTTGTCGTGGCGGTAAAAGAGCCGCCGCGCGAAGGTCGCGCCAACTATGCCATAAGAAAGAAAATCGCCGAATATTTGCATATTTCGCTCTCCCGCGTGGCCATCGTTTCCGGCCACAAATCGCGTGATAAAATTTTTGAGATAGCATATCATTAGATAAATGATTAAAAAAATTAAAGGTAAATATGTAGTGTTGTCGGAAACAACCAGCCGGAAATTCGGAACATACAAAACGCTGGATGAGGCGAAAAAACGCCTAAAACAAATAGAATTCTTTAAACATTTGAAAGCAAAATCCCGTTAGAAGCCGCGGTCGCGTTGCGGCAAGAGATTATCTGATGCTTTATATAAAACTTGGTAAAATAGCAAATTTATGCGGGAGCGGTATGACCGTGACCTGCTTCTAACGGGATGAAAAATTACGCCAAAGTTGGGAATCGCCAAGGGAAACCGGCATATCGCACGCCGTCCAGTTTCCGTTACAGGAAATATCTGAAGATCTCCGGAGCGAGGAACGCAATGCGGAAACACAAATGAATAACCGCACCGCAGAGCGGTGTGATATCCGCAACGCCCTGTGGTCAAGCGGTTATTCACCCCTCCCCATTTGCTGTAAAATCTATGCATATGCACCATACGAAGACGAAGTCGCCCTACGGCTCTGATATTGCGATGGCGCAATTTTTGCCACAAATGAGGAGGGGTTTATTATTTCTTAGCCACATTTATCCTCGCCGCAAAGCGGCGAGGTATTCTGCGGAGAAATAATAATATGAAGAAGATCATAATCATCATTGTCGTCTTGTTGATAGTGGTCGCGGCTGCGATCTTCGCCTTGAAGTACAATCCTCTTGTTGAAAGATCGGATGGCCAGCTGTATGTCTCCGACACAATAAAGATTACTTCGCTACTCATCGGTGGTGTTGTGGAAAGTCCGCTGGAAGTCGTCGGCGAGGCGCGTGGCAGCTGGTACTTTGAAGCGGTTTTTCCGGTGTGGCTTTTGGATGGCAACGGCAACGAAATTGCGCGCGCGCAGGCGCAGGCCCAATCGGAATGGACGACTAACGACTTCGTGCCGTTCAAGGCGACACTGACCTTCACCGCGCCGACAACCGAGGCCGGCACGCTTGTTCTCCATAACGACAATCCTTCCGGTTTGCCGCAAAATGACAGGGAGGTGCGGATACCGGTGAAATTTTCACGCTAAATGTACACGCCACGGAAAGTTTTGACGCTCCGCTTCCGTGCGAAAGACAAGACGAATTTTAATTTGATTAAAAATGGCGTTAAAACCGTTGAAACGCGCGCGGCAACCGAGAAATATAAAAATATCAAAGCAGGAGATGTGCTGCGCATCGTCTGCGGCGGGGCGGTTATTGTGAAGCGCGTGAAGCGGGTGAGACACTTCAGAAGTATTGCCTCAATGCTCCGCGCCATTCCATATCGGAAAATATTTCCGTTACTTAAATCTACCTCTGGCGCGGAAAAAATTTATTTCGGTTATTCCAGCTACCGCGAAAAAATCAAGAAATTCGGCTTGGTTGCGCTGTATTTGAAATAGAAAAAGCACGCAGTTGTCTGCGTGCTTGGTTTGGCGGAAACGGAAAAGTAGAGTTTCTTGTTCTACCGTCAGTCCGAAGCGAGTAGGGTATTCCGGTGCAGGTGCTAAAACGCGTAATATCCGTACGTCGCGCTTGTCGCGGCGCTTGGCGCAGCGCTCTCACCCGTGAACAATCCCGGCATCATTCCGACGTACACGCTCTTACCGAAGAAAAATGGCAATCCGAAGTCCAAACTATCATTAGAAGGGCTGGTGCCACCATCGCCTCCCAAGTCGTTGAACGCCGCGTTGCCGCTTGCGAACAATATATTCGCATCCGCAATGCTGAACGTTATCGCCCCCGATGTGCCGTTCGCGCCCGAAAAGGTTGTAGTGAACGGAATAGTATTGTTTGGACAATAGAAACCCGGGGCATCCGCGCACTCGATAATTCCAGCCGAGGCCAGGGTGTTGGCGTCCAGAAAATAGATCGCATTCGATCCGGTATCTAAGATGTTCGTGTTGTTGGGAGGGGTGTATTGGAAATCGTTGTAGGTAATCTCTGGAATGTTGCCGTACTCGTCGACCCCATAAACCGTGGCGCTACCAGCGAGGGCGTTGTCAGTTTGGGTTCCGATTCCAAAAATCAACGAGCCAGAAACCGTCCCATCGGCAGCTCCGCTCGCCGAAATGGACGTCAGGGTGATTAACACTCCATTGTTATCCGACGAGGAAAACGCTGCGACCGGGCTTGTGACTTGATACTGGAGTGGAACCCCGACTTGCTCGCATTGGCCGCTGGGACAAAGGTAATAGGGGTCACCAGCAACAACGTTCTCGCAGTAGGGCCGCAGTCCCATGCGTAACCGCCGACACCCAGGATCCCGTTGGCGCCAAGCGCGTCTAAGGTATCGTCGTTGCCCGCATTTGGAAGACCGGGGTTAATTGGGATTGCGGTGCAAGCACCAGGGACATCGAATGAATTGCCTCCAATGACCTGAATAGGAATTGAGGAGGCCTTCTCTCCCTCAATCCCAACATCCGCCAGCATCACAGGTCCCCAAGTATAGGCTGTGTCCCCATACTGGACACATTCCTGCAACTGACTGCCGTTGCTCGTAATCGTTCCCAGCGAGCTCGCTGGAACGGTGGTGAGCGCTGAGTTGAGAACGCGTAGGCCGAAGGAACCTGTGTCCACGAGTACATCATTGACCGTCTGGCAATTGGTGGTACTGCTGGGTGCACAGATGGTCACCGTCGTCCAAATCCCATTCACATATCCACCCGACGGTCCCAAGACCCCAAAGCCGACCGTTACTGGCGCTGTATTACTCGTAGGCGGAGGAGGTGTACTGATAATGTTGCTGTTGCTATTATTGTTGCCGCAACCATCCAAAAGGATCAGTCCCGTGACTACTGCAAGAAAGCAGGCTAATGTTGCTTTCGAACAATTTACCAGAGTCATCGCACCACCTCCACGGAGACGTTGTTGGGAACTAGGCTGGGCACGTAGGCGCTTCCCTTCCAAAACCGCATGTGACCGCCGCTGACGAACACGAAATCATTCATTTTCACGATCAGTCCCCTGAGGTGCCGGACCTGGGTCTGAGTTCGCGAGGCTGTCTGGAGGTTCGTAACGTATGACCCCAACAACTGCTGCATGTTGGGCATAAAGGGCGCCTGCCAGGCGACTCCAAAGACCAGACCTTTCGGCGAGACGTACTCTCGAATTATTGTGCCGTTCGCAGTCGTTAGCTGGTGAATTTTGTAACCCTGGAAGTTCTGGACGCGGTCCTCGCTGCGCAGATACTGCTGGTCCACACTTACTGACGACTCGTACTGACCGAGCGCTGCCCATGCGGGGATAGTTCTCAGAGTCAGAAGGAGCAGGACACCCAGAATTTTCATAAATTTTGCGATTTGACCCAGTTTTCTGTGATAACTCCATCCGCAAGATCCGTCCGTGTTTTTTTCGTTCTTACCCATAAATTGCCTCCTTTGGCACGGTGGTAATCCACTTTTCTGTTGCTAATGTGCCGCCCTTAGTATAGATAATTTGATTTTTTCGGTCAATTAGATTAGATTAAACTTGACTCTATAGACCCCCCTGCAAGCTGGGAACGGGGGCAATTTTCTTATTTACATTACTATGCATGACAAAATTATCATAAAAGGTGCGCGGGAACACAACCTTAAGAATATTAATCTTGAGCTCCCGCGCGACAAAATGATAGTTTTCACCGGTCTTTCGGGTCCGGCAAGTCCAGTTTGGCCTTTGACACGATTTTCGCCGAAGGACAAAGGCGCTACATTGAGTCGCTTTCCGCCTACGCGCGGCAGTTTTTGGGACGTCTGGACAAACCTGACGTGGACGAGATTGAGGGACTTTCGCCGGCGATTTCCATTGACCAGAAAAGCCATTCCTCCAATCCACGCTCCACGGTAGCAACCATCACCGAGATCTATGATTATCTCCGTGTTCTTTTCGCGCGTGTCGGCAAACCTTTCTGCCCGCGCTGCGGCAGGGAAATCAAGAAACTTACGAACGAGGAAATCGTTGATGTGGCGATCGATATCGCGAAAAACGACAAAGAAGGGAAAAATCTGGTGATTTTGGCGCCGGTCGTGCGTGGCAGGAAAGGGGAATATTACCAAATGCTTTACGATTTTCTGAACGCCGGTTTTTCCGAAGTGCGCATAGATGGCAAATTTCAATCACTGCGCGATCGCATTGAACTCAGCCGCTATAAGCAGCACACGATTGAGCTTGTCGTCGACCGGTTGCCGGCGGAAATAGATTTCAGCGATAAGGATAATCGTTTGCGTCTTGCCGAAGCGATCGAATCGGCGCTCAAATACGGCAACGACGTCGTTACGGTTATCACCGACAAGGAAGTCTCGCTTTCCGCCCAATTCACCTGTCCGCACGACGGCTTTTCTTTCCCGGAAATTGAGCCGCGACTTTTTTCGTTCAATAGCCCGTACGGCGCTTGTCCCGCCTGCCACGGTTTGGGAACGAAGGATATTTGGTCGGAGGAAATCTGTCCGGTCTGCCTAGGCAAGCGGCTCAAGGAAGAAAGCTTGAACGTACTCGTAAACGACAAAAATATTAACTCCGTCACTGCGCTTCTCCATCGACGAAGCACTATGAATTTTTTCGGAGGTTTAAGTCTGAAAAGCGAAAGCGGAAGGCCGTTGCCGAAGCACCGCTTCGCGAGATCAAAAGCCGGCTGAAATTCATGATGGACGTCGGTTTGGATTATCTGACGCTTGACAGGAAAGCGGGCACGCTGTCTGGCGGCGAGGCGCAGAGAATTCGGCTTGGCGTCGCAGATCGGCTCGCGGCTCGTAGGCACGCTCTATATTTTGGACGAGCCGACAATCGGTCTCCATCAGCGGGACAACGCCAAATTGATCGCGACCCTGCACAATCTGCGCGATTTGGGGAATACGATCATCGTCGTTGAGCACGACGAGGAAACAATCAGCGAATCGGATTATTTGGTGGATATCGGTCCGGGGGCGGGCATTCATGGCGGAAAAATCGTAGCCGACAGGCCGATTGCCAGACATCATAAAGGATAAAGAAGAAGATTCGCTCACGCTGCAATATCTTCGCGGCAAAAAATTCATTGAAGTTCCAGAAACGCGAAGCGGAAATATCTCCGAAGCGCATGAATTCCTGAAGATTCGTGGCGCGACGCGCGAATAACCTGAAAAATATTGACGTGGATATCCCGCTCCGGCGTTTTACGGCGGTCACCGGCGTTTCCGGTTCGGGTAAATCAGCTTGGTATACGACGTGCTTTATAAAAATCTGGCCGATAAATTTTATCACGCGCAATTACAAAGCGGGTGGCATAAAAGCGATCTCGGGCGTGGAATATGTTAATCGTGTTATCAACATTGACCAGTCGCCGATCGGCAGGACGCCGCGTTCAAATCCCGCGACTTATGTAGGCGCGTGGACTTATATCCGCGATCTTTTGCGGCCACGGAGGATGCTCGAGTCCGCGGATATAAACCGGGCCGGTTCAGTTTCAACGTGCCGGGCGGGCGGTGTGAAAATTGCGAAGGGCACGGCACGATTGCGATTGAAATGCATTTCCTGCCGACGGTCTATCGTCACCTGCGATGTTTGCAAGGGAAAACGTTTGACCGCGAAACGCTGGAAGTGTGAATATAAAGGGAAAAATATTTATGACATTTTAAAGATGACGATTGAAGAAGCGGTGGATTTCTTCAATGATATCCCGTGGCTCCACGACA
Organism: uncultured bacterium; assembly: GCA_963844965.1. Taxonomy (GTDB): domain Bacteria; phylum Patescibacteriota; class Minisyncoccia; order UBA6257; family 2-01-FULL-56-20; genus REEB91. The sequence continues at coordinate 96,116 of CAWJQC010000009.1, read as the reverse complement.
AGCTCTTGATTTTGGAAGAGGTCGGCTTGGGACTATCTTGACGCTTGGCCAGTCGGCAACGACATTGTCCGGCGGCGAGGCACAGCGGATGAAACTTGTCGGCGGAGCTCGGTAAACGTGACACGCGCCGCACCCTTTATCTTTTGGACGAGCCGACGACCGGCCTACATTTTGACGACGTGGATAAACTGCTTTTGGTTCTGCAAAAGCTTGTTGACCGCGGCAACACGGTCGTTGTGATTGAACATAACTTGGACGTTATTAAATGCGCCGACTGGGTGGTTGATCTCGGTCCCGAAGGCGGCGAGAAGGGCGGCAAGATTGTCGCCCTAGGCACGCCGGAGCAAATCAGCCGCAGGGCAGGGAGCTTCACCGGACAGTATCTTAGGAAGGTATTGGTTTAATGATGGGAAGTTTTATCCCCACACCTAATGGCGAGTAACAGAGTAAAACCTGCTCGCTGTTAGGTGTGGGGATTTACCGGGCAATATTTGAGGAAGGTGCTGGTATAGCGTAGGGAAACGCTTTTGTTTATTTGCAAAAATTCCCGCGGTAACCTATATTATATTCAGCCGTTTTAAAGTTACCGCTGGGAGCTTATGAAAAACGAGAAAAGAAAGAAAAAAATCTTTCTGATTTGTGATAGAGGTCTCGAACATACAGCCGCAAGGGAGCACGTTGATGAATTGGAACGCGACGGTCATGAGGTTTATTGGCCAGCGCGCGACATGAAACAGGACGATCCGGTTGGCTTGCAGAATTACATGAATGAGTTGGGCGACATAGCCCGGTCGGATGAAGTCCACATTTTGCCGGTTATCGGTTCTGAAGATTCAAGATTCAGATTTGGCATGGCATTTGCTGTATTTTTCTTGATGAATAGGGTAAAGAGGATCGTTCTCGTAAATCGCGCCGAGATTGAAAGGGTTGTTGAGAGTGAAAACAAGCGTGGCATTAGCAAAAGCCTCAACAAAGTTCTTCTCGCGCTTGTTGACGACCAGAACCGGCTTGAAACGTCTTAGCGCGCGAAATGCGCAGGCCGCGGAGTATTTTACCGCGGCCTTGTTTTCTAAAAGGATTTTGTTATAATAATCATAAAAGACATGCTTAAAATAGTTGGCAGGGATATCTGGCGGGGCGGGGAAAAAGTCGGCTGGATTGATGGAAGCCACATCCGCGCCCACGACGACAAAAAACTCGGCTACTTTGCGGGAAATTTCATTTACGACAGAGACGGGCATAAGACTGCTTATATCGTGGGCGACCATTTATTTTCCGCCGGCGGCAGCGTGAGCGTTCCCCTGGATAAGGTTGATGAGGAGATTGAAGGCGGCGTGCTTCCCATGATTGGCAAATGCGCGGTATACGTGCTTCTGGGCGATTGAACATCGGTCGGCATGGCCAAAGCACCCAAAACGAAAAAAATCGGTCTCGCCCCGTAGTAGACCGAGCACTGGCCAGTTTTGTTCTATTTGGAATTTGTGTCGTGCGTATTCCTATAAAAAAATCATGAACTTGTCGCGGGTGCGCAAAGAAAAAAGAGGTGCTCGGCTCACTACGGGGCTCGCTCTCGGCGGCGGCGGAGCCAAGGGTCTGGCGCACATCGGCGTTATTAAGGTTTTAAAAAACGCCGGCATCTCCATTGATTTTATTGCGGGAACCAGCATGGGCGCGCTCGTTGGCGCCTGGTACGCAGCCACGGAAGACATAGAATTTCTGGAAGATTTGTTTTTAAAGATCAAGCCACGCGAGATTTTCCCGGTTACGGAGATGCTGAGGCATAAAAAAGGCGCGCTCTTTAAGGGCGATTCCGTGAGCCACTTGCTGAAATCGTCATTCCATAACCTTAGTTTTAAGGATTGTAAAGTTCCTTTCGTGGCCGTGGCCACTGACGCGAGAAATGGGGATGAGGTGATCTTGAAGAGCGGTAAGTTGATGGATGCCGTGGATGCGAGCATCGCCCTGCCGTTGATTTTCAGTCCAGTTGAAGCCGGCGGCAAATTACTGATGGATGGCGGCCTCGTGAATCCGGTGCCGGCGGACATTGTGAGGGAAATGGGTGCTGAATATGTTATAGCCGTTGACGTTTCTTCGCGATGGGCTGATTCGCCGGACGAGGCGATAGATACAAAAAGCATGTATGCCGCTATCTCAAGCTCGCTGGGCATCGTTGAGTATCAGCTCGCCAAGAACATACTGAAGCAGGCGGACGTGGTCATTAAGCCGCAGATCTTTGGTTTTGGCACCTTCAGCTTCGGCAGCGCGCGGGAGATCATCGGCATCGGGGCCGAAGAGACAAGACTGCATCTGCGCGAGATAAGGAGGGCGACCGGTTACCCTGAACTTCCCAAGACGTTTGGCGAAAAGTTTCTGGATTTCCTGTTTCACAGCGAGAAAGAGGATTAAAATAAATTAATGGATAATTCGTATAAAAACCTGCCCGACGAGCCGGGCGTTTATTTGTTCAGGGACGGAGGCGGCCATATTCTCTATGTCGGCAAGGCTGGAAATTTGCGCCGGCGGGTTTCAAGTTATTTCATGCGGGCGCACGACACGCGCATTGAAACATTGGTCGGAAAAATCAAAAAAATTGACCATAGAAAAACCGATACGGCGCTTGAAGCGTTGATTTTGGAGGCGGAGCTTATAAGAAAATACTCGCCGCCCTTCAATGTGCGCGAACGGGATGATAAAAGTTTTTTGTACGTGGAAATTACAAAAGAAAAATTCCCGCGTGTGCTGCTCGTCCGTGGACGAGAAGTTAAGTCTGCGTCTAGTCCGCGTAAGTCAGCGGCGAAGCAGTATGGTCCGTTTACTTCGGCGTCAAGCATCCGCGAGGCGTTACGAATCCTGCGGCGGATTTTTCCGTGGAGCACTCATGCCGATGCGTGCGATCCGAAACTACGGATTACATCCGAATCTACAAATAAAAATTCGGAGCATTCGGATAAATTTGTTGCTTCGGGTTGGTTGAGCCGCAGGCGTCCATGTTTTGAATACGAACTGGGGCTTTGCCCTGGCACGTGCATCGGCGCGATAAGCCGCGGGGATTATATGAAAAACATCAGAAATCTCAAATTGTTGTTCGGGGGCAAGAAAAAACAGATTCTGCGGAATCTGGAAAAAGAGATGACCGCCGCAAGCAAAAACCTTGAATTTGAAAAAGCCGAAAAATTCCGTCGCCAGATTTTCGCGTTGCAGCACATCCGCGACGTTGCCCTGATCTCTGATTCCGACCTACTACCTACTACTCGCCACCTACCACCCACGAGAGTCGAGGGTTATGACATCTCCAATATCTCCGGCACTTCGGCCGTCGGCTCTATGGTTGTGTTCAGCAGAAATGAACCCGACAGTAACGAATACCGTAAATTCAGAATCAGAACCATAACTCAATCCGACGATGTTGGCATGCTCAAAGAAATTTTGCGCCGGCGCTTCCATAATAATTGGCCATTGCCCGCCTTGATTTTAATTGACGGCGGCAGGGGACAGGTGAACGCCGCGAAGAGCGTGCTCGCGGAATTCGGACTGAAAATTCCTATAGTTGGCATCGCCAAGGGCCCAGAGCGCAAGCGCAACGACATAATCGGCGAAATCCCGCGCGGCGTAAGCAAAAACACGCTCGTAAGAGTCAGGAACGAAGCCCACCGCTTTGCGATAAGCTATCACAAAAAACTGCGCGGCAGAGCGTTTATCGGGGACAGATTTTAGTTGTGAGGTTGAAGCTTGACACCGATATACGCCTTAAAAGATTTTTTGCCCGTCATAGCGAGCGCGATAGCCCTCATGCAGCCGTTATCAATGTCGCCGCGCATTTTTTTCAACCCCTTTCTGCCTCGCGTGCCAGTGCCACCCTGAAAAACGATCGGAAACAGTAATTTTTCTTTTTGCACGAAGCCAATTGAGGTTTTCAAAATTTTTGGTATCGTTTTTAAGGCGCTTGAGCGGCCTCCAGCCGGAAGGGCTTTCGCGACTTTTTTCGCCGTTTCTTGAAGCGAGCAATTAGTCCAGGAGAGCGGCAGGCCGCCGGCACGTCTCCATACTCCGACTTCGTTTATATTTACTTGTCCTAGCCACCAGCTGGCGCTATCGTAAGCGCGGAGGCGGCGCTTCCAATCGGAGGCGATGATGCGATCCAGTTGTTTTTGGGAAAGTTTTTTGGCCCAATTTTTCGCCCGACTCAGTCTTCTTGCGAACGCTCGCTTGGTGAACGTCGGTATGTCCCTTTTATCTTTCCTGCCCCTTCCGTATTGCGATACGACAAAACAGCGTTTGACTTCCAGCGAATCAACCCTCTTCAGTAATTTCACTTTTACGAAAATAATTTACTGCACCGTAACCGTGAGCCGCATCGTGGAGTAAACGTCGGAGTAAAAACTGTAGGGGCTCGGCGCGAGAACCGAGGTGTCAAAGGTTAAAGTTGCGCCGGGCGTGACGGTGAAGGGACTGAATCCTTGCAGAATTATCCGGTGGGTAACCGCGTCGTTGTTCGTGAAAACGAGGAGCGTTCCCTTGGTTACGGTGATATTGTCCGGCGAAAATGTGAAGTTTTTGATGCTGATTGCGTAAGACGGCGTTTGCACTTGGCTCGGATAAATTATCTGGAAGGGCGCGCTCGATACCGTGGCGAGACGAGCGGAATCAAACTGAAGTTTTATTATATATGTGCCCGGGACGATATCTTTCTTGGACGGATTGGAACGGCTCAAAAAAACGTCGCGTGTGTCCCAAGTATACGATGTCTGGTGTACGGCAATTTCGGAATTTATCCAGCCAACGGTTGATTTGTCGGCGCTGTTCACAAGGTAGATACTGCCGCTGACCCCGCCCTCTTTGCTCCATTGGATGAGATTATTCTGGCCTACGACGAATTTTTCTCCGGAGGCGGGATGAATTATGGCAATTGACGCTGACGATTTGGGTTGTGCGGCTGTAGTCGGGGATTTCGGTTGGGTCGCCGTCGTTGGTACTGACGGCGACGTAGAAGAGGCGGTAGACGAGCTTTCCACGGTAACGCCGGCTGTAGGCAAGCCGTTTCCGGGCGGAGCGGCTGTATTTTGGGCACCGTTCTGTGTCCCGAACACCCACCAGAGAACCGCGACGACCACTATCAAAACGACCGCAATGGTTATCGTTTGTTTTGTGTTTTGCATCTTTGTATTGTACGATAATTTCAAGCAAACCGCAATTTTGCGGGTCAAGAGCTAATATGCCCAAGATCAGCCGTTCATTAGATAAAGATAAAAAAACAAAAGATATACTGCTTGCCGGCGGCGTGGGAATTTTGCCTACCGACACCATTTATGGCATCGTCGGCTCGGCCTTGAACAAGAAAACGGTTGAAAGGATTTACAAGTTGAGGCGGCGGAATCCGCGGAAGCCGATGATCGTTCTTATCGCTTCGCTGGCCGACCCAAAAAAATTCGGCGTGAAAATCGGAGCTAAAGAGAGGAAAATTTTGAATCGGGTTTGGCCCAACAAGGTAAGCGTGATATTGAAAATTGGAAATTCAAAATTAAAAATTAAAAAATTTAAATACCTTCATCGCGGGACTAAAACTCTGGCATTCCGTCTGCCTAAGCCCTATTGGCTAAGACGACTATTGGTTAATGTCGGGCCACTTGTGGCTCCGAGTGCCAATTGGGAAGGTGAGAAGCCGGCGCGGACGGTTCGCGAAGCACGGCGCTATTTCGGAGACAAGGTGGATTTTTATATTGACACCGGCCGGTGCGTTTCCGAACCCTCAACGCTCGTGGCGATTAATGACGGGCATCTGAAAATTTTGCGCAAAGGTGCGGTAAGGGTGCGCTAGGGTGCTATGCGGGGTGGTGAAACTCGACTTTTTCTTCCAGCGCCAGCCTGTCGAGTTTCTACTACTCCGGAAAAATCCGCGGAAAAGTGGGAGTTACTGGAAAAAACAGCCAAAAAGGGGTTGTGCATAAACCCGCATTGTAACTGAATATATAGTCGGGTATAATGTAAGTGATGAAAAATATAACAACACCAAGACAAAAGCAGCTTTTAGAGGTTATTTACTCATATATTAAGAGCGATGGCCATCCACCGACTTTTGATGAAATGCGAGAAAGTCTAGGCGTTTCCTCAAATCAATCAGTTTTAGATCTTCTCAATAAGCTTGAGAAAAATAAAATAATACAAAGAAAAGAAGGAGCTGCTAGAGGATTAGCCATATTGCCTTTGGGGTATGAGATGCTCGGTAGACCGCCCCTCGCGGCCTTTCTTGGCATAACAAGCGCCGGGGCTCCGATTCAGTCGATAGAAATTTCCGGTGAATGGCAGCCAGTTTCTCAAGAGATTTCCAGATTGGCGGAAGAGGTGTTTATGCTCAAAGTCTCCGGCGATTCGATGATAAACGCGGGTATTGACGACGGCGACGCCGTGCTAGTTCAAACAAAAAAAGAATTCGTATCCGGTGAAATAGTCTATGCCCAAATCGGCGACGAGGGCACGATAAAGCGATTCATGTCCGACGACAAACCGCCATACGTGTACCTTAAGCCCGAAAACCCAAAGTACGAGCTGATTCCTTTTACCCACGAGATGGAACTCAAAGGAAAAATTATCTCGGTGCTTAAAAATAACTATTGGCAACCGATAAGATAATATGCCCACCAAAAAACAAAACAAAGCAGAGGAAATAATTGGAAAGATTTTTAAGGATACCGAGCTGCTCTACGGTCTCAAAGAGTTTGAGGGCGTAGAATTTAACGCGGCGCTCGAAATTACCGAAGACGAACCAAGCCGTTTTTTCATCGCCGACCTGAAAAGCGGTAAAAAACGTTTAGTTTTTGATGCCAAGAAAAACGCAGGCAGGCCGGAGGAAATCGTCCGCCAACTCTGGTTATATAAACTTCACACCAACTACAAATATCCGTTTGAGCGAATGGAAACAGAAAAAAGCATCCACTTTGGACGAGAAATTCACGCAAAGGCCGCGGACATCGTTGTTTACAAGAAAGATAAAATCACACCGTACATTATTGTCGAAGTTAAGGCGCCCAGCGAAAAGAAAGGGCAGGAACAATTAAAAGCGTATTTGAGCGCGGAGGGGTCGGAGATCGGCATCTGGTCTAACGGCACGGATAAAGTAATTTTATATCGTCCCTATCCGAAAGAATATGAATCATTGAGCGAGATTCCAACGGCCGATCAAACAGTGGACGATTTGTTTGAAATTAAGAAAACGTGGAGCGATTTGACCCCGAAGTTTGACTTCATAAAAGTCGTCAAGCGTATAGAAGAATTAGCGCTTGCCGGCTCCGGCGGTAATGTTTTTGAAGAGAATCTTCAAGCTTATTTACGCCAAGCTCTACGATGAGCAAATGGCTATCCGAGAAAGGGAAAGTAGGGAGGTGTTGTTTAGAAGATATAAAGACGCCGAAAAAACCTACGAGGTTGTAAACGGGCTTTTTAAGGAAGCGGTCAAGGAGTGGCCCGACACATTCGAACCATCGGATAAAATCAAGCTTACCGCCGCACGCCTTAACATCTGCGTGCCGTTCGTGGAAAATATTCGCTTATTTGAGCTTGGGCAGGGCGAATACGAGATTGTGGATGGAGCGTTTGAGCATCTCATCACCGAAGTTTCTAAGGGAAAAAAGGGGCAGTATTTCACGCCGCGGCATGTCATTAAAATGTGCGTAAAGATGCTCAGCCCGAAAGAAAACGAATACGTGGTAGATCCGGCATGCGGCTCTGGCGGATTCCTCCTTCACGCGATGTATCATGTCTGGGACAATTTTTCAAAAACCGAAGCGGCGAAAAAATCCTACGCCGCAAAATATCTTTTTGGCATTGACTTTGACGACAACATGCGCCGGATATCGCAGGCATTAATGCTTATCGCTGGCGATGGCAAGCACCATATTTTCAAACGTGATTCGTTGGATTCGCGGGAGTGGACTGGTCCGGAGGCGGAAGAAGCACGCGTGGCGCTTAAACCTCTGTTGCAAACCTTGGATAATAGCGAAAGCGACAAGGAAAATCATCTGACCTATCGGCATTTGAATTTTGATATATTGCTCACGAATCCGCCCTTCGCCGGAGAAAATCCGGAGCAGGGACTTCTGCGCCAGTACGAACTGGCAAAAAAAGAAGGAGGTAAGCTTCGCAATAACGTTGAGCGACACATTTTATTTATTGAACGCGCATTGGACATGCTCCGTCCCGGCGGCCGCTTGGCAATCGTTCTGCCGCAAGGCGTGCTTAACAACACCAACATGGAATATATCCGTGAGTGGCTTTTTGAAAAAGCGCGTATTCTTGCCGTCGTCGGGCTTCACGGTAACACGTTCAAGCCGCATACCGGCACAAAAACAAGCGTGCTCTTTTTACAAAAATGGGGCGGCGACACTGGCAAACCGCAAAAGGATTATCCAATTTTCATGGCGGTCTCTAAAAAAGGTAGCAAAGATAATTCTGGTGACTATATTTATAAAAAAGACGCGAACGGTAGTTATGTGCACGGCTCTAAAGGCCGTAAGGTGCTTGACCACGACTTGGACGAAATCGCCGAGGCATTCGTGAAATTTACCAAGGAACAAAAATTCGATTTTTGAGATAAAAAATAATGAAAAAAACAAAAGGGCAACCATTTTTTGATTTTGATAGGCGATTGTTTCCCAAGAAAGCGAAAGCCTATCACAATGAGGTCCGTCAAGAAATATCCGATTTGATTGACGTTTATAGTAGGGCAGCCAGGACGTACCTGCTTTGTGAAAGGACTGCGAAAATAATTATGACAGGCAAGGGCTGGCTATCACCGATTCATCAGGAAACTGATTTTGAATCCCTGGGCTACCACCTGGAAAATTTTTGGTTGAGAGCGTTTTCGTATAGGGAAAAAATTTGCCAACTTATAAACGCCTCTCTTGATCTGCAATTTTCAGAAAAAGCTTCTTTATTCAATAAACTTACTGAAGATTCTATGGTCAGAAAATCTTCGGTTAAAAAAGATCTAGAGAAATTCAACGAAGACAAAGTTATGCATGAGATATTAGTAAAGCGAAAGATGTTAACTCACCGTATTTATTATGACACCGCTGTTTCTGGTTATGACAGGAGTTTTAGGCCAATATCAAAAAAATCTTTAACCAAAAAGACGTGGCTGGAAACAATGCGAAAAGAGATAAGGCTTTGCGAAAGATTTATTGAAAAAGCTATAGTTTTAAATGATTCAATAATGGCCAAGCTGGTTAAATTCAAAAAAGAGAATAGAAAATAAATGGTTAGTTATTCTATCATCCAAAAATCTCAACTGGAGGGTGCGTACCGGCTGGATGCGGAATATTATCAGCCGGAGTATTTGAAATTAATAAACGAAATAAAATCATTTTCTGGCGGAACACAAACCTTAAAAGAAAGCGCTGTTGTTGTTAGTGGCCCTTTCGGCTCCTCGTTAAAAAGTAGTGCCTATGTAAGTAGTGGTATTCCTTTTTTGAGAATTTCTGATTTGCAAAACTTTTTTCTTGATAAAACCGAGCTCATATATATTTCAAAAAAGGACAATGACCGACTAAAGCAATCTCAGCTTTCTCCCTTCGACTTGATAATGTCTAAAGTTGGCAACACGATTGGTATTGTATCTGCCGTGCCAGAAGAATTTGAAGTTTGTAATATAAGTGAGAATAACATCGGTATCAAGTTCAAAAACTCGAAAGTGATGCCGGAGCAAAAAATATTTCTGTTAACCTTTCTAAATTCTAGGTTTGGTTTTGCTCAGATTATGAGGAGAATTAGCGGGAACGCTCAACCCAAATTAAATGTCCAGGATGTTTATGATTTGATTTATCCGATTCCATCAGAAGCATTCGTCAAAGATATCAACAATGTGGTGATTGGGGCCAAGAACACTTTGGATCAAGCAAATGCCCTATACTCTCAAGCAGAAAATTTACTTTTGGAAGAATTGGGGCTTAAGAATTTTGAATCGGAAAATGAATTATGGAGCGTGGTTAATTTGTCCGAAGCAAAAAAAGCGAATCGCATTGACGCCGAATTTTTCCAGCCGAAGTATCAAAAGTTAATAAAACTCTTGGGGGAAAATGTAAAACCTCTTGGCAAAATTGCTAAGCGAACAGCAAGGCGGGCAGGGCTTGCGCCCGATGTCCAATACGAATATATCGAGATTAGCGACGTTAACGTTGGAAACGGAGCAATTTCTAGTAACTTGATCTTGGGTAAAGAGTTGCCCGCAAATGCCAAGATTAAAATTGTCGGGGGCGAGCTGTTGATTTCAAAAGTTCGACCCACTCGTGGTGCCATCGCAATCGTGCCCGATAGCTGGAGCAAAAACTTTGTTGCGAGTGGCGCCTTCTCGGTTTTTGAAGTCCCGTCTCCGACGCGCGAATATCTACAGGTTGTTTTGCGGTCCGTCATCGGTAAGTTGCAAATGGAAAAACCAACAACGGGCACATCTTATCCAACTATTACCGATCAAGATGTTGAGAATATTGTAATTCCAATTTTGCCCAAACCAACCCAGCAAAAAATCGCCGAACTTATTCGCGAATCTCACGCCGCCCGCAAAAAAGCAAAAGAATTATTAGAAGAAGCCAAGCTAAAGGTCGAAGAAATGATAGAGAGTAAAAAATAAGATGGAGTTCACCGTTACTTGGTCTGGTCCAAAAAAATTTAATGATGACAATTTTGCCAATCTAAATTTTGATGGAGTTTATTTGATTGGCTACCGCAATCTAGAAACAGACAAGAGATTCCCTGTTTATGTCGGTCAGGACTTAATAAAGGACAGATTATCAGATCATTATAAAAACAATAAGTGCATAAAAGACAAGGTTTTTAAAAGTGGCAGGTCGCCATATTATAGATACGCCAAGGTTTCAGATGAGAACAATAGATTGGATATAGAGTTTGGTTTGTATAATAATCATGGCAAGACTAAGCTCTGCAATGAAATTGAGCCGCCCAGTTCTGGGCCATACGAGAAGAACGACATTATCGTGAAGGAATCTTTTCCCAAAGAATAAAGCGCGCCTCCCCGCCTTATAAAAACGAAAAGCCGCCAACAGTTTTTTATTTTCGTTGGCGGCTAATTTCGCTCAAGAGATTTCATTATCGTCTATCACGAACAAGATTTTTCCCCGACCTTTTTTCGACAAGTTCGCATAGTGCCAAGCTCAATAATTACCTAAGACGATAAGCAACGGCAGTGACGACGATAAGGATTAGCCATAGCGGCCAGGCGGCAGCGAAGATTTGCCAAACGAGACCGAAACCAAGCCGCACACCATCCCAAGTAGCCTTCATAAAGGCGGCGGCAAATTCCGGACCAAATAATTGTGTAGACATACAACCGATGAGATATTTTTGCCTTTCGGCGGTTTATCTCAACGACTTTAGGAGGCTCGACTTTTAATTTTTACCTCCATGGTCGCTTGCAATATTTCTATAACAGAGAAAACGTAAAATCTGGGCAGAAGTTACGAGAAAAATATTCTCCGTCCCTCGCGCCGGCCCATTCAATCCCACAATAGCTCTCTGTTCGCCACGAGACCCTTCTTTGTAAAAAGGTTGGCGGAAACTTGAAATGTGGTTTGAATCGCTTACAATCTGGTAGATGAAGCGCGTTCCATTTTTTCTGTTGTTCGCGGGCGTGGCGATCGCCGGGTTCTTTGCCGGAAGGTTCTTATCGCCAAAGAGCGCGCCGCAATCCGCTGTTTTTGTATCGGGCGCGAGCAGCACGGTTTCAATTGCCGAGCCGGCAGTCGGTCAACAAACATTATCTTTGGTTACCCGCGTGATTGACGGCGACACAATTGAACTCGCGGGCGGCGAGCGTGTTCGTTACATCGGCATGGACGCGCCGGAAACCGTTGACCCTCGGAAGCCAGTTGAATGTTTTGGAGCCGAGGCGTCGCGGCGAAACAAGGAATTGGTGGAAGGAAGGTCGGTTCGCTTGGTAAAAGATGTGAGCGAACGCGACGAATATGGCCGGCTTCTGCGATACGTTTACCTTCAAGACGACACTTTCGTTAATTTGGAATTGGTCAAAGAAGGATACGCGGCGGCGTTAACTTTTCCGCCGGATGTAAAATATGCGGCAGAGTTCGTGACTGCGGAGAAGGAAGCGCGCGAAGCCAAAAAGGGATTGTGGGGCTCCTGTCCGTTTTTCGGAGCACCGGCGACATCAACTTTGAAATGAAAAATCTGATAATCAAAATCTATGGCGATGTGCAGGGTGTCAACTTCCGTTTTGAGGCGAAACTTACGGCCGACAAACTTGGCGTAAAAGGATTTGTGCGCAACGAGGCCGACGGCTCGGTTTATATTGAAGCCGAAGGCGAGGAAAAAGATACTGGAGAAATTTTTGGGATGGTGCCGCAAAGGACCGGCGCTTGCCAACGTGGAAAGATTAGAAAAAGAGTTCGGTGACGAAGTTAAGAACTTCACTGATTTTGAAACAAGGTAGGTTGGGGGAACCGGCCCTAAGCATATTTCTCGCGGGATAATTTTTTCATAAAATCATCAAAATTCGCCGTGGCGACGCCGACGACCGTATCCGCGCCGCCGTAATAGACAAAAAGAGTGTTGTTGACGACGACGGAACCGCAGGTGAAGACAACGTTGTTCACATTACCGCCTTTTTCATAATATTCCGTGGTTTCCAGAATGGGTTCGTGGGTCCTCGCGATAATCTTGGCAGGATCCTTTTTATCTAAAAGAGCGGCGCGGAGGTGGTAATGATTGTCCTCATCTCTGGATATGCCGTGGTATATGAGAAGCCAGCCATACTTTGTTTCTATGGGCGGCCCGCCGGTGCCTATTTTTTTTGAGGCCTGTGGTCCGGATTGCGGCGTCAATATTATTTTCCCCTGCAGCCATCTCTTGCCGTCAAATTCCAGTGAGTCAACAAAATCTATCCAGATGTCCGCGCCAAGGCGGTGCAGAAACACATATTTGCCGCCAATTTTTTTGGGAAATAGAACGGCGTCTTTGTCGTCAATTCCCGGCGGAGAAATGAGAACCGGGCGTTTCCAGTTCCAGCGCCTGCTCAGGAAATCGTCCAACGATATGGAGGTCAGAGCTATACGCCATGGATTTTTGCCGTCAAAAGCGGTGTAACACACATAGATCGTTTTATCGATGAGCGTGAGTCGCGGGTCTTCGCAGCCGGAATTCGCTCCGGGAACCAGTTTTTTTTCAAAATCGGCTTGCGGCGTGTAAACCGGTTGCGGCAGCCGGTAATCCATCGTGTAACCATCCGAACTTGCCGCGTATCCGAAGGTTGAAGTGTTGTCTTTGTCCATGGCTCTGTAGAGAAGGTGTATTTTGTCACCGGCGTATATGGCTCCGGGATTGAAAGTTGCTTTTGACTGCCACGCGCTTTCCGGTTTCGGTTTGATTATCGGGTTGCCGGCAAAGCGTTTGAGCCGCGCCGCGCGCGGCCGCTTCGAGCGCAGGTCTTCCAGCAGCTCGTTTAATTTTCCGGTGGCTAAAGCGCAAGTTGTGTCCGCCGCGCCATAATATAAGTTGAGATTGCCGTGACTGACAAGAGCTCCCGACGGAAAGATGACATTGGGCACGTTCCCGAATTTCTCGTATTCTTCGCGCGAGTAGAGCAGCGCGCTGGTCGTTGCGGCAATTATGTTTCTCGGATTTTTCAGGTCCAGAAGCGCCGCCTCTATGCCGAATATGGGCGGCGGCAAGAAATAGTTGGAAATATATGGTAGAATCAGAAGCCATCCATATTTGGTTTTAATGGGCGGCGCGCCGACTTCGGTGTGGTCGGTTGACTTCCGCGCGAGCGGCAATACATGGTAATCAAGCTTACCATACCATTCTTCCCAGTATTCGCTGGACCAGATTTGTTCTTCTCTGTCGAATTGCGCAAGGCAAATTCTGGCCGGTGGCTTATCGGTGTTCACTGTGAGCACCGCCGTGATCTTCCCGCCGATTTTTTCGGGGAAAAGCGCCATCGCTTTTGAATTGAAAGTTGTCACCGGGTACTTCGCGTCTATTTTCTTGAAGTCCTTCGTTATCGCTACGCCTATCTTTATCCCATCCGCCCTGAAGGGATACTGGGAAAGTGCTGTGTAGAAAATATAATATTTGTCGCCGAGCTTGGTCACGCGCAGATTTCGCAGCCGAAGCGTTCCCATTCGTATTCCGGCTTGATAAACTGCCTGCGGTTTTTGAAATGCACGCCGTCATCGGACAGGGCGCAGCCGATGGAAGATATTTTGATTTCTTTTCCGTCCACTATTTGCCCCGAGGAAACCGCCCGGTAGAGGAGATGAGTTTTTTTCCCGTCGGGAACAGGGCAACCGTTGAAGGTTGCCTCAGCTTCCCATAAATTTTCGGTTTGCGGTATTAATATCGGATTTTCCTCCGAACGTTTGAAGACGAACATCTTGGAATTAGAGAAGGCACAAATTAAGCGGGGTCTTAGCTTTTTAATCGCTGCAGGCGCGTAAGTTTCGGTTCTTTGTCGGAAATGAGCCCTTTCAGGAATTCGTCAAGTTTGGCGGTGGCCACGCAGCTTACCGAGTCGGCTCCGCCGTAGTAAACGATAAGCCGGCCGTTGACGACGACTGCGCCGCAGGAATATATCACGCCGGCTTTGAACCCTTCGTTTTCATAATATTCATCCGGTTCCAAAACCGGTTTTTTCGAGCGATAAAGGATTTTTGTCGGATCTTTGAGGTCTAAAATCATAGCCCCAAGCTTGTATTTGCCGGGGTCTTTATGGTCTATCGCGTGATAGAGGAGAAGCCAGCCATATCCCGTTTTTATCGGCGGGGACCGGCTCCTCGCGGGTGGCTGTCCCATTTATTTTTTCGCATTTCCCCGCCGTAACGGCTGCGAATGAAAATCCCGTTATCTAAGTCGTCCAAACCGTCAAAATAGTCAATCATGATTTTCGGCGATATGCTGTGCAGGATGGCGAACTTGCCGTTTATTTTCTCCGGGAAAATCACCCAGTTCTTGTGTATTTCTCCGGGCGGGGAAATCAGGACCGGTTCTTTCCATTTCCAAATTCTGTTGCGGAAGTCATTCGTCTTTATTGAGGTCAGCGCTATTCGGAGCGACCCCCAGCCGTCAAAAGCCGTGTAGAGCATATAGACGGTGTCACCTATGCGCGTGAGGCGCGGATCTTCGCAGCCGCCGTTCCAGCCGCCCCCCGAAATGTAAAAGATCGGCGATTGTAAATCCCGAAGACACCGCTCCGAATTGTCCGCGGCGCTCACTTTTTTGGCGTAAATTGGATGAGGCAATCTTTCTTCTATGTTCGTGCCGTCGGTGCTTGTGGCGTAGCCCAGGACGGACACGTCATTGTCGCCTATCGCTCTGTAGACGATGTGGATTTTTCCTTTGTCGTGGAGAGCCGCCGGGTTGAAGGTCGCTTTGCTTTCCCACTGGTTCTCGGCGTTTGGCTGAATGATCGGATTGCCGGGGAATCTCTCCAGGATATGTTCAATATGTTTGCGCGGCAAAACACGTCGGCGTCCAGCCGTTTTTTTTGTTCTCTTCGCCGCAGAGGAAACTCGGGACTTTCGCTTTGATCTTGTCGCAACCCTCTTCTTGACCGTTCTTGACTTCTTGGTCTCTGCCATGTTTTCTTATTAGATTTTAACATATATACGGCGTAAAGTTTACAAAAGGTGCACATAAATTGATGTATAAACACGGTTTCGGTAGGGTTTCGGGCGAATTAGGTTTGGTATATAATTAACCAAATGAGCGCCAATTTGGGCAAAAACGACGAATTTGGGCCGGAGTATTTGATTCATGTGTACGATGCGGAGGTTGGTATGGAGGGCTTTTTGGTCATTGACAACACCGCACTCGGACCGGGAAAAGGCGGCATTCGCATGACGCCGAACGTTACGATTGATGAAGTGCGGCGTCTCGCTAGAACGATGACGTGGAAAAACGCGCTTGCCGATATTCCCTTCGGCGGAGCAAAGGCGGGACTGGTCGCGAAGTGGAAATCGGATGAAGAAAAAAAGCTTCATGTGCAGAGTTTCGCGCGTGCGTTGAAACCGTTGATCCCGTCAAAATATATTGCCGGACCTGACGTCAATTCCGGCGAGCGTGAAATGCAATGGTTCGCCGAAGCGGTGGGTGACAGGCGTGCCGCAACTGGAAAGCCGGCCAATTTTTGCGTTGTGACCGGCGGAGGAGAGACGAGGAGTTGCGGCTTACCCCACGAACTCGGCAGCACCGGCTTTGGCGTCGCGCACTCGGTGAAGATAGCCGCGGAACTCGCGGGCGTGAATATGAAAGGCGCCCATTCGACAGGCTCAGGGCAAGCGACCGTCGCCATTGAAGGTTTCGGCAATGTCGGCAGTTTTGCGTTCAAGTACTTGAAGGAAATGGGTGCGAGAATAGTGGCGGTATCCGACAGCCGCGGCGCGGCGTATTTGGAATCTGGATTGGATGAAAAAGTTCTACATGACCTGAAAGCAAGGAAAAAATCCGTGGCCGATTATCAGGGCGTCCCTCGACAAGGCTCGGGACAGGCGAAAAAACTGACGAGCGATGAAATGTTCGCCCTACCTGTGGATATTCTGATACCGGCGGCCGTGACCGATGTTATAAACGAGAAAAACAAAGACAAGATAAGGGCGAAAATCATAGTTGAAGGCGCGAATATTCCAATGCGTGAAAATATTGAAGACGAATTGTTCAGGAAGGGGATTATTATCGTACCTGATTTCGTCGCTAACGCTGGCGGCGTGATATCTTCCTACGCTGAATATATAGGCTATTCGCCGGAAAAAATGTTTGAGTTGGTGGAAGAGAAAGTGACGAAAGCGACTCGCAAAGTGATGAAAAAGAGCCTGGCCGACAAAAGAAATCCGCGCGAAGTGGCAATGGAAATCGCGAAAGAAAAAGTTTTGAAAGCTTCTGGAAAAAGAAAAACGGTTTTCTGATTCGCATAGTTTTGTTATAATTTATCTGAACCGCAGCCATGATCTACGACGACATAAAAAATTTTAGTAAGCAATTCGCTTGGGAACCGCAGGTTGAGAACGTCGAGAAATTGAGCGGGTATAAAAAATTCATCGTCGCCGGTATGGGCGGGTCGCATTTGGCGGCTGATTTAATACAAACCTGGCGGCCCGATTTTGATGTGATTGTCTGGTCAAATTATGGTTTGCCACCATTGTCGCTCAAGGAGTTGAAAGAGCGTTTGATTATAGCGAGTTCTTACTCGGGGAACACGGAAGAAACGATTGACGCGTTTGAGATGGCGATAAAAAAGAAACTGAACGTTGCCGCGGTTGCTTCGGGCGGGAAATTGATAACAATGGCGCATATGCTCAAAGTGCCGCACATTGTCGTGCCTTCGCACATGCAGCCGAGAATGGCGCTTGGCTACAGCTTGAAAGCAATTTTGAAAATAATGGGTGAGAAAAAGGCGCTCGCGGATTTGAGCGAGCTTGCCGAAACGTTTCATCCGTCCCGCCGCGAGCAGGAAGGAAAAAAACTTGCGAGGAGATTAAGGGGCAACGTGCCCGTGATTTATGCCTCTTTCCGCAACCGCGCGATCGCTTACAACTGGAAGATAAAATTCAACGAGACAGGGAAAATTCCGGCGTTTTGCAATGTCTTGCCGGAGGCGAATCACAACGAGATGACCGGCTTTTCCGCCAGAGGCGGACCCGCCTCTGGCGGGGACGCCAAACGGAGCACGGCGCGGCTCTCGCGGAATTTCCATTTTATATTTCTAACAGATAAGGAAGATGGGCCGCGAATCGCGAAAAGGATGAGTGTGATGCGAAAAATCTTTGCCAAGCGCGGATTCAAGTCAGAAATCCTGCCTCTGCGTGGCGGAAACGTCTGGGAAAAAATCTTTTCGTCCCTGAGTTTGGCGGATTGGACGGCGTATTATACCGCCAAGCTTTATGGGGTTGAACCCGAGGAGGTGCCGATGGTGGAAGAATTCAAAAAATTAATTGCGGGGCGGTAGATGTTGCGAAGCCATCAGCTTCCTGACCCCAAGCAGAGATTTATCCCCACACCTAACGAGGAGTATTGGTAACAACACATAAGGCGTTGCTCCTCAATTAGGTGTGGGATTCATGATTAATTCATGATTATTTTACATAATTGATTTAAGGTGGAGCTGGGGCAATAATATGGGGTGGTTTACGGCACGGCCCCCTCCTTGACACAATTGGTTTAAATTATATTAAAATATATCCATCAGAAAAAAACATGCGTATATTGATAGTTGAGGACGAAGAAAAATTAGCTCAAGCCATTAAAAGCGGTTTGGAGAAAGAGGGATACGCGGCCGATTACGTGACGGACGGGCAAACCGCGGAACGGCGGATACTCGTTTCGCACAATGATTACGACCTCGTGCTTCTTGACCTAATGCTTCCAAAAAAAGATGGGTTTGCCGTGTGCAAGAGCATTCGTGAACGCGAGATAACTATTCCCATTCTTGTCCTTACCGCGCGGCCCTCAGTGGAGGACAAGACCACTGCCCTTGATAGCGGCGCGGACGATTACCTCGTGAAGCCGTTCGCCTTTGAAGAGCTGGTGGCGAGAGTGAGAGCGCTTCTGCGCAGGCCGAAGAAATCTCTCCTGCCCACGACCCTTACGGCGGGCGACCTTGCCTTGAACACGGCGACTCGCGACGTGGTTCTGGGCGGGAAGAAAATTTCCCTGACGCTCAAGGAATTTTCGCTTCTGGAATATTTTATGAGAAATCCTAACCGCGTGATAAATCGCGAGGAGCTTCACGACCATATTTGGGATTTCGCCGACAGTTCATTCAGCAATGTGATAGACGTGCATATAAAAAATTTGAGGAAAAAACTCGCGGGGCATGAGGACCTACTGGAAACAATTCACGGCGTGGGCTACAAGTTCAAAGGATAGGACTTGGAGGGGGAGCGAGCGGTTTTTCAGGGAAGAAGTTTTGCAATCCGCAAGATTTAAGCTGGTCATAGCGGCGATTTTGAGCATAATCGTCTTCACGCTCGTCGTGGACGCCGTGTTCGGCTACGAAAGGCAGCAGGCGCTGGTAACCATAGAAAATTCGCGCGCTCTCAGTCAGGAAGAAAGGGGCCTGTTGGCCGCGGAATTCAACGAAATCGACAGGAGGGAAAATTACATTGAAGTTTTTATCGGTGCGGCAGCGAGTGTTCTCCTGTATTTCGCCACGAACGTGGTTCTGCGGCCGGTAAAAAAGACGATGGAGGACCAAAAAAGGTTTATGGCGGACGCCGCGCACGAGCTCCGCACGCCCCTCAGCATCATTAAAACAAGTTCGGAAATTTTTTTGCGCGGCGGCGCGTCAGATGAGACGCTTGCTGACGCCGTAAAGCTTGTAAAGAGCAACGTGGAGGAAGTGGACAGGATGGCGAAGATCATTGAGAATCTCCTGTTCATCGCCAGATACGCGAATCGCTCGCAGACGCCTTTTTATAAGCTGAATTTTTCGGAGCTTGTTTCGTTGATGGTAAAAAGAGAAACGGAGTGGTCAAAAACGATAAAGGAGAAAAGAATAAGGCTGGCGTCCGCGAAATACGACTGGGTGCAGATCTGGGGGAATCCCGCAGCGCTGGAACAAATGGTCAAAAATCTACTGGATAACGCCATTTCTTACACTCCCGCCGGCGGTTCCGTCATGGTTTCCGTGGTTAAAAATAATCAGGGCGAAGTTGAATTGACGGTCAAAGACAACGGCAGGGGCATAAGTCCCGAAGACCTTCCCAAAATTATGGAACCGTTTTATCGCGCCGGCCGAACGGGCGAAGGCAGCGAAAAAGAAGACGCGAAAGTCACTGGTCACGCCGGCTTGGGCCTGGCGCTCGTGAACGAAATCGTGCGACTGCACCGCGGGCGCATAAACATAAAAAGCAAGCTTAATAAGGGCACAATCGTGCGTGTCACTTTCCCGCACGCCGCATAGTTGTGCGGGAAATCGGAAATCAAAAAAGGATCCAATCACGGGGTCCTTTTTTGTGTTTTCATCCAATATTCACTGCCAGCATTCTAAAATTCTTTCATGATAATAATAAAAAACAAATCGCCGACAATTTATGAGAACCAGTTCGTCAAGAAAGCAATAATAACAAAAACAAAGGTCAGCCAAGCAAACAAGTCAAATAAATTTAATGAAAATGAAAAAGTGGAGTAGCGACCCAGCCGCCGCGCCCAACAACCAGCGATCAGAAGAGTTGAAAATGGAGATATGCCGCGATAAGTCGCCTCCGGGTGCGGCCCAGCCCCCATTCTTATGGGGGCCTATCCATAATCATCAGGCATTTTTATGTCCGCAGTTATTTGTTTTCCAAGATGCGGATTTGAGGTTAATATGAATAAGCGGTAATACTTCTAACCCTCCATGCCGCTTATAATCAATAAGCCGAGAATTTTGTACTGGACCAATCACGTGCGTTCCAAGATGCGGTTTTACGGTCTGTCGGAACAGCGGGTGAAAAATATTCTCCACTCACCGGCGCGCGTGGAAGAGGGGATCGCGCCGAGAACGGTCGCCTATATGCAGGTCAGAGGCAGCAAAAAGCATCCCTATGAACTCTGGACGATGATCCAGGACGCGAAAACCCGCCGCAGGATTATCAGCGCCTGGCGGTATCCGGGCCGGACAAAACCGAGGAGCGAGATTGCGACCGACTTGATCAGGCAGGCATACAACGATTACATGAAAACGGCGGCGTAGTTTGGGCCACTAAACCTGCTATCGCCACCTTTTTCCCGAAAAGAAAATGAATAACCGCACCGCAGAGCGGTGCGGTATCCAAGCCGCTCTGCGGTCTTGCGGTTATTCACCCCTCTCCATTTGCCGCAAAAACTATGCGCACACGACATACAAAGACGAAGTCGCCTTACGGCTCTCGCTGGGTGTTATCACCAAACCCCTGCCACAAATGGGGAGGGGTTTATTATTCACACATCGCAATTCATCCCTACACCTTCTCATCACGTTGCAAGAAGGTATAGGGTATTCTTGCGAGTGAACAATAAAAAAAGGAGAGTCTTCCAACTCTCCTGGGGCACTGCCGCCCTGCCTTCTGTAGAGTGCTATCTTCTACAGACTTCGCCTCGCTTTCGCGGAGCCAGTGTGGATTTTTGTTTGACCGGTATCACCCTGGATACAACCGGCTGGGGTCAGCGCGGGATTTGTTTTTATTTTGACTGAATTTTTGGTCTCTCAACCCCCCGACTTAGGCCTCGGCGGCGGGTCTACCTACTTGGCACAGCTCACTCTCCTCGATTAGGGTCCTGGGTGGTGGGCTTTTGGACCCTCTCAGTTCTTACGATTTCTGATGCGGTCGTTGATTTTGTATTCCACACCGTTCTTGCCAAGCCACTTTCCACCCCGAAGTTCAAGGTGGTGGGTAGTGGAACGACCCAACACGCACACCACAACCTCTGCGGTCCGGATATTGTTCCGTTCCCGTCCAGCTTGGCCGTAAGAAATCAGAAAAGCAGGTACTCCCTTTTTTGCCGCCATGGCATCCTCCTTCGTCCCGTCGCCTTTGATAAGCGACGGTTTACAGATTTTGGCCCACCGGAATCTTCTCGGTGGTGCTGCTCATATTGTAGCAGATTCTATATATTTGTCAACAGCCGATTTTTTCCTGATTTTACTGAATTTTTCGGCACTTAACATTAATTTTGAAGGTAATATACTGATAAATTGATAGTCTAAAACAATGTCTAAAACGCGGAGAATTACCGTAATATTCATAATTTTTGCTATAATCTTCGTATCGGCTTATATTTTTCGTGCGTCTCGGATAACGACGACTCCAGCAACATCAACCATCAACAATAACCCAATAAATAATTCTATGACTATCACAAGCACCTCATTTGAAAATAACGGCTATATTCCAAGGAGATTCACCTGCGACGGGGAAAATACAATTCCCGAGTTGGATATTTCCGGCGTGCCGGCCGGAGCAAAAAGCTTGGCGCTCATAATGCACGATCCGGACGCGCCGATGGCCGGCGGCTTCACGCACTGGCTGGTTTGGAACATTGACCCGAAGACGTCCGTTATTGAGGATGGCGATTTGCCGGCCGGCAGTATTGAAGGGAAAAATGGTTCGGGTACGATTTCTTACGTCGGTCCCTGCCCGCCATCCGGAGTTCACCACTATCACTTTACAATTTACGCGCTAAGCGCTGTAATTGACTTAAAGTCGGGTTCGGACAAAAAATCTCTTGAGGCGGAGATAAATAGGTATTTACTTGCACAAGCGGTATCTTGTCGGGCTGTATCAAAGATAATAAAAAACATGGAACAAGCAGGCGTGGATGAACCGAAAAAAGAAGAATATCAAGTCATCAGGGAATGGCGTGAGGGCGATAAGCGACGTCGTCTTATAAGGGAAATATCTTCCACCCCCGCGAATCCAGCTGAACACGACGTTGAAGAAGTTGAGGAAGAAATTATCGGGGAGCCAGGCTACCCCAGTGGCAGCTGGCATAAAATTTTCTTGAGCGATTGCGAGATATTACACAAGTACGAAGACGACCAGAAACGGGAACTGCGCGACGTAATTTTTAGTAGAATGGTAAAAGGAGAAGACCGAGTTCATCCCAAAGAGGAAGCGGTCGTATCTTTCAAGGCAACCCAGGAATTGGTTAACGACGAGTGGGTGACCGTGCCAGGTTCGGAGGTGCGAATAAGTAAGACCCCGAAAGGTATAATGTAAATACAAACGGATGAACAGAAATTCCGCCGAGATTATTTTGCGCTGGGGACTGGCATTTGTTTTCTTCTACGCCGCCATAGCCGGACTTATTAAATCCGACGACTGGGCCGGATATTTTCCCCAGTTTTTGCAGAACATGCCGTTCTCAAACTTACTCTCCGCCGCATTTTCCGTTTATGAGATAATACTCGCAGCTTTTCTTTTCTGGGGCCGCAAGCTCGTTTGGGTTTCGCTCCTCGCCGCCATAACGCTCGCGGCGATAGTTGTTCTGAATTTGAACATCTTGGACATCACGTTCAGGGACGTCGGGCTTTTGATGGGAGCGCTCGCGCTTTTTGAAATGGCGCGAGGCGTAAAGAAAAACAGCGGCATTTAATTTTCCACAGGGCGCTCTTGACATAGCCGACAAACACTATAAACTGAACCTAAATGACAATGAACACGCCATATCTCGCAATTCAAAGTTTGCCCTTGTCCTCCCGGAGTCTTCTTGGCCTTCTGCTTGTACTTATTCTCCGAAAACGGCGAGGGGGTCTTGCATATATGTAAAAAACCGATAAAATATCAAAATCAAAATGCAAAAGACCTCCCCGCCAAAGGAGGTTTTTTAAATCAATGCCGGCCTGAAAATTGATTGTTTGGAAAATAATCAATTTTCAGACCAGAAAACGGTCTGAATCGCAGATAGCTCTTTGGGAGGTGAACAATGTCAAGACCTTACGATCAGTCGACATCGAATGGAAAGACGGTTGAAGTACGGCCAAAAAATGAAACTCCAGAAACGAAGAAGCTGGAAGCGGAAGAAACCGGGGTGATAAATCCGCTCGAAGACGGCAGTGAACAATGGGAAGATGGCTATGGCTGGGCGGTGTAAGCCAAAAGGCGGAAACGTTGCCTAGTTTCCGCCTTCTTTTTTGGTTGGGTGATTCTCGCCCGTTATTCACTGCAATATAATCTGAGAAACCTGCGATATAATTTTTTGCAGCTGGTCCAATAACCCCTTGAGCTGGACCGTCGCGCCGACTTGTATCGGATTTTGCACCGTGTACGTTTCGCCGCCGTCAGTTCTGAATCACGAACGAGCCGTCGGCGTTCACCTGAGTAACGCGGCCACTGTAGTTCTGCGCCACCGGAGGTTGCGTGAGGTCGCGGACGATATCCGCATTAATCGTCGCGCCGTTTGTGTCCAGCGTCGCGCCGTAAATATTCAATTGATCACCAATCTTGAGATCACCAAGCGCGAGTGTACCCCGCTCACGGTCCATCAGTATTGTTTGCGTGTCGATTTGTATCACATACTTCCGCGATTGGTTGAAAATGGGCATTATGGCTTGCGGCACCGTGACATTCTGCGACGCGGCATTGTCGGATAACGATTGCAGTCCCGTGGGGCAGGCTATGGCTCCCTGCCTAGTGTTACCATCGGTGCCGAAACCGTAACAGGGATTGGCGATTTGCTGCGCGACCACAAGCGTTGCCGGAGTGGTTGTCGCCGAGACCGAAACCAAATTAACGTTGTTGAGCTGGACAAACTGCTTTGTGAACGGCTTGGAAAGATTGCGAACGATAAGCGCGTCTACGGTTCCGTCCTCATTGTATATGCCGTAAACGTTTATTTGATCGCCGGGCGAGAAATCGGTTAATGCCGCCGATGTACGGTCATTAAACATGAGGTGGGTCGTTGTGGATACCTCAAGACGATATTGTCCGCCGCGATATATCGGTGGCACTACTGGCATTATTGCGGTTGCTCCGGGCGAGACAGTGACGGTTGAACTCGCGGGAGCGGAAGTTTGAGGAACAGGGCAGGCGATTACCATCGGGGAATTTGACTCTAAACTTTCATACCTCAAACATTTGGATTGCAAATAATTCATTGAAGATGTCTGCGTGGCTTGCGGGAAAACTTGCGCATTCATCGGCTGCATCGTTGGCGGTGTTGTGCCGCCGCTCTGAATGTTATAGATACCGCCATTGGCTACAATTTCTGCCGGCGGGGTGGTTGCCGAAACGCTTTGTACGGTTAGGTTGTTGAATTGGATAATATTATTGCCCTGCGTCGGCGGCAATATGGGTCTTGCTATAATCGGCGGATTCATGACCGGTGTTCCCGAAGAATTACTTCCGCCAAGCGTTGGAGATACCGGGTTGATGATAAAAGTTGGATTCATGGCTCCAGGAACAACCGTTGCGGTTGCGCTCGATGCCACCGTGCCGACACCAGACGCTTCTGCGTTATTAGCGGCAGGAACCGGCATTTGGGCGTTTGCCAATAAAACTACGAGCAGAAATGCGGCCGAAGCGGCCGTAAAAACAATTTTTTTATTCATATCGTTTATACTATTTGTTAATTACGCGACTTTTCTTTAATATTAACACAAATGAAACTATCCATAGGTATGGAGCGAACACAACACGACACGGGGTTGAGAGCGAAGGCAGATTAAAACTGATTCCATTTGAATTTACGATTAGGATGCCGTTTCCAGCGAGAGGGCGCAGACCGGCTTTGAGCGGCACGGCGGGGGCGGGGCGGTGATTCAATTTCGGCGCGGTTTCGGGCCGGCGGGAAAGTCCGCGCCGGCTTTTTGATTTAACCCCATAGGGTTAGTTTTCTTTGGAGTTTCAAAAAAGAGTGGGACATCGCCCCACGAACGGGCGGTTGCTTTTGTTGCCTTGCGGGGCTATCGTGGTATAGTAAAGGTGCGTCCTACGGTTTTGTGTCGCCAGAGGGTTTTTCTTTAGTGCAGGAAGGGGCTAATCGCCCATCTTCCACTAAAGATGCCCTCGTGGTGTCTGAAACTGTGGGACGCAAGGTGGTGCGGTTAGTCCCTTTTTGGTTAGATTTAAAATATGGAAAAATAAAATTATATGAATAAATCTCAAAAAATAATCATCACTATTTATTTAATTTTATCTCCGATTGTTGGGTTCTATTCTTCATATTTTCTGGGCGTTCTTGATGGGAGATATTCTCTCAACGGCTATACAGTTATAATTGGGAGCTTAATCACTGTTCCATTCTTCTTTATTTTCTTTGGAATTATTACCTTCATTCTTTACAAACTTTGGGCTGATAAAAAATAAATTTTTATGGATTTAAAATCTACGAGCCCCCTATGGGTAATAGTCGCTTTGCTGATAGTGGCGATTGTTTTACTGTTTCGCATTTCCTCGCAGTTGGAAAAGATTTATAAAACAACATCCGATATTTACAGCAACAACCCTGCAGGCAGTATATTAGACCTTCTAAAGTGTTACGAAGGAGATTGTGCGATGGTTAATGTTGTTCGTTAGAAAAAAGAGTGCCATGAAAACAATGAAAATGAATATGAAAAAATTTGTTATCGCAGTTCTTCTCGTGGCTTCCTTTGGTATTCCAGTGGTCAAGGCGCAAACCTTATTCACAAAAGATTTATATTTCGGCATACAGGGCGATTCCGACGTTACCAAGCTCCAAGAATTTCTTACATCTCAAGGCGTATATTCCGGCCCAATCAGCGGCAATTTCTTTTCTTTGACGCTCGCGGGGGTCAAGCAATTCCAAACTACTCAAGACATAACGCCACCCGCGGGATATTTCGGGCCGCTCACAAGAACGGCAGCAAACGCGATATTGTCGCAACAGCTTTCGGCATCCAACGCGCAGGCGATTGCGGAAACCAGTTCAACGCCGCCAACTCCAACGCCGCCCGCAACTACGAATGACATTAATAATTCACTGCAGTCGCAATTGAGCGCACTTCTGCAGCAGGTTGCCTTGTTGCAAAAACAGTTAGCGGCCCAACAGCAAACAAATCAAACGCTTCAGCAAATTCAACAAAATACTACGCCACCAGCATGTACTCCAAATTGGCAATGTGGCTCATGGAGCACTTGTGCAAATTCCCAACAAATGAGGACTTGTAGCAATTCAAATAATTGTGGAGTTGCAACCGGAGAGCCAATTTTAACTCAATCGTGCACTCCGCCCACAGCAACGCTTTCCGTTTCTTGTTCGGCAAATTCAAACTCATACCAAACAAACCAATCGGTAACATTTTCTTCCTCTGTCGCAATTTTAGGAGGAACTGGTACTTATATTTATTCTTGGACTGGTGATTGTGTTGGGTCTAAATCAAGCTGTTCAAATTCTTTTTCTCAAGCAGGTACTAAAACAGCCAATCTTACTGTTAATTTTGGCGGGCAAACTCAAACTACCAGTTGTTCAACAACGGTTAATTGTACCCCAAATTGGCAATGCACAAATTGGAACACCTGCTTGAATTCTATGCAAACACGAACCTGCAACGATTCAAACAGTTGCGGCGTTTCAACCGGAGAACCGGCTTTGACGCAATCATGTACGTGTACTCCTAACTGGCAATGTGGCTCATGGAGCACTTGTGCAAATTCTCAACAAACACGAACCTGCAACGATTTGATGCATTGTGGAATTACTACTGGAAAACCTGACGAGACGACCTCTTGCGATAGCATGCCACCCGTAATATCTAATATCCAATCATCTAATACAACCACAAATTCTGCGGTGATTTCACTCACAACAGACGAACCCAGTACCATCCAATTATCATATTCTCCCTTTGGAGATTATGACGTATTAGTATTATCTGATTCCACGCTTTCAACGAGCCACAGTATTTCTGTTACAGGATTATTACCGGGGACAATTTATAATTATAAAATAAACGCTTCTGATAAAAGTGGTAATACGGCTACGAGCGATCAAAAATCTTTTTCTACGCAATTGCAAAATGTCATTAATGTGCCAGCCGATTATCCAACAATTCAAGCGGCAATAAACGCCGCTCAAAGCGGAGATAATATTAAAATAGCCGACGGTACTTATTATGAAAATGTTGTGCTAAAAGATGGAGTTAGTATTTACGGAGAAGATGAAAATAAAACAATAATAGACGGTAGTAATACCGGGAATACAGTAGTGGGGGCAAAAAACAGCACAATTCAATATTTAACAATTCAAAATTCAGCTAAAGGCGGGTATGTATATGGCAAGCTCCCGATGGGTCCGGTGGGACAGGCCGCCATTATGCGGGAATTTTTGACGGCGACAAGGTACTGCTAAACAATATTCAAAATAATGGCGATGGTATTTTTGATGCAAACACAATTATGTATAATACCATTCACGATAATAATGGGACTTATTCTACGGGCATATTTGAGGAGGTAGATTGCGCCAGTATAGGGGATAATAACATATATAACGAGACGATAAGTATCCAGACAATACATGGAGTTTGCTATCGTTTTTTCAGTAATTAGCGCAATTAAATTAAAACCGTGGACGCATTTGCACCGTTGTGGAGATTTGGTATACTGGGTACATGACTATGCCGGAAAAAGAAAAAAAGTTGTCTGACACCAATTACTTCTATGCGGGATTTCCCTATTTAGAAC
The DNA here is from genome assembly GCA_963844965.1 of uncultured bacterium. Taxonomy (GTDB): domain Bacteria; phylum Patescibacteriota; class Minisyncoccia; order UBA6257; family 2-01-FULL-56-20; genus REEB91. The sequence continues at coordinate 68,001 of CAWJQC010000009.1, read as the reverse complement.
GGGAAAAGCTATCCCTTACTTTGGAAACCAACATTGATAAGAACATCCTCGTGAGAGAGGCGGAGGGATTTAATGTCAGTGATGAACCCTTTTTGCTTGGCGAAGTCCAAGGATTTAGTTTCTCCTTGAGCGAATAACCTTTGCACCTCTTCTTTTGTAATTTGGCTGTTGTCAGCAATGATACCAGCTATTTTATTTTGGTCTTCCGAGAGCCGGCTTTCTATTTCTTTGATTTGACTTAAATTAAGGGCAGCTTCTTTCTGGAATTGAGTACTCACACCATGGAAAAGGAAAGTGGTGTTTGGAGAGGCGTATCGTTCATCCCCAGCAAGAAAAACTACAGTTCCAATTGAATCCACCGAACTCATATTGTGCATCACGATTTTTGGAGGAATGGCTTTAAGAAAATTATACAAAGCGATACCTGCATCCACCTGTCCCCCAGGAGATGCGAAAAGAAAATATAAAGTTTTTGGTTTGAGTTGGCCTAAAATTTGTGTGCAAACGCCCATCAAGAGGCGCACCCTTTCCATATCAATTCCGTCAAAATAATTGATGTAAACAACCTCCTTCTCCTGCGATATTGGCTCTGCCATGATTTGAATAATAGCAATCTGTGGGCTAAAGTAAAGCGTTGTGGATGTGGATGGGGATAAGATGATGCTCGCATGGAGTATAATTATACCATGAGCTACAACGAATACTTTGTGGAGCGCGCGTGGAAAACAAAGGAACTCGCCCGTCAGCTTTCCGTCAGCATAGCGACCATTAACCGGTGGATTAAAAGCCAGAAGATAAGAAGCGTGAAGCTCGGAAAATTGCGCCGCATACCCTACGAGGAGGCGCTACGATTAACCCGCGAGGGCTTGGCCGAAGCCCCAAAGGAGGAAGTCAATCCATGGACAGAGACGAAGCGCTTATTGTCCAACGCTCTTGGACGACCAGAAATTTAGCGCGGCATTGGGCCGTGAGTATCAAAACTATTCGCCGCTTCCTTGAAAGAGGGCAGTTGCGGGGCTTTAAGATAGGCAGGAAATGGCGCATATACCATAGCGAGGTGATGCTGGCGGATGAGCATGGGATTCCCGAACTTCCGAAGGAGGAGCGAAAAAAGCCAAAGAAAAAGCAGGCCTCAAAGGGCGCGATGGCGGTTTTTCCCCTCGTTTGGCGTTAGTGCGGTTTTATAAGGAAACAGCATAGGGTCAGGTATCGGATCGGGTATGTATCAATGCCCCCGATATTAAGGGGATGCGTGCGTATGAGCACCAGTGATATGATGGGGGCGCTAAAAAGGGTATCTCCAGCCCCTCCTGCCACCCCCTTCTGTAATCCGTAATGGGAGAATTTTCCGCCGGCAAGGGGCGGTTTTTTGTCTGATTTTATGTTGCCGGAGCGCGGAAAAGGTGGTAAAATAAAGGCAATAATGACAATGAAAATGAAGAATAAATATGAAATACTTTTAGGAGTAATAGATGATGCGCTGGAATACCGGAGGCCGTTTGGCATTAAAACGCTTCACATTCCGATATATCATGAGAAACTCTTAAGTGAGGGTTTAGATGACCAAGATATAAAATTAGGATTTGAGAGGATGGCGCAAGGTCGCGTTGTTCTTAAAAAGATACACATGTTTGCGCCTCATGCGCCGCAACCCACCTATCCAAAGCGGCCAAACTTCGTTTCTTCTCCAGATAAGGATTACGATAAGCCGGTTTATATTTTGGAGATTGACACGGAAAAATTTGATGCCATCGCTCCAAAACCGGATGGCGATGAAAAAGAAACGATAGAAAATACCACAAAACCAAAAATTAGCCTAAAATCTATGGGGATAAAATATGACGATGATAAGGCGCTGTTGTACATTGGAACTCAAAATTGCCAAATTCCACCCTATAAAAATGAGCATTTTCTTTGTCGTGCGATGTATGAGTATAGAGCGAGCGAACCCATAGATTGGTCTAAAATTTATGAGGGAATAGTCGGATATTACAAAGCATTTTTCGGGAAACCGCCAGCAACCAGAGAAAACTGGCGAGTGGTTTATGACGCTATGGATGCCCTGAACAAACGGATAAAAGAAGTGTGCAACACAGATGACGAATTATTTACTTGGCAAGAAAAAACAATAAAACGGAATTATTAAGATGTGAAGCAATTGAGTCGTAATTGACTCACCTGACGATTTAGTAAAGTCGAAGCATGATGAGCTTCGGCTTTTTAATTTCGCCGGAGTCATCGCCATGAATGATTCCGCGATTAAACGAAAATGATTTGGTAAAGACACAAGACCTCGCCCTCGCGACGGCACTTTCGCTTTTCTATCCGCTCGAAGCAATAGACCGCGAGAATCCACGCAAGGCGCAGTTCATTTTCAAGCGGGATGCCAAATTGGACGAACTGATTACGGGCTACTGGCGCGGGGAGCTAAAGGTCGAGCCGGCGGCCTACTTCAACGCGATGCGGATTATTAAGGGGCGGCTCTACGAAAGCCAATGAGAACGCCATTGAAAATATTTTATCACGAGCCCGCAGGGATGACGGAGGATGAGGATATGGAGCGCAGATGCAGAGTGGAGCGGGCCTATAATCGGGTGTTTGAGAAGGCGTTAGAGTTGTGGCGGGCGCGAAAGATGAAAGATTTTAACAAAATAATCAAAAATTAAGATGAAAATAAATCTAATAGACCTAAAGAAACTACTCAACAAAAATAAGATAGAGTATGAAGTCGTGGGCAACTTCTTAAGAATCGGCTGTCCTTATTGCGCCGATGCTGTCTCTGGCACGAAGGATGCGCTACATATCAATACAGAAACTGGGCGTGGCACTTGTTGGTTTTGTAGAAAAGAAGCAGAACTGACCGAAATCCTGAAGGAAATGGGAATTGAGGAAACCCAAGAGACCATTCCTAAAGAGAGAAGGGCGATAGCAGATGCAGCCGAAACACCTCCTTTGGCGGACACAAACTCCGAACCAGCGCCGGAAATGCCGATTGACACCTCGCAATTCAAGCCGCTTTCATCCGAAGAGATTCTTAAAATACTTGGCATAACCATCAAAAAAGACGAAGAGAATAAGCTCATTACTTTCCTTTGCGAGCTTTCCGCCTATACCGAGAACGCACAACTCAATATCAGTTTTAATGCCCCCTCTTCAACTGGTAAATCTTATATCCCAACAGAAATTGCTCAATTATTTCCGCAAGAAGATATTATTGAACTTGGCTACTGCTCACCAACGGCATTTTTCCACGATAAGGCAAAAGAGTATAGAAAAGAGACGAATGAACTTGTCGTTGATTTGTCCCGTAAGATTCTCATTTTTCTTGACCAGCCACATACCTTGCTTCTCCAACATCTCCGCCCGCTACTTTCGCACGATAGAAAAGAGATAAAGCTCAAGATTACCGATAAGACACAGCGAGGCGGGCTAAAAACGAAAAATATATTTTTAAGGGGGTTTCCCTCCGTTATTTTTTGCACGGCGGGACTAAAAGCAGACGAGCAGGAAACGACGAGATTTATATTGTTAAGTCCCCAGACAGACCAAGAAAAGATACGGGAGGCAATTTATGAGAAAATACGAAAAGAAGCCGACAATGAAGCATACCAACTGGCGTTGGACGAAAAGCCGGAGCGCAAACTTCTTAAAGAGCGGATACTGGCAATTAGGCAGGCGCATATAAGCGACATAAAAATAGGCACGCCGGAAAAAGTGGGGGAGGGATTTTTCAGCGCAAACAAGAGGTTGAAGCCGCGCCACCAGCGAGACATCGGACGTATTTTATCACTTATTAAGGCATTTGCCTTGTTGAATGTTTGGTTCAGGGAGAGAGACGGCTCAACCATCGTGGCGAATGAGGATGACATCAAAAATGCCTTTAAAGTGTGGGACGCTATATCTGAAAGCCAAGAGCTGAACCTGCCGCCGTATGTATACCAGATTTTCAACGAAGTGATTATTCCTCTATGGGAGGAGAAGAACCAAAGCAGGAATGATGATGGTATGGCGAGCGCCCCATGCGGGCTTACAAGACGGGAAATAACGCAAAAACACTTCCAAGTGTATGGACGGCCGCTCCCAGATTGGCTTTTGCGACAACAGATTATCCCGATGCTGGAAAATGCCGGACTGATAGCCCAAGAAGCAGACCCTGACGATAGAAGGAGGATGCTCATTTACCCCACCCTCTAACTCACTATTGTTTTACGCCTACGATATAGTGAGTGGGGTGGTGGGGTAAGATGTCCACTTTTGACAATTTTGACAACTGCGACTATTGGGAATAGAATTAAAAGCATGGAGTTTCTCACGAAAGACGAAATCGCTAAAAATCTGCGGATACATCCCCGCACAGTTCAACGCTGGCTTCAAAAGGGGCTGTTGGTCGGGTATAAACTCGGCAAAGGGACGGCGCTCTGGCGCATACCGAAAAGCGAATATCAAAAGTTTTTAAGCAAACATAAGAACACGAAACGATGAACGAAGCCGCCATCATAAAATTGATTGCCATATACGCCCGTGTCAGCACCTCGCCGGATGAAGGCACTATTGAAACCCAGCTTGTCGCCGTTCGGGAGTTTGCCGTGAAAAATGGCTACACCATCGTGCAGGAATACATTGATAACGGCTGGAGCGGGGACACGCTCGTGCGGCCTCAACTCGACCAGCTCCGGCAGGACGTGAAAAAGAAGATATGGGAAGCGGTTTTGATTTATGACCCAGATAGGTTGGCCCGCCGCTACTCTTATCAGGAATTGGTGATGGACGAACTACGGGAGGCGGGAGTTGAAGTATTGTTCGTTACCATTCCGTCCGAAAAATAGCGAGGAGAAAATCCTGCACGGTGTTAGGGGGCTTTTTGCCGAGTATGAGAGGGCGAAAATCGCCGAGCGCTTCCGGCTTGGGAAACTGCGGAAGGCAAAAGAGGGGCATATTATTACCAGCGAAGCTCCCTACGGCTATATTTTTAAGCCGAAAAAAGAAACGGATGGGAAACATGGCTGCTATGAAATCAACGAACAAGAGGCAACCGTTGTTAAAAAGATATTTTCGTGGATTGCCGATGACGGGCTTACTTTGCGGCAGGTTGTGAAGGAGCTTATGAAAGCGGGCATAGCGCCGCGCTGGAGCGCGCGGGGCGTTTGGAATACCAGCACCCTTTCAACGCTTTTGAGGAATAAAACCTACATAGGCGAAGGGCATTATGGAAGCTCTTATGCCGTCGTGCCGGAGAATCCGTTTAAGAAAGAGGGCTACCGGAGAATCAAAAAGACGAGCCGCAAGGTGAGGCCGGAGGAGGAGTGGATAAAAATAACGACACCCGCCCTCATCAGCCGAGAATTATTTGAGCGGGCGGCGCGGCAACTTGCGGTAAATTTCGCGGAGTGCCAGCGAAACCGGAAAAACGAGTATCTTTTGAGCGGGAAGATTTACTGCGGATGCGGGAGAAGGCGGGCCGGAGAAGGCCCGCAGCGCGGGAAACATCTTTATTATCGCTGCACGGATAGGGTTCACAGCTTCCCCTTGCCTCCGAAGTGCGCCGAGCGGGGAATAAACGCGAGGATAGCCGATGCGCTCGTATGGAAAAAGACGGCAGGGATTATGACTTCGCCGGAACTGATGATGAAAAACGCGCAGAAGTTTATCGGGAAAAAGAAAGAAAGCGCGGCGCGCCCCGATATATCCATTTTCAATTTCAAAAGGGACGTTGAGAAGTTGAAAGACGAGGAAGCTCGCTATGACAGGGCATACGGGGCGGGGCTGATAGGCATGGAGAAGCTGAAGGAATACAAGAGCGATTTACGGGCACGGGTTGCTTTACTGGAAAGCAGGATGCCAAAGCCGCCAGAGGCGGGAGAGCGCCAGAATGACTTTATTTTGCCCCAATGGAACGAGGTAAGGGAATTTGCCGAGTGCGCGGCGGAAGTCGTTGCACGCTTGAATTTTGAGGGAAAAAAGACGATAGTTAGGGATGTTATAGATAAAGTCGTAGGCACTCAAGAAGAATTGCATGTATACGGCGGTATACCAATTAGAAATCTAAACTATGTCGGGTCAAAAACTTTCAATCGGCATCGTGGGACTACCCAACGTTGGCAAATCCACCCTGTTTAAAATTTTAACGAAGCAAGAAGTGAATATCGCCAACTATCCTTTCGCGACGATTGACCCGAATGTCGGCATTGTGTCGGTTCCGGACGAGCGCCTGGAAAAACTCGCCAAATTGAGCAATTCCAAAAAGGTTGTGCCAGCGGTCGTTGAGTTTTACGACATCGCCGGGCTCGTGCGCGGCGCCTACAAGGGCGAGGGGTTAGGCAACCAATTTTTGGCTCACATCCGCGACACGCAGGCGATAGTGTTAGTTCTTCGGACATTTGAAAACCCCGAAATTATACACGTGGAAAATTCAGTTGACGCCCTGCGCGATCTCATCACTACAAATTCCGAACTTGCCTTGAAAGATTTGGAAACGATTGATAAGCGCCTCGGAAAATTGGGGGGCGAAGCGCGCACAGGCGACAAGCAGGCGATGAAAAACCTGGCTGTCTTGGAGGTGGTGCGGAAGGAATTGAACGGCGGCAATTTGATCTTGAAACATAAAGACGAGGAAATCGTGAAAGAGTTGAACTTACTGACCACCAAGCGGCAGATTTACCTCCTGAACGGTAAGGAAAATGAAGTCAAGCCGGAATTGATAAAGAAAATAGGGGAGTTGGGGGCGGATTATATCGTGGCTGACCTAGGTGCGTCCGACAAGCTCCCGATTCTGATAGAGAAAGCCTACAAAATTCTGGATTTGATAAGCTTTCTAACGACCGGCGAGGACGAAACGCGCGCCTGGACGATAAAGCGCGGTACAAAGGCGCCGCAGGCGGCGGGCGTCATTCATACGGATTTTGAGAAGAACTTCATCCGAGCCGAAGTCATCAACTGGCAAAAACTTCTGGAACTCGGCGGCTGGGTGCAAGCGAAACAAAAAGGGCAGATTCGGCTGGAAGGAAAAGAATATGTGGTTCAGGACGGCGACGTGGTTGTCGTGCGCCACGGTTAGTTTGCAAATAAAATTTTATTTGTTAAAATATCATCAGCAGATAGATAAAATTTCGGAGGATCGCATTGGATAAGATCAGGAAGTTGAGATTGAATCTGAACGAGGGCCACCCGCTTGAAGAGCATTTGCTCCGGGGTAGGGAGGCGATTGTTTTTCGTGTTGTCTCCTGTAAAGACGATGAGGATCTTTATGATTTCTCAAAAAACGAAATTGTCCTCGGAGTTTTTCCCGATGGTAGGTTTACCTTTCTGAGAATTACGAAAAAAACGCGAATCGTGCGCGCCTCGAAATTTAGTGAGGAAGGCCTGGAGAAATTAAGAAAAACATTAACCGATTTGGCCGATAAGGATTACGTCGCGATTATTCGTTTTCGGGCAATGGCCATTGTCAAAGAACTGATACAAAAAGCCGATTAGAATTCTAATCGGCTTGTTTTATTAACTTTGGGTGTTTGCGCAAAACTAAAATCGTTTCTCCAGCGCACTACCTAAAGCTCTCATCGTCCGCGAACTCAATCTCACCTCCAGTGGGCAATCCTCGTCCCAGGCGGTTTATTTTTTTCGCTAATTCTCCAAGCTCTTTGGCAAGAAGAGAGGCATGGAAATCGCCCACGCTCGTCGGATTCAGCGCCAAAATTATTTCCTCGGCTTTGCCGCCCAATTCTTTTTGGATAAAATTTTTTAGACTCTGCAGGCGTAGTTTCTGCCAATCTTCAAGAAGTCCAGTTTTCGGGATCGGGCCAAGGATAAAATACCTGCCGTTAAATTTGCCGGTATTCTCAAGCGATATCAAGTCGGTTTCTTTCTCAACAAGCATTATGATGTCTTTGCGCCGTGCGGGGTTCTTGCAGATATCGCACAAAGAACCGTTGTTTTGATGAACAAAAAAACAGCGCTCGCAGATTTTAACGCGGCGCAGTTCGTCAATGTCCTCGGCGAAATTCTTTATAAAATTTTCGCCGCGACCGACCAGATAAAACGCCAGCCGTATCGCCTGACGCGGCCCTATTGACGGCAGTTCCGCCAGCTCCTCTTTTAAATTATTGATGGATTCAGGCAGTTTCATGCTTTTAATTAAATCAAATTGGTAAATTAACGGATTAACGAATTAACGTATCAAAAATTCAAATCCGTTAATTCGTTAATAGATAATAAATTTATGAATCGAACGGCGATGGTTCTCCGTATCTTTTTTCGAGCGGCCTGAACGAAATCCTTTCCGTGTCAAACCGCAATTTAATGCTGCCCACGGGACCATTTCTGTGCTTCGCGACGGTTATCTCGGCAATATTCTGTTCTTCCGGCGGAACATCCGTCTTGTCTTTGTCTTTCCGGTAAATGAACATCACGACGTCGGCGTCCTGCTCAATACTGCCCGACTCACGCAAGTCCGAAAGACGCGGCCGCCTTTCCTCGCGCTGTTCCACGTTGCGAGAAAGCTGGGAAACGGCGAGAACCGGTACCTTGAGCTCGCGCGCCAGCTCCTTGAGTCCCCGCGATATTTCCGTAACCTGCTGGACCATGCTCTCAAAATTTATGCGCGGTTTTATAAGCTGGAGATAATCCACGACGAGAAGCCCCAGGCCGTGCTCGGCTTGCAGGCGGCGCGCCCTGGAACGCATCTCCCTGATATTGGAGGACGGCGAGTCATCAATGAAGATGGCTGTTTTGGAAAGCCGGTCAAGCGCGCCCTGTATCATTTCAAATTCCACATCCTCCTTTATGCGGCCGGTCAGAATGTGCCACAGTGGAACCTGCGACTCAGCGGCGATCAAGCGGTCAATGACCTGTTCGTGCGACATTTCAAACGAAAAAATCCCGACGGGAATGCCGCCCTTCATGGCCGCGTTCCTCGCGATATCCAAAACGAGCGTGGTTTTTCCGAGCGATGGCCTGGCGCCCAAAACGATAAGTTCCGATTTCTGCAATCCAGACAGAAGTTCGTCCAGTTCGTCAAAACCGGTGGGGATTCCGCGCAACCGGCCGCCGCCCTGATGAAGCTTTTCTATCCGTTCATAGGCGCCCTTTAATTCTTCCTTGAGATGAATGAAATTTTGCTGGATTGATTTCTGCGATATTGAAAAGATTTTCTGCTCAATTTCGTCAAGGAGATCTTCCACTTCTTTTGACGGTTCAAAGACATCTTCGGCGATTTCGGCCGCCGCCTTGATGAGATCGCGCAGAACTTTTTTCTCCTTGACCGTGGCCGCGTACTCTGCGACGTGCGACGCCGTGGCGACCTGATTCGTAAGTTCCGCGAGATAAGCCGAACCGCCGATGTCTTTCAGAAGCTCTTTTTCCTTAAGGTGACTTGTGGTCGTGATAAGGTCTATCGGCTGGTGTTTGGCGTACAATTCCAGGATAACCTCGTAGATTTTTTCGTGCCTCGGGTCGTAAAAGTCCGCCGGCTCAAGCAAATCCGCCACCTGGACAATGGCGTTTTTGTCTATAAGCAGACAGCCGAGCACCGCCTGTTCGGCCTCAAGATTCTGCGGCGGAATTTTTAGAGTGGATGTTTTGGCCATAAAATAGTTCCGCTTTTTGTGTCCTCCACCTCATATCCTAACTCAAGAATTTTTTTCCTCAAGCGGTCGGAGTTCATAAACTGTTTACTGGCTCTGAATTTCTCATAGTTCCCGACCAGTTTTCGGATATTTGCCGTCTCCGCGCCGCGATTAGCTTTGAGTACGCCTTTCGCGGTTTCCAACAGTTTCAAGCCCAAAACGCGGTCAAATTTTTCAATAAGCGCCAACTTTTCCTTTGCCGTGAAATTTTCCGCCCTGACGGCTTCATGGAGCCAGGAAAGCGCGCGGGGAGCGTTGAGGTCGTCGTTCAGAGCATCCGAAAACTGCGCGTCGTAGTCTGGTCTTCGGGTAACTTTTTTGGCATTCGGCGCCGGTCTGTTTTTCTCCAGCAGTAGATGATATACGGAGCGATATAAATTTTTCAGCCCGGCTTGCGCTCCTTCCAGACCTTTCCAGCTGAAATTAAGTTTGGAGCGGTAATGCGTGTTCAGAACGAAATAGCGGAAGGCAAGAGGATTAATGCCGCGCTTTTCCAGTTCGCCGAGCGTCAGAAAATTCCCGACCGACTTTGCCATTTTCGCGTCGCTCATGAGCAAAAATTCCCCGTGCAGCCAGAAATTCGCGAGAGGAACGCCATACGCTCCTTCCGACTGCGCGATTTCGTTCGTGTGGTGCGTGCCTATGTGGTCAACGCCGCCAACGTGGATGTCAAACGGCTGGCCTAAAAACTTTGAGGAGATCGCCGAGCACTCTATGTGCCACCCCGGAAAACCTTCTCCCCAAGGCGACGGCCAGTGCTGGATATGATTTTTGAATTTGCCGGCGAGCTTGAACCAAAGAACGAAATCCGCCGGACTCTTTTTTTGCGGGTCAACTATCACTTCTTCGCGCGCGCCAGTGCGTTTCTCGTCAAGCGGCTGGCGCGAAAGTTTCAGATATTTCTCCAGACCGTATTTCGCGACGTCAAAATAGACGGCGCTCTCAGTTTCGTAGGCCAATCCGTTTTCAAATAACTTTTTTATGATTTTCTGTTCCTCGTCTATGTGTTTTGTCGCCGGCTCCAAAATTTCGGGAATTTTTATGTTAAGTTCGCGGAGATCGTCAAAAAACGCCTTCGTGTAGAAATGAACGATTTCCATCACGGATTTCCGCTCTTTTTTCGCTTCCTTTTCAACCTTATCTTCGCCCGTGTCGGAATCCGCGGTCAGATGGCCGACATCGGTGATGTTCATCACGCGGTTCACCGCGTAGCCCTCGTATTCCAGCGTCCGCTGGAGAATATCTTCAAAAATATAGGTGCGCAAATTTCCGATGTGCGCGTAGTTGTAAACGGTCGGTCCGCAGGTGTAAAGCCCAACCCGGTTCCTGTGGATTGGTTTGAACGCTTCCTTCTGCCGCGTGAGAGTATTGTAAAGCTTCAGCATAGGAAGATTCTAACACCGCAAGGATAAAAAGCCAAAATTTTAAACGTGGAGGGGAGAAAGTAAAAAAACAAGTCAGAACGCATCTATGCGTCCGGGCCGTTTTACTAAACACCGGTATAGTGATTATTTCAGCGGTAGAAGAAAAACGCCACGCCGATGATGACATAAGCCGTGATAAGTTGCAGACCTTCAAGCCAATTGCTTTCGCCGTCGGCGATTATCAGATTAACAAGCAAAACGGAGAGGACTATTGATACGAGTTCAAAAATATTGAATGCCAGATTCATCGGGTTTGAAAGGAAGGAACTCACAAGAACCAGAAAAGGCACGACGAATATCGCGATTTGGGTCGCGGAACCGATTGAAACTTGTAGTGCCAGATCCATCCGGTTTTTCATCGCCATCATGATGGCGGAGGTGTGCTCCGCGGCGTTGCCGATGATTGCCACAAAAATCACGCCTACGAAAAGCTCGCTCCAGCCGAGGGCAGCGACAAGCGGATTTATGGAACCGACGAGAATTTCGCTCATCCAAGCGACGGCTATGGTGGCAAGAAGCAGAATCAAAATACTCTTTTTTATGCTCCAGCGCGCCTCCAACTTTCCGACTTCTTCCGTGTAGAGGTGTTTATGCGTGAAAAGTGAAAACCACAAACCAGCGACATAGAGCAGGATGATGCAAATGGATACGAAAACGCTTAGTTCTTCGGTGGCGCCGCCGCTTGAAGAAACCGATTGCAAGAATATCGCGGGAATCACGAGCGCTATCGCCGCTATAAAGAGCGACGAGCCGCTGGCCATGGCCGCGGTACGGTTGGATTCCTGCTTTTTATGTCGCAAGCCGCCGGCAAACATCGCCATTCCCAAAACGAGAAGCAAGTTGCCTATAATTGAACCGGTAAGGGACGCCTTCACCACCTCGATCAAACCAGCCCTTATCGCGAAAATCCCGATGATGAGTTCGGTGGCGTTGCCGAAAGTGGCATTTAGAAGTCCGCCCAAGGCCGGTCCCACATGGACGCTCAACTCCTCGGTTGCCTCGCCGATGAATTTTGCGAGCGGCACTATCGCCAAGGCGGAAAGAAAGAAAACCGCAACGGGAGAAAAATGCAAAAATTGCGCGGCCAATGCGATGGGTATAAACAACAATAAACCCCGAAATAATCTATCCATTAGAAAAATTTTAACACCGCAAGGGTGGGAAACCAAATACGCCGGAGATTCGTCAGAACCCGTGTTACCCTACAATTTTTATGCGTCTACCCTCAAGAGATGGATAGTTTGGGAAAGTGCCCAACCGATATTTTTCTCCTTTGGGAATTTTTATATCTCCCTGTTCAATCGCAAATTCTGGATAGTAAGGTGTTTTGCCAATTGATTTCAGTGTGTCGTTGAACATGCCATACTCAAGGTAAGCCTCCATGATTCTATTAGAATCAATTTCATCAAGGAGAAGTAGCGAGCCGATTACCAAAGTTGAAAAGGCTGCGGCTGTTATCTGCGAAAAGAAATCTGGTCCCCGGCCAAGAAATAGAGCTACGATCAAGAATAATCCCAAAACTGACAGCATCATCCACTCAGCCTTATTCACAAATCGAGGAGCAACATCGGCTACTTGATTGCGTGCCTGAGGAATATAATAGATCCCTTCATTGAGGTATTGAAGTGCCTGGCCCTTTGCTGCGCTCCTTGGATCAGGAGCTTTTTTAAGGGGTTCAAAAATATTAAAATATGATTTGCCAGTCTCAAGATGTCTTTCTAGGGGATAATCTATTAGCTCAAGAAGGTGTAGTTCTATTCGATCTTTTATTTCCTCGCCAGTTTTACCACCCATGATGTCAGCTAAATGGTAGATGGACAATAATCCAGCATTTTCTATAGCAAGTTGAGTTTTCAAAGCAACGAAATTAGCAATAACAACCGATATTTCGAAACCGTAAAGAACGCCAAAAAGAAAAGTTGTGGCCGTCAAAAGAGAATCAATATTTTTCAGTTCTACGATTGGCAAAAGAAGCGCCAACACCAGTAATACAACTGCGACCAAAAGAATTTTTTTCACAAAGCTTAAATGCATAATAATCATTATAACACACAAACTCCGTCTGCTGGATGACGCCTAGAACCAATCTTTTCTCTTGAAGTAAACAGTGAGCGAGACCATCGCCACAATCATAAATCCGAAGACAATCCAAAAAGCATTCGGCATGCTGATTACGGGGGTATCGCGCGTGTTCATGCTGAAAAGCGCGGCAAGGAGCATGAAGGGGAACGTGAGAAAGGAAAGCGTGGTGAAAGTTTTCATGACGGCGTTCGTTTTCAGGTTCATAAGCTGGTTGTTGGTGTCTTCAAAGTCCGAAATGGCGTCTCTGTAATCCTCAATTTGGTTAACAATCTTGAGATGGTCGCCGATCAGGTCCTCAAGGTAAACATTCGCGTCTTCGCCCCAGAATTTCGTGCCTCTGCTGAAAAGCGATTTCAATATCGGTCCTTGGTGCTTGACGATAATTCTGTATTCGGAAACATCTCGCTTCATCCGCGAGACCTTGCGCAGAACTTCTTTCTCCTTATCTTTGAACAGTTCCGCGCCTACCGCCTCAACCTTTTCCCGAATGTGCCTCAACTGCCGTTCTTCAAAATCCAGGAGCGCTTCTATCAGAAAATAGGTGAGCTTCAAAGTGTTTTCGGCTAGCTTCGGCGTAAAGTCCCTGATGGCTTCAAGCGGCTCGTAGTGCGTCGTTATCACGGCGCCTTTCGTTATCAGGAAGTCAATCTCTGTCCGCCGCGACGTTTGTTCCACCGGATCGTAAACCGGGTAATAGTAAATCAGATACAGATAGTGGTCATAGGCCTCAACGCGTGACCTGGCCGACGGCTCCCTCAATTCTTTTAAGATTACCGGGTGGATATGAAATCTTTTTCCGATTATCTCCAAGTCCCTGGCTTTGGGATGGAGGATATCAATCCACTCCGCGTTTGGTTTTGTTGTGGGCATACCGGGTAGTAGAAATTCGACTTATTTTTATAACCAGCGACTTTTTTCTGACAATTTTATTGGATTGTATAATCAATAACCGGGCTGTTGGATATATACACTTACGGTCGAATTTTCACTACCCGGCATGTAATTATTATAAACGAATCGGCCGCTGCGGGCAAAACGTACCAGTGCTTGCCGTTCAATCAATTCGGTGCTATTCTCTCGTCAGAATACTTGACGGAGGATAACTGTGAATTCCGGTTTCAATCTGAATTTTGTTGCCATTATTGTTGCCGTACTTTTGGGCATAGCCGTGATGCTTTGGTCCGCGGCCCTTAAGAGAGTAAGCGGCGGGGAATTTTTTATAATTCTCGGCTTCGTCTATTGTCTTGCCGGCTTAATCCAGTTGAGATTTTGCGGCGATAAATTCGTGACCAGCGGCCAGGGTTTTCTTATCACAATCTTGTGCGCGACAGTGTATGTCTGCGCCCTAATCGGTTTCAACTACATGTACGCGCGCGCGGAAGGCACGCAGGTAGCCATAGTTACGGCAATTTCCGCTACATATCCACTGGTCGTTGCCGTATTGGTATCGGTTATGTCCCGGAGAATGCTGACGTGGCGTGAGACGGCGTTCCTCGCCATCACGATTATCGGTGTGGTCGGGTTAAGTTTGTCTTCGGGTAAACATTAAAAATGCGCCCGCTTCGTTCTGAGGCGGGCATTTAAATTAGTTCAACAACCGGCGATAGGAAAACAAAAAGCCGCCGACCTCAAGGGGCAAGCGGCCAGCTTTTGCGCAAATTTATCTTTTCCGCCAGACGCGAATGTTCGCAACGGTAAAGAAAACGTTGAGTAGGAAAAATACCCAGGCAGCCACCGTAAACGCATAAACAATCAGCAACACACCCCCCGTTGCCATCAGCAGAAAACCATTATGTTGCGGGAGAGCGACCAAGCCAAAGGCAATGCCAAGCAGGCCAAGAGAGCCGAGCAGCGCCCAGATATTGGCTATAGAGCCGTTCAGTGCCAGGAAGAGATATGCCACAGCTGTAAATATCACCATAGTAGCCATCGCCGTGCGTTTGGAAACCTTCGCTAATTGTAAAAATCCTGAAACGACAATCAGCGTTTGTAGTGCGGCAAATAGAGGATTATGAAGGAAGATTGCTGCGTATAGTGCAAGTACGGCGGCGCCAAAAGTCATAAGGATATTGCGGTACCGGTCGGAGAAAACGCCGATGATAATCAATATGAATGCCAAATAAGCAACAGAGTTCCAAATAACGCCGGCCAATGTCGTGAACCCAAAAAATCCAGCAAGCGCCTGCATAACCTTACCCCCCCTTTTTTACTTTCAAACTGAAGGCGGTTCGCCTTCTTCTGGGAAGAACAATAGCGCACAGCGCGTTAAAATGTCAAACATAAAAAACCGCCGAAGTTTTATCGCGTTATACGAAAAACTCCGGCGGCCGTTTGAAAATTGCTGTTCGGCGTTTTTAGTTGAAACCATAGACAATCCCGAACGCCTGTGAAGGCTTGCCGTTCCAGAAGAAATTGGCAGCCCATATTGTGATTGGCGTTCTGGGAATACAAAACTGCGCCCTCGGACCGACGCCCCTGTGCGCCTGGCCGATTATCCCGATGCCGAAACATTTTCTAACTTTTCGGTTGTATATGCTCCGCCACCAGAAGCCGCTGCCGCCTGTTTCCAATGCGGTCAGAAGCGACTGTTTTTGGCTACCCATCCACACAATGCCGCCGAGACGCCATGGATTTTTGTTTGTCTCCAGGCCAGCGCCCATGTCCAATGTCATCCATTTTTTGGGATAAAGCTCCAATCCTGCGTAGGCCTCGGACCAGTGCTGGCCCGTAACGAACCAGGCAAACTGGCCGACACGCTCTGACGATTTGTGCGTCACGTAGGCGTCAACCTGCGGCACAATCTTACCGCCGATAACGTCGTTCCATGATTCTATTTGAGCCGTAGTTTGAGCAGTGAGAACGGACGGAAACGGAAGCAGTAGAAACAGCAAAAAGCAGGGCAGAAAAAATCTTTTCATTTACACCATCCTCGCAAATTATCAATCCGATAAAGCTGCACAAATTTTATAGGAAATAGGCAATTCCGTCAAATAAAAATCCCGCCAAGTCCATTCTGCCAAAGCAGGGGGACGTAGCGGGATTGGAGGACGAAGCTAGTAGTTCGAGTTTAAGTCGTCGGGAACATTCAGTGGATTCTCCGCGCAGCTTGAATGGGTATCTAAAAGCGTTGTTTGGTGACATGCCGCGCAACACCTAAATTCCTGTGTTGTTCCGTGGCCAGGATTCCAATTATCCCCAACGTACTGGAAATCCCAATGCGTTCTCCAGCTTGAGCAGTTGCGGCACCGACAGATGTGCCGATTGACAACGAAGGCTGTGCCAGCGATCGCGAACACAACCGAGAGCTTGGCAAAGCCGCACAGCAAAGCCGCCACGACCGAAAGCACCACAATTAACACGGCAATCAAAACTTTCAGACGATAGTTCATGTCGCCCTTCTCCTTTTCTCTTGCCCAACATCAAACACGTTCGGGCAAGTACTGATGTAATGTTAGCATGGAATTATATTTCTGTCAAGTATTAGCAATCGCTTGACAAGATTGCCAATAGGACTATAATTCGGAGTGTTCGCTAATAATGCGAATGATAGCAAATAACACTAATAATAATATTCGCATTATTTAAAATAGATTCGCATTATTCGCGATTACTCCATGTTTACGGAAAGAACGCAGAAAATTTTGGAGGCGGCGGTTCAGGGATTTATAGACGCGGTGGCCGGATCGAGCAGATTGTCGTTGATCGTCAACGTGAAGCGATCGTCGGGCAACGGCTGGGCGAAAACCAGTTGGACCGTCGCCGTGGGCACCTGTCCCACCGCCGGCGGGTTGTTGGTCACGATGATCTGCGAGATCTGAACGATGCCGTTGGCATCTCCCTTGACCACATAAGTGCCCGGGTGCTGGCCGTGGCCGGATCGAGGGCCGGATAGACGAAGCCCGGGGTGCGTGCCGGTAAATCCTTGAAACTGATGGTCAGGCCGTTTACCAATGGCGTCGGGCCCAGGCCGCCATGTGTGAATTCCTTGGGATCGAACAAGTTGTAGGCCGGCGCGGTGGTGATGGCCACGCCGGTGACCTGGGGACCGAACACGTCCACGTTGCCGACCCCCGGTGGCACCGGGAACGTCAATGCGGTGATGTTGTCGAAGTCGTAGAGATTGACCGAGGCGCCAGCTGGCGCTTCTCCGCCTTTGACGCGGATATAGATCGTGGCGAACTGTGCCACGGTGGGCGTGGCCCCGAAAATGGCCGTGCGGTTGTCGCCGTTTCCATCGGCCACGCCGGAGACGATCAACGCCCCGTTGGCGTCGTAGATGTCGAGCGACAAGTCGCCGGTGCCCGGCAGGCCAGGCCGGCCGTTCGCCAAAGCCACGATGCGATGGAACAGGATGCGGACTTGGTAGTCCGTGGTGAACTTGGGACGGAAGACGTACCAATCTTCGTCGCCGCTGACCGTAAACGGAGGGGTATTGAGGCCGGCCGGGTCGATCGTGGGGCTGGTCGGCGAATCGGCCAGCCGCTCGATCTGCGCCGTGCGTTCGCGAGGCTGTCGTTGGTCTCGAACGGATTCTGATGCATGACGAAGATGCGGCCGTTGCCGTCAGTGCCGGTCCCACCGGTGATGGGATTAAGCGGCGTGACGTCGAGACGCTCGACGTTTTCATAGACAACGGGATTCAGAACGCCCACCGTCACCGAGCCGCTTCGATCATCGGGGCCCTGGCGAAGGATAGTCAGGTCGCCAATGCCGTCGTCGTTCACGAGCAGCCGATCGCTGGCATTGGGCTCGCCGCCGTCGACCGTGAACCGCAGGCTGGCGCTCGGCGTGGTGCTTTCCAGCGCATTGGTCACGCTCACGCGAATCAAGTCATCGCCGGCGCCGGCGTAGATGTTGACCCCTGGCACCGAAGCCGGCGTGGCGAAAATGAAAGGCTGCGTGAACGCGTTGAGGGTGAAGCTCAAATGCGTGGCGTCGGTCTGCACGGCGTTGATCGTGTCGTTGCCGGCCGTGGCCGTCAGTCCCAGCACGTCGAATCCGCCCGTACCGCCGTTGAGCGTGACGCCCGTGGCCGCCACGCCGGTATAGGTGAATTGCGGGCTGGTCTCGACGATGGCGCCGGTGGTCGTGACCTTGAAACTGCCGACGCCCAGCGCCGTGGGCGTGAAGTTGAACTGGTCCGCGCCCGCCGTGCCCGTGACCGTCAGGGTTTGTGCCGTTGACATCCATGTGGACCAACTCGACGCCGGTGAGCGTGACGGTGCTGCCGTAGCCGGTTATCGAGGTGTCGGAGGGCACGGTGCTGTCGGCCAGATTCACCCCCACCGGGCCGACGGCGCCGCTGAGGTTTAGTGTGTCGGTAAAGCTATCGGAATCCCCTCCTTCGATGCGGATGTCGAACAAGTCACTGCCAGGGGCCCCCCCAGGAATCACATTGAACGTGTCGTTGCCGTCGAGCCCCTGCACAATGACGTGTGAAACGTATCCAACGATTTGGTCGCCGGCCAGGACGATGGGGGTGTGAAGGTCGCCGCCAGTGTCCACTCGCACCTGCAGGAATACAAGAGAATTGTCCCAATTGAAGGAATCGTCAGCCGCCGTCCCGTCGATGACCACCGTGTCGTGGCCGCCGAGGACGAGGAGGCCGGTCGCCGAACCTGCGGTAAGGTTCACCAAAGGCGATCCCATCGTGACCCAGCCGGTGATTCCGTTAAAGGTCAAGGCCCCAAAGGAGAAACCGCTGTTGAAACCGTGAATCTCTCCGGAAGACGCGGTCGTGCCAGGATTATAGGTGAACGAGTCGTCGCCCACAGTTCCTCCGTCCGCCAAGGCGTCCGCATCCGCGTTTTGGCCCACGACGTTGACCCCTTGCATGCCGGAATAGTGAACCTCGGGGGCGATATTTGGCGCTCGCTGTGTCGGTGTCGAAAATGTTTCCGTTGCCTGCGGCCGTGGGCAGCACCACGAAATGGTCCGTAGCCCCCTTGATGCCGTTGACGGTGATCGTATCGGCGAGCGACGGGTCGCCACCGTTGACGGTGATGGCCGCCAGGCCGGTGGGCGTGGTGGGATTGTTCAGATTGATCGCATCACTGCCGGCCCCGGCGTCGATGACCAAGGTGACCTTGTTCTCGAACTCGATCGGCTCGAAATTGTCGATCGTCACGCGGCCGCCGGTAAGCAGAATCTGGCTGGCCGTATAGTCGATGGCGTTGTCGGCGTCCAGCAGACTCGCCAATCCGGGGACGGCGGCGATATCGAACGTCGGCGAGGGGACGTTATCGACAACCGGTTCGAGGTACTGGAAATCAATCGTCTGGACGTTGCCGGCCGTGTCGTTGACGGTGCTGATGCCGTCGCCCGGGGTGGCACCCGGCGCCAATTGATCGGAAGCGATGGCGGGGCCACCCGTCAGATTCTGGGTGAGGGTGAGGCGGTCGAAACCGCCGATTCCGGCGGCTGTGTCGCCCGGGCAGCCGTGATCGGCGTCGTAACGAATGCCGCCGGCGACGCTGATCAGGCCGTTGCTGCTGTCAACAATCAAGTTGTCGTTGCCGCCGGCGGCGAAGACGTCGATCTGCTGGACCACCGCCAACGGCACTTGGAAGTCGGGGGTAGTGGTGGTGTTGTTCTGAAACACATCCAACAGCAACGGATCGCCGGGGTCGCGGACCAGCTTAAAGGTGTCGTCTTCGTTGGCAAAATCCTGGTCGCCGCAGATCACCATCACGCCAGCGGCGTTAATTGTGGTGGCAACGCTGCTAACCGTCCAGTCGCCGCGGCCAAAAGTGCCAGCCAGAAGCGTATCGCTCAGTTGGTCATATTGCAGACTGTCGACCAGCACGTTGGGCAAATCAACGCCATATTGGCTCCAAATGCCACCCGGGGGCGATGCGGCCAGACGCCGAAAGACACCGCCTGGACCGCCGATCAACAGCACGTCGTCGGCCTTCGTTGCCGTGCCGTTGTTGAACAGGGTGATCCCCCGCTCCTGACTCGGACTCACGTTGCTGGCAAAGCCCGGAGTGAACAGGGATGCCAGGTTGTCCGTGATGTTGGCCCACGTAGTGCCGCCGTCCGTGGTCACGCAGGCTGCGCGTCAGAGTGATTACGTAGACCGTATTCGCGTCGTTGGGATCGATCGCCATACCCTGCGCCATCCTCACCGCCGGCCGTCGCAAGGAAGGTCGTGAGGCTGAAACCACCGCCGGCAGTGGTGATGTCCGTCGTCTTGGTGACGTTGCCGTCGGACATAGCGACGTAGCAGGCATTCGTATTGGTCGCCGCACCAAACGCGATCGTGATCACCCGGGCGGTTAGGTTGGTCACGGGGTCGGGGTTATTTGCAGTTGTGCCGCCGATCGAGGTGTAGTTGGCTGCCTGGTCGCTGGAGACATAGAGCGTCTGATTGCCCCCCAGGATAACCCGTGCCGTGCCCGCCCCGCTGCCGATGTCCCCCTGGTTGATTTGGAAGGCGGGGGTAAAGGGGAACGTCTCGGCCTTGGTGCCGGCGTTAGCCGCGTTCAGAACCTTGCCCCCCGTGCCCGCGACAGTGCCGGCGGGTCGATTGACGCCGCCCCCGCCGATGACACTACCCATGAAGTAGTTCTGCATCGAGAAATAGCGTGTGTCGCTGATGGGGTCAGCCAGCACGACGGTGCCATCGCCGCCTGTCTGGGTGTTCCAAACGGCAGCCGTGTTCCGCTCACTCGAGCTGTCGTCCTGGGCGGCCCCCTCGATTAGATCGTCGGCCGTGGCTGCCGTGTTTCGGTTGTCATAGGAAACCGTGTAAAACTCGCTGTCTTCGAGGGTGCCGTTAATCGAAGTCCAGGCCATCGCCGGCCCGGCCCCCGTCGGGTTTGTGGCTTGGTAGACGCCGCCGTCGCACGATACCAGCAGGACTCCGCCAGAGGCAAAAACCAGGTTGCGGGTGTCCGGATGCGGGGCGGCGGTGACGCCATTAGCCGTCGGGATGACGGTCAGGCCAGGGTTCGCCGTCACGGTATCGACGGGGGTCATGCCGGTTCAGGTGTTGGTGCCGGAATCACCTCGGGCAAGATACCCGCTAAAGGGACTGGCAGTCTGCTTTGCATCGCCGCCGATGTACACGACCGTGTCGGAGTTGGGGTCGGCCTCGATGGAGCCGTGAACGCCACCCTGATTGCCTTGGAGAACGTCCGGAAGCAAACCGCCGGGTCCGACGGCCGCCCATGTGGGCGATGCGGCGTTCGGCGCCCGGAAGACGTCGGCGTAGAAGCCGCTGCTGTTGATCACGCTCGCCCAGATCGGATTCACTCCGGCGATGCTGACAGACAACTCCACCCGGATCGCATTGTTGAGCACGCCGGGATTGATGGTGTTGATATTACCCGTAATGTTCGTCCAGGTTGTATTCACCGATAGATCGAGGCTGAAGATGCCGCCCGTGCCGCCGGCGCCGCCGGATCCGCCGGCGACCGCAGCGAAGAACTGGTTGGCGTTGGCCGGATTAGCCACCAGGTCGGTGACGCCCGCGTTGGGCAGGCCGTTATCGCCCGAGAGCCGCGTCCAGGTGCCGCCGCCATCGTCCGAGCGGTAGACGCCGCCGCTCCCGGCCGCCGTATCGGTCGCGGCCGCAAAGACGGTTTGGCCTCCGTTAAGCGTCTCGGGACAACTCGCCGGACTGCGCAGTCCGGTGAAGATGCCATTCGGGTCGATGACCTGCCAGGTGGCCCCGCCATTGATTGACTTGTACAGCCCGACAGAGCCGCCACCCATGCCGGCCCCGCCCACACCGCCACCCGTGGAACTGTAGCTGCCCGTTCCGGCATAGATGACGCTGCTGTTAGTGGGGCTGAAGGCGATAGCGCTGATCGCCAGCGACGGCATGAGATCCGTGCTGGTGGTCCAGGTCGGGTTCGCCACGGTGAAGTCGTTGGTTTGCCAGATGCCGCCATTCACGGTGGCCGCAAAGAGATGCTTGGTGTTTGTCGGGTCGACCGCCAGAGCGTTCACAGCGCCGACTTCCAGGCTGGTGGCGGGCGTCATCCCCGTAACGTTGTCGCTGTTGCCGGCAACGATCGGGGCGGTACCCTTAGCGACCCAATCCGGCACGCCCGTCAGCGTGACGCTCAGCAACTGACGCTCTTCGAGGGGTTCAAATGCTGCGTGTCGGTTTCGCATCGAGAATGGCTTCGACTTCTGCCGCGTGGCGGAGGAGGAACGTCGCGAGTTGTTACGGAATCCCATGGCTTGGTGTTACCACATGGCAGAAATCTCCCTTATTGGGCTGGCTCAGAGCAAGGCTGAGCCGGCGGTGATCGACTCTAAATGACTGGTATAAGATCAACGGCTCCGGCAGACGGGCCCGTCCGATTCGCCGATCCCCGCCCGATACAGACGAGTCGGAGAGCCAAGTTTCACTTATTCTTAACACCAAACCTCAATTGGTAATCAGGAGATGGTTGGCACAACCCTCAAAAAAATCCTCAACCGCCTGTCGGGTGAACTCTCACGGCGAAACATCCTGTAAGTAAATGCACCCATCCTGCGACCAGGCGTTCGCTCCCGAAATAGTGCCATTTCGAAACCCTCGTCCCGACGCATGCTATCCTTACGACAAGGCAATGTCGCTTGTCGCCTCAACCGCTTCTCGATCCTTGTAACCCTGCTCAGTAGCGGGCAATAACGGTGTCCGCGGCTTGGGCGGACGTGCTCTTTTTGGTCGTACTCGACGATGTGCCGGTCAAACCGCCAAGATCGTAAAGCCAGGCAACCTTGGCCGAATCGGACAACGCAGAGCCGGCTTGCACTCGATATCGCGGTGCTCTGCACAGCCTTGGACGGCTTGCTCACCACGAACGAACCGCCAAGCGTCACCGCTTTGCCACCCTTGTCAGTGACCGTGATGACGTACTTGTGCGTGCCCGCCGGCAGCTTGCCCGCCAACCCGTAGCAGTTCCCCGCCGCGTTGGGACCGCTTGTGTTCGACACTCGCTTGCCGTCGATCGTCAGACCAACACTCGCCACGCCGCGAAGCCGCAGCCGTCCACGTGATCAAGCCCTTCGCAGCCGCTATCGCTACGTTGCTGATCGTCGGGGCGGTAACGACAAAACTGTCGCTTAGCGTCACGCTCTTGCCGGTCTTGTCGGTGGCCGTGATGACGTACTTGTGGTGCCGATCCCCGGCAAACCCATCGTCCCAGCGTAATTCCGACGGCGTAGCGCGATCTTCGACACCGACTTGTTGTCGATCATCAGGGCAACGCCGGCCATGCCGTTCGGCGAAACCGCGTTCCACGTGAGTAGGCCCTTCGCAACCGACAGTGCCACGCCCTTGATCGTCGGCCCGACGACGTCGAACGTGCCCGTGCATTGCGTCGTGGCGGGCGTGCCCGCCGAGTCCGTGGCCTTGATCACAAAGCTGTGACTGCCCGCCGCCAGGTTCAACCCCGCCAGCGCCGGCGGAATAGCTGCCGTGCGTCGCGCTGCCCGATAGCTTGGAAACCGCCACCGCCTTGCCGTCCACCAACAACGTCGCCGCGGCAATGCTCGGCCGGCGTCCACCGCCCAAGTGACCGTCGGCTTCGTCCCGGAAACGGTCAGCACCACGCCGGAAATCGCCGGCCCCGCCTTGACGCTGGCCAGCGGCGGATCAAAATTACCCACCATCGGCAGGGAACTCGTTGCCGAAGCGGGCGAAGCAGGTCGTGCTCAACGGCGTCGGCGAAAACTGATGGTCCAGCGTACTGACCGTGCCCTTGCTGCGTCTACGAAATTGGAGAGCAGGAACGACCATTCGCCGATGTGGTCGCCCGTGGCGCCGGTGCGGTCCGGCACCCACAGCCCCACGTCGGTCGTGCCGTCGCGCTCGATGTCGGCCGCGACCGGCCGTGAGCGAACGCCAATGTAGCCGAACTGGCTCGCGGCATCGATGCTCTTGAACACCGGCGTGGCACTAGCGGCTCCAACTCGAAGAAGAACTTGTTGACCGGGTTGACCTGGTAGGTCGCCAGGTCGAAGTTGTGGTCGCCGTCGAAGTCGCCCACGATCGGATAACCCCGCAACGAGCTGACGATTTTCGTGTTGACTTTGTAGTCGTGATTCGTGTCGAGCCACCAGTTGCGCCGTCGAACAGCCCGACCTCGTCGCCGTTGGCGGCGTTGCCGTCGAAGTTGCCGGCGACCGGCAAGCCGTTGATGTTCGCCGGGTCGTTGACCACCATCGTCCGGCACGCCGTCGTTATTGGTGTTGACGATCCAACGATATTGCGTGCCGATCTTGCCGTAGGCGGCCAGCTTGTCGAAGCCGTCGGCCGCTGCGGCCCCGATCGGGCTGAAGTTGCCGGAGAACATGTTGTCGGTGGAGAAGCCGAAGCTGTAGACCAGGTCGCGGTTGGTGAAATCGAGGTTGTCGGGATCGAAGATCGAGTTGCCGTTGGTGTCTATGTGTAGCGCTGCCGCTGTGCTCCAGGTGCCGATTTCCGGCCGGCTGTCGACTCAGACGAGCCGATAAGTTCCGGCTGGCTTTACGAACATTGCGATTTTGGCATTAAACCGGCGATGATACGGCTGGAACTGGAGAAATTATCCAACGAAGGGTTTTTGGAACAGCCACACCACTCCGCCGGCAGGGTCCCGAGCGACGCCGGTTACGAATTTTTCGCCAATCGGATTCTTGCCGAGGAGGAATCGTTTTTTGGTTTGTGGTCCGTGAGGAATTTGTTCGCGAGGCACGCCTTGGCGGGACTCGCGGAATTCCTTTCGGACGAACTTGAACTTTTGGGCGTCGCGAGCGGAGGCGGCGAGATATACAAAGAGGGGATTGAAAATCTCGTGGAACGGCCGGAGTGGGAAACGCCGGACGCGATCAAAGAAATTGTCCGCGACTTCGCGGAGCTTGACGAGCGACTGGGCAGAGCGGAGAAAAAATTAAAAAAATCCGCCGAGCCGCAGGTCTTTATCGGTAGGAAAAGTCCGGTGACGAAAAGTGGGGATTTGGCGGTCATCTCGGGAAGCTACGGGGCAAACGGCGGCGGCGTTCTTCTTTTGGCTATCGGCCCGAAGAGAATGAACTATAAAAAGGTCCTGGGTATTTTCAAAGAATTAAGCAATAAAAAATAATGGGAGACGAAGAAGATAAAAAGAAAAATTCGGAAGCAAGCGGCGCGGACAGCGGCGAAGTCAAAGAATTGAAAGAAAAACTAGAGAAATGCGAGAAAGAAAAAGCTGAGTATCTCGCCGGCTGGCAGAGAGCGAAAGCGGACTTCATTAACTATAAAAAGGAAGAAATGCAGCGTTTGGAAGATATCGCGCGCTACGGCAGTGTAGAACTCATAAGAGATTTGATCGCGATTATTGATAATTTTGACCTGGGATTGAGAGCTATGGAAAAATCCGGCTCTGTGGATAAGGGAATTTATATGATTAGAACGCAGATAGAGGATATTTTGCGAAAGCGCGGCGTGGAACGGATTGAGGTGAAGGTCGGCGACAAATTTGACCCGTCGTCCGCCGAAGCGGTTGCCGCCGCCGAATCCGATAAGCCAGAAGGGACCGTTTTGGAAGAAATAGAGCCCGGCTACAGAATTTATGATAAAATATTAAGGCCGGCGAGGGTTAAAGTTAGCAAGGGCAACGTTCAAGAGATTGAAGAATTTTGCAAAAGCCATAATTTAGTCATTAAACGTACGACACCTTATCCACTTTGGACTAATGACAAGTCAATTCTATCTGTCCCGTTAGAGCTTTCTGTTTCAGATTCTTTTGAGAAGATAAAAAATGTTTTCGATGCGGCACAATTTAAAGACTGGCGCGTGGTCGGATTTTCGGAGCACAACGAAGTTGGCCCGTCAATTCAATTTAAGCGAAAGTAAATAGATTATCATTTAAAAATACTATGTGGACAAAATATAAATGGTCTATAGTAATCGGTGCGATTTTCGTTGTGGCTATAACTGGCGGGCTACTGTACAACCAGACTCCGGTGGCAATACCTCCGCCCTTATCTCCGACGCCTACAAATCAGTTGCAAACCGCATCGTCCACGACAAAAACACCTCTGGCCTCAACGCAACAATCTCCCATCGAACAATTTTCTGGCCAAGATTTGTCATCCGAGAATTCATCTCAATTCGAGGGCACAATACAAAGCATGGAGATGAACTGCTGTCTCGTTCTTAAAGATAGTCAAGGTAATACTGCAGTTGCTTTCATCCTGCCTAAAACAGTCAACAATTTGAATTTGATGCCCGGTAATAAAATTTCTTTCAATGGTACGTATTTGGGGTCCCTTGGCAGCGATAACGGCAATGCTTTGCGTGATCCGAGTTCCTATACATCCCAAACAATAGCGAATTTATCTGTAACGACACCAATACTAATTACCGATGACTCCACTTATAAAGTAATATCCCAGTCTACAACCCCGCAAGCAGGGATATGGGTCGAGATTTCTCGTGGTAACAGTATAGCGAGGTCAACTGACCCACGAGCTTATACAGACAGAAAATATCCGCCGCCGTTCCAAATAACCTCTCAGCGATGGAGGGTACAATGGACCATGACAAATCATGTAACTTCAAATACATGGCCAACAACCGCCGAAGAAAATAAGCAAGACCTGGATTTTGTGAGAATCAAGAGTTTGCTGGATGCTTCAAATCCCATTCCTTTTGGTACGTTCGTTCACAATATTCCAGTTGCCGATGGCCAAACAGTAAGTGGCACCTATAATGGGTTTGGTCCGGGTACGTACCTTTTAACCGTCAGTAGTGGGGTGTTTAACGACGTAACGTGGAGCTATAAAGTCGAGGAACTGCAATAAGTCGAATTAGAAAAATAATTAAAATAAATAATAAAATGTCCTACGATAAAATTGAAAAATTTTGTAAGAATAAAGGTCTAGAAGTAGAAGTTCTGAAAGATGCTATTGCCACCGGTGGTGGCGGCAAAAGGATTTTAACAGTTTTAATTAAGAAAGCTCCCTCCGGGATATTTTCTAAATCCGGGTTAGAGAATCTTTTTAAAGGTGGCGATTTCGGAGATTGGGATTTTCTTTTGGTGAAAGAAAAACCGTTTTTACTGCCGAGCGGGGAAGGTGCGTTTGAGGCAGAATTTACGGCCAGTGAATCTACGGGAAAAAAAATAATTGGAATTGACTTGGGAACAACTAATTCCGCGGTTGCCGTAACGGAAGGCGGCGAGCCGCGCATACTTGAGAATCCCGAGGGCAACCGCACGACGCCTTCCATAGTCGCGATTTCAAAGAACGGCGAGCGGCTCGTCGGATTGCTCGCTAAGCGGCAAGCGATTACGAATCCCAAGAACACGATTTTTTCCGTAAAGCGCCTTATCGGCCGCAAATGGACCGACCCCGAAGTCCAGCGCGACAAGGCATGGCTGCCTTATGACATCCAGCAAAGCGCATCCGGCGGTGTTGAAATAAAAATGGGCGATAAATGGTATTCGCCGGAAGAAATGTCCGCGATGATGTTAGGAAAACTTAAAGCCGACGCAGAGGCGAAACTGGGAGAAAAAGTGGAAGAGGCGGTTATCACCGTGCCCGCTTACTTTGACGATTCGCAGCGGCAGGCGACAAAAAATTCCGGGGAAATCGCGGGATTCAAGGTTAGGCGAATCATTAACGAGCCGACTGCGGCTGCCCTGGCTTACGGGATGAACCGCCAAAAAAGCGAAAAAATCATTGTCTACGATTTCGGCGGCGGAACTTTTGACATCTCCGTCCTTGAGGTCGGCGACGACACCGTTGAGGTGAAGGCGACCGGCGGCGACACGCACCTGGGCGGCGACGATTTTGACAAGCGTATCAACGAATATTTGGTCGCGGAATACAAGAAGCGGGAAGGCATTGATATATCAAAGGACCCGCTCGCGCTCCAGCGTCTCAAAGAAGCTGCTGAACGCGCGAAGCACGAGCTTTCTACTTCCACGGAAACCGAAATTAATCTTCCGTATATTACTTCCGACGCTTCCGGCCCAAAGCATTTTCTGATAAAACTCAGCCGCGCCAAATTGGAGAATCTCGTTGAGGATTACATAGCTCGTTCCATAGAACTTACGCGCGAGACGGTGACCGCCCCGCCGCCGAAAGGCGCCGGGTTCAAACTGTCGGACATCAACGAAGTGGTTCTGGTCGGCGGGCAGACGAGAATGCCGGCGATGGTGGAAGCGGTGAAAAAACTTTTCGGAAAGGAGCCGCACAAGGGGATCAATCCCGATGAGGTCGTAGCCGTGGGAGCCGCCGTGCAGGCGGGAATTCTCCAGGGCGACGTGAAGGACATCTTGCTTTTGGACGTAACGCCGCTCACTTTAAGCATTGAAACGTTGGGCGGCGTGGCGACGCCGATGATCCAGAAAAACACCACCGTGCCGACGGCGAAGACACAGGTTTTCTCCACGGCCGCGGACATGCAAACGTCGGTGGAAGTTCACGTTCTTCAAGGAGAACGGCCAATGGCGGCGGACAACAAAACCCTGGCGCGGTTCATTCTGGACGGCATACCGCCCGCGCCTCGCGGCGTTCCGCAGGTTGAAGTGACTTTTGACATTGACGCCAACGGGATACTCTCCGTCTCGGCCAAGGACAAGGCGTCGGGAAAATCGCAATCGGTGAAAATTGAGGCGACGACCCACTTGTCCAAAGATGAAATTGAAAAGTTGCGCAAGGAAGCCGCCGAACACGCCGCAGACGACGCGCGGAAAAAGGAACTTGCCGATACGCGCAACCAGGCGGAAGCGCTGGTTTACCTCGCCGAAAAATCTTTGAAGGACGCCGGAGATAAGATCGGCGCTGATATCAAGAACGCGGTGAACGAAAAAGTTGAAGCGCTCAAGAAGGTTAAGGATAGCGGCGACCTGGAAGCGATAAAATCCGCGAGTGCCGCCCTTTCGGCGGAAGTTCAAAAAATCGGCCAGTCGTTCTATAATAAAGGGAACGAAGGCAGAGGCGAAGAAAAACCTCAACAGCCGCCCGCATAAAAGATAACGAAAAAGATGGAATCCCGTTAGAAATCGCGGACGCTTTTACAAATGACGTATTTATTGAACGGTCGAAATATATTAAGCAATAATGGTAGGCACGGAGTTTTTTCGTCCGCGTCCTATTTCTAACGGGATGGAACCGAAATTGTCTCCCCAAAACCTGATCAGGCAGGTTAACCCCGAAGCCCCAGTGAAGCGCCACGACTTTTATAAACCGCTGGCTATGGACCTCTTAACGGTCGCGTCGGCGTTCAGCGTTGGATACCTCTACAGGCAGTTCCTGGTAGGAGCGGTAAATTACGCTCTGCTTTTACTTGGTGTAACCGTTTTCTCGGTTTTATCCGTTCTCTCAATGCTACTCACGAAAGAACTCGCGCACCGGCTTTGGATCATTATCCTTGAGGTAGTTGCCCTCCTCGGATTGTTCTATACCTATAATCTGAAAATTTTGGGCATCGTCGCCGCGCTCACCTTCTTGCTCATGTTTTGCGGCGACGTATTTGGACGCAGGGAACTTGATAATGTTTTGGAGATAAGTTTTTTCCGCACGACGAGACCGGTTCTTAAAAAATTGACAACGGCGCTTCTTCTGATGTTTGTCATCCTCTATTTGCCGCAATTGAATGAAAATACCATGTTTGTCTCGGAAGCCAATTTTCAGAAATTCTACGACTGGGTTGCCGCATCTGTGGCCAATTTCTACCCGGAGATCAACCCCTCCACGTCGTTTGAAAAGTTTGCCGAAGGCATAGCGCGCGTGGAGCTTAAAAATAATCCGACATTTGAAAATCTGGCTGCCGCCGATCAGGATTCTGCCATAGTGCAAACCGCCGGCGATCTGGTAAAAAATCTGGGCAAGAGTCTCGGCGTAACGATTACCGGCGACGAACTGACAAGCGACGTCCTCTATAACGTGATAATCAAGTTCTTGAACAGTTGGCGCGATCGTTTCGGCAGTTTTTTTGATATCGGCTGGGTGCTTGTGGTCTTTATCGTGCTCCGAATCCTCGGCGTGATATTCTATCTTATCGTCGGGCTTATTTCGTTCCTGGTATACGAGATGCTTCTGGCGTCCAATTTCATGCACGTTTTAGGTGAGACACGGACACACGAAGTCTTAGAATACTGATGAATACTGACCAATTTTCAATTTCTAATTTTTAATTTTCAAACGCGTTATCATTGAAAATTGCAAAATTTTAAAATTAAAAATTTTTATGAGAGATTATTATAAAATTTTAGGCGTGACCAAAAACGCCTCCGAAGAGGAGATTAAAAAGGCCTACAGGCGGCTCGCACACCAGTATCATCCGGATAAAGCCGGCGGCGACGAAAATAAATTCAAGGAAATAAACGAAGCGTATCAGGTTCTGTCGGACAAAGCGAAGCGCGCCAACTATGACCGCTTCGGAACGGCGGAGCCCGCTAGCGGCTTTTCCTGGGGAGGAGGCGCGGGGCCCGAGTGGGGTGGATTTCCCGGCGGATTTAACTGGGAAGGTTTTGGATTTCCCGGCAGCGAAGGCGGAAATTATTCGGACTTCGGCGACATTGGCGATATTTTTGAAAGTTTCTTTGAGGGACTCGGCGTGAAGCCGCGCCGCCGCACGTACGAGAGGGGTTCGGATTTGGAAATGATGGAAGAGGTGACGCTTGAGGAAGCGTTCCGCGGGGTCACGAAGGACCTTAAAATAAAAACATCGCTCCGTTGTGAGCACTGCAAGGGGCAGGGGAGCGACGCCTCTGCCGGCTTTACGACCTGCTCCGTCTGCGGCGGGCAGGGAGAGATCCGCGAACAACGCAGGACTTTTTTCGGCACGTTTTCGCAGATCAGGGCCTGTACGAAATGCAACGGCGTGGGCCAGATTCCCAACAAGGTCTGCGGCTATTGTAAAGGAAACGGCAAAATCACGGGCGAGCGCGAGGTGAAAGTTGAAATTTTGCCCGGCGTTGATGACGGCCAGCTTATAAAAATAAAAGGAATGGGCGAGGCGGGGGAGCGCGGCACAGCGGCGGGCGACCTCTATATCCGCGTCCGCGTCCGCCAGCATCCGGTCTTTGAACGCCACGGCAGCGACCTCGTCATCAAAAAGGACCTGAATATTTTTGACCTCCTTCTGGGACGCAAAATAGAAATACCGACCATAGGCGGCGGGAAAATCAATATTGAAATCCCGGCGCACTTCAATCTGAAGGAAAACTTGCGGATTCCGGAGGAAGGAATGCCAAAATTTGGCACCTCGACGGTGCTCGGTGTAAACCGCGGCGATTTACTCGTGACTTTCACTGTCAAGGCGCCGAAGAAATTAAGCCCGAAAGCGAAGAAACTATTGGAAGAATTGGAGAAAGAAGAATAGCAAAGAAACTGCTCTTTAGTAACAATATTTTTGTCATTGCACAGCATGGTGGTCGAAGCAAAAAATGGTAGAATTTGAATGTAATCAACAATGGCAGGATCAAACAAAAAAGATGGTAGTGATTTCGGTCTTTTCGCCGTTGTGTTCTCGCTGATTTTTGGTTTTCTTTACGGAATATTTAAAATTTTCCAATCAGCTGGTGGCGAATCGAAGAAAGTATTTTCGGGAATAGCAAGAAGGGGTTTGCGCGGCGGTCTTACCGAGGATCAAATCATCACATCAGTATATGCCGCGGTAAAACGTTTCCAAGCCCTCTCCGATTCCGATGCCAAGGAGATTGTCAAAACCGTGCATGATATAGCTGGAAAGAGCGAAGAGGGGGGTCTACCACTGGACGATTACGGGGGCACTCTCTCGTCTAATGGTGAGAAGTTTATTGATTACGCCGCGGACATGCTGTTTGCCTATCAAAAAACGCATCGTCCAGAGTTTAAAAGAGTCGCCGATATTATAGACGAGGGACTTAATAGCGGACTTACCGAAGATCTAATATCTAAAAAACTCGAGGGTTTATCTGTTAACCCACCCACCGACGTGGAAAAAGAAAAAATAAGGTGGATTGTGCGTCTTGAAAGGAAAAATAGATGAAAGGTCGCGCGCGTATATAGTAAAAATATAAAATAAAAATACGAAATTATGCCAAATTGCAAATGCGGTGCTGTATATGGCGGAATGTCTTCTTGTCCTAAGTGTCATCTTCCCACTCCCGAAACCAATCGGTGTGTAAGTTGTAAAAAATATTTAAGCAATTGGGACGAACAAATGGCTGGTATTTGCAAAGATTGCAAAAAGAAAATCAGTGAATCGAAAAGATGAAAAGATAGAAGAGTTTTTCTATGAACAGTAAGCTAGACAAACTAAAAAATCTTAATAAAAAACTAAAGCCATCACGGGAATCGAGCGGGGTATTTTTGCCAAAGGACTCACGGGAACGGTTTAATTTTATGTTTGTCGCAGAGATGCCGTCTATGAATAAGCCCGAAGAAAAATCTAATAGAAATAAATACCCCAATTTCAGCAGGACAACCAGAGACAAATTTCTTCAAGAAATGATGGTTAAATATGGTGTCGCCGGGAGTTATGTAACCGACATTGTTAAGGCGGGAGATAGACCAAGACAACCGACAGAGAAAGAAATACAGAAATGGTTACCATTCCTACTTAAAGAAATAGAAATTATACGACCGAAAGCCATTGTAGTTTTGGGTAGAAGAACTTATGAGGCGAGCTTCGGGCCGTTTATTGAGCCACGAATTTCTAAAGAGATAAAAGTGGACTATGCTCTCCACTATAGTAGCCAAGTACCAAAAAATAAGTTCGAGCGAAGATTTGGCGAAGTGATAAAACGAATGAGAAATAGCAAGTAACGCGGTGGGATAGGGTTACAAAAATCATCGAATTAATGTCTAAATAAACCTATCCACTTCAGGCCGCCTTAGAGCGGCTCTGTTTGTTTGAAAATAACCAAATTAGAAGTTATAATACAGGTCAGCCCCCATAGCTCAGTGGTAGAGCAGCTGCCTTTTAAGCAGTTGACCTAGGTCCGATTCCTAGTGGGGGTACAAGTGTTTACTTTTTGTTAGAATGCTGTTACACTAATTTCCATATGCCCAGTAGTAGAACTGCGACGCCGTAGGCGGAAAACATCTTTGCGGCATCTACGGTTTATTGCATGGGCAATTAGTAATTACGTCGTGAATTGCTTGATTTATAAATAATCACAGTTTCACTACTGGGTATGCGCCGTAATCCGGGCTTGTTTTTAACAATCATAATTTTGGTCGCTATCGCGGCCGTGATTTTTGTTTATCCGAAATGGCTCGGCGCCAGATACCAGCCGTGGCGTCTGGGGCTGGACTTGGTCGGCGGCAGCCACCTCGTCTATCAGATTGACCTCTCCCAAGTAGCGGCTACCGACCAAGATTCCGTTATCAACGGACTGCGGGACGTGATAGAGCGTAGAGTGAACTTATTTGGTGTGAGTGAGCCGCAAATATTTACCGCGAGGTCAGGCGGCAACGCCCAGCTCGTCGTGGAACTGGCCGGTGTAACGAATATTTCGGACGCCATCAAGGAAATCGGTTCAACACCGCTTCTTTATTTTGCACAAATAGAAACTCCCACACCGGGCGAGAAAGTAGCCCCCATGCCGCCGGATATAGCCGCGGCCTGCAACGTCCCGGCAAGTTCAACTCTTGTCGTAACAAACCTGACCGGACGGTATGTCACGGGGGCACAGCTGGAGTTTGACCAAACAACTCGCGCGCCGCGCGTGTCCATCACTTTCAATGACGAAGGCGCGAAGATTTTTGAAAATCTCACGGGAGCAAATATTCAAAGGCCATTGCCTGTTTTCATAGACAATCAGCTTATGACCTGCCCCGTCGTTCAGCAACAGATTTCCGGAGGGCATGCCGTGATTACCGGCAGCTTCACCGTGGACGAAGCGCAGAAACTTGTTGAGCGTTTCAATGCCGGAGCGCTGCCCGCGCCGATCACGCTTATCAATCAGCAGACGATAAGCCCGAGCTTGGGAGCGGACTCGTTGCGCAAAGTTATAATTGCCGGCATCATCGGCACCGTACTTATAATTATTTTCATGCTCATGTACTATCGGAAGCTTGGCATTTACGCCGCGTTAGCGCTCCTTATTTATATCGCGCTCACGCTCGGCGTATTCAAACTCATACCAATAACGCTAAGTCTCGCCGGTTTCGCCGGATTTATCCTGACCATCGGTATGGCCGTTGACGCAAACATCCTGACCTTTGAACGCATTAAAGAAGAACTGAAACACGGACTTTCAAAGACATCCGCCATGGAAGAGGGCTTCCGGCGCGCCTGGCCCTCCATTCGCGATTCCAACATGTCCACGATAATCACGGCGATAATTCTCTATGAATTTACTTCAAGTTTTGTTCGCGGTTTCGCCCTGACACTCCTCATCGGCGTTCTTGTTAGCTTGTTTTCCGCCATTACGACAACGCGGCTGTTCCTCAGGGTCTTCATTAAAGACGACAAGACAACAAATCCTAAATCCTAATTTCTAATTCCTAAATAAATCCCAACACCCAAATCACAAACCCCAAACATATTGTTTAGAAATTAGATATTAGAAATTAGAAATTTATGTTAAACATCATCGGTAATCGAAAATATTTCTATTTGCTCTCCGGTGTCTTGGTCGGCGTAGCTATCCTCGCGATGCTCATCTTCAGGTTTAAAGAAGGGGTTGATTTTGCGGGCGGGACGCTCTGGCAGTTCCGGGCCGCGAGCGGCAATACGGATCCGGCTGCCGTCCAGAATATTTTCAATACCGATCTCAGCCCTGCCGGATGCCGTAGCTACTTACGACACAACCAACGGAACATTCCTCGTGCGGGCCGGGGAGATAAACGAAACCGACCACCAAAAATATTTGAGCGTCCTTAAGAACAAAATTCCTTCGTTTGACGAATTGAGTTTCCAGTCCATCGGACCGTCAATCGGCGTGGAGCTCCGCAAGGACGCTTTGATCGCCATCGGCCTCGTCCTTATCGGCATTTCTCTTTACATAGCCTTCGCTTTCAGAAAGGCGTCGCGGCCGGTGAGCTCCTGGAAGTATGGCATCGTGACGCTACTCACGCTTTTTCACGACGTCGCCATTCCAGCCGGTCTCCTCGCGTTGCTCGGACATTTTTTGAAAATTGAGATTGACAGCAATTTCGTGGTCGCACTCCTCGTCGTCATGGGTTTCTCAGTGCACGACACAATCGTGGTATTTGACAGAATAAGGGAAAATTTGTTAAAAAGCAGAGGCAGGGAGGACTTTGAGACCCTTATAAACGCAAGCGTCAATCAAACCCTGGCGAGATCCATAAACACCTCTCTTACGCTGATTTTGGTGCTCGTCGCCATGTACTTCACGGGTCCCATAAATCTGCGGTACTTTATTTTGACGCTTCTCGTCGGCGTTACTACCGGCATTTACTCATCTATCTTCATTGCCAGCCCCGCCCTTCTCATATTCGGTAAAAGCCCCTCAAAATCCTTATAAAATAAGCCCAAAAATGGGGTGTGGGCAACCCCCCCTTGACTTTTAAAAGGTCTCTGGTGTATAATAACTAACAAATAACTCATATGACTTCGGCACAGAAGTTGTTCAATAGTTTAATAAGTGTCTTAAATAGCCGCCAAAAGGAAGTAATTTGCGGCCGTTTTGGTTTGAATAACAAAGGCGATTATGAAACGCTGGCGGCGATAGGCGACAGAATGCACGTAACGCGGGAAAGAATCAGACAAATAGAGAATTCAGCCATAGATACCATTTCAAAGGAAATTTCAAAGAATCCCGACTGCGCGCAAATAATCGCTTCCAGTAAAAAGCATCTGAAAAACGCCGGCGGCGTTATGAAGAACGACGCGCTTCTCGGCAACTTGAAAGATATCGCTGACGGCTTGGGCGATCATCACCTGGCGCT
Organism: uncultured bacterium; assembly: GCA_963844965.1. Taxonomy (GTDB): domain Bacteria; phylum Patescibacteriota; class Minisyncoccia; order UBA6257; family 2-01-FULL-56-20; genus REEB91. The sequence goes on along the minus strand of CAWJQC010000009.1, from coordinate 32,063 downwards.
TTTGATAGAAGCGCTTCCAGCTTTTTACTACCACCCGGAAGACGATGACTTCTGGCCGTTCTATTACCTTTCCAAGAACGTATCTCAAAACAGCGGTTGGTTTTATTGATGGATGGGTCTCGCACCTCAAGGAGCGCAAACCCAAAATATTGGACGGCGCTTATATTGAAAGCTTCAGGGAGTTCAGTAGGGCAAAATTAACCAACAAAAATCACGCTGAAAACTATTTGAGTATTTCAAAGAAGATCTGCCAGAATTCCTACGGCGATTTTGGCTTGCGCGATTGGCCGGAGATTAAGCCGATGACCACGAGAGACCGCATCTACTTGGTTCTAAAAAAGAAACAAGAGCCGCTTCATTTCGTGGACATAGCCAAGGTCATAAATGAGAGCGGACTCAGCGGCCAGGTTGCGCTCGCGCCCACCGTTCATAACGAGCTGATCAAAGACGAGCGGTTCGTGCTGGTTGGACGCGGGATGTACGCTCTCCGCGAACACGGCTACGAGCCGGGAATCGCGCGGGAAGTGATACAAAAGGTTCTGCGGGAGGCGGGACCGCTGAAGCCGAACGATGTCGTCGCTCACGTGGCAAAACAAAGATTCTTCAAACCCAACACCGTTCTTATAAACCTGCAAAACAAAAGTTTCTTTGAACGCTTACCTGATGGAAGATACCGAGTGCGCGAAGCGTAACCAGAATAAATCCGAATTATGCAAAATTATATTCGCGAATATTCGCGAATAGTTGTGATTGGCGGTTATTGCACTTTGATTTTATACTTATAAGTATGGCAGAAATTTCTAAATTTAAATTTCTAAATCCTAAACAAATCCCAATATACAAATCGCAAATCCCAAACGTTTAGAATTTTGGGCATTGGGATTTCGGTGTTATTTAGAAATTAGATATTAGAAATTAGAAATTGAAATCTCTATGACTCCGTCGCAAATAATCGCCAGTTCGCCGCTTCTGAGCGGCCTTTGGGAAAGCGTCAGAAGCGTCTGGGGCGCCGTGTGGTGGATAGCCCTGCCGCTCCTCGCATTTTTCTTCTTCTGGGATTTCTGGCTTATTTATCTCCACTTCCGCTTCGTGACCGGCATAGACTGGAAGCTTCTGGAGATCAAAGTCCCGAAAAACATATTGAAGACTCCGAAAGCCATGGAGCAGATTTTCGCCGCCGCTCACGTACCTTATTCCTACGGCTTGAGGCTCACGGAAAAATATTGGGAGGGCAAAGAGGAATACTGGACATCGTTTGAGCTGGTGGGTCAGAACGGCGAAATTCATTTTTACATGCGCGTGCCGACACAGTTCCGCCACTTGATGGAGTCGGCTATCTACTCCCAGTATCCGGAGGCGGAAATAACCGAAGTGGAGGATTACGTGAAACAAATGCCATACGTCCTGCCCAATAAAGTATTTGACGTCTACGGCGAGGAAGAAATATTAAGAGCGCCGAATTGCTATCCCATAAGGACTTACCCGATGTTTGAAGAAGCGGTGGAGGAGCGCAGGGTTGATCCTATGGCCATGATCATTGAAACGGTGTCTAAGCTCAAGGACGACGAAAGGATATGGATACAAATAATGGCGCGGCCGACCGGCGACGACTGGAAAGACAAAGGAATGGCCATTGTGGACAAATTGACCGGCAGAGAAGAAAAGAAAAAGAAAAAGCCGTTTTTTTCCTCCATCTTCGGCGTAACGATGGAGGAGGTGTTGAGATCCCCGTTTCAACACCCGTCATTGGAAGTGGAGAGGAAAAGAGAAGAGGGAACCAATTTCAGGATACTGATGCTGACCCCTGGCCAGAGAGAGGTCGTGGAGGGCATAGAAAGAAAGATCGCCAAACTCGGCTTTGAGACCAACATCCGCTTCCTTTACATAGATAAACGAGGGTCGTTCAGCCGCGATCATGTGGCATCGATATCGGGTTTCTTCAGGCAATTCAACACGCAGAATATGAATCTCCTGAAGCCCGATAAGGCAACCATGACCCGCGCCATTCACTACTGGCTGGTGGCGCTTCGCCTCAGATGGCGCAAACGCCTGGTCTTTGAGCACTATCGCGATATGGTTTTCAATCCCCATAAGCCGATCTTGAACATTGAGGAGCTTGCCACCATTTATCACTTCCCAATAACCGGAGTTGGAACCACTTCTTTGGAAAAAGTTGAGTCGCGAAAAGGAGGCCCGCCGGCGCCTCTGCCGGTAATAGAAGAAGAGGCGGCCTAATTTTCAATTTTCAATAATAGAAACCTGAAAGCATGAATAGTAACAACGAAAAAGATCTGGCGCCGCTGGGTTTCTGCAATTTCAGGAACCGGAGGACGAAATTCGGCATAAAACTTGATGACCGCCGGAGGCACGTTTACCTTATTGGCAAGACCGGCGTGGGCAAAACCACGCTTCTTGAAAATATGGCCATCGCTGACATCAAAGCCGGCAGGGGCTTGGCGGTTGTTGATCCCCACGGCGAGCTTGCGGAAAAAGTTTTGGACTTCGTGCCGGAAGAAAGGATGGATGACGTGATCTATTTCAATCCCGCCGATATGGAATATCCGGTCGCCTTCAATCCGATGGAGCAGGTCAATCCCGAATTCAGACACCTTGTTGCCTCCGGTCTCATGGGGGTCTTCAAAAAAATATTCGTTGACGTCTGGTCGGCGCGCATGGCTTACATATTGAACAACACGCTCCTCGCGCTTCTGGAACTTCCCGGTTCAACTCTTTTGGGAATCATGAGGATGCTGTCCGAACCGGTTTACCGCAAGAAGATAGTGGAAAACCTTAAGGATCCCGTCGTGAAGGCCTTCTGGGTGAACGAATTCGCCCGCTACACGCAGCGCCTGGAAACCGAAGCGGTGGCCGCGATTCAAAACAAGGTAGGCCAATTTATTTCAAATCCGCTGATCAGGAATATATTGGGACAGCCGAATTCCACGCTCAACATGCGCGAGATTATGGACAGCGGAAAAATTTTCATAGCGAATTTGTCCAAGGGCAGGATTGGCGAAGACAACTCGGCGCTTTTGGGCGCGATGGTCATCACCCGCCTGCAGCTCGCGGCTATGTCGCGCGTGGATATGCCCGAAGAGCAAAGAAGGGACTTTTTCCTTTACGTTGACGAGTTCCAGAACTTCGCCACGGATTCTTTCGCCAACATTCTTTCTGAAGCGAGAAAGTACCGCCTGAGCCTGATCCTGGCACACCAGTACATCGGGCAGCTCATGACGGACCAGAGCACCAAGGTGCGTGACTCTGTTTTCGGCAACATCGGCACCATAATTTGCTTCCGCGTCGGCGGAGCGGACGCGGAATTCCTGGAAACGGAATTCACGCCGGAATTTCTTCAGAACGATCTCGTGAATCTGGCGAAGGCCAACATTTACATAAAACTCATGATAGACGGCGTGGCCTCCAGGCCTTTCTCGGCGGAAACGCCGCCTCCTCAGAAAATTCCGCTTCTCGTTTACAAAGACGTCATTATAAAAAATTCCCAGCAGAAGTATGGCACGCCGAGAAAAATCGTGGAAGATAAAATTGCGAGCGAATGGCAAACCGCGAGCGAAACCCTGGTTGATGAGAAAGTCAGTCGCCAGTATGAGCGCCCATTGCGGCAAACCCTGCAAGGTTCGTCACCGGAGCGACGCCCGCCTTCTTCGTACGCCTCTTCCGCTCCCGCGAGCCGCCCGGAACCGAGAATTGTGCCGCTGAAACGTTTCCGGCCAGCGGGCGAAACTGCCGCAACAAGCAACCGACCCGGACCCGAAGTCGTACCGCTGAAACGTCCTTATTTCGAAGACGGAGCTGTTGCGCGTGGACCAGCGACCGCGAGATTTCCGTCCGCAAACTTCCGGACCGGAGACACGGTTAGAGAACCGGCCCCGACGGAGTCGCGCGTTCCTCAGAGAACCGCAGAGCGACCGCAACCGCAGGAAACGAGACCCTATCCTCAGGAAACGAAAACAACACCAGGTAGCCGACCGCAAATCTTTCAGCCAAAAGTTCATCCCAAGACCGAAGTAAACATTGAGGAACTGCGCAAAGCAATAAGCGATTCGCTACGGAGAAATAATCTGAAAAACGATCAAAAAGAATCTGCGCCACCGCCCACAACTCCACCGAGAACCCCGCCGGCTGCCCTTGATGAACGCAGCGAAGGGGCCGATCAAAGTAAAAAAAAAGAAGATTCTCCGAACATAAACGATAATATTTCGGAAACTGAAACTGGTGGAAAAGATATGGCAGGTATGAGTCGGAGCACTATCCGCCGCGACGATAAAAGGAGTGGCGGTGAACAGACGCTCCTGTATGTGAGCGGAGACTATCGCGAAAATATTGACCAGCCGAGACCGGGAGTGACAGGCGGCTCATATGGCAGAACGAGAGAGCGAGAAGCGGATCGCCCCGAACGCGAGTCCAATCGCGCGCCGCGTTCGCGGCCGACACCCCCGTCCGTTTCACGAAGCGGGCTCAACCGGCGCGCGGAAGCACCTGAAAATCGGTATTCGCAACCACAGTGGCGGCCCGAGCAACCGCGACAGCAATCCCAGCCACAACCGCAGCAACAACCGAAGATTTATCAGAAATTTGAAGTGAATATCGGTGGATTACGCGAGGCGATAAGCGATTCGCTGCGGAAAGTTATTCCGGCGGCTGCACCGCGGTCAGCAATTTCACCAAGAGAAACCGGCGCGCAAAGCAAAAAACAAGAAGAAAGCGGGCAGAAAAACTTTGACGGCAACGACGGCGAAAACTATGCCGCCACGAAAGGAACGGGTAGTGTCGCGGGCGATGTCAACGAGCACAATAACGGCGGGAAAAGTCCGTTTGACGTCACCGAAGAACACGGCGTCCGCTGGGACAATAGCGACCTCAGCCCTGGTAATATGAGCGAGAACTGATCCCGGCGCTGGCGACGACAAGAAAGCCGACGTGAACGAAAATGATGAGGATGGCGGAAAACCACCGCTTTACGGCACGGACGAAGACCGCGAAGAGCTTCTGGCCGAAGAGGGCAGCGAGGAAAGCGACGAGGGCGAAGAACTGTCCTTAGAAGAGTTGGCGGAAAACGAAGAAAAAGGCGGCAACGAAAACGAGGGTGACGGGAAATATGATGACAGCGGCGTATGAGGTTTGATATTATCACTATTTTTCCCAAGATTTTTTCCGCCGGAGGCGGATCCGCCTTTGGCGGAGATTCATCTTTATGAGATTTGATGTAATTACAATATTTCCCAACGCATTCAAATCTTATCTCAACGAGTCGCTCATTAAGCACGCCCAGGCGAAGAAATTGATTGATATAAAAATTCATAATCTCCGCGATTTCACGTCTGACAAACACCACAAAGTTGACGACAAGCCATTTGGCGGAGGACCGGGGATGGTGCTCAAAATCGAACCTATATATAAAGCTGTATCACATATCACGCATCACGTATCACGAGGCAAGAAAACAAGCCAAAGAGTAATTCTTTTTTCCACTCGCGGAAAAAAACTGGACGCGAAAGTCGCGAAACGGCTTGCAAGATACGACCAGCTGATTCTGATTTGCGGCCGTTATGAAGGCGTTGACGAGCGCGTGGCGAGGTATGTCGCCGACGAGGAAATCTCAATAGGGGATTATGTATTGTCTGGCGGCGAACTGCCTGCACTTGTTTTGATTGAATCCGTGAGTCGCTTCCTGCCCGGTTTTTTGGGCAAGACCGAATCGCTTGAGGAAATAAACGGTTCGTTCCCAACGTACACGCGACCGGAAATATTCGAGCCAAGCGCAAATCGCAAATCGCTAAGCGTTGGAGCGAAGAAGAAATCACCATTTCTAATTCGCGCGAATAGGAAAATAAGAAAGCATGCGAAAAAAATCTCGTCAAGAAGCGAGCGGCGGCGCTGGGTTGTTCCAAAAATTCTGCTTTCCGGCGACCATAAAAAGATTGCCAAGTGGAGAAGGGGGTAGCCGATAGGATATAAGATTTAGCAATGGGATAAAACGCAAATAAATAACGTGAACGAAATTGACATAATAAAAATACTGGAGAGCGTTAGGGGCCTGACAATTAAATGCAATAAATGCGGAGAAACTTTTGGTGTGAAGAGTGCCCACCTTTTTGATATCAGAAAAAAACCATACCCTGGGTATGTTTTAAATAAATTAGATCAGCAACGCAATAATATCAAAAAGGGTTTTGAAGAAACAAAGAAAGACGAGCAGACTTGGTTGAAAAAAATCGAAGACATAAAAGAAAAAATAAAAAAATTAAAACATCGCAAAATAGAGAGACCCAAGAGGGTTCAAGTTATTACAAAGTATACAAACATTGGCCAAATATTCGACCAAATTTTACCGGCCTTAAACAAGTTCAGGTTTGATAGAGGGGACTGTAGGGCCATATTAAACCCAATTGATTACATATCTTTTGGCGGACTAACAAAAAAGGGAAGGGTTGAAAAAATTTCATTTATTGAAGCCAAGACAGGCCAGCAGTCCCTAAATAGAACCCAGCGTCAGGTAAGGGAACGGGTCAAAGAAGCCAAAGAGGGAAAACAAACTGTCAACTTAATACCTTATTAAAATGGATATTACAAAATTTTTGGTTCTGTTTTATAAAGAGCGGCATTATATGTTTGGTATATGCCCATGCTGTAATAAGACCTTTCAATTAAGTGCCGTCATCCTTTTCGTAATGGGCAAAAGGGTAACATTGCCAGAATTAAGTAAGATTATCGAAGAACAAGAGAGGCTTGATTCTTACAGAGGCCAAGTTGATTTATTGGGATGGGATTTTAATGATCTACAAAATGATTTAGCTGATAAACAAGAGCAGTACGAAAAAGTTGAGCCAATTTATACAAGGAAGGTGAAGCTTAGGGGCAGAAGACAGGCCGTGAATCAAATAAAGAAAATAGGCATGGATAAGATTTTCCTAAAACGAGATATCTACCCAAAAGATGTGAGATTGTTGTTTTCGCCGGTTGAATTTGTTGTTTTCCATGGCATGACTACCAAAGACAATATTGAAAAAATATCTTTCATGGCTAAGTCTGCAAAAAATAGGACCGAGGAGAAAGTTCAGAGCTCAATAGAGAGAACAATCCGCAATGGAAACCTAGAATTTGTTTTAATAAAAACAACAGACGAATACGGAAAAATATCCTACAAATACATCTAGCGGCTCTGCGTTTTGCTTGCCAATCAGGCCCTGGTTAGTGTATTAATAAGCAATGCGAAACTTGGTCGCGGCGGATGTGGTTTTCGGCGGGGCGCTGGCGTTTCTCGCGGGCGTTGCCGCGGCGAGTTTGGAATGGAATATAGCGGTAGTGCTTCTGGTAGCAGCCACCGCGGGATTTGTGATTTTGTTTTCGGTTTGGAAATTAAAATATTGGAAATTTCTCCTGTTTTTGTTGTTGCTCCTCTTCGCGGGAGCTTTTTATTATCATTTTTATCTGAATATCAAACACCAGAACGAAAATATAACTTATAATGCGACTGTTCGCTTTTTGGCAACAATCGCGGATGAGCCGAAGATTTACGATAAATATCAAAGTTTGGAAGTGGAACTTCAGCCACCGCTCAAAGGAAGTGTAAGTATTCTGACCTCGCCACTTGAAAATTACAAATACGGCGACCTGCTTGAAATCAAAGGAATGATTGAGCCGGCGCAATCGGTCGCGCAAGAGCCGACAGTCGCGTTCCCGAAAACAATTTCCATCATCGCCGAACACCGCGGTTTTTGGTTAAAGGAAAAACTTTTTGACTTCAAAAATTATTTGCTTTCACAATTCCAGAAGTCGCTCCCGTCCGAGGAAGCCGCGTTTATGGGCGGGCTCACGCTTGGCTCGCGCTCCGGTTTCAGCCAGGAATTCAAAGAGCAGATGTCTTTATCCGGCACGACGCACGTGGTCGTGCAATTCGGATATAAGATAGGAATTATCGCTTGGACGGTCGCTTTCGCCTTCGGCTGTTTTCTTTCGCGGCGGAAAACTTTTTATCTTACGCTTGCCGTAATCATTCTTTTCGTATTGATGGTCGGCGCCGAGGCCTCGGCCGTGCGCGCGGCCATCATGGCCTTCCTTGCGTTTCTCGCCAGAGAAACCGGGCGTATCTACAACCGGAGGAACGCAATAGCGCTTACGGCACTCCTCATGACGTTCGTTGACCCGACCATCCTGGTTTTCAACCTCGGTTTTCAGCTGTCGTTCCTGAGCTTACTGGGGATCGCATACCTCACGCCCGCATTTAAGAAACTTTTCCGGCTGGATGCGAAAAATACTCCGGTCCTCCAAGAAACCGCGCTCGTTACGCTTTCCGCGCAACTCGCGGTCATGCCCCTTATGATCTCGGCTTTCGGCCAGTTTTCCTTAATGGCGGTCCTGGCGAACGTTTTAATAATGGTCTTCGTGCCGTTCACGATGTTTCTGGGGTTCATCCTCGCCGCCCTAAGCTCAATCTACTTTTATCTGGGATTCGCAGTCGCAAAACTGGCGGAACTTCTGCTTTTCTACGAGATCGGCGTCATAAAACTTTTTGCGGAATTAAGCGTGCCTCTGCCGCTTGCTTTCAATTCCTGGCTTGCCACAATATTTTACTACGGATTGCTGGTCGTCGTTATATATTATTTTTCGCCGCATAAACCCGTGGCGGCCGTCACACAAAATCCAACATGACAAACAAAAGAACCGGCGGATTAAGTGTGATAATAGCGGTCTCTCTCGTCGCGCTCACGGTTTTTGTCTGGTATGAAATCGTATTCGCGAAGCCCGTCTCCGAGCCGCGGATCTATTTTCTGGATGTCGGCCAGGGCGACGCAGAACTCGCGGTTTTTCCCGGCAATGTTCACCCCCACACCAAACGAGGATTGATACTTGATACGCTCGATTTTTTATTGAATCCTCGTTCTGGTGTGGGGGTAAAAATTCTGACCGATGCCGGACCAGATAAAAGCGTTCTCAGAAGCATGAGCCGTGCCATTGGCGGCGACCGCTATATAGACATCGGCATAATTTCGCATCCGCAACTGGACCACTTTAACGGATTCAACTATCTTCTGGATAATTACCGCTTCGGCGCCTTTATCTTTAACGGCCGTTCAGATTCTCCGCTAAACGCGGAGTGGCAAACGCTTTTAGATAAAATAAAATCGCAGAATATACCACTTATAACGCTTGGTGCCGGCGACAAGATAAACTATTCGGGCAGTGAAGTTGATTTCCTTTCGCCAGACAAAAATTTTATCCAAAGCGCGGAACTGAACGACACCGCCTTCGTTGAACTTATAAAAACTGGCGGTCTGAGGACACTTTTAACTTCCGACACGGGTTCCAATATTGAGGACTATCTGGTAGAAAACGGCGCCGAACTTGCCGCCGATGTTTTGAAGGTCGGCCATCATGGTTCAAAATATTCTTCATCGGAAGAATTTTTGCAGGCGGTGAACCCGGAGATAGCGGTCATTGAGGTCGGCGCGAATAATACATACGGACACCCGGCGCCAGAGACACTCGCACGGATTGCCTCAACTACCGCCAAAGTTTTCCGCACGGACCAGAACGGCACGATTGAAGTCCTGGCTGACACGCAAAAATTAGAAGTTTATACGGAAAAATAGGCTGGGGCACGGATAATCTTCATTTTTGGAACGGACGGGTTGCGTAGATAATGACTAGGAAATATTGACGCGCCACCAGCTCGGGGGTATGCTGACAACAGCCAATTTGATTTACTTGAGGAGGCCGAAGTTGAAAACGCGTGTGTTTTTATTCTCGCTTTTATTATTTGCGTTTGCGGATGTGATGGTGGCGCAACAGCCAGAACAATTCTTTTGGCTGAGTAAAACAAAAGTGCGTTATGTACACGTGGCGGTTTCCGATAAGTATGGCCGGATTATGGCTGGACACATAGAACTCATATACCGAGCCGGATATTTTAAAAAATTAAGCCGGGACGATTTCGGCCATGGCCATATTATTTTGAGCAACCGTACGATTGCCACATTTGGCGATTTGCTGTCCAATATCACACTATATTTGTACCATACGGACGAAAGCGCGGCGTCCTGGAGGAATCAGAATCGTTTGCCCCCCAAAAAAAGATTGCAGCGTTCTATAATCGGTTATCCGAAAGGGGACATCATTCCGGCGATAGAACTACCAGGCCTGTCGTTGGTTGTTCAGTCGCCGTACGCCGATTACGGAACGGTCAGTGAGAACGACATAGTAGATTCATGGCCGCGATTATACCGCATGATAACGGAATTAGAACCGACATTTTCGTTTGAAGACAAAGAGTGTTCTCTTATAAACCAATTTAGCGTGTTTCCCGACGAAAACGGGCGGTACGCTGTGGGAGGTGTGCGCTACGATATAAGTTTTACAATTATCGTTCCCGACGCCGCGCGTTAACGGCTCGGAATATGGCTGGTCCTTGCGGACCAGCTTTTATTGTATTTATCAAATAGATTATAATTAAATCAACATGACACTTTTGATAAAAAACGTCCAAATTCTCGGTTCGGTGGAAAAACTTTCCGGGACGCACGACATTTTTGTGACCGGAGACAAGATTTCGGCGATCGGCGACTTCGGCAACAAGAAAGCGGACGAAATAATTGACGGCCAGGGAGCGTATCTAAGCCCAGGATTCATTGACGTCAACACCGACTCCGACCATTATTTGAGTTTATTGGACCATCCGCAGCAGGAGGACTTCCTGCAACAAGGAGTTACGACAATTATCGGCGGCATGTGTGGTTCGTCACTCGCGCCGCTCCTCTACGGCAGTTTGGAATCCGTGCAAAAGTGGGGCGACATACGCAAAGTGAACGTCGGCTGGCATTCGGTCGCGGAATTTCTCACGGCGCTCAACAAACTATCCCTCGGCGTCAATTTCGCGACGCTCGTCGGCCACTCAACCGTGCGCCGCGCCCTCGTTGGCGACAATCTTCGCGACCTTTCCAAAAATGAACTCCGCGTTCTGGGGGGAGTTCTTGAGCGGTCGCTCCAAGAAGGCGCCTTCGGGCTTTCAACCGGCTTGGGGTATGTGCACGGTTCAAGAACCCCGTATTCGGAGATAAAACATCTGGCGGAGATCGTGAAAAAATACAACGGCGTCTATGCCACGCATTTGCGCAAAGGTGGACCCGAGCTTAAAGATTCCGTTGACGAGACCATAAAGCTGGCGAAAGAAACCGGTGTAAAGACGCTTATCAGTCATTTTCTTCCGTTCGCGGGAACGGAAAAGGCCTACGGAGAAGCTCTCCGCGAAATTCGCGATTTGCCCGCCGATGCGGATCTCAATTTTGACATTTATCCTTTTGACACGAGCGTCCTGCCCATCTATACGTTCCTGCCGGTTTGGGCTCAGAACGGCGGCAGGAACGTTATGCTCTCCAACGTGAAAGACGATTGGCTCGGCGAAAAGATCATAAAGGACTTGTCGGCGATGAATCCGAAAAATTTCATTTTGGCCCAGGCGCCGGGCAACGATCTTCTGGTCGGCAAAACGCTTGAAGAGCTGTCGGAGATTTATAATACCGATGATTACAAGCGAACCTTGCTTAAGCTGATGGCGGCGACCGAACTGCGCGGTGTGGTCTTCTATAAGAACATCAATGCAAATCTGATAAAGCGCGCGATTGAAAATCCGCGCTCTTTCATCGCCTCCAATGCCGCGGCGATGGGCGATTCGGAGAAGGTTAGAATCATGAAACCGGAGAGGGCGACGAATACGTTCACGAAATTTTTGAAGATGGCTGTTTCCCAAAATATCATGCCGCTTGACGCCGCAATAGAAAAAATAACCGGCGATCCCGCGCGAAAATTCAACATAAAGGGGAGGGGAGACGTAAAAGAAGGGAACTTTGCGGATCTTGTAGTTTTTAAAGTTAACGAAGCGGCCGGCGCCGCCGAGGGAACCGCCGCCGAAAAGAACGTTGAGATTGAGTACACGGTTGTAAACGGGATGGTTGCTTTCAAAAAAAGTGAAGGCCTCCGCGACCGCCGCAATGGACGCGCACTACGGCATGGTCCGGCGTCAAAGATCTGACCGCCGCGCCGCAAACCGGAAAATTAAAGACCCAGCCAAAGACAACCGCGATGCTGAATAAAATCAATTCAAAAACAGGGCATCGCCCGGACTATTTTCTGATGGCGGTCGTTTTCGTTCTGACCGTATTCGGGCTTGTGATGCTCGCGAGCGCTTCTTCCAACCTCGGCAAAACGCAGTTCAACGACAGTTATTACTATCTAAAACATCAAATTTATAACGGCTTGTCCGTCGGCCTCGTCGGTTTTTTTCTGGGCTATTCCATATATTACGGCCACCTTAAAAAATTCGCCTTGCCGCTTCTGATCGTAGGCGTTATCGCTCTCGCTCTTGTGTTCACCAAACTCGGACTTACGGCGAGAAATACCAACCGCTGGCTCGCTTTGGGTCCTTTGCGTTTCCAACCCGCCGAAATAATGAAACTGGCGTTTGTCGTATACCTCGCAGCGTGGCTCTCCAATCCTAAACTGAAACGCGCCGCGAATTTCATTGAGGGCCTCCTGCCATTCCTTCTGATTTCCGGATTCATCGCTATCTTACTTTTACTCCAGCCCGCGACAAGCACGGTGATGATCCTTCTTGGCACGGGGATTATAGTTTACTTCATAAGCGGCGCTCGATGGAGATATATTATCGCCATAGTGCTCTTGGCGGCCGCAGGATTCGGCGCCATAATTCTCGTGACGCCTTACAGGATGGCAAGAATTACCGGCTTCCTGAATCAATCAGGCAATACCGAAAACCAAAATTACCAGGTTAATCAGGCGATGACCGCTATCGGTTCCGGAGGCATAACGGGCGTCGGCTACGGCCAATCGGCATCAAAGATAGGTTCTCTGCCGGCGCCGACCGACGATTCCATCTTCGCCGTCATCTCGGAAGAGCTCGGCTTTATCGGCGCGGGCAGTGTCGTCGCGCTGTTCGCGATCCTGACCTTCCGCCTTTTTTGGCTGGCGAGAAAAACGCGCGACAACTTTGGCAGGCTGATCCTCGTCGGCTTCGGCACCGTCATAGCACTGCAGTCATTGACCAATATGGCCGCGATCTCCGGCCTGATCCCGCTTACGGGCGTGCCGCTGCCTTTCATAAGCTACGGCGGGACCGCGCTCGCGGTGTTCCTCACGATGTCGGGGATTGCGGTGAATGTGTCCAAATATTCATAAAAATTATAATATTAAAGAGTTGACAAGTTAGCGAGTTAACTGATTGAAAAATTCTAACGCGTTAACACGTTAACCCGCTAACTGAATAATAAATAAGTTTTGCAGAAAAATTTGACGATTTGGTTAGTGAAACAAAATCATGGTTGATCAAAAAACCTTGAGAATATTATTCACCGGCGGGGGGAGCGGGGGACACGCTTACCCGCTTCTGGCCGTTGGCGAGGCACTTAAAAAAGTCGCCGGCGATAAGACCAAGCTGGAACTTTACTACATGGGGCCGCTTGACGCATATTCGGAAATCTTTGACGCCGCCGGATTCAAAATAAAAACAGTCGTGTCCGGCAAGTTGCGAAGATATTTTTCGCTTGAAAATCTTCTGGATATCCCGAAATTTTTCATTGGCTTTTTTGAGGCGCTTTTTAAAATGTTTTTCATAATGCCGGACGTTATTTTTTCCAAAGGAGGAACGGGCGCTCTGCCGGTGGTCGCGGCAGGATGGTTATACAGAATTCCGATCATTATCCACGAATCGGACGCTATACCGGGACTCACGAATTTGGCTTCGGCTTGGTTCGCCAAAAGGATAGCGATAAACTTTGAACGCGCCAAGGAGTATTTCAATCCGAAAAAAACGGCGCTTGTCGGCACGCCCGTAAGAAAAGAACTGTTGGAGACGAGACCCGCCGCCGGCGCGGCAAAAAAAGAATTGGGTTTCAAAGAGAACGAGCCCTTGCTGCTTGTCATCGGCGGCTCGCAGGGCTCAAGAAGAATCAACAACTTCATTCTCACGAACCTCACGGCCTTATTGCAAGAGGTCCAGATCCTTCATCAGACCGGAGAGGCGAATTTTGACGAAACGGAAAAGCTTTCGCGTGCCGCGCTCTCGGATCATTTCGCGGGCGCCGGCGCCAAATACCGCTATCGTCCGGTTCCTTATCTTGATGTCGTCGCGGAAAAAAACGCCTTTGCCGCGGCCGACGTGATCGTGACGAGGGCCGGAAGCAACACGCTCGCGGAAATAGCCGCGTTCGGGAAACCGGCGATACTGGTACCGCTCAAAGAAGCCGCGAACGACCACCAGCTGATCAACGCCTACGAATTCGCGGGAGACGGCGCAACGGCGGCGATAATTGAAGAACAAAATATGTCTCCCGGAATACTTTTGGACAAAATAAAGGAGATCGTTCACGGTCCGGAGATTTCAGAAAGAATGAGCCGGGCTTCGGGAAAATTTTTCAAGCCCGACGCGGCGGAAACGATAGCGGAGGAGATATTGAAATTGGCAAGTTAGTTGGAACAAAAATGCCCCGTGCTGAAATGCAAGCGCGGGGCTGCGAAGCTAAATACCAATAATAGAGGAGTTCTTACCTCTTGGTTTTGCTTTCCCTCCCTCTAATGGCATAAGTTTTGAACAGATACCAGGCTTAGCGCCCAGTTCTTGCTTGTTCCATGTGTCGCAGAACTCGTGGTGCAGAATAAGAATCTCCGGATTGGGCGCGATCTTCCCGCAAGGTGAGCCGAATTCGCGTACTGTCGGATCTAACCTGCAAGAGATATCTATTGTCGCCAGCGCCTTCATCAATAATTCTTCCGCCTGCTTCCGCACACGCGCGTTCTCAACGCTGCAGGCAGTAAGCATTTCCGCTTCGGACCTCGTTACTTTTTCCCGAGAGGGGAAGTCTGACGATTTTCCGTAAAGCCACTCTCTGAACTGCCCACCATATTCCAGTTCAAGCTTGGAAGTTTTCAAGAGCAGATCCTGACACGCACTCTTTGCTGGCGCCGCTTGTTTCTGTTTTGTCTGTTGCGCAGAAGCGATAGGGGATAATAAAAACACCAGAACTGAATGTAACGAGCAAACTCGACTTCATATGAGGACCTCCTTCCGCATCGGCGTATTGGCATTACCTTCTTTCTGCCTGCATTGTAAAGCATTTGAAAATATCTGTCAATCGGCAGCGCTGTCGCTGTTCTATGTCGGATATACAATATCAGATATACAACCATGCAACTCTCAAACTCCCTATTTCTACCGCATTATTTTACCTTGACCCGCTCCGCCGCAAGCCCCGGCCTTTAGGCCGAGGATAAGGCGACCCCGTAGCCCCGAGCGAAGCGAGGGGCGGAGGGCTTATTTGCCTGTTCCCACTGGTTTCTGCCGGTGCGATAATGAAGATAATGCCCTCTGGATTCTGGCCAAGCAACCACAGCTATACGCGATGTTTGTACCACGTTGTTTTCTGCCCAAAGTACCGCCGCTCGATACTGCGAGGGGACATGGTCGGGCGACTCAAGACATTGTTCTTTCAAGCCGCCAAGATGAATAAATGGTTCATCCATGAAGCGCAGATAATGCCCGACCATGTCCATCTATTGCTTCAAATTCCTGCTACCCTGACGGTTGCCAAAGCGGTGTTTTATCTCAAAGGCGGTACGTCCAGGGCTGTCAGAAAAGAATTTCCCGAGCTGGAAGAATTCCTCTGGGGAGACAGCTTGTGGCAGGATGGTTACTTTGCCGAAACCGTTGGCCGTCAAAACGAAAAAGCGATGAGAGAATATATCAGAAACCAGTGGGAACAGGAGCCGAACACAAGCCGCGGGCTTTAGCCCGCGGTGATTGACAGAATTAGAGAAAGTATGCTATAATTAAAATGTAAGTAATTTGAAATTTGAATATGGTTTCTGCGGCAGCGAAGAGGGAATTGTCGGTTTTTTCTTCGCTGCCGCAGAGCACGAGCAAATGCGGCGGCAAAAAGGAGTGGGAATCATGCCTACAATTACAATTTGGTACAGGCTTATTTTTGGAGAATCGCTATTAACCCTCCAATCAACCTATCCAATTCGGATTGGAGAAACAATAGTCGTCCCGGATGATCCGTCAGACGAGGAAGTGACAAATGTTCGACCAAACACTCCGTCAATGATACCACCAGGGAAGTATGAAGTGGCAGGTATTGAGTATATTCTTCCGATGCGGGTTTATGCGGTCAACATAAAGCATACCGACCTCATCTTGAAGAAACTAGCCGGTTAGGATTCCGCACAAAAATCCACAGGCCCTGCACATAAAGTGCGGCTTTTTTTTGCCATATTTCGGGGTAGAAATTGACGTTTTTTCGTGTTAAAATGCATTTATGGCAGCTGCATCGGAAAAACCTGTTCGCGTCCGGTTTGCACCGAGCCCCACAGGTCCGCTTCACGTGGGCGGGGCGAGAACCGCGCTTTTTAACTGGCTTTACGCGCGGCAAACCGGCGGAAAGTTCATATTGCGGATAGAGGACACGGACAAGGAACGCTCAACGAAAGAATACGAAACCGAACTGATTGACGGGCTATTGTGGCTGGGATTGGAATGGGACGAAGGGCCCCAAACCGCGGACCGTCGCGGACAAGACGCGGAACTACGCGGAAAAGGTCAGCGTAAGTCCGCGTTCAGTCCGCGTGATTCCGCGGTAGGGCCTTATGGGCCCTACAAGCAGAGCGAGCGGACGGAAATTTACAAAAAATATTTGGAGAAACTTATAGCCGAGGGCAAGGCGTATTATTGCTACTGCACGAAAGAGGAGCTTGAAGCAGAGCGGCAGGCGATGCTCGCGCAGGGTTTGCCGCCGAAATACAGCGGCCATTGCCGCAATTTGAATCCTCCAGCCGGCGAACCGCCCAAGGACAAAGAACCGCAGGTAATCCGCTTCAAAACGCCGGAAGCGCAGGTGGAGTTCAAGGACGTAATTCGCGGCAAGGTTGGCTTCAACGCCGCGCTTTTCGGCGACTTGGTGATCGCGAAGGATCTGGAAACGCCTCTCTACAATCTGGCGGCGGTCATTGACGACTATGAAATGAAAATCAGCCACGTCATCCGTGGCGAAGAGCACCTCTCAAACACACCAAGACAAATTCTGCTCCAAAAAGCGCTGGGGTTTGACGAGCCGGAATACGCGCATCTGCCGCTGATCCTGAATCCCGACCGCAGCAAGATGTCCAAGCGCTTCGCCGACACCGCGCTTTCCGAATACCAAAAACAGGGGTATCTGCCCGAAGCCATAGTGAACTTCCTCACACTTCTCGGCTGGCATCCCAAAGACGAAAAAGAAGTTTTCACCCTGCCCGAGCTTACGAAAGTGTTTGACCTTAGGCGCGTTCAGAAAGCCGGCGCGGTTTTCAACCTGGAAAAACTGAACTGGCTGCAAAAAGAACACCTGAAGCCGCTCGCGACGGCTAAGATCGCCGACATGATAGAGCCATATTTGAAAGAAAAGAAAATTAAATATTCCAGGGAATTTCTGGAAAAGATCGTTGACGTTGAACGTCCGCGGCTCGCGGCTCTGAACGAATTTTTCGGACTCGCCGGATTTTTCTTTGAATTGCCGGATTATGACGCGAACTTGCTTTCGTGGAACAACGAACCGCTTCCGAAAATCAGAACCATCCTCACCGAAATTTTAAAAATAACGGAGCCAATCAAAACCGACGTCCTGAAACGCGAAATTTTGATGAATGCTTTCTCCGGACTTATGGAAAAGGAGGGCAGGGGAATGGTGCTCTGGCCGCTCCGGGCCGCGCTCTCCGGACAAGCCGCGTCTCCGGATCCTTACGAAATAATGGAGATCCTGGGGAAAGACGAGGCCGCAAGAAGGATCAGAACGGCTATTGAGAAAATAGACAGCCGTAAAAAATCATGAGGCGTGCCTACCTAATCTCGTTACCGATCAGCTTTTTGCTCGCGCTCGCTTGTTGCCGCAACTTTGTTTCCGCCCAGACCGCGGCAACCTCAACGCCGGCGGCAACTTCAACGGCGCAAACAATGACGAGGGAGGATCTCCAGACGCAAGTTCAGGAAAAAGCCAAACAGCTTGACGATCTTAACAAGCAAATTGAGGCTACAAAACAAGCCCTGAGCGAAACGACGGGCAACCGGCTTACGCTCCAAAAAGAACTCGCGACTCTTCAAAACAACGTAGATCAACTCAGTCTGAGCATAAAAGCGGATCAAATAACTATTGAAGAACTGGGGTTGGAAGTGGAATCGCTGGGCTATGATCTCACCGACATTCAGTCGTCCATAGCCGATAAAAAAGCCGCGATAATAAGGACCATCGTGGAAGTTCAAATGAACGACGAGAACAACAATAATCTACTGATGGTATTTTTGCAAAGTAAAACTCTCGCCGACGGCGTCCTTGAGGCTCAAAACATCAAGAACCTGCAAGATCAGCTGACCACGGACATAACGAATCTGCATTCTTTGCACGACGAATACGACTCCAAGATACAGGAGGCGACGCAAAAAAAAGAAAGCATAGCTTTCAACCAGCAGGACCTGACAAATAAAAAATTGATAGTTCAAGACCAGAAAACCGAACAGCAAACCGTGCTCACTCAAACCAAAAATAAAGAATCGGTCTACGAAAAACAAGTTGCCGATCTTGAAAAACAACAGCAGCAAATCGCTGACGAAGTTGAGGCGCTTGACGCGGTATTGCGGACCAAAATCGATCCATCAACTCTTCCTCCGCTCGGACACGGAGTTTTGGCTATTCCAGTCAGCGGCGATACGCTGGATGACATCACCCAGGGATACGGCGCGACTGAATTCGCAAAAAACGGTTATCAAGGCCATTGGCACAACGGCGTGGATTTCGCGGCTTCGATCGGCACACCGGTCCTGGCCGCCGAGGATGGCACGGTCGTCGCGACCGGCAATCAGGATTCATACTGTCCTCGCGGCGCTTACGGCAAATTTATCGTGATTCAGCACACAGACAATCTTACGACATTGTATGGTCACCTTTCTCGACAGATTGTCGCAAAAGGTGATACAATAAAGAGGGGGCAGGTAATCGGTTATTCGGGCATGACCGGCTACGCGACCGGTCCCCACCTTCACTTTTCCGTGTTCGCCAGCCCGACTTTTTACATGGGTCCGAGCAAGGTTTGCGGGCCAATGCCATTCGGAGGCGACCTGAACCCCTTGGGCTACCTCTAAAAACAAAAACATGGCCGGTAAAAAAAATTATTTGGTCATCGCGACAATCGCGGCCGTTTCCGTTTTATGCTTATCGGGTATCAATTTTGCCCGCGCCTACGACGTCAACTTAAATTTGAATACCGATCAGCTATCTTCCTGGTTACAAACCTTAATTAACAGCCTAATAAACACCGGTAAACAAATTTGGCAGAATATTGGCGGCGGCAACAATGTTATTCCGAACGTTACCATCCCAACAACTTCAGGCGGAGGAGGCGGCATAAGCATTGAAAACACGCTAGAAAACGCGAATTTGTGGCTTATCCGCGCTACCGGGCTGAACTTCGTTCAGATAATCAAGGCAGTCGGCGGGCTTGTCATTTGGGTGCTCAACACCGCCGCAGATCTGATCCGGCAGGGATTGTCGCTGATTAAGTAGCCGATCCGGTCGACTAATAAGGCCGTTTTGCGATGGCAGAGGGGAGTATTTCTTTCTCTGACGTTGCAAAACGGCCGCAACCTTTTGCGGTCAGATATATTTATTAAGTGGCGATGATTGTCTGGTGCTAGGAGCCGGTCAGAGACAACTCAAAGGTAAGTGCGTTATATATCTGACGCAAAAGGTATATTGTGCGACAGATAGGATATTTTAAAGTAAGGGGTTTTTCGGCCTCCCCTTTGATGTCCGCGTAGTACCTGAATATCACGTACCACCCGTGTCAATCAAAGAATAATCTCTTATAATCTAACTAATGGCTGGCGCGAGAGCGAGACAAAAAAAAGTCCACTTTATCGGTATCGGCGGCATCGGTATGAGCGCTCTCGCGCGCTGGTTTCTCGCACAAAATCATACCGGAAAAAGAGGCGAAAAATGGGCTGTTTCGGGCTCGGATTTGACCCCGAGTCGGATTACTCGTGAGTTGCAGAAAGAGGGCGTAAAGGTCAATTTTGGGCATAAAAAAGGCAATATAAAAGCCGATTTAACCCTTATAATACGCAGCCAAGCGGTAAAAGCGGACAATCCGGAACTTCGTGAAGCAACTCGCTTGGGGCTCCCAACTATCACCTACCCCGAGGCCGTGGGAGTGCTCGTGGGAAGCCACAAAACAATCGCCGTCGCTGGCGCGCACGGAAAGAGCACGACGGCCACGCTTATCGGCTTAATCCTCAAAAAAGCCGCTCTTGATCCGACAATCATTGTCGGCACGAAGCTCAGGGAGCTGGGCGATAAAAATTTCCGTTCGGGAAGAGGTCCGTATCTGGTTTTGGAAGCCGATGAATTCGGCCGGGCATTCCTGAATTACTCCCCCACTCTCACGGTCGTCACCAATATTGATAAGGAGCATTTGGACACCTATAAAAATTTAGCCGGCGTGAAAAAAGCGTTCCTCCAATTTCTCGCGCGCACAAAACCGGGCGGCACTTTAATCCTAAACAAAGACGATAAAAACTTATTTTCTCTGCGGCCGAAAATAAAAAGGATTGCACAAAACAGAAATCTTAAAATTCTGTGGTATTCAGTTCACGGCAACACGGCGAAGAAAATCAAAGAGGTCATAAAAATTCCCGGCGTCCACAATATTTCAAACGCGGTCGCCGCCTATAAAGCCGGCCGCGCACTTGGTATATCTCACAAGAATATTGTCGCGGCAATCTCCGCCTACCGCGGCTCCTGGCGCCGTTTTGAATATCGTGGCCAATTAAAAATTGAAAATTGTAAATTGAAAATTTTTGATGATTACGCTCATCACCCGACCGAAATTAAAGCAACTCTCGCGGCGTTCCGCGAAAAATTCCCGAAATCCAAAATCATCTGCGTTTTCCAGCCACACCAGGCAAAACGCCTGCAAGCGCTTTTCAAAGAGTTCGCCACCGCCTTCAACGACGCTGACACTACGGTTTTAATCCCCTTCTATAAGGTTGCCGGCCGCGACAAAATAGATTACCGGTTCACCTCCAAAACTCTCGCCGCCGCGATCCAAAAAAAATATCCCGGCAAACCGGTTTTCTACCTCGCCAACCCCAAAAATTTGAAGAGTTTTCTTGCGACTCGTGTCTCGTGTTACGTGCCTCGTGATTTGTGTATATTGGTCATGATGGGCGCCGGTGATATTGTAAATTACACGGACAACTTGCTAAAAAGATAGTTTTTTGATATAAGTTTATCAGAATTATTGTGGAGGAGGACTCGCGTGAGAACCTCGACACAAGCCCGACAATTCTATAATTCCTTAGATGTTTACGAGATAGGATCCCGATTGGAGGGCTGGCAGGTACCGCAGTTATTAGTGCGCAATCTCGCTCCCCTTCTCTGCGGCGGCGAGCTGGTTCTTGATGTGGGTTGCGGTCCAGGTTTTGTCGGACAGGAACTACAACAAAGCGAATGGCAAGGTACTCTTATCGGTGTTGATATTGCGGAAAAACGCTTGAAAGAGGCCGCGGTAAAATTGGTATATCGTGGATGCGCCCATGCCAACGCCTATCGCCTTCCCTTCCCCAATAAAAAATTTGATGTGGTTGTATCAAGCGCGATGGTGGGCCTAACCGGTCCGAAGTCAATCACCGAAATGCAACGTCTCGTTAAGATGGGCGGTGTATTGGCTTGTGCCATCGGCGAAATCAAGAGCATAAAGTGGTGCACGGAGCGTTTCAGGGAATGCAGAGCCTTTCTGAACAAAATACCCAACGCCAAACTGGTTCTGAAGAAAGATTTGGGTGGCGGGTATCGGGACAAAGATTTCAACGATGAACATTACGTCCTTTATATCTTTCGTTGTCTATGAGCAATCCGCGCGGATTGCTCATTTTTTATTTTAGGAATAAAATTATTTAAAATGTTCGGGGAATTCAAAGACGCGGAAAGTTTCAAAAATGCCTGCGGATATACCATTGACGGCATTTGGTATCCGCGCGTGACGAAAATTGTCTCCATCAAGGCGAAGCCGGCGCTTTTGCGTTTTTACGGCGAGGCGGAAAATTTTAAGGCGGCGCAGAGCGTTTCGCACAAATCCGCCGAGGAAGGAACACTGATACACGAAACGGTTGAGGGCATCCTCCTCGGCAAAAATCCGGACATTCCCCTCTCGGTGAAGCCGGCAATCGCGGCATTTTTGAAATATTTTGAGGGCAGGAATATTCAGGTGACGCCGGAGCTCGTGGAGCGGCGTGTCGTGCACTACGACCACCGCTACGCCGGTACGGTTGATGCCTTGGCGCTTCTTGACGGCAAGTTCGGCGTTCTGGACATAAAAACTTCCCAAGCAATTTACCGCGACTACAATCTGCAAACGGCGGCTTACATGGACGCCCTGAAGGACCAGTTCCAAAATCTTCAGACGAGGTGGATTTTAAGGATTGACCAGATACAGACCTGTAATCTCTGCGGCGCGATAAAAAGAGTTAAGGGTGGGCGGGAGAAGGTAAAAATCCAATGGGGCAACCAGGTGATGCGCGACTGCCCGCACGAGTGGAGCGAACTCAAAGGCGACGTTGAACTCAAGGAATTCCCCTATTGGCAAAGCGACCTTGAGGCCTTCCTCGGCGCGAAACGGCTATGGGAATGGGAAAACGAATTCTGGCTCAAAAAAATAAATTATTTATAAATAATATGTCTAAATCTACCAAAATACACGAACTACATATTTCAGGAGGTTTGAATTTTTTTAAAAACTTAACACTGGAATTACTCCCTTATCATACCGCACCGGTTGGTTCTCATTTATTTATTGTGGAAGGTACTATCGCGAAACCCCGTATCGGTATTCGGTATCCGGGCTATAAGTTAAAACAACGCACATTAAAAAGGCCGAATAAAAATTCATCTCTTTGGGCAAATCTTTATGATTTTGAGGTTGTTCCCTTTGAAAAAGGGCATGAAGGAAGCTCGGTTGGCTTTACCTATGCAAATCTTTTAAAAGATTTTGAAACTCACAAAAAGAAAAATAAAAAATTTTGGAAAATGATAGTACGGCTACATGATAATAATACTATTGATAAAGAACCGCCAAAGCTCGGTGGTATTGATTCCCGGCAATTTTTAGAGATGCTGAAATGGATGTGGGCGCAAGAGGATCTAAACTATAAATTATCTTGGAAAGAATGCGGCTCAACAATGCCATATAGATTACAAAACAGGAATGGTGGGCCAACAAGCAAGGGCGCGGGGCGCGACAAGTTTTACGCGGCTCTTATACTTGTTTGCGAAAATCATTTTGACGCAGCCAGTATGCGAAAGATTATCCCATAGATATTTTCTTGCCTCGTGGTCCAAGGCGATATTGCTTATCAATGTAGCCGTTTGCAAGTCGGCTGTTTATAATATCGCAGTATTTTTTATCTATTTCAGCGGAGATAAACTGGCGTTTTAAATTTCTACATACATCTATTTCCGCACCACTGCCACCGAAGAGAACTAGCACTATATCCCCTTGTTTGGTTGACGCTTTAACTAGCATCTCGGTTAGTTTTTGTGGGATTTGGCAGGCATGGTAAGTTTTTTCTCTACTCACATTTTTCACAAGATTAAACTCAAGCCAAGAATAGGGCATTCTTCCTTTTGAGCCATTCGCTAAATTTTGTCGGATTCTTCTATCCGTTGGATTTTTATAGGGAAGTGCGACGGCGTCTTTGTAAAACTTATTATTAGCGCATTTTCTGACATGGAGTATGGTTCTATGTGCCGTTGTAAACCTTTTTGGTGTATGTCCGACATTTGTATTGTAAACCCAAACGTATTCGTTAATGTGTGGAAAGTATAAATCTAAATATTTGACGCGGAGATGTGCATTTTGCTTCGGGTAGTTCATCATAAAAATATTGCCGTCATTTTTTAACACACGCATTGATTCTTTGGTAAGTTCTATATACCAATTTATATAATCATCGAAGTCTCTCGTATAACTATTACTGCCATATCTTATGCCAACATTGTAATCAGGATCTCCGAATATCATATCAACGCTGTTGTCGGGCAAGTTTTTTAGAACGTGCATTATGTCACCATTGTAAACTTTATTGAGGTAGTCGGAGATTTTGCCTCGTCGCAGGGCATCTTTTCGGGGTGACAAAACGAAGGATTTAGTTGATTGTTCTGCTTCGCTTGTTCGGATCACGTCAAATAGGATGCCTTGCAAAGAAAGTTGTTGCCCGTTTTTTACTATAACTGGCTGATAATTTTTATTTGCTGGTTGTAGTCGTATTTGCCCCCTTTCTTTATAAAAAGTTTTAAGCGTCGCTTCGTTCCCATTAAGGAGCGCGACTACTTTGTCGCCATTTTCGGCGGTGTTTTGTTTTTTAACTAGAATGGTGTCGCCATCGTGAATGTTTTCGTCAATCATACTGTCGCCTTGTACTCGCAGGGCATATACTTCACCAGTTCTGGGGAGTTTATTTCGCGGCACAACCATATTTTCTTTATCTTCAATGGCTTCAATCGGTTGACCAGCGGCAATTGTGCCGAGAAGTGGCACTTGAACTAGTTTTTCGGACTTCGATATCTCTATACCGCGGCGTTGATTTTTTTGTTTTAGCAAATAACCTTTATTTTTGAGAGCTTCAACATGTTGGTGAACCGTTGAAATTGAACGTAGGTGCAACCGCTTTCTAACTTCTTCTAATAAAGGAGCAAATCCATGCTTCTTGGTATAGCTCGTAATCAAATCTAAAATTTGTTTTTGTCTTTTTGTAATCATAGATTTGATTATACCATAATACCGAAAGTAAACCGAAAGTTATCCACAGTCATATTATGACCGAAATTAGCCAGTTTGAGCCTCTTACTCCAGCGTCCCAAGAGACAAAAACCCCGCACCCCCGGTCGGCGTGATATTTATTTATCTTGCAAAACCTCGGTCCGATTCACCGCCGAGCGAGCTCGTTTACGTTCAACTTCGGTGAGGGACAGTTTACGGATTCTCACGCTCTTGGGCGTGATTTCCACAAGCTCATCGTCGCCGATATAGTCCAGAGCGTCCTCAAGTGAAAGATTGAGCGGCGTTTCCAACTGATCGGCAAGCCCTTCGTTCTTGGCGCGGAAATTGGTGAGCTGGCGCTGGCGGCAGACATGCACCGCAACATCGCCCGCCTTGGCATTTTTCCCGACAACCATTCCTTCGTACACGGGCACGCCAGGACCCAAAAACAAAATGCCGCGTCCCTGCGCCGTGACCAGTCCGTAGTTGTTCGTAAGTCCTCCTTCGGTAGCGACAATAGAACCGTGCTGAACGGAACTCAATTCACCCTTGTATCCCTCGTATCCCAAAAAAATGCTGTTCATGATGCCCGTGCCTTTCGTTGCCGTGAGAAACTTGTCGCGTATGCCGATGAGTCCGCGCGTCGGTATGGCAAAATCCATGAACACGATATTCTTATCCACGCGCATGTCCTTCATCACGCCGAGCCGCCCTCCCATGAGTTTTATCACCGCGCCGGAATACGCTTCGGGAACTTCCACGGAAGTAAGTTCCATCGGTTCCAGTTTCTTCCCGTCCTTTTCTTTCAAAATAACCTGTGGCTTAGAAACTTCCAGTTCATAACCCTCACGCCGCATCTTTTCTATCAAGATGGAGAGGTGCAGTTCGCCGCGGCCACAGACGGTCCAGTGGTCGGTAAATTCCGTGGGCATCACGGAAAGAGCGACGTCAGTTTCCAGTTCGTGCTCCAGGCGTTCCTTGAGATTTCTTGAAGTCGTAAACTTCCCTTCCCTGCCGCGGAAGGGCGAAGTGTTCACGGCGAATGTCATTTTTATTGTCGGCTCGTCTATCTCTATTATCGGCAGGGCGACCGGATTTTCCGCGTCGGCGATAGTTTCGCCGATAGTAATGTCGGGAATGCCGGCGACGGCGACGATATCCCCGGCTGGTGCTTCCCGAACGTCCACGCGGCCCAATCCGTCAAAAAGCATCACGGCGCTCAAACCGGCTTTTTCAATTTTCCCGGCGCGGTTGATGTGCGCCACGGTCATCCCCTTCTTCAGTGTCCCCGAGTACAGACGGCCGACGGCCAATTTCCCTTTGTAGTTGTCGTAGGCAAGATTTACCGTGAGCATCTGCAGAGGTTTTCCCTCGTTTACGAGCGGAGCCGGAATGTATTTGACTATGGTCTGGAAAACCGGTTCTATATTTTTCATCGCGCTTAAATCTTTCGTCATGCCGGCTTTTCCCTGGACGGCAGAGGTGTAGACAACAGGAAACTCTATCTGCGATTCGCTCGCTCCGAGCTCAAAGAAAAGTTCGTAGGTCGCATTCAACGTCCACTCCGGCCTCGCATCCGGCTTATCAATCTTGCTTATGACGACGATTATCTTATGCCCAGCCTGAATCGCCTTCCGCAAAACGAATTTCGTCTGCGGCATCGGCCCTTCTTTCGCGTCCACGAGGAGAAGCACGCCATCCACCATGCGCATGATGCGTTCCACTTCGCCGCCGAAATCCGCGTGGCCAGGCGTGTCCACGATATTTATTTTTATGTCTCCGTACCTCACGGCCGCGTTCTTGG
Source organism: uncultured bacterium (assembly GCA_963844965.1). Lineage (GTDB taxonomy): Bacteria > Patescibacteriota > Minisyncoccia > UBA6257 > 2-01-FULL-56-20 > REEB91. The sequence goes on along the minus strand of CAWJQC010000009.1, from coordinate 5,395 downwards.
AAAAAATAGTAATCCCCCGCTCTCGCTCAAGCTCGTTAGAGTCCATGATGAGTTCGCTCGGCGCGTCAACCTTCAGCTTAAAATTCAAAGACTGCTTCAATAAGGCATCAACCAATGTGGTCTTACCGTGGTCAACGTGGGCAATTATAGCAACATTCCTTAATTCCATAGCAATTAAATTATTTTAGCCGCCGAACACGACGGTACGCAGAAATAAAATCCCCTGCATGAGGGGCGCGCGAACGCGAAGTAGTACGGTTATAATAATACAACGAATCGGCCGTAAGAGCAAACAAAAAAACCGTACTGGTAAAACGACCATTTGAGGCCTTCCTCGGCGCGAAACGACTGTAGGAATGGCCCGATGCGCCGCCGAACGCCTGCCTCGCCGGCAGACAGGCGCTCGTTTGCGTTCAACTTCGGCGAGGGACATTTTGCGCCAAGGGATAAACCCTCGCTTGAGAAAATTTGACCGCTTTATGGTATAATAGGATTACTATGAATCCCGTTAGAAGCCACGGTCGCGTTACATAATATACAATTAGAAAAGAATAAACAAAACGTCGTATATAAAAAATAATTTTGCAGATCGCCTGACCGCGATCTGCTTCTAAACGGGATGAAAAAAATAATTATCGCACTCGTTGTTGTTATTGTGCTCGTCGGCGTCGGTATATACATCTTCACCCGGAGTTCTCCCGGTACCGTGAACATCACGCAGAATCAGGCACCAACCTCAACCACGAGTCAGCCGCAGAGCGTGACGCAAGCGAGTAGTACGCCGAACCCAAACACGGCAGGAGGCGAGACGGTCATCGGCACATCTGTCCAAGGACGCGATATCGTCGCATACCACTACGGCTCGGGCGCGAAGGAACTGCTTTTTATCAGCGACATTCACGGCGGGTACGAGTGGAATACGGCTCTTGTCGCGTATGACCTTATGGATTATTTGAAGGCACATCCCGAAGCCATTCCCCAGAACGTGACAGTTACGGTCATTCCGGTGCTGAACCCGGACGGTCTGAATAAAGTCGTCGGCACCACGGCTCGTTTCACGGCGTCCGACGTACCATCGTCATCGGCCGTCCAGATATCCGGCCGCTTTAACGCGAACAATGTGGATCTTAGCCGCAACTTTGATTGCGATTGGCAAGCCACCGGCGTCTGGCAAACTACGCCCGTGAGCGGAGGAAGCGCGGCATTCTCCGAGCCGGAAAGCCGGGCCATACGGGATTACGTAGGCGCGCACAATCCGGTTGCGGTTGTTGCCTGGTACAGCGCCGCCGGCGGCGTGTTCTCCTCAAGCTGCGACAATGGGATTTTGGCCGAGACAAAGAAAATCACCTCCATCTACGCGGCCGCATCCGGTTACCCGGCATATAAGAGCTTCGATTTCTATAAATTAACCGGCGATATGGTTAATTGGTTAGCCGCGCAAAACATCCCCGCGATCAGTGTTCTCCTCACGACGCATACCGATGTTGAGTGGGATAAGAATCTGGCTGGCGTAGAGGCACTGCTTCAATACTACGGAAAATAATGCGTCGCTCCGGAACGAAGTGGGTTATCGCGGCTGCGCTCGTTTTCGTCGCGCTCGGCGTGGGCATATTTGTGGTATCGAGCAGGCGCGAGCAAGCGCCGCCGCCCACTCCCGTAAATCAAGTTGAACCCCAAACTTCCGGACCTAAACACACGGTCATCGGTACCTCTGTGGAAGAGCGCGCCATTGACGCATATACATATGGAAACGGAAAGACCCTGCTTCTCTTTGTCGGCGGCATGCACGGCGGATATGAATGGAACAGCGTGCTTCTGGCGTATGCGTTTGTGGACTATCTTGATGCGCATCCCGAGATCATTCCCGCAACTCTCTCGGTCACCGTAGTCCCGTCCGTGAATCCCGATGGAGTATATAAAGTGATCGGGAAAGTTGGGCGTTTTACGATCGCCGACGTGCCGACAAATATTTCCCTGGCGCCGGGCGGTTCAACGCGCACGGGGTTGATCTTAACCGGAACTTTGACTGCAACTGGCAGTCCACGGGCACATGGCAGGGAAAGACGGTGAGCGCGGGGTCCGGACCATTCTCTGAACCGGAAACTGCGGCTATCCGGAATTTCGTCCTACAAACCCATCCGGCCGCCGCGATCTTCTGGCACAGTCAGGCAAATGCCGTGTACGCATCGCAGTGCAATGCCGGCATCCTTCCCACGACGCTCGACATCATGAACGCATACGCACATGCCGCCGCGTACCCGGCTGTGAAATCGTTCAACAGCTACCCAGTCACCGGCGACGCCGAAGGGTGGCTTGCGTCCATCGGCATTCCGGCGATCACAGTAGAACTTCAAACTCACGACACAATCGAGTGGGAACGCAATCTCTCCGGTATCAAGGCCTTGTTTGATTATTACAGCGGGAACGTAAACTTGTCGCCGTAGGTTATCTTGGGTTTGAATTCGAGTGAGGTCGGGCCATAAGCCCGCGCAGTTTTATTTTTCCTGCTCAGTCATTGCCCGATGCGCCGCCAAGCTGCTTTTTTTAAATTTTTGAACTCCGCGCGAAAGATCTACTCCGCAATAAATCACTCGCGTGGGGCGCGGTGGAGAGATTTTATTCTCTCCACCGCGAACTGTTACTTCCCGACCAAAGAAAGGGCCCGGCTGTAAATGGCACTGCGTTTTTCCCGCACTGCCTTCGTCATGTTGATGAGCGTTCTATTCGGTTCCACGTCCAGTGTGAACGAGAGACCAAGCAGGCGGCGGGTTTCCTTTGAGCGCTCAACGCCATCCGTTATGGCTCTACATCTGGCCAGATTGTCCGGGTCATAGTCGGCATTGAAATAGGGATTGCCCGGTTCCGTCAAATTGTCGTAGAGAATGAAGTATCCCTTACGATGACCGGGCGGCGTCGCTTCGTCGGCAGACCCGACCGTGTAGAATCCTTTCTCGGGATCGTAGAAACATTGTGCCAGTCCCGGAATGGATTGCTTCATCGGGTCGTCCAGGCAGATTTTCATCGTCTCAACGATATCTGTCCGGTGGCCGGGAGTGCCGTTGTGGAAGAAACACGCCTTGTAGGCCGCTTCGAGGTCTTTGCGCTGCCCCAGGAACGCGCCTCCTGCTCCGTAGAGCGTCCGCTTCTTATCTAGACCCAGCTGCCGCCTGTGGTTTTCGGCGATGAGCGCGTCTTTCGGTTTCTTTCCGTCTTCAAATACAACATTTATCTCTTTTCCTTCGTCCTGCAGGACCATGAGATCGTGCATGCCGAGCTCCAGCGTATCACCGCTGTCAGGACGGTCGGCGAAAGGCGCGGGCAATCCCTCACGAATGAGTTCCATGAGCTCATTAAACCCGTGCTTATGGTCATAGACATCAAGCAATACGGTTGCATAAGGACCGAGCGGGCTTGAAAGCAGGTCCCGCAGAGCGTCTTTGAGCGTGCCGTACTGTTGATACCAGCAGTGCCCCGTGGTTCCGGCGCATTTGAACGGAGCACCGTTCACGAATGCACCGAGATCGTTGGAGGTGGAAATGATTCCCCCGCCGATAAGCATGGCGAGCAGAACATCATCCGATTCGTCGCTGTTATGAAGCGCGCGAAACATAACCTCAATGAACCGGAACGGGTCGCCGAGGATTTCCGCGAACTGCCCGGCAATCGTCGCGACATGGGATAAGTGGCCGATCTGAACGTACATCGGTTCATTAACCCACACCGCGGGTGTTTCGCCGTATACTTGCGCCACAGGGAAAGGCACTCCGGTAAAGGTCCCGCCATCGCCGATGCACTCGATACGCAGGGGCAGGTAACCGCCAAACTCTTTCACAACATGCATCCAGTAATCGCGGTTGAATTGGCGCGGATAGCCATTGTGTTTTCCCGAGAAAAAATCAGCGACCAATTCCACTTCGGCTTCGGTGACCTTGTGGCTTAAAAATTCAAGCCACTTCCAAAAACCCGCGACAGTCGTGAAGCCGCCAATCTGCTTACGGATAAGCGCATGCTGAGCCGCATAATCCAGATGAGGCAAGCAGGCCATGAAATGCTCGTAGTTGTCGGACAAGACCAGCGGCAAATTTCTGCCGATAAGTTTCCTCGTCCACTGGCTGAGCTTCATGAACTGCCCGTATTGTTTCGGAAATTCGCCGAGTCCTTCATTTTTGACGGCAAACGCGATGTTCCTTACCATCCTCTCGCCATAATCTTTATAAGTCATCGTGCTTCCTCCTTCCCTTCTTTGATAAAGATAAAAATGCCAAGAGCGATTCTTGCTCCTGACCCGGATAGGATAATTTAGACACAAAGGTCGAAACAAACTACCATTGTGTCATGAGCAACAAAAAAGGGCATCGGATTGCGAAGGAAGTGAAGGCGGACATCCTCCGCCGGGTGAAGGAAGAAGGAGTCCCCGTAGTGCAGGCCGCGAAGGACCACGGTTTGCACGAGTCCACCATCTACAATTGGCTAGGCGCAGGAGCATCGGGCGTCCCTTCCTGGGGCGAGTTCAGCCGTCTCCAGAAGCAGAACAGGGAGCTGTTCGAAGTGGTGGGCGAGCTTACCGTGAAGCTTTCCCAGGCCCAAAAAAAGAATTGACGGAAAAGCGGAACAAGTCCGCCATGGCGCGGGCCATGGGCGTCTCGCGGGCATCGCTCTACTACGTATCACGGCAGGACAAGAAAGATTGGGCGCTCAAGATCCGCATGGAAGAAGAATTGCAGCGCCATCCGGCATACGGTTCCCGGCGCTTGGGACAAGCTCTGGGCGTGAGCCGTCCGCGAGCGCAGCGCGTCATGCGAATTTTCGGCATAAGGCCGTACCGGAGGCTAGGCAGGAAATACCGGAAATCAAAGGCATCGCGGGCCTTTCCGAACCTCTTACTTGCCATCATGCCCTCGTACGCGAACCACGTCTGGGCAACCGATTTCACGGAGTTCCTGTATCGCGGCAAGAAAGTGTACGTGTCCACGATACTCGATCTTTTCACGAGACGATTGATGGGCGTCCATGTGGCGTTGCGGAAAGGATCGCCCCTCACGATACAGACCCTGGCCAACGCGCTTTTCCACCATCCGCATCCGGTCATCTTCCATTCGGACAACGGCAGCGAGTACAAGGCACGAGCGTTCACCGATACACTGGGGGACTGTGGCATCACTATCTTGCGGTCGCGGCCCGGTGCCCGATGGGAAAACGGCTACCAGGAATTGTTCGATGACAAGTTCAAGATTGACCTCGGTGATCCCAACCGGTTCGGGACCTTCGGCGAGCTCGTGGCGGAAGCAACCGACAGCACCTTGTGGCAGTACAACCACACGCGGATCCACTCCGCCCTCAAGATGCCGCCGTCCGTGTTTGCCGAGAAGATTGCGGCTTAACGAAAAAAAACGGC
>CAWJQC010000008.1:0-156184 GCA_963844965.1 uncultured bacterium | reverse complement strand
GAATTTCTCCTTAAAATCGGAGGCGGAACAAAATCTCATAACGCAGGCCTACCAAAATTTCCTGAACGGCATAGATTTCTCGCTGCAGATCATAATCCACTCACGGAAAATAAATATAGAAAAATATCTTGACGGTCTCAAGGTGTACCAGGAGCGGGAGGAAACGTCTCTGCTCCGCAATCAGGCGGAAGAATACCGCGAATTTGTCCGTGGATTCGTTGCAAAAAACCCGATCATGGAGAAAACCTTCCTCACTGTGGTGCCGTTTTTCCCGATATCCATTCCCTCGGTAGGCTCCACGAGCACATTCAGCAAGTACCTCCCGTTTTTGAAAAAGAACAAGGAGGCCAAGGAAAAAGCCGAAAAAGAAGCGGAAGCGCACTTCAACGAAAACGTGTCCCAGCTGAAACAACGCGTAAACCAGGTTGTGGAAGGGATCCTTTCGATGGGACTAGAGGCGGCCGTTCTAAACGGCGAACAGCTTGTTGAACTTTTCTATAATTTTTACAATCCGGAGTCCATAGAACGAGAGAACATAAATATACCCCAACAAAATTGAAAACATAAAAGTCGCACCACGGTCAAAGCCACAGGGCGCCGACGACAAAACTCAACATAACAATGCCCGAAGATAACGACAATAAATTAGGTGATATCACAAAAATAATCGCGCCGTCCGGCGTGGAGGTGGAGCAGAGCCACTTGAAAATCGGTGGCAAATTCGCGAAGACATTCTTCGTGTTCTCTTATCCAAGGTACCTCTCAACCGGCTGGTTCGAGCCGCTGATTGACCTGCCAAACCTTTTTGACATTTCCATTTTCGTAAATCCCGTGGACACCGGCACCGCACTAAAGAACCTCAGAAAAAAGGCGGCGCAAATAGAATCGCAGATAATGGACCAGCAGGAGAAGGGGCTCGTCCGCGATCCACTCCTGGAAACGGCGCTCCAGGACGTGGAAACGCTGCGCGACACTCTCCAGCAGTCCACGGAAAAATTATTCAGTACCGGCGTCTACCTCACCATCTACGGAGACACGCTTGAAGAAATTTCGCATCTTGAAGCCAAGATCGTTTCACTGATGGAGGCCAAGTTGATTTACATGAAGCCGGCGCTTTTTGAACAACTAGAAGGGCTCTTCTCCGTATTGCCGCTCAATGACGACAAAATAGGCGTCAGAACTCCGATGAACTCTGGACCGATTTCATCGTTCTTCCCGTTCGTTTCCGAAGACCTCTCGTCAAACCAGGGAATCATGTACGGCGTGAATCTCCACAACAACAGTCTGGTTATTTTCGACAGATTCTCGCTGGAAAACGCCAACCAGGTAGTCTTCGCGAAATCCGGCTCCGGAAAGTCGTACGCGACGAAACTTGAGGTAATCCGCTCGCTCATGGCCGGCGTGGAAACGGCCATAATAATTGACCCGGAAAACGAATACAGGCGGCTTGCCAACACCTTCGGAGGCAGCGTATTCAATATCTCACTATCCTCACACGAGCACATAAACCCCTTTGATATACCCCTGATACCCAAAGACGAATCGCCATCCGACGTTCTCAAATCGCACATCGTAAACGTGGCGGGACTCCTAAAACTCATGCTCGGAAACATCTCGGCCGAAGAAGACGCGCTCCTGGACCGCGCGATCACGGAAACATATGCCTCGCGCGAAATCGTGGCCGGGCAGGATTTCTCCCGCGCGGAACCTCCTGTTCTTGAGGATCTGGAAACGGTACTGCGCGACTTGGAGGGCGGACGGGAAATGGCCGACCGACTTTACAAATTCACTAAAGGCAGCTTTGCCGGCTTTCTCAACCAGCCAACGAACATTGATATCACGAACCGTCTGATTGTTTTCTCTATCCGCGATCTTGAGGACGAACTACGGCCAATAGCGATGTACGTGATATTGAATTTCATCTGGAACATGATCCGGGCGGAACTCAAGAAACGGCTTCTTATAATAGACGAGGCATGGTGGATGATGAAAAACCAGGACAGCGCGACATTTCTCTTCGGCCTCGTGAAGCGCGCCAGGAAATATTACCTCGGCGTTTCCACGATCACACAAGACGTTGAGGACTTCCTGCGCTCGCCATACGGCCGGCCGATCATCACAAATTCCTCGCTCCAGCTTCTTCTTAAACAGGCGCCGGCGACAATAGATATAGTGGGCAAAGCGTTCGGGCTCACTGAAGCGGAAAAAAATCTGCTCTTGGGAGCGGATGTCGGCACAGGACTTTTCTTCGCCGGCAAGCGGCATGTGGCGATCCAAACGGTCGCTTCCTATTACGAAGACCAGATCATCACGACAAATCCGGAACAATTATTGGAGGAAGAGAAAGGGCTGGTGTAAAAATCAAAATAAAACATTCTATACTGTTTGTTTTATATGAATCAAGATGGACGAAGAAACTCAAACACAAACACCCCAGTCTGAACAGGAGCATCAATCTAAATTCCCCCTGCCGGAGGCGCTGCTTGTCGGTTCGTTTATCGCCCTCGTTGACACGATAGATATCCTTGGCTTGCTTTTCGCTTTTCCCACGAGCGATGTCACGAGCATTGTCGCATTTCCGGCAACTCAAATTTATATGTACCTCAAGGGGGTTAAGGGCAATTATTTACTGATAGGCAACCTGATAAAACTAATCCCATGGATAGGAGATCTTCCAATTAGAACGGCTACGTTCATTATTGTCGTGTATACAGAAAATCATCCCAAGCTGCAGGCTGTCGTATCGGTAGCAGCCGTGGCTACCGGCGCAGGCGGAGTAGGAGGAGCGGCGGGCGGCGCCAAGGCGGTCGAGGGCGAAGCAAAAGCTGGCGTGGGGGCGGCCGAAGGCGAAATGAAAGCCGGTGCGGCGGCCGGCGCGCCCGGAGCTGTCGGAGTGGAAGAAGTGCCCGCGATTGAAGGCGCTCCGACCGAAGTCGGGCCATCGGCCGAGGAGCAAGCTCAAAAAGTCGGGGTCGCGCCGGAAGAGGTCGGCTTGCCGGCCGAAGAAGCAGGAGCCGCGCCGGAAGAAGGCGCGCCGAAAGAGGAAGGAGGGGCTCCGGAGAGGGCCGCAACCACGCCGGAAGAAAAAGAAGCGATAGGGGAAGAACCGACACCACTAGAAAAACTTCCACAAGAGTTAGGTTTGAAGGGAGAGGTCCCACCAGAGGAAGAAAAACCGACAAAAGAAGGCGAGGAAGAAGTGCCGCACCTCACGTGGGAAGAAAAACATCGCCAGCAAGTGAAAAAAGAAGCCGGAGAGTGGCTAGGGGGGTTAAAACTGAAGAAAGATATAGAGGAAGCGCACAAGCGCGACAAAGAGCAAAAGAAAAAGACCGAGGGAGGGGAAAACAAAGAAATGTTATAATAAACAATAATGGTAAAGCACCCCAAATCTGTTATCAGGTTATCAGCTGCCGGATTGTTATTCGCTGCTTTTTTCGCGATATTCCTTGCACACAAAAGCCAAGCCCAAACCGCGGATCAGCAGATCTTGCTTACGTGGAGGGCTGCAACATACACGCCGCCCCGATACGTTGGCAAAGCTCTCCCGACCATGAACTCTATCATTAACTTCTCCGTAGATGTTCTTGAAAATGGCGTTCCTGCTGACTTGTCCAAACAAGACATATACTGGTATGTGAACGACGAGTTGTTTAGCGGCGGCACCGGAGTGCAGGGGGCAAGTTTATTCATGGACCCCGTCATTGTGACGCCGCCGGAGATAAGAGTCCAAATAGGCGAATCGTCCAGGGCTATACAGCTGCCTATCGTCTACCCCGAAGCGGTCGTGGAAGCGCCATACCCTGGCGAAAAATTTCTAACCAACGCAATTCACGTCATAGGCACGCCATACTTCTTCACCGCGCTTAATCCGTCCACCCTTGATTTCACTTGGTCGGTCAATGGCGAAACGGCATCCAATAAGGAAAATCCGGCAGACCTCACGGTAACGTTGAACACCGACGCGCCAGCCGGTTCCGCCGTAAACATAGGGCTCACGATAACGAACACGAAGAATTCCACGGAGGCGGCTTCCGATATGAAAACCCTAACCTTAGTCAAATAATGTCCAAGAAGCTTTTATATTATCTAAGCGGTCTGCTCTTGTTTTGCCCCAACCTTGCCGCTCTCGCGGTCACTATCTACACAAATCTGCCAGGGCAACCTTCTGGCAGCTCCGGCTTGGGGAACTTTGTTGACTATCTTTATAAATTTGCCATGATGCTTGCCGGCATTCTGGCGTTCGGGGCTATCGTCTACGGCGGAATAAAGTACACGCTGGCAGCCGGAAACCCCACTGGCCAAACAGAAGGAAAAGAGTGGGTGAAGGGCGCCTTAATCGGACTCCTGCTTCTTGTCGGCGCTTATACGATTTTAAATATCATCAATCCTAATCTGACGAGTTGGAATTTTCTGCTTTCCGGTGTTTCGGTGTCGACGACGGCGACGACGAGCGGTTGCAGTAGCACTAACCCAACTGGTAGCTGCCCTTCGGGGCAATCATGCATCAGCGGCACATGCCAGCAAAGCAGTAACGCCCAATCATCCAGTTGCGACCCGGGATCGGGAACTCCTATGTGTGTATCTGGAAAAGATTGTCCAGGATTATCTTGTGCTGGACCATGTTCAAATTACAACCAACCAAGCTGCACTAATTCCAGTGGAAGCGGCACTGTTTTGTCGTCCAGTTGCGACCCGGGATCGGGAACTCCTATGTGTGTATCTGGAAAAGATTGTCCAGGATTATCTTGTGCTGGACCATGCAATAACTTTACAACTACAAATTGCCAATAAAAATATAAATCCATGAAACGTTCATATTATATTTTAGGAATAATCGTCACAGTATTGGTTGTCGTGGGAGTTTTCTATTTCCTGCGTTACCGTTCGGAGGTTGCTACACCGGAAACAACCAATGAGGCCCAAAATGCCGGACTTCCTCAGACGCAGACACAGTCAAATCCGTCCGGCGCCCAAACGCCGTCTCCATCCGGAGTCGGAACAAATGCCGGCGTCGGCGCGACCGGCGCGAATGTCCAGCGGCAGAAATTCGGCCTCGTCGCCCAAAACCAGGTACTTAACTATTTCATAGACAACCAGAATAACGCCGTCATCGTCCAGCCGGACGGCCAAGTCGTCAAAGTCATGAACGGGAGTCAGTCGGTTTTGAATTCGTCCGCCATAGCAAACCTTATCAGCGCCGACTTTTCTTACGACGGAAATAAAATCATCACCGCGTTCGGAAACGCCTCTACCCCGCAGGAAAGTATTTTTGATGTCGCCGGTAAATTTTGGCAGCCGCTTTCCGCCGGCGCGAAATCGGTAGTGTGGTCACCGTCAAGCTACCAAATCGCCTACATCTTCAACGAGAGCGGCGGCGTCAGCGCTATCACGACTTTTGACGTGTCCAACCCAAAAGCAAAGGCGAACGACCTGATTAAATTACACATTGAGGACGTAAAACTTAACTGGATAGCTCCTGGAGAAATAATCATATCGGATAAGCCAAGCGCGTACTACGCGGGATCGATATGGGCACTTGACGTAAAGAAGAAAACGATGGCGGCTATCGTGAGCGATGAACCCGGACTGGACTCGGCCTGGAGCGGAGCGGCGAATCTCGGCGTAATCTTTACTGCCGACATAAGCGAGCACGGAGGAAAACTGAGCTTCCTGGATACTTCCGGAAAAATGCTTAACGATTTCACTGTTCTCACCCTGCCATCGAAATGCACTTTCCAGGTGGTTGGAGGACAAGCGACAACGACAAAAATAACGAGCTCGACCACGAACGTAGCACAAACACCGTTTATGTACTGCGCTCTGCCGAGAGATGCTGATGAGTTTCGCGCGAGTACATTACCAGACGATTATTATAAAAACAAGCTTTTCACCGTAGACGATTTCTATAAAATCAATCTCAACGATGGGAACATAACGCAAGTATTCGCCGATGTCTCGCAGAATCTAGACGCGACGGATTTAAAAATATTCAACGGTTATCTTTTGTTCATTAATCGTTACGACCAGAAATTATACTGGATATCGCTGAAATAGGTCTCCGGCTCTGACGCAAATAACATAAAACAGCTTTTCGCGCGAAAAGCTGTTTTGTTGGGAACCGGCGAACAGCGTCGGGGGCTAACCAACCTTCTCCTCCACGGGCTTGACTATCACATACCGCTCCTTCCCCGCTCCGAAACTTTCGGTGGTAACTTCGGGATGGATGGCTAATTCCATGTGGACGATCCGCCTTTCATATGAATTCATCGCCGGAAGAGAAACGCGCGTCTTGGTCTGCAAAACCTTCTTCGCCGCGGCGCGCGCCAATTCCGCTATCAGATTTTCGCGCTCCTGCCGATAACCATTGATATCAAAAAAAACCGGCGGCTCGGACCTTTTTTTCGTAACCATTTGCAGAATGTGGTTCACGCTCTCCACCAGCACCGGCAAATTCTCCTTCACCAAAGTCGGGCTGTCGTATATAAAAACCGAACCGCGCCTCTGATCGGATTTTAGGTCAACCTTAAAATCGGAAAAGCCCATTAGTTCAATTATTTTTTTTACCAACGTTTCCAAATTTTCCATTTTCTTTTTGGCGATTGACTACAAGCTGCTGAAAAACCGAGAACAAAGAGGCGACCAGCCAATAAAGCCCGATGGCGGCCGGCAGGTTGTAGAAAATTATAAGGGTCACAACTGGCGCCACAAAAACCATCTGGCGGCTTATTCTTTGTGCGGGATCCGACGCCGCGTTCCCGGTGTTCTGCGGGAGGCTCAATTTTCCTTGAAAATACTGGGCTAAAGCCGCCAACGCCACTACAACAATACTCCTCCCGGCCAAATTTATCAAGCCCAAAAAATTAGAATTGATGGAGACCGGCGCGCTCACAAAACTATAAAGTCCGGACGAAAAACCCGGCCTCAAACTTTTTAAAATTATCTGATAAAGAGCTATGAGAATCGGTATCTGGACCAAGAGCAACAAAAAACCGGAAAATGGGTTCACGTTATATTGTTTATAGAGATTCATCATCGCTTCGGTCTGTTTCTCGCGATTGCCCTTGTGCAGCTCTTGGATTTTCTTGAGTTCCGGCTGCAACCGCTGCATTACGGTTTGATGCCGCGCGCTTTTGTGAAAGATCGGGAAAAGTATCAGACGAATGAGAACCGTCAAAAATATTATGGATAATCCCAAATCCTTGAACGCGATCGTGTTGTAGAAAAAAATAAGGATGTTCAAGAGGGGCCGATATAATATTGTATTGTAAAGGGAAAGCATTTAACTTTTATCGGTTAATGAGTAATAAGCTGTTTGAATTATTGTGTGCGAACAACTCGCGCCCGATGATTTAATAATTTAATGACTGATTAATTTGATTGCTAAGTGCCTTCTCCGCCCTTTCAAGTTCCAATTTTATAATTTTTTTGTCAGCGCTTTCTATTTTCGGAGAAACTATCACTAAAAAATCTTTTTTAAAATTCGGCCAGCGCCTGAAACATTCTGTTATCTGACGCTTCCAGAAATGTCTCCGTGCAGATTTCCTGACTGCGCTTGCCGGAACTATGATTCCGAATCTATTATATCCCTCGCTGTTTTCACTTAATTTTATCAAAAAATACGGCGAGGAATACAATCGCCTAAATCCTGTGGTTTTTTTTGCAAGCGGCAAACGAAATTTCTTCGCGAGCATCGCGCAAATCACCACCAGCCGCCAAAATCCTTACCGAACCCCATCGAACTGCCGCTAAACATACCTGACGACAATCCGATCGGTGCCCGGGCAGACGACGGCCAGCGGCGTCAAACTATCAGTCTGCGCCTGCCTTTTTGTCTCCGGCGGCTCAAAACGTTCCGTCCGCCGCTGGTCCTTTGTCTCGTCCTGAAACCATGCGTTCGGCGCCGTTTTCTCTTTTTGGGCTGGTATGTAACCGACATTCCGTTATCCTAACATACTATTTTTGAATTGTCATTAACCGTGGTAGTATATATATTAAAAAAGTTATTAACAGTTAATCCCCAAATTGTGATATCCAAGCTCTTCAATTACAACGGAATTAAAAATAGAATTAGACTGATATTGTTTTGTTGTGGGTTTGGTGGTATAAACTTTCTAAACGAATTAACAAAATTTTCATGGACGACCTGAACCAGCTCTGGCAGACAACCTTAGGAGAGATAGAAGTCCAATTATCGAGGGCCAATTTCGCCACCTGGCTCAAAAACAGCCGCCTGGTAGATAAAAGAGATGGGGTTTTCTATGTCTCCCTACCGAATAACTTTGCGAAAGAGTGGGTTGAGAATAAATATCAAAAAAACATCCTCGGAATTCTGAGAAACTTCGACAACTCTGCCAAAAAACTTGAATTTATGGTTGATAGCCGCGAACCCGATACCTCTAACAAGAAGGTGGCGATGTTAAATCAGGCGGGCGCTGAAAACGCTATTGATCTGGATTTCAAAGTAGATCCGGAAACCAATCTGAATCCGCGCTACACCCTAGACTCGTTCATTGTCGGCCCATCAAACGAATTGGCGTTCGCGGCTGCTTCGGCCGTCGCCAAAGAAATCGGAACGAAATACAACCCGTTCTTCGTATATGGAGGCGTTGGTCTTGGTAAAACCCATCTTATCCAGGCGATAGGGAACGAAGTGCGCGCGAACTTCCAAAACAAAATAAAGCCGCGATACGTACCGTCGGAAAGGTTTACGAGCGATATTGTTTGGGCTATAAGGAACAAACGGATGGAAGATATTAAGAAAAAATACAGAGATGTTGACGTTCTAATTATTGATGACATCCAATTCATCGGAGGAAAAGAAAAAACCGAAGAAGAATTTTTTCATACTTTCAATGCTTTATACGAGATGAACAAACAAATTATTATATCTTCAGATAGGCCGCCGCAATCCATACCAACACTTCAAGAGCGGCTGAGGTCCAGATTTGAAGGAGGTTTGGTGGCGGATATCATATATCCGGAATATGAAATGCGCGTCGCTATTATAAAAAGTAAACTTCAAGAGGCAAATAGTGAACTAAGCGACGCGGTTATTGATCTAATAGCCAAAAAAGTCAAGAAAAACATAAGAGAATTAGAAGGAGTTTTAAAGAAAATATTATTCTACAAAGAAAGAAAGCAGGTTGAAGTGACGGAAAAGATAGCCGGAGAAATAATAGAAAAATCAATACAGACGCTTGCTAAGCACGTAAACGATGGCCAGGTTTTAAAATCGGTAGCCGAATTCTTTAATATCTCAATAGAAAGTCTCGTAAGTCATAATAGAAAGAAGGAAATAGTAGAGCCGAGACAGATAGCAATGTATCTTCTTCGGGATATCTTGGAGTTGTCGTATCCGTATATTGGGGATAAAATGGGCAGAGACCACACAACAGCCATACATTCCTACGAAAAAATAAATCAGGAAGTCAACAGGAATTCAAATTTAAATCAGAAGATCTTAATGATAAAAGAGATGATTTATAAAAGTTCATAACAAGATATGAACAAAAAAGAAATTAAAAATTGAAACTGTAAATTAAAGTTTATTTACTTATTCACACAACTAACAGTATAATAATAAAAATAACTACAACAATAAGTATTAATATAAATAAATGAAATTTATAGTTATTAAAACAAACCTAAAGGACGGCCTTGCGGTGACCGAACGAGGAGCCGGAGACAATCTGAATTTGCCGATATTAAAAAACGTTCTCTTTGAGGTTGAGAATAATAAAATAAGACTAACAACTACTAATTTAGAAATTGCAATAAGTTGTAATATATCAGGCAAAATTATTGAAAACGGAAAGTTCACCGTGCCGATAAGTGTGATTTATAATCTGATAAATAATATTCAAAGCGAAAGATTAAATATAGAAAAAAGGGGAAATAAATTGGAAATAAAAACCGATAATTATAACGCTTCGGTCCACGGTCTTGCGGCTGATGATTTTCCTATAACTCCGAAGATAAAAAATAACGAAGAATATATAGAAATAAAAACAGAAATATTCAGAGAAGCACTTAATCAAGTACTTGTCGCCTCTCAATTCTCCGATTTGAGACCGGAGTTAAATAGTGTTTTGTTTGAATTTTCGGTGAATAATATTAAATTAGCCGCAACCGACAGCTTTAGATTAGCTGAGAAGACAATAAACTCTTCAGAATTTACCGCTAATTCCAAGGAAAATTTCAGAGTTCTTATTCCTTTAAAAACAACTCAAGAACTTATAAGAATCCTGAATAATAATGAATATCGTCAGGATTTACCACGATAGTAATCAAATATTATTTAAAACCGAGCAATTAGAATTCCTTTCGCGCCTGATCGAAGGAAACTTCCCCGATTATAATGCGATAATACCCAGAAAGTTCGGCGCGGAAATCATAATCAATAAACAGGAATTTACCGAAGCTCTGAAGTTAGCCGGCATTTTTGGGACAAGGAGCAGCGAGACAACCCTTAATATCCAGGAAAATAAAAAAGTCCTAGAGGTTGAATCGTCTGACCAGGTTATTGGTGAGAATAAATATCTGTTGCCGGCGAAAATTCAAGGAAAACCAAATAAAACTATTTTTAACTGGAGATATTTGGCCGACGTTATTAAAATCCTGAAAGCGGAAGAAGTATTTTTGGGGATCACAAGCGACAGCGAACCAGCTCTTATAAAATCACCCAACGATAATTCGTATCTTTATATTCTGAAACCCATAGCGAACAGTTGACGAATTTAGAATCGGCTACTGGCCATATACAATTACTCCCTCGCGCGTTGAAATGTTGTTTTGGTCTACTACTTCCACTTGGATCAAATTTTGCGGTTGTGTGTCTCGGGGCGTGAACGACCAGTTAAAATTGTAGTTTAAACTACCACTAAGACCTGAATCGTCGACGAGTTGGTTGTTGAAATAGACCCTTATTTTAGCAATCGGAGCGGAAGCCGTGATTGCGGCGTTGATATTTATCGGGCCGCTTATAAAACTACCGACCACAGGGTTTTTTATTTCAATCTTTGGCGGGATATTTACGGACGTGCTTGTCGCCTGGTTTGTTGTGGTTATTGACTGGTTATAGCTAGAAAAGTCGGGAAGATTATCTTTGGCCCACGCGAGAACTCCGTATTCCCAGTTCACGAACTGGGAATCGTTGAATGGATTTGTCGGGGGCGGGCCTTCGGGGTCCGTCTTGTCAACATAATAAAGGATTGTATGAATCTGTTTGTTGTACAGGTAATTTCCGGCTAAGATCGGCTTTTGCGGGTTAGTTGGGTCGGGACGATTGAATGTTTCAAGCGGCAGATTCTTTATGGCTTCGGCCATGAAAGCGTGCCATATCGGGACGGCGGCCAGAATACTTGAACCATGACGCTGCATCGGAGAGTTGTCGTTGTTTCCGGCCCAGACGCCGACAACGAGCGAGGGAGTATAGCCGATGGCCCAGGCGTCACGGTAGTCGTTGGATGTCCCAGTTTTGAGCGCCACATCGTGATCCGGAAAGACGGTGAGGTCTAAACTGTTTTGAAAAAGCCCACTGCGCGCTTCCGCGTCGGAGAGGATGTTGTTGACCAATCTTATTGGTTGTGGATCGGAGACTTTGGTGTTCTCGTCCTGATAAGACTCCAACGTGTTCCCTGTGGCGTCACTAACCTCCAGTATCATCGACTGTGCATGCTTGATGCCGTCCTGGGCAAGAGCCGAATAGGCTCCGACCAGGTCAATTAATTTAACAGCTCCTCCTCCTAAAACCAGCGACAAACCGTAGAGGTTCGGGTTGGTGAGCGTCGTCAGGCTGAAGTTGTAGGCGTTCTTCACCGAATCGTTCAAGCTGGCAAGGTAAAGAACTTTTACCGAGGGGACGTTTATAGATTGAGCAAGGGCTTGCCTTAGGGTCACCGGTCCGCGGAATTGGCCGTCAAAATTTTCTGGATGGAAGCATTGCGGATTGTCGTTTTTGTAATCGGGATTCGGCGGGCAGACGGGATTGTTAGCCGCGAATTCGGTCGGCACGTCAAAGACAACGGTGTCGGGAGTGTACCCTTTTTCGAACGCCGTGAGGTAAACGAATGGTTTTAGGGAAGAACCCGGCTGGCGTAATCCTTGTGTTGCGACATCAAAATTACCGTCGTTTTTCGTGTCAAAATAGTCGCGCGAACCGACCAGGGCGAGTATCTGGCCGGTCTTCGCGTCTTCGGCGACGAGCGCCGCGTTTTTTCCTTGGTAGAGGGATTCGTTCTGCGCGGCACCGTCGGCGACCGCTTTTTCTGCGATCTGCTGAAGATTCCAGTCAAGAGTAGTCACGACGCGAAGGCCACCCTCACGCACCATATCCTCACCATATTTTTGCGCAAGGTAATCCTGAACAGCCATCACGAAATGCGGGGCTTTTATTTCTTTCCCCTGCGGCGCGAAAACGATTTTATATTTCACCGCTCCGTCGTATTCCTTCTGTGTGATTTTCCCGAGTTCAAGCATTTTTTCCAGGACCAGTTTCTCGCGGCTTATGAGGTCGCTCACGTGATTTCCCCAGGGGTAATAGTAAGTTGGGGCTTTGGGAATCGCGGCAAGCGTGGCGCTTTCGGCGAGGTTCAAATCCCGCGCGGATTTGTTGAAATATTCTTGGCTGGCCTCCTCCACTCCGTAGGCGGTAGGGCCGTACGGGATATCGTTGAGGTAGAGCGCAAGTATCTGGTCTTTGGTATAGTAGCGGTTCAGTTCTTATGGCCAGTATGAGCTCTTTGATTTTTCTGGTAACGGTTTGGTCCGTCGTGAGGAAGGTGTTCCTTGCCAACTGTTGGGTAATTGTTGAACCGCCTTGTAGTATTTGCCCGTGAACGAGGTTCGTGATAAAGGCTCGCAGATAGCCGCTCCACGAGAATCCGGGTTCGTTGTAAAAATTTTTATCCTCAATAGCAATGGTTGCGTCCTTCAAATTCTGCGGGATGCTTTCGAATGGGACGATGGTCCTGTCCTCCGAGCCGCTTATTTGGTACAAAAGCACCGTTCCCGTCTTATCGTAGATTTTTGTAGATTGACTTATTTGCCTGTCTTTTATCTGCTCCATAGTAGGAAGATCTCTAGCAAAATAAAAATATGCCAAAACAGAGGTTGCCGTGCCTACGGCGCCGATTATGAATATAATCAAAATTATTTTTTTGACAATCGCCATTGATAATCGTTAGTGCGTCCTCCGGTTAATTTGAAACGAGACTGCCCACGACAGCTGGGTTCGTCGTTGAACTAATTTTCTACCACAATTTTTTGGATTGCAAATCGTCCCCGTGTGTCCGTGTCAAACAATCAAAAACGGCCGCTTACCAAAGCATGTCGTTTTGCAATGGGTCGGCGCCGTTCGTAGATTTCTTGCGCAACTGGAGCTGCGTAGGAAGATGGGTCTGTTTTAACTGATTTGGGCCAAGGGTCGGACGAACCGCTATATGTCCGTTCCCTCCTCCTTTTCTCCCTCTTCTAAATTTTCTGGTTGATCCGAGTCGAGATCGTCGCCCCCTTCCGGTACTCCGCCGTCTTCCGGCTCCTCGTCGCTTAATGCGCGGAACATTGTTTCAAAATGGTTTATTTTTTGTGTTTCGCGAACCGCCATATTGAAAAATTCTCGACCTTTTTAATTTCCAAGTTGGGTTTTGTGGTGATTTTCAGGAGTATATTCTAAAGCAGGCTCGTGTCAACCCCCCCAGACCAAATATGGATTGATATCTCATTTCTGAAAATCCACTTTTGGTAGCGGGATTATTGGTTTTTGTACAATAAAACCCCAGCTTTTAAAAACAATTATCCACCTTGTGGTGTGGGGGTCAACCCTGCCGCGGGTGTGGATAACTTTTTGCCGGTTAGTGCGCTATTCTAGCGAAGGATCAGCGCGTGTGGATGCCGCCTGCCGACGCTATGGCTGCCGCGATTGCGTCGCTTGCATCATCTATCACGCTCAAGTCTGGCTTGTTGAGTATCAACCTCACCATTTTTAGGACCGCCTTTTTGTCCGCGAAGCCATAGCCGGTCACGCAGGTTTTGATCTCGTTCGGGCTATATTCGTCAATCTCTAAGTTGTTTTCCGTAGCTGTCGCGATCAGGACACCGCGCATCTCGGCGACAGAAATGCCCGTTTTTTGGTTCTTCATGAAGTAGATTTTTTCTATTGCCAGAATTTCGGGCTTGAATTTTCTTATGAGTTCCTCAAGCGCGCCCCTCGCGTTTTTGAGGTGGTCATACTTTCCGCGAGCGGCAGCACCTTTTGTGGCGACAGCGAGAAGGCCGGCGTCCAAGAGTTCAAGTTTGTTCGCGGCAAGCTTTTTTATTATTCCATAGCCGATCCGTGACGTGCCGGGATCAATGCCGAGAATGGTCATTTTAAAAATTGAAAATTACGACGCGGTTATGCCGCATTGGTGTATACTTTTTGCGTGTCGTCCTGTTCTTCAAGCGCGGCGATAAGTTCTTGGAGTTTTTTCTTGTCCTCCTCGTTGAGTTCCTGAGGAAATTTAGCGCGCCAGACGCGTTCTCCGCCTGAGGCGGATCCACCTTCGGCGGAAAATGCCCAGCGCACGCTTCCCGATTCTGCCCACTTGCCATCGAGTTCGTTCAGTATTTTTTTGATCTCCTGCACGGTGCGGTTTTTGTTGTCGCTAATCGCCTCAACAAGGATTGCCGTGCCGCCTGGCCCATAGGCCTCAAAAATAAGTTCCTCAAGATTCGCGCCTGTCTCGGTGGCGCGTTTGATAGCTCGTTCTATGTTTTCCGCGGGTACGTGCGCCTCCTTAGCTTTTTCCACGGCTGTCCGGAGGCGCGGGTTGAATTCCGGGTTCGGCTCGGACTTCGCGGCGGCGGAAATAGCCGCGAGAAGTTTGGAAAAAACCTTTCCGCGCTTCTGGTCGGTCTCTCCTTTTTTATGTTTTATTCCCGCCCAATGACTATGGCCTGACATGTTTATAATTTAATAATTTACCCCAATTTTACGTTCTACTCCCGGGCGAGGCTCGCCGTAGACGGCCCGCCCAATGCGAATGGCCGGACATATTGAAAGTGGAAAAATTTTTAAAAGCCAAAATCAATTAGATTATAATACGCCGTTTGGATAAAAAAAGCCCAACCTGTGGTAGTTGTGGTGGTTGGGCCGGTCTCCTGCGAGCGGGACCTACAATTATTGCTTGTTTCCTTCTTTTGCTTTCTGCTGCAACTTCTGGATTTCTTCGTCCAACTCCTTCAAGATGCGCGCATTCTCGTCAGCTGTCGTTTTGCGCGCTTCCTGTAGCTGCCCCAATTCATCCTCGGTTGACTGCCCGGCGGGATTGCCGGGGGCAGTGATCGGCGGGGTCGGGGTGGCAAGCTTCTCGTCTTGTTGCTTGCTCACTTTCCCTTCCTGCCGAGGTTCTGTCTTTTGGGGTTGGGTGGCCGAGCCGGAAGTGGCGGGGTGCGGAGGTTGTGGGATGTGTATAATCGTAACCTGACACTGCCGCACATCCACTTCCTTTGTGAAGGTTTGGTTGTTTGGCAACCGCACCTCCACATTATGATTTCCAGCGCCTAAACGAAGCCCACCCCTCAGCCGGCCGTCAAAGTCCTTAACAATGCCGGCGTAGGGCCGTCCACGTATACTTCGCTCTCGCGGATGATTTTTTTGTCGGTGCTGTCCGTGATCTCGCCGGTGTCAAACTTCACACCGGTGCGACCGCAGTAGCCAATGGCCGCATCGTATGGATAGTATGGATAGTACGGATACGGGCAATAGGTGATCCCCCACCTTCCGAACCACGGTCCCCAGTAGGCGCCATAGTACGACGAATCCCAATAGAACGGATCCCAATACCAAGGGGGTGGTCCATATTCAAAACCGAAGAGTAAAAACCAGATATAGCTCCAACTGTGGTACCCATACCCCCAGCCGTGGCTTCTCCCGCCGTAGCCCCTCAAACCGCCGTAATAACCGCGGTTGCGTCCGCCACCGAAGTAGCGCCCGCCGTAGCCGCCGAAGCGGCTTTCACCGCCGCGATATTCTCCACTAAACCGTCGCCGGTTGTTCTGGCGCGGACTGGGCATTTGCGGATAATATGATCGGTTGTAAACACCGGGGCCACCGCGCGCCTGTGGCAAAGGTCCCTGCGCGGGAATGCGATAGGTTCGATTTTGGGTGGGACGTTGTAGTTGTGCCGGAGTGGTTCGTTGTGGGCCGCCGCGTTGCGTGGGTGGCGCAACAACTTTTTGGCCACCGCCAGGGGGGCTGCTTCGTGGCGCGGGTGTGGAATGCTGTCCTTGCGTGGCCATTGAGATGGATACGAAAACGACGAATAGAAATACAATCAGTTGCGACAGAATCAATCGTTTCTTCATGGTCCTATCCTCCTTGTGATTTCCGGCCAATGAACTCGGCTGGTATTACTGCCAACTAAACTACTTTAATTATATATCCAAACAAGCGTATTGTCAAGCACGAAAGATATACACAGGAATGTCCCAAAAATCCTTGTAAATAAAGCATTCGCGGGCTAACATCAGGATAAATGGATCCCGTTAGAAATTGCGGATGCGTTGCAAAATAGAAGAATCATTGTAAATGGTCAGAGCACTACAAAAAATTAAAAATGGCGCGGTGGCTTTATCCGCGTCCTATTTCTAACGGGATGGATCCTCAAAAGCCATCCGTTCTGCAAAGTAAACTTACCGTTCTCCACCGCGAAGGCGAGGAGCGGGCGGCGCAACGTTTGGCTAGTGACGCAGGGTTTCCTTATGTGGATTTATCCAAGACCCCCGTTTCCACGGACGCGTTAAAACTTGTTCTGGAAGATGTGGCGCGCGGCGCGAGGGTCGCAACGATTGAGGTCAAGGTCAGGAGAGTGGCTTTAGCCGCCGCCGATCCCCGCGCGCCCGCGGTGCAAAAAATTATCAAAGACCTGGAAAATAAAAAATACGAGGTAAAAACGTTCGTCACGTCACTTTCGGGACTCGGCGACGCCTGGCGCTTTTATAAATTTGTCAAACCGGAGGCGGAAGAGATTACCGGCAAGGTGAAAATCGAAAAAAAGCGGCTTGAAGAACTCTCCGCGATACTCGTTAATTTCTCCGCGGTAAAAAGCGAAATAGGAAAATTGGATTTTACAAAGACGACCCCGGTCACTCTTATCGAGGTTGTCCTGGCCGGCGCCATGGGTCTTAAGGCGTCCGACATACATTTTGAGGCCGGGGAGAAAAACGCGCGCATGCGCTACAGAGTTGACGGCTTGTTGCACGATATTTTCGAGGAGTTGCCGCTTAAGAATTACGAGTCCTTGGTTTCGCGCCTCAAGCTTCTCTCCGGAATGAAGATAAATATAAAAGGCGAGTCACAGGACGGTCGGTTCACGATAGGTTTCGGGCAAAAGGAAATAGAAATTCGCGCCTCGGTTATACCGGCGGAATTCGGCGAGACCATTGTCCTGCGGATCCTGGACCCGGATGTTATCGCGATTGACCTCGGCGGGCTGGGCATAAGGGAAGACGATCCTCGTTATTGTAAATCGCCAAATAGAAAAGCCCAACGGCCTTATTTTAAACACTGGTCCCACCGGCTCCGGGAAAACCACCACCCTTTACGCGTTTTTGAAGAGGGTTAACAGCCCCGAAATAAAAATAATAACCCTTGAAGATCCAATAGAGTACAGGATTCCGGGCATAGAACAGACGCAGGTTGATTCCGAGGCCGGCTATACGTTCGCGAAGGGGTTGCGGGCGGTCGTGCGTCAGGACCCGGACATAATTCTCGTAGGTGAGATCAGGGATTTGGATACTGCGGATATTGCGCTTCAAGCCTCGCTTACCGGCCACCTGGTCCTCTCAACGCTTCACACGAATGATGCCGTCGGTGCCGTCCCACGCCTGATAAATTTGGGCGTGAAAGCCGTGAGTATCGGGCCGGCGCTCAATTTGATTATCGCCCAGCGTCTCGTGCGGCGCCTTTGTGCCGAATGCAAGAAGGCGAAAGCGTTGGACGGTGGCTTCCGAGCCAAGATACAAAAATTTTTGGATAATTTACCGAAACGGGTGAACCAGGCCGCATATGAGAAAATAAATGTTTACGAACCAGTCGGTTGCGCGAAATGCAGCGGCCTCGGCTACCGCGGCCGCGTGGGAGTGTACGAATTTTTGGAGGGAGGCATTGCCTTGGAAGAAGTGATACTGAAAGAGGCATCGGAGGTGGCCCTGAAAAAATTCGCGGACTCCCAGGAAATGGTGAGCATGCAAGCCGACGGAATTCTGAAGGTCCTTCAGGGTTTAACGAGTTTTGACGAAGTGGAGTCGGTTACCGGCAGGATAGAGTGGAAACAGCAGACAGATTAAAAATCAAATATTAAAAATAAGTATACAAAGGTCGAGGAATTAAATCAAAAATCATAATATCTTTAATTTTTGTTTTTAATATTTAATTTTGAAAACAAAACTCCCTCAAACCTGGGGGCATGCTCCGACCGGAGTCGGAACAAGATTCTCTTTTAATAAAATCAAAAGAGGTTAGAATTATCCCGAGGAGAGGCGTCGCCGAAACCACGCCTTCCTGGAGTAGCTAAGGATCGTTCCCGCCCCCAGATTTGAAGGAGCTTAAAAACCTTGTAAAACCAGCATTCTGCCATATGTTAGCATAAAAATTATCTGTTGTCAATACCTTAGAAGAAAGCGGCTAATTTTATAGATTTTCATGAAAATTGACGCCAAAACAAAGGAGGATATGAGTATTGATCAGGCCCTCCGTCCCACGAAGTGGGACGAGTACGTTGGCCAGGAGAAAATAAAAAACAACCTTCGTGTTATCATTGACGCCGCGAAAAAAAGGAAAGAATCTGCGGATCATTTTCTTTTTTCCGGTCCCGCGGGACTCGGGAAGACCACGCTCGCCTATTTGGTCGGAAAAGAACTTGGCTGTGGCGTGCGGACGACCTCGGGGCCCGCGCTCGAGAAAGCTGGTGACCTCGCGGCGATACTTACGAATCTTGAACCGGGCGAGATTCTTTTCATAGACGAGGCACATAGAGTTAATCCATTGATTGAGGAGGTGCTTTACCCGGCGATGGAGTCGCGGAAGCTTCATCTTGTCGTCGGCAAAGGTCCTTCAGCGCGGACTTTGAGTTTGGACCTGCCGGCGTTCACGCTTATCGCCGCGACGACAAGGGAAAACCTGCTCTCGCAACCGCTACGCTCCCGTTTCGGCGCCACGTTCCGTTTGAATTATTATGTGCAGGATGATATCAAGAAGATTCTTGCGCGCTCGGCGAAACTTCTGGGTGTTTCGATTGAGCCCGCCTCGGTGGAAATTTTGGCAAAGGCCTCGCGAGGCACGCCGCGCGTGGCAAACCGGCTTTTGAAGCGCGCCCGCGACTACGCGGAGGTGAACGGTAAGAAAATAGTTGACGCCGGAGTGGCCAAAAAGACCCTGGAAATGCTGGAAATTGACGACCTTGGGCTTGAACCGCAGGACAGGCGTTTATTAGAGACAATAATAAAGAAGTTTAACGGTGGACCTGTCGGAATAAACACGCTTTCCGCGGCTTTGAGCGAGGAAAAGGGCGTAATTGAGGATATTTACGAGCCATATTTGATGACGTTGGGTTTTTTACAGCGCTCGTCGGCCGGCAGAATTGCTCTGCCGGCGGCGTACGACCATTTGGGAATAGTTAGGAGAGGTGATTTACTGTAATTGTCTTGCGTCTACACAACTTCTTGTGCTACATTCTGTCTAGCAGATTGTAGGAGGTTGGTTGATGTCTGATGAACGGAGACGTCAGTTTTGGTATCCCGGGGATATCACCGACAATACCGAGAATGCGCGGTTGATAGAAAAGTTTCTTGGTTTTCTTCCCGCAGCGCCAGTTGTTGATCAACTAAAAGAGCGGGATATACGATGTCTGTATTTTCTCGACTTACGATGCAGAGCCGGGCACTTTCGTGGCGGAGGCCATCTTTGCCCAAGGAGAGACGGAGGTTTTTGGATAGAATTCGATCTTGTTACCCCGCTTGACATTGATGCCCCGCTTGACGTTGACTATATAGCCAAAACCGTCGGTCACGAACTTTGCCACACTTTTGGTTATGATATTCTTGTAAAGCCGCCAGAAAGAAGATGGGTTCCTCCGCGCAAGGTTGAAGAGGCGCTTTGCGAGGAGTTCGCAAAGCGCTGGCTGGACGTCCGCAGTAATCGCACAGAGGCCATTTTCCTTGTTAATAAGGTGGTGAGGCGTGGAGAACTTTGGATTAGATAACGGCCGCTTGTGGTCAGGCGGTCGTTATTTTAATTTTTGTCAAACTTTTCTTCTGCGAGATCTTAAATTTGTTCTAGTTTTTTGTTTACGTGGGAGACTTGCAATTCGCGTGTGTTACAAATAATGTATGAGGTATGATTTTCATCAACGAATGGCTTCCAAATCCGGTCGGGAACGATGCGACGGGCGAATGGGTGGAATTGTTCAATAACGGCAATGTGCCCGCGAGTTTGGGCGGCTGGACTATAAAAACCACAGGCACCAGCAAATACAACTTAAAAGGCGCAATCGGCGCCGGTGAGTATCTGGTTCTGAAGCGCACCGACACAAAACTGGTTCTGAAAAACACTGACGAAAAACTTTTTCTTTATGATGCAACTGGCAAACTTGTTGATGAATCGGGATTTTTGGGCAGCGCGCCTGAGGGAAAAAGTTTTTCAAGGATTGGCTATAATCCCGAGAGTTTGGCGCAGCAATTTGCCTGGAGCGATCCGACGCCCGGCGCGGCGAACAAGATTTTGTTAAACACAAGCATACTTCACAATACGTATCCTGTCGGCACTTCGCTTAACAAAAATCTTGGCACGGTTGAATTTTGGAGCACGATGCTCGGCGCGGCAGTTGTCTTGACCGCCATAATTATGTTTTTATTAAAGAGAAATGAAAACCTATCAAAGCTTTTCTTCGCGAGAGACGAAGAACCTTGGCAGTGAACTTGCCAAGAGAATTTTCAATTTTCAATTTTCAATTTCCAAACTGCGTGGTGCGCTTGTTTTTGCGCTTGCAGGCGACCTAGGCAGCGGGAAGACCACCTTTATTCAGGGTTTTCTGCGCGGTCTCGGAATTCGCAAAAAAACAACGAGTCCAACGTTTATCATTATGCGCCGTTTCAAAATTGAAAATTGTAAATTGAAAATTGAAAATTTACATCACGTTGATGCTTACCGCATCAAAAAGCCGTGCGAACTTCCAGCGCTCGGGCTGAAAGAGATTTTTGCCGATTCCAAAAACATAGTTCTTATAGAATGGGCCGACAATATTAAAAGGATTTTACCCGAGAACTCCACTTGGATTTATTTCTCGCACGGTGCAAAAGAGAACGAGAGAACAATCAGATTTTAGAATTTTTCCCCGGCGGACTTGTCGTTTTGGCTAGCCGTGCTACGATGATGCCAGCCGTTTTATTTTATGGAGGAACGTATGCAAATTGAGCTGACAGAAAGAGCTGCGGCTGAATTCAAAAGAATCGCGGAAAAAGAAGGCATGGCCGGCGCTGTTATGAGAATTGTTGCTCGGGACAGCGGTTGCGCGGAGTTTGGTTACAGCATACTTTACGATAAAAAACCAGCGCGCCCGACAGATTTTCAACGCGAGTATTTCGGCGTTGAAATCCGAGTTGACCCCGACAGCGCACGTTATGTGGATAACGCGCGAATTGACTATGTGGCTGGTGGCGATTGCGAGGGGTTTGTTTTTATAAATCCCAACGTTAGCAAGAATCACGGATGCGGTGGATCGTTTTCCAGGTGAATATTGTCAGTAAACCCCCGAGCAGGTCGCGCTCGGGTTTTTTGTTTTATTCATGTATCGCATTTATGATTAAGAAGTGGAAACCCTTCTTTTAATAGACGCTAACTCCATAATTCATCGTTCCTTTCATGCTTTGCCGCCGCTCACGACCCTGGACGGTAGGCCGATAAATGCGATTTACGGCTTAGCGAGCATCTTGCTTAAGCTTTGGCGCGAGGATAAACCGGACTACGTCGCGGCGCTTTTTGACAGGCCGGAGCAGACATTCCGCGAGAAAGAATATGCCGAGTATAAAGCACAGCGGCCGGCGACGCCGGACAATCTCGTGCCGCAGCTTGCCGATGCTCACGTATCTTTTTCCGTCTTCGGCATAAAAACTTTTGAAATTCCCGGCTACGAAGCCGACGATTTGATCGCGACGCTCGCCGTGAAATTCAGCAAGGAAAAAGATATTAAAGTTATAATACTTACCGGTGACCTGGACACTCTCCAGCTCGTGGAGAACGGAAAAATTTTGGTGAGGACCTTCAAAAAAGGCGTGAGCGAGACGATGCTCTACGATGAAGAGGCCGTGCGCGAACGCTATGGCCTTCGGCCGCCGCAACTTATTGATTACAAAGCGCTCGTTGGCGACACATCCGACAACATAAAAGGCGTTCCTGGGATCGGTCCGAAGACCGCCGCCGAACTACTTCAGCGCTTCGGGACGCTTGAAAACGCGTATAAAAATTTGGCAGCCGATTCGAAGCTGGAGAAAAAATTGGGTCAATTTAGGAAGGAAGCGGAACTGGCGAGAAGCCTCGTGATTCTCAACCGGGGGGTGCCGCTTGAGGTAAAAAACATTGATGAACTGAAAATTGAAGAAAATTATTCCCCGATAAAAACATATTTCCGAAAACTCGGTTTTGAGACACTACTCAAGAGATTGGAGGGTGGAATGGAGGTGCACGTCCCCGAGCCGGGAAAGGAAACGCCAGCCCCAATGGTCCGCCGCAAACGGGGCGAGCAGGGCCGGATTTTTCCCATGCCGGAAGTCGGCTCAGCCGTCGCGCAAAATGCCGAAAAACAAGAAGTTATTTTTATAAGAGACGGCGAGGCATATTCTGCGGCTTATCTTTCTTCAAAACCCAAAGTCGGTTTTGATCTGAAAAAAACGCTCAAAAATCTATGGAGGCAAGGCAAAGATTTAAGCGCGCCGTACTTTGACCTAGGCGTCGCTTTCTGGATGATTGACCCGGATTTCAAGCAATACGCGCCGCCGGCGGTATTCAAGAAATTTTTTAACAAAGAGTGGAGAGGTGACATTGCCGACTTGAAGTACGCGTATGATTTTGCCGCGAGAAAAATCAATGAGTATGGCCTTGCTAAAGTCTTTGAGGAAATTGAAATGCCGCTTCTGCGAATTTTGGCGGAAATGGAAAGCCACGGCATTTTGATTTCGCTGGAGAAACTCACGACGCTTGAAGAAAAAATCACGAAAAAATTAGACGGCCTCGCGAAAGAAATTTACGCGGCTGCCGGAGAAGAATTTAACATCAATTCGCCCAAGAAAGTCGGCGAGATTATCTTTGACAAGCTGGGGCTCGGTGATGGCGTCCGGAGGACGAAGACCGGGATGCGCACAACGCGCGCGGCTAATTTGGAAGAATTGCGCGGGGCGCACGAGATAGTCGGTTTGATTCTTGGATTATCGCGAGAATTTCAAGATTTTATCCACATACGCGCGCCCGCTTTTGGAACTCTCAGCCGGTAAACGGCTTCACACGGAATTCGTGCAGACGGGAACGGCTACTGGCAGATTGAGTTCGCAGACGCCGAATTTGCAGAACATTCCCCAGGAATCGATCTGGACCAAGGAACTGCGGGCGGCCTTTGAGGCGCCGAAGGGATTCTTCGTTTCTCGCTTTTGACTATTCCCAAATTGAACTTCGCATCCTCGCCTCGCTTACCGGTGATTCGCAGATGATAAAAGCTTTTGAGAGGGGACTGGATATCCATAAAGTCACCGCTTCGCGCGTCTTTGGAATTCCGCTTGAAAAGGTCGGTCCAGCTGAGCGGCGTCTCGCGAAGACACTTAATTTCGGGCTGATCTATGGCATGGGGGCGCCGTCTTTCGCAAGGACGAGCGGCCTCACAACAGAAAAAGCACGCGAATTCATCACTGCGTATTTTAAGGCATTTTCGCAGATAAAAGTTTGGCAGGAGAAAATAAAAAGTGAAGTTAGAACTTCCGGTTTCGCGCGGACGCCGACCGGCCGGAGGCGCTATCTCTTCGGTGCAGCCACGGATTCGCCGCGCTTGGTCTCCGAAGCGGAGCGGGCGGCGATAAATTTTCCAATCCAAGGATTTGGCGCCGATATTATAAAAATGTCAATGATTAGATCGCGTAAGGTTTTGGAAGAGGCCGGGATTTGGGGCGCTGGCGCGCGATTGATTCTCTCTATTCACGATGAATTGCTGTTCGAGGTCCGCGATGATAAGATAAGAGAAACTGCAGAGCTGATTGGAGGCACAATGGAAAAAATATACACCCTGAAAGTGCCGCTTGTGGTGAACGTTTCCTGCGGGAAGGACTGGGGGAATATGGAAAAATTATGATACTAAAGTGAGCGGAGAAATTTTCAGCTTCAAAAAAATAAGAGAGGTCATTTCTTGGCCAGAGCTTCGCGGCGTTTGGCCGATTTTAATACTCCTCGCGTTCGTTTTTGCCGCCGGCTACAGTTTGTCTCTCGGGTTCATCATTCTCCAGGGCGGTCTGATTGTTATCACGGCGGCGCTCACGTTCGCGTTGGTTTACCGCGTGGCTGATATTGAAAGGAAAAATAAAGTAGAACGGAATCAGTTCAAAAGTGTTCTGTCCGGCCTGGAGGACGCTTTGGTCGTTTACGATAACGATTTTAAAATATTATTTTTTAACCCCGTGGCGGAGCGGCTTTTCAAGCTGGATTCCAAAACTGTCGTGAATCACGAGTTTACCCCTCAAGACACTGAAAAGCCGCCTCTAAAATTGCTTACGCAGGTCATTTTTCCGTCTCTTGCCCCCGAAATCACAAGCCGTTCCGTGGCCGGCCAGTATCCTCAAGTTGCCGATCTTTCTTTTGCCGAGCCGGTTTTGGACCTTCGTGTGTCAACCTTGCCGGTTAACGACGAGAACGGAAAGCTTTTGGGTTTTATGAAGATCATTCACGATCGCACGCGGGAGCTGTCACTCATCCGTTCAAAGAATGAATTCTTGACAGTTGCTTCGCATCAGCTCCGGACGCCAGTTACGGAATTAAACTGGGGTTTAGAGGTTTTAGCCAGCGACAAGACCCTGAGCGGGGAGTCAAAAAACGTTGTCGGCAATTCGCTCGCAGCGGGGAAGGAACTTCTAAAAATAGTAGAGGACCTACTTAATATCGCGAAAATCGAAGAAGGGCGCTTCGGTTACAATTTTGAAGAAGCCGATGCGGTTGATTTCGTGAACGGAATTCTTCTGCAGGCTATCCCCGTCGCGCGGCGCGCGGGCATAAAGATTTATTTTGAAAAACCGAAAGCGCCGCTTCCGAAGCTCATGATAGATTCGCAAAAATTGTTGCTGGCCGTCAATAATATCTTAGAGAACGCCGTTCGCTATAACGTTGAAGGAGGCGAGGTTACGGTTAAAATAGACAAAGTCATAGATGAGCCCTTCGTGGAGATAAGCGTAAGGGACACCGGTATTGGCATAGCGCCGCAAGACATGGACAAGCTTTTCAAAAAGTTTTTCCGCGCGGACAATGCTCTCAAGACCAAAACCGAGGGTTCCGGCTTGGGACTTTACATCGCAAAAAACATCATTCAGGCGCACGGCGGCAAGATCTGGGCCGATTCTGAGCTCGGACGCGGCACCGTTTTGCATTTTACCCTGCCGACCGACCCAGGCTTTGATCCCGGCGCACGAAGTTGCGGTGGAGGAGTGATAAAAGCGTAAAGTTGAAAGCGTAAGGTATAAAATTATTAAAGAATCGCCCTGCACCACTTTTGCGTACACAAAAGTGGTGCAGGGCTCATTCATTTTACATTTTGATTTTTACATTTTAAATTTCTTATCATGCCCGAACTTCCGGAAGTTGAGACCATAACGCGCGAGCTCTCGCACATCTTGGTCGGCAAAAAATTGATTAAGTTTGCGGTTTTTGACGTGAAGAAAATCGGGAAGCCGCGCCTGCCTGCCGGCAGGCAGGGCTTTGTTTTGCCGCTGGAAATCGTTTCTGTGCGCCGCCGCGGGAAATTTATAATCCTTAGCTTTGAGAATGGTTTACGTTGCATTATCCACCTCCGCATGACCGGGCAAATGCGGCTAGGCCCGGAAAGGATGCCGCACGAACGGGCGAGATTTTATTTTTCCGACGGTTCGGTTTTGCGGTTCGTTGACGCCCGGCGTTTCGGCACGATTGAGTGGCAAACCGATGCGCAATCGCTTCCGCAACCGGGAGTAGAGCCGCTTTCAAAGGATTTTAATGCTAAAAAGCTGGGTGAATTGCTGTATGGCAGGAAAAAGCTGATAAAATCGGCACTACTTGACCAGCGGCTCGTCGCCGGATTGGGCAATATTTACGCGGATGAGAGCCTATGGACAGCCAAAATCCACCCAATGCGACGGAGTGGCGCGCTAAAGAGTCGGGAAATCGTGCGTTTGGTGCGTTCAATCAAGGAAATTCTCCGCGAAGCCATCAAAAAGGGCGGTTTTACGCTGCGTGATTACCGCCGGACCGACGGCAGTTCGGGTTATTACCAGGATTCCCGTAAGGTCTATGATCGCGAGGGTGAGAAATGTTTTCGGTGCTGTGCTAAAATAAAGAAAATAAAAATTGGCGGAAGGTCATCTTATTTTTGTCCTAAATGCCAGAAAGAAAAGTAAATCCAAAATACATTTTCGTTGTCGGCGGCGTGATGTCGGGCGTCGGCAAGGGCGTGGCTTCGGCGTCCATCGGGAAAATTTTGCAGTCCTATGGTTTTGAAGTAACGGCGATAAAAATTGACCCGTACGTGAACGTTGATGCCGGCACAATGAATCCCACGGAGCATGGCGAAGTTTTTGTTCTGGACGACGGCACGGAGTGCGACCAGGATATGGGCAACTACGAAAGATTTCTGAACCGCGACCTCACCGGCGCGAACTACATGACGACCGGAAGCATCTATCTTTCGGTGATACAAAAAGAACGAAATTTGGAATATGGAGGCAGGCAGGTGGAGGTGGTCCCGAGAATTCCGCTCGAGGTGATAGGCAGAATTGAAAAGGCGCGGGTCAAGGAAAAGGCGGACATCGCCATTACGGAAATCGGCGGAACGGTCGGGGAATACGAGAACATTCTTTTTCTTGAGGCGGTGAGGATGCTTAAGCTGCGCCAGCCGCAGGATGTTGTTCTGATCCTGGTAAGTTTCTTGCCGGCATTGGGCGCCGGCGGCACCGAATTGAAAACGAAACCAACGCAACACGCCGTGAGAAATTTGAATTCGGTCGGCATTCATCCGGATTTTATCTTGGGACGCGCGGCGGTTCCGCTGGACGGGAAACGAAAAGAGAAAATAGAATTTATGTGTAGCATTGATAAAGGAAATGTTATTTCTGCACCAGACGTGGAAAGTATTTATGATGTGCCGATAAATTTTGAGAAGGACAATTTAGGGAACAGGATTACAAAAAAACTTGGAATTAAATCGAGGCGCAGGGATTTAAAAGATTGGCGCCGTTTTTCCAGTGCTGTTAAGAATTCGCGAAAAGTGGCGAAGATTGGCATTGTCGGCAAATACTTCGGCAGCGGCAACTTTGTCCTTACTGACTCCTATATTTCCGTGATTGAATCCATAAAGCACGCTTCTGCTTTCTGGGGCGTGAGGCCGGAAATAACGTGGCTTGATGCCGAGAAATTTGAGCGGAGCGCGCGCGAGCTTAAAAAACTCGGCGATTATGACGGCATAATAGTTCCCGGCGGCTTCGGTAGCCGCGGCGTCAGGGGTAAATTAAAAGCGATAGAATACTGCCGCGAACATAAAATTCCCTATTTCGGTCTTTGTTACGGCATGCAGCTTGCGGTTGTTGAATTCGCGCGGAATGTTTTGAAATTAAAGAACGCCGACACGACGGAAATCAATCCCAGAACACCGTATCCTGTGATTGACATAATGCCCGAGCAGAAAGAGAAGTTGGCGGTAAAAAACTACGGCGGCACGATGCGGCTCGGGGCGTATCCGGCCATCTTAAAAGCGAACAGCATAGCGTGCGGCGCCTACGGCATGACGCATATTTCCGAGCGACATCGCCATCGCTACGAGGTGAATCCCGCCTATATTTCGCGCCTTGAGAAACGCGGCCTTATTTTCTCCGGCATTTCCCCGGATAAGCG
Organism: uncultured bacterium; assembly: GCA_963844965.1. Classification (GTDB taxonomy): domain Bacteria; phylum Patescibacteriota; class Minisyncoccia; order UBA6257; family 2-01-FULL-56-20; genus REEB91. The sequence continues at coordinate 128,040 of CAWJQC010000008.1, read as the reverse complement.
TCTAATGGAAATTGCCGAGTTGCCGCACGATAAGCACCCATTCTTTGTCGGAACGCAATTTCATCCAGAATTGAAATCACGCCCTCTTAGCCCGCATCCATTATTTAAAGAATTTATCAAAGTGGCAATCAAAAAATGATAATTTTCCTCTACGGCCCGGACGATTATCGCCGGGAAGAAAAAAAGAGATGGTATATAAAGGAGTTTGAGAAAAAATACTCCGCCCTGAGCGTGCGGACATTTGATTTTGCCGAGGAGGGAAAAGATACACTTGAGGAATTCAGGGGGTTCGCTCGCGCGCAGCCACTTTTTTCCGCCGTAGGCGGATCCGCCTCCGGAGGAGAGAGCAAGAAACTGGCAATTTTGGAAAATCTTTATGAGGCGGACGAGGAAAAAATAAAGGATGTGCTCCACGAAATTGTCGCAAAAAAAGATACAATTGTTCTGTGCTCGGAAAAAGGGAAGCCCAACAAGGCCCTGGATTTTTTGATTGAAAAGCCGACCGCGACAGCGGAGAAATTTGAATTTTTGACCGGCTATGAATGGGAAATATTCGCGAGGGGACGGGCGAAAAAACTTGGGTTGGAATTTTCGGATTTCGCGTTTAAATTCCTTGCCGCGGTTTATCAGAATAACACCTGGGGACTCGTGACCGAGCTTGAAAAAATCAGAAACTTAAAAAGCGGCATTATTGACAAGAAGGACTTGGCCGACTTGGATTTGGAAATAGCGCCCGACTACTGGGCGTTATTCGGCGGACTGAAAAGCCAGGATTTGAAAACCCGTATCGCAGCGCTTGAAAAACTTTTTGCGATTGGCGACCCGCCGCCCAAGATATTTAATATTTTGGCTTCCGGCTGGCGCGAGAGAGTTCCGCAGATGGCGGAATATGATCTTAAGGTAAAATCCGGGAAATTGGATTACGAGGAGGTCTTGGTTGATTTGGCTATCAGATGAGAAAGCCGCGACTTGAGCCGCGAAGCTTTATTCTTCGCGATAACGTTTGTTTTAGCTGCTTTGTCCAGTGCTTTATAAACCGCAGGCAGTATTTTTTTTGCTTCCTCCACTTTCTTTTCTACGACCAGTTTCCTGAAATTTTTTACCGCTTTTTTATAGGCCTCTTTTTTGATGAGGTTCCTTGCGTACCGCCTTCTCGTCTGGCGCATGGCTTTTTTTGCGGACTGGGTGATGGGCATGTTAGGTTTCAGTATATGGCATATGAAAAAAAGTGCAAGTAGCCGTATAATTGAATTATGCCCAGTAGGAGAATTTCGAACGCCTACTGCCGAACACCTATTTTATGGACAATTTCACCATCAGCGCAACGGGAACAAGTCAACGGCTTAGTCGAGAAAGCCGAAAGTTATAATTCGAAATTCCTCTACTGGGTATGCTCTACAGCGTCTCGGGCAAACTGATGTCAAAGAGCGAACACTTCGCGGTTGTGGACGCGGCTGGATTGGGGCTCAAGGTTTTTGTAAGCGGTCGCACGCTGGGTGCTTTACCACCCATTGGCTTGGCCGTTAAATTTTTCTGTCATTTGCATATGCGCGAGGACGGACTGGAACTCTACGGATTTCTGACGGAAGCCGAATTGAACTTTTTTGAGCTATTGATTTCCGTTTCCGGCGTGGGGCCGAAGTCGGCGTTGTCTATAATGGAAGTTGCCGAGCTGAAAAATTTGGCGGCAGCCATCAAAGAGGGGCGACCGGATTTGCTCACGCGCGCGTCGGGGATCGGCAGGAAAACGGCCGAGCGGATTATTCTGGAATTGAAGAGCAAAGTACAATCAGAAAAATCCGAGATTGCCGTGGGCAAAATGGAGGTTGACGCTGACCTCGTTGAGACGCTCGTCGGCTTGGGCTACCGCCGCGAACAGGCCAAGGCAGCGCTCGGAAAAGTTGACGAGAAAATTGTTAATTTGGAAGAACGGTTGAAGGCTGCGCTTAAGATTCTGAGTGGTAAAGTTTAGCAATCTTATTGGCCGGTCATTATTTATGATGGAGAAAATAAAAAATTTTCCCCTGGTCGGGTTTTTCTATAATTTGTCGGGCGCGGCTTGGCTTTACCATTTCCTTTGGGCTTTTTTCGGCGCAGTTTTTTGCGGTTTTCCAAGCAGGAATATTTTTGTGGTCGGCGTAACGGGCACGAAGGGCAAGACGACGACTCTTGAACTTTTGAACGCAATTCTAGAGGCGGCGGGCAAAAAAACTGCCCTGCTTTCGTCGCTTCGCGTGAAAATCGGCGATCGCTCCGAGAAGAACCCAACGGGAAACAGTATGCCAGGCCGCGCCTACATTCAACGCTTCTTGCGTAAAGCAGTCCGCGCCGATTGCCAGTATGCGTTGATTGAGGCCACTTCGCAGGGCGTGATTTTGTCGCGCCATCTGTTCGTGAATTGGAATATGGGGATTTTGACAAATCTCGCTCCGGAGCACATTGAAGCGCACGGTTCTTTTGAAAAATATCGTGAGGCCAAGCTTGATTTCTTGCGCTATGTGGGCGAGAAGGGCGGAAAGATTTTCATCAATGCGGAGGATAAGAGCGCCGGTTTCTTTTTTGATGCGCTCAAGAAATTCAGACCAGCCGCGTATTCGGTGAATGACGGGAATGTTTCTCGGCTATTGCCGCGGCGAGGTCCGCTTCGGGTTGCCGCCGACAATTCACGCAGTGAATTTCCGCTGGAAGATTTCAATAAAGAAAATATTGCCGCCGCCGTTGCGGTAGCGCGAGATATCGGGGTCGGCGAAGACGCGACGAGAGAGGCGATACGATCCTTCCGCGGTGTTCCGGGGAGGATGGAATTTGTGCAAAGAACCCCGTTCTCGGTTGTTATAGATTACGCCCATACGCCGGATTCATTAAAAAAAGTTTATTCTTTTTTGAAAGTTCCAAGGTCCAAGTTGATATGTGTTCTCGGGGCGGCGGGTGGCGGCAGAGACAGGTGGAAGCGGCCGGAAATGGGAAAAATCGCCGCCGAATATTGCAATGAAATTATTCTGACGAACGAAGACCCATACGACGAAAATCCTAGCCAGATTTTATCGGAGATAAAATCCGGAGTGACAAGTGACAAGCGATATGCGACAAGGGAACTTACCGACCGGCGCGAGGCGATTAAGAAAGCGGTTTCTGTGGCCAGAAACGGCGACGTTGTTGTGCTGACCGGCAAGGGAAGCGAGGACTGGATTCATATAGAAAAAGGCGAAAAAATTCCCTGGAACGAACGACTTGTCGTTGAGGAGACACTCAAGAGCGGGCATCGATAACTTCACACAAATTTGCGTCAACGCGCTTTGTTTTTATCATTAAGGAGATTTACAATTTAAGAATGCGTTTAACTTTCTATGGTGGCGTCGGCGAGGTTACCGGCGCCAACTATATTCTTGAGTCGGGTGGGAAAAAGATTATGATTGATTGCGGACTTCACCAGGGAGGCCATTATGCCGAGCGCAGAAATTTTGAACCGTTTCCTTACGATCCCAAGAACGTAGAGGCGGTTTTCATAACCCATTCGCACATTGACCACATAGGTCTTTTACCCAAACTTTGGAAAGATGGTTTCCGCGGAACGGTTTATTCCACGCCCGCGACAAAAAGACTTCGCAGAACTTTTGCTTTTAGATTCGGAGCACATATTGGCCCAGGAAGCGGAACGGGAGAAAAAACCGTTGCTCTACACTACGCAGGATATATTTGAACTGATGAAATTGTGGCGGAAACTTGATTACCACACGCCGGTTGAGTATCGGCAATTTCTCCTCCGGAGGCGGACCGGCCTCGGGCTGGCGGGTTGAGCTTTTTGACGCGGGACACATACTGGGTTCAGCCATAATAAAAGTTATCGCCGAGGGGAAAACGGTTGTTTTCTCCGGTGACCTCGGAAATTATCCCGCGCCGATAATTCAACCGACGGAAAAGATAAATTCTGCCGACTATTGTCTGATTGAGTCCACGTACGGTGACAGGGTTCACGAGGGGATAGACAAGCGCAGGGAAATGCTTGAGGACGCGATTGAAGACACCGTGAGGCGGAAGGGCGTGCTGCTCATACCGACGTTCGCGATGGAACGCACGCAGGAGCTTCTATACCACCTGCACCAGTTGTTTACGGAAAAAAGAGTGCCGCGAGTACCGGTTTTCATTGACAGCCCGCTAGCCATAAAACTTACGGCGATTTATAAAAAATACGAGAATTATTTCAATCCCGAAACGGAAAAATTGGCGCATTCCGGCGATGACATCCTGAATTTCCCCGGCTTGCGGCTCACGCTTACCACGGAGCAATCCAAAGAAATCAACGACGTGCCGCCGCCGAAAGTCGTTGTCGCCGGTTCCGGCATGTCGCACAGTGGAAGGATCCTGCATCACGAATTGCGCTACCTTCCCGGGGAGAAAAATACGATTCTCTTTGTCGGATATCAGGCGGCGGGCTCGCTCGGCAGGCAGATTCTTGACGGCGCCACCTCTGTAAAAATTTTCGGGGAAGAAGTCCCCGTTCGTTGCAGGAAGGTGGTAATCGGCGGTTATTCCGCGCACGCCGACCAGCCGTTGCTTTTGAAATGGCTTGAACCAATGCGCAGAACGCTTAAAAAAGTTTTCGTCGTGCAGGGCGAGGAAGGCGCAAGCGAGGCCTTGGCCACTAAAATCAAGGACGACTTCGCGGTTCTCGCCGAAGTGCCGAAGGCAGGAGAAGAAGTTGAACTGACTTAATTTGTTTTATGTTTTCCCCGCAAGCCTGCCTGCCGGCAGGCAGGAATACCCCCCCGCCAGTAGAGCGGGGCAGGATTGCGGAATGGAAAACATAAACCCCGCCTCACTTTTACTTAAAACGTCAGGAGAAAAATGTATAGGTTTGTGCCATCAACACGGAAAAAGAATCGCAAGTGTCATAAGTAAAAGTGGGGGCGGGGTGAACTACCGCATGCTAAGTGATGTAAAATCTGGTTGCGTGCGAGGCGTGGCAGTTCTAATACCACCGCTCTTAAGCGGCGGTAGTTCATTTTAAATCTTGCGAGCACCACATAAGACGCATCTACGAAAAAGGCCAGCTTCGCGTCGCGCCGGACAGAAATTGGAAAGTTATAGAGTGTTCAACGCTCGAATTATTTTTTATATTTGTTATACTTAGACCATGCCAAAGATGAAGGCAAATCATTCCAAATTGGGGACACAGCATCTTAAGTATAAAATTTGCATTTCGGGAGCGGCCGAAACCGATATTTGCTCGCAAGACGCCGTGGAGAAGGCCGAGAGGCTCGGCAAATTAATCGCCGAGCGCAATATGATTTTGGTCACCGGCGCGACGACAGGCATCCCTTACTGGGCAGCGAAGGGCGCGAAGGAAGCCGGAGGGATAGTGATAGGACTTTCTCCGGCGGCGTCAAAACTTGCTCACGTGAATTCTTACCATTTGCCCACCGACTATCACGATCTTATAGTTTATACCGGCTTTGAATACTCCGGGCGCAATTTACTTCTCACGCGTTCCGCGGACGCGATTATCACGATTTGCGGGCGCATGGGGACCTTGAACGAATTCACCATCGGCTTTGAGGATCAGAAGCCACAGGGGGTTTTGACCGGCACGGGTGGCGTATGCGATATGATTAAGGAAATAATTGAGAAGTCGCGCAAAGGCGGCGGCAAGGTGGTTTATTCGGGTGATCCAGAGGAGCTTCTGGACAAGGTCGTGACCTTGATAGAAGAAGAGGAGAAGGAGAAATAAATTGAGCAAAGGTCGAAAATTTATTGGCTAAGCGCAAAGTGCGAACTGCGAATTGTGTGATACGTGCTTGGCGCTGAGCGATTAACAATAATACAATGCCAAAATCTTCGGAACCAAAACCGATCGGGGAGGTGACCCACTACTTCGGCAATTTGGAGGTTGCCATCGTTAAATTCAATAAGAAGGTTGACGTTGGCGCAAAACTCCACTATAAGGGCGCGACAACCGATTTTACGGAAGATATAAAATCAATGCAGTACGACCACAAACCGATAGAGTCAGCAAAAAAGGGCCAGGAAGTCGGCATTAAAGTTGAGGGCAAGGTCCGGGAAGGAGACCAGGTTTTTGGGGCGGAATAACTAGTTTGGAAATTGGCAATTAGTAATCGGTAAATCCTCAATGGGTCCGCTAAAAAGTTTCGTGAAAGAAGCCGGGCTTGCGGCCGCGGCGACTATCGGAGCGGGAGTTTTCGCACTGCCTTACGTGTTTCTCGCGGCCGGATGGTTTACCGGCCTTTTTTATTTGCTGATTTTTTCGGCGATTGTCGTGTCCGCTCACGCTTTGTATTTCCGCGTCTTGGAAAAAGTTAAAGAGAGGAACAGATTGCTCGGCCTCTCGCGCGGATACCTTGGCAGATTGGGTTTTGGCGTTGGATTGTTCGTGATATTGGGAGGCTTGATCTTGGCGCTTGTCGCTTATTTGATTTTGGGAGGTCAGTTCGTCAGATTATTGTTTCCTTTTGTGCCTGTGGCACTGGCTTTACCCATCTTTTGGTTTGTGACAGCGTTGCCGCTCCTACTTAAGGAACGCCGCGGTCTTAACTTGGAAATTTTAGGAATAATTTTAACCGCAGCCATAATATTTTTCATCTTTTTTTCTTCAAATCCGGTCGGGGCGTTGTCTGCCGCTCACGCCGTCAATTTCAGGAATATTTTTTTTCCTTTCGGCGCGATCCTTTTCGCATTGGCCGGCTGGACCGCGGTTGAGCCGGTGTTTGACACGGAGAGGAGATTGAAATCCGACCTTGCGCCGGCGGCTCAGCCGTATTTGGCGCTGGCCGCGGGAACTGCGATCGTCGCGGTGCTGTATCTTATGTTTGTCGTGGGAATTTTCGGTTCATCGTCCATGATCACATCGGATACTTTGTCTGGGCTCATCGGCTGGCCGGGCTACAAAATTGCCCTGCTCGCCGTTATGGGCATCTTCGCGATCTGGACCTCGCATTTACCCATAAGTTTGGAGATCAAGCACTCGCTCGTTAACGACCTGCGCCTGTCGCGAGGATTAGGCCTTGGAATTACGCTTCTTTTGCCGCTAGCTCTGGTTTACCTTGGTTTGAATAATTTCGCTAACGTGATTGGCCTCACCGGCGGCGTGTTCTTGAGCTTGCAGTATCTCTTGATAATTTTGGTCGGGAAAAAAGTTCTCCAGATCGGCGGCGTGAAACGAATTCTCTTGAACGTGATTTCGCTTGTGTTCATACTTGCTGCAATTTACGGGGTCTACTATTTTATTGTAAGCCCCCACACCTGACAGCAAGTAACTGTAAGCAGAAAACTTGCTTGCTGTTGGGTGTGGGGGTAAAGTAAGCTCAAAGCCAGCCCCCGTAGTTTAACGGATAGAATATCTCCCTCCGAAGGAGGTGGTCGAGGTTCAATTCCTCGCGGGGGCACCAATTTAATTTTTTGCGTGTTTGTGCGACAAAACAAAAAGCCGCCTACTTTGGCGCAGGCGGCGCGAAAAAAACAATTTCGTACTCCTCTTTTTCTGCTGATGGTGGTTTTTTGTTGATAACAACACTCTGAACGCCCCCCATGCGGCGCAGGAAGTTAAAGATGTAGTCGGCGTCAGCGCCTTCCGGTGGCTCCACGACCGCCATCATGGAATAGCCACACGGCCGGGCCGCCATGGCCAAGGTCACGATTTTCAATCCCTTGCAGCGGAACGCATTCATGAGCCGGCAGGGTACGATAAGGCCATCTTCGGTTTTAAGTGTAATCAGCCATCGCATGGCACGCTCCCGCGGTTTCCTTCCTGAACAGTAGATAGTCCTAATAACCGCTTATTTTTCCGGTGTTTCTTGCTCATTATCCGCTCCAGCGACTTTAATTTTGCTGCTTAATTTTTAACACGGAATACCGCCGGGGCGCAATAAGAGGATTTCTGGCGCGCGGCCGAAAACTAAAACCGCCGGACCCTTGGTCGGCGGCTGAACTGTCTGTATCTTTTGTTTGGTTAGCGCGAGCAGGCGGGAAAAACTCGGGTCATTGTAATACGCGCCCAAATTCTTGATTTTCTTCGCAAGCCACGCATCGGCGGTAATTACATATCTTCTCAAAATTTCTGCCGGACAATCTACGTCGTCAAAAGCGATTCGCGCGAGGTTCACTATGAAACACTTGAAGCACATTCCGCATTGGCTTTCAAAGAAAGGGAAGCCGGGAAAAAGTTCTTTTACCCTATCCTTCTGCTGGAGTTTCAAGAGTGGATACGCGAAACAGCTGTTAGTATTCGCGAGAACATCGGGATGGTTCAGGATCAGCCATTTCAAAACTCGCCATTCCGGCATGTTGTACCACGAAATTTTTATCGGGAATCCCAAATCGTTGAGCAGCTCGTTAAATTTTTTCATTTCACTTTCTTTGCCGCTGAAAAGCTCCATGTTGCCCTCAAGTTCGTCGGCAAAGCCCTCTATGATCGTTTTTTCGGCGCCGTATTTGAGGTTATATGGGATCATCAGAGCGACGAGGAACATGTCGCGGAATCTCATGGTGTCAAAGCCGTTCTTGGGTACGCCGTTGTGCAGATGAATTATGTCCAGATCTTCCTCAAGAAAACTTGAAAGTTTTCCCGCCCACGCGAATTCTTCAGAAGTGGACGCGAGGTTCATGTTGCGAATATGGACAAGGCGCGGGGTAAGACCGGATTTCATGGATTTCAGGTAATGATGCGCGCCGTCTTTCCCGCCGGAAAATGGGATAACGACACCATTTCTTTCCAAACGCCGTGATTTTTCGAAGCTTGAACCGGGAATTACCCTACTCCCGCAGGCCACCTTCGGCGCTTCTTTGCCACAGGATTCATACATTTCGCCGAGCAGTTCTCTCGCCTCATTGCAAAGCGCGTAATTTGTCGTGACTATGCTTTCCGGAAGAAGCGGACTTACGAGGTGTATGGTGCCGAATTGCGATAAGATGAATTTGCCAACCTTACCGCGGGGGTAATCCATGCCCTTTTTGATCCCCAAAGATATCCGCTGGATGCGTTTTCCCACCGGGAGCGCGTTCAGGGATTGCAGTTTGAAATCCTTGAAGGCAATTTCGATTTTCACCTTATTCTCCTGCCAATTTTTACTGATTGTGTTTTAGCATATAAGCCGCTTTGTGTGCAAGCCCTGATTTGTTATATAATATACATATACACAAGGTCGGCATAAATTTAATTCAAAACCAAACTCATGGCGAAAATGACGAAGTCGGAGCTTTTGGGGAAGCTTGCCGAGAAAGCCGAGGTGTCAAAAAAGCAGGCGGGAATGTTTTTGGACACTCTTGCTGAGATTGCTTACGGCCAGGTTAAATCCGCGGGCGAGTTTTCTCTTCCTGGATTTGGAAAACTGGTGAAGAAGCACCGCGCGGCCCGAATGGGACGAAATCCGGCAACCGGCGAGCAGATCCAGATCAAGGCGAAGACGGTTGTGAAATTCCGCGTTGCCAAAGCCGCGAAGGAAGCGATACTCTAACGATTTGCTGTCGCGACAGCAAATAAAAAGCCGGTCGCCTCAGGCGACCGGCTTTTTACGTTGGGAAGATTTACGTTGCCATCTTTCGTTTCAGTGTCACGATAATTTTCCGGTATTACTACAAAAAATGAACTCGTGTATAATTTCTGATATGAGCAAAGACGACGAACTCAAAAAACTTGAAGCCGAAATCGCCGCCGACAAGTCCCTGCCACTTCAGACGAATTTGGTCTTCGGCGAAGGCAATCCCGATTGCGAAGTTATGTTCATTGGCGAGGCACCGGGGTTTCACGAAGACCGCCTCAAGCGGCCGTTTGTCGGTCGCGCCGGGCAACTTTTGGACGAGTTTATCAGAGCAATCGGCTGGAAGCGTGGGAATGTATATATCACGAACATTGTCAAGCGCCGCCCGCCGGAGAACCGCGACCCTAGCCCGGACGAAATTGAGGCATATAAGCCATATCTGACAAAGCAGGTTGAAATAATCAACCCGAAAATCATTGCGGCCGTGGGGCGGTTCGCCATGAATTATTTTTTGCCCGAAGCCAAAATTTCAAGAGATCACGGGAAGGTTTTTAAAGTTGACGGTCGGCTGGTCATTCCTCTTTTTCACACGGCAGCAGCCTTGCGCTCCACCGAAGTTTTGAATCAGCTCCGCGATGATTTCAAAAAGCTTCCGGACATCGTTTCGGGAAAATTTCTTACAGAATCACCGCTCACCGTCATAATGCCGGGTGCCGTCGCCGCGAAAGAAACTAAGCCGAAGAAACCGCCGCAGCCGAAGTTGTTTTAAAACCCGGCGACGAATTTGACAGATAAATTGCCGATATGCTAATCTGCGCTTAGCTTGTAGTGTGAAGGAGGTGTTATGTTTAAAACAGCAGAGGGGGTTAGTTTTAGTGTGATCAGTGAATCCGCCGACAAACCAAGCCAAAAAACCAGGCCAAGCGATATTGATCTCTCCGACGGACTTTCAGAGACGTTCGGAAAGTGCGAGGTGGAAGAAGCCGCCGTGGCACTGGTCCGTTTCTTCCAGGAAAAGGGTCGTTGGACGCAGTTTACGTTTGAAGAGCTTCTGGCTTTCTACAAAACGAAAGGGCTTGATCCTGAGTACATGCTATTCGGCTTGCTTGGTTCGTGGATAGATTACACAGGATTATTCTATTTTACCGAATCTCTCCCATTTTTGGTACGGCTACCCGATGGCGCGATTTGCGCGACAAGTCTTTTCGTGAAGCGTTGCGAAAAACACAAACTGAAAAGACAGTGATTGGTCCGTGGAGATAGTCGGTGTTCATATGAATACTCGCCATTGCTTGCACCAATGCGCGGGTTTTTTTATTTTCGTCCTTCGTGCGCATCTTTTGTTCTCTTGGGCTCAAACGGGTATAATTTAAATAAATGAACTTCGCCTTGGTTTATTTAATCAATCGCGCCATTTACAGGATTTTGGATTTTTTCCATCACTGGTACGTGGACGGCTCGCGTCTTTTGGCGCATAAGTTTGTTTCCATCTTGGAGGAGGTGGACAAGTCTTTGGCGATTCGCCTTACCATAAAATATTTCTTCCAGCCGTTATACAAGGATTACACGATAGTCGGGAGAGTTCTCGGCGTGATCTTTCGTTTAGGGAGGATACTTATCGGCGGCGTTCTCTATTTATTCTTGGGATTGGTGTTCCTTGTTATTTACCTTGTTTGGGTTTTGATTCCGCCGGTTATTATTATTCTCGCCGCTACTAATTTCCATTCCTATTCTCCATGAGCGAAGAAAATAGTAAAGGAACAGCGTCAGCGGGCGTCGCTGGAGAGGGTCCGGTTTTCTGTTATAAGGACCCGCGACTCTTGATGACGTTTCCGGGCAGATTATTCGTAAGAGTTCTAAGTTATGTGATGTACCTCGTGACTGCGGCTACGGCGGCTTCGTTTCTTCTCTCCGGGGTCTGGGGACTGCGCTATGCGGGAATATTTCTCGCTTTGTTCCTGTTTGACCGCTTTCTCCACCTGAACGAGGGCGACAAGCCGCTTATAGAGTTGCCGAAAAGAGGCAGAGTTAATATGGCGAGTTATCTGCGGCCGAAGGCGTTCGCCGCCCTGGAGAGGGCATTTGACCGGAGCATGATCACCAAGCAGAATTTCTTTCTGGAAACGGCGCATCAGCTTCTAAATTTGTCCGACATAGAAGAGGGGTTAAAGCGTCTTGATGTAAAACCAGAGGAATTCAAACAGAAAACAGAAGCGTTTCTCGGCGAGAGTTCAAAAAGCGGGGAGTGGTCCGCGATTTCCAAAGAAGATAGATTGGCGAACGCGGAAACGCTCGTGCTTTTGGCCTTGGAACAGGCCATGGGCGCGAGCCACAACTTCATAGAATCAAGTGACCTGTTTTCGGCGATGCCTCTCGTCAAAAACGAAGCCATGAGCCGACTTTTCAACATTTTTGGGATCGAGGTAGGCGACCTTGAGCGCGCTATGATCTTCAGTTCCCTGGGTCATAGTATGAGTCGCCGCATTCCAGTGACGCTCGGCGGCTTTTTTGTGTTTGGTGCTCCGAAAATACGACACCGCATAATGAATAGGGCGTGGACGTCGCGGCCGACGCCTACCCTTGATAAATATTCAACCGACTTTACCGATCTTGCCCGCCAGAATCAGACCGGTTTTTTGATCGGTCACAAAGAGGAGTTTGAACGGCTGGTGGAAGTGTTGGCGCGGCCGATAAATCCCAACGCTATTTTGGTCGGGGAGGCCGGCATCGGCAAGGAAACCATAATTTCTCACCTCGCCGCGGAACTTGTTAAGGACGAAGTTCCGCCGGCGTTGTTTGACAAGCGGTTGGTGTCGCTTGAGCTTGAAAGTCTTGTGGCGGGCGCGCCGCCCGAAGTACTGACCGCGCGGCTCAAAGACATAATTGAAGAAATCACCATCGCCGGGAACATCATCATTTACATCCCGAACATACACAACTTGGTGCGCACCTCCGGCGCCGCGTACATTTCCGCCGCTGATGCCTTGATGCCGATAATAACAAACAATGCCTTTCCGGTGATCGGCTCACTTTTCCGCGCGACTTCAAGCAGTTCATAGAGCCGCGTAGCGATTTTGCTGGCGCGTTTGAAATAATCAGGGTGAGCGAAGTGAGCGTCGCCGACGCGGAAAAAATTTTAACCTACGAGAGTCTGATACTCGAGCGTCAGTTCAGGGTAACCATAAGTTTCGGCGCGATAAAGAAGGCGGTTGTGCTCGCAAAAAAATATTTGCGCAGTAAATTTCTGCCTTCAAGCGCCGAGGAGATATTGAAGAGCGCTTTGGTTGACGCCCAAAGGCGCGGGGAAAAGTACGTGGGGCCGGACAGGGTGGTAAGCGTGGCCGAAGCAAAGGTAAATATTCCGCTGCACGAGGCAACCGAAGCCGAGGCGCAAAAACTTCTCAAGTTGGAGGAGACAATACACGAACGGATGATCGACCAGGAGGAGGCGGTGGGGGTCGTGGCGGATGCCCTGCGCGAGTACAGGAGCGGGCTCGCGCGGCCAGGCGGACCGATCGCCAGTTTTCTTTTCGTCGGTCCGACCGGCGTCGGCAAAACCGAACTCGCCAAAATCTTGGCGAAGGTCCAATTCGGTTCGGATAAGGAAATGGTGAGGTTTGACATGACGGAATATCAGGATAAGCAGAGTTTTTTCAGGTTTATCGGAACGCCCGATGGCCAGGTAAGCGGAGCTTTGACGGACGCGATTCTGCAAAAGCCGTATAGTTTGATCCTTTTGGATGAATTTGAGAAGGCCTTCCCTGATATCTTGAATTTATTTTTGCAGGTGTTTGACGATGGCCGGCTCACGGATAATCTCGGCCGCACGGTTGATTTTGAGAACACGATTATAATCGCCACCTCTAATGCCCATTCGGATATCATCAATGACGCCCTGAGCCAGGGTCAATCGGTGGCGCAGATCGCCGACTATCTGAAGAGAAAACTGACCGACATTTTCAAACCAGAACTTTTGAACAGGTTCTCGCGGATTGTCGTGTTCAAAAATTTAGAGCCGGCGGATTTGGAAAAAATAGTCGCGCTGAATCTTAAGGATGTCGCAGAGTTGGTGAGCGAGCAGGGGATAAAGATGGAAATTGATCCGGCGGTTATAAAACTTTTCGCGCGGATCGGATATGATCCCGCGTTCGGCGCGAGACCTCTGCGGCGCGTGATAGAAGAAAAATTGCGCGCGCCGCTCGCGCAGAAAATTTTGGAGAAAAAAGTTGAGCACGGGAGCCATATAAAACTCACGACGCAGGGCGACGAGGTCGGTTTTGTGGAACTGGGAGATCAGATAGTAAAACAGTAATGGGTCCCGTTAGAAATCCTGCCTGCCGGCAGGCAGGCGCGGACGCTTTGCGGATATTACATCAACAAAATGGCCGAATATTAAATAATAAAGAGGACGAGCGGCGGCGTTGCGCCCTATTTCTAACGGGATGAGAATAAAACTGAACATTTCCATAAATAGGGTAATTGAACTCCTGCTTTTTTTCCTGTTTATCCTGAACGCGAGCGGCGGACTTTTCGCGCCGCTTTTCGCGGTTTTCATCACGGGCACGCTCGTCGGGGCGAGCCTAAGAACGGCTGGTTTCGCGATCGCCATCTACGCGATAGTGAAATCAATTCTCCAGATACCGATTGCGAGAAGAATAGACAGAAAATCCGGGGAAAAAGACGATTTCCGCGTGATGCTTTTGGGCTGCGCGATAGGCGTTGTTTATCCCTTAACCTTAATGTTCATAAAGTTTACCTGGCAGTTATACGTAATGGAAGCCGTCTGCGGGGTCGGCGATGCTTGTCTTATGGCTGCTTACTATACGATCTTCGCGCATCACGTTGACAAGGTTTCCGAGGGTGTTGAGTGGAGCATATTCAGCGTTTTCGGTCTGACCGTTTCCACTGCCGTCGGCGGCGCGATTGGCGGGATAATTGCCGATGCTTATGGCTTTAGAACGACTTTTGCCGTGGCGGCAATTCTAAATTTGATCGCATCCTCACTTCTTCTCATGCTTTTTCCGAAATTGGATGGTTCGAGGATGGAGAGAAAATCGTCGCCTCCGCGAATTACTTTGCCATAGAAAATTGCACGCCATAGATGAATATTTCTAACCAATCAATCGCGGAAATTTTGAAGGAGATCGCCGAATATCTGGAGATGTATGATGTGCCGTTCAAGCCACGCGCTTACGAGAAAGTCGCGGGCGTGATCGCTGGTCTGGAAGAAGAAGTGGAAGAAATATACAGGAAGGGCGGCGTGAAGGCGCTTGAAGGAATTCCCGGGGTCGGCAGGGGAATAGCTGAACGGATAGAAGAATTGCTCACAACCGGACGGATAAAGGACTACGAAAATTTGAAAAAGAAAACGCCAGTTGACCTTGCTTCGCTCGGGGCGATTGAAGGGCTGGGACCGAAATCCGTCAGAAAACTTTATCAAAAATTGGGAATCAGGAATATCGCCGATTTGGAAAAGGCGGCCAAGGCCGGAAAGATTGCCAAGCTTGAGGGCTTCGGCAAAAAAAGCGAGGAGAAAATTCTGCAAGGCATAGAGTTCACCAAAAAATCCGGCGGGCGTTTCGTTTTAGGCTTTGTCATGCCGGAGATACGGATGATAGAAAAACGCCTGCGGGAGTTTGGTGGTATTGAGCGCGTCGTTGTCGCCGGCTCGGTAAGGCGGATGAAAGAGACGATTGGCGATGCAGATATCCTAGCGATTTCCAAAAACCCAGGACCGGTCATGAATTACTTCGTGAAAATGCCGGAAGTTGCCCTAGTTAATGCGCACGGCGAAACGAGATCGGCAATTAAACTCAAATCCGGCATTAATGTTGATCTGCGCGTCGTTGAGAGCGATTCCTACGGCGCGGCCCTTAACTACTTTACGGGTTCCAAAGACCATAATGTTGCCCTGCGGCAGATTGCCATTAAAAAAGGATATAAACTCAACGAGTATGGGTTGTTTAAGCAGGGCGCGAAGCGCGAAGTGCAAATCGCTGGGAAAACAGAGGAAGAATTATATAAAGCACTGGGAATGGATTATATAGAGCCGGAGATGAGAGAAAATACGGGCGAGATAGAATTGGCGCAGAACCACACACTCCCGAAATTAATCGGCTATGACGATTTGCTTGGCGACTTACAGGTGCAGACGGACTGGACAGACGGCTCGGATTCCATAGAAACAATGGCCAAGATCGCGAGCGAGGCCGGATTGGAATATATCGCTATCACGGATCACACAAAACGTCTGGCGATGACCCATGGTTTGGATGAAAAGGGAATTTTGAAACAAATGACCGAAATTGACCGGCTCAATAAAAAGTTCGGCGGTAAAATTAAAATTTTAAAGGGCAGCGAATGCGATATTTTGAAAGATGGTTCGCTTGACTTGCCTGACGATATTTTGGCCAAGCTTGATGTTGTCGGCGCGTCAGTCCATTCATATTTCAATCTGCCGCGCGAGGAGCAGACAGAGCGGATTAGGAAAGCGATGCGGAATCCGAATGTGGACATAATTTTCCATCCGACGGGGCGTATCATCAACCGCCGCCCTCCTTACGAAGTTGACGTGGATGAACTTATAAAAACCGCAAAGCAGACCGGGACGATAATGGAAATAGACGCCTTTCCCGACCGGCTTGACCTCAAAGACGAATACATAAAAAAATGCGTGGATGCTGGTGTTAAATTGGCGATTGACTCCGACGCCCATTCGCCGGCGCATTGTGGATGTTTGGAGTACGGCATCGCGCAGGCACGCCGCGGCTGGGCTGGGAAAAAAGATATAATTAATTCCTGGCCAATTGAAAAGATGTTAAAGTTTCTTAAATAACCAATGACAACAAATCTCCGTACATATCTTAGGCGCAATGAAGTGCGAGCACGGCGGCAGTTTGTCGCCGGTTTTGTGATTTACAGGCGTACCCACGAAGGCATAAAGTTTTTACTTTTATACCGCCGTGGTTCATACTGGAATTTTCCCAAGGGGCATTTTGAGGTCGGCGAAACAAGTTTGGAGGCTGCTCTGCGGGAAGTTGAGGAGGAAACGGGGATCAGGAAATCCGAACTCCGGATGATGCAGGGATTCCGCGCGTACGAAAAATTTTATTTCCAGCGCGGCGAGGAAAAGATACACGACACAGTTATTCTCTATCTTGCGGAAACCCACAAGGCGGAAGTGAAAATATCGACACGCGAGCATAGCGGGTTTGGTTGGTTCACTTACGAAGACGCCGTAAAGACCGTTGGGAAAAAGTATCAAGGCGTAAAGCGGATTTTAAAACAGGCGCATGACTTTCTTTTGGCAAGGAGTCGGCGGCATCATCACGGCGCTGTTCGTTAGCATTGATTTCTTCTGTCTGGTTTGTTAACATTACCTCCGGCATATTGAGAGGAGACTTGCGATGCGAATAGTACCGAAATACTACTGGGCGATGCTTCTGGTATGGAGAAATTTTTTCCGGGGTCCACGCGGCCGTGGACGTCCAGTTTCTGCCTTTTTTCTTTTTGTGTTACTCGCTTCGCTTGTTACGGCAAACGCATTTGTTGAGGGAATGAAACTTGACCGCCAACTTGGAACGGGAAGTTTATTTTTCTGGCTCTTCGGCCTCGTGGCGGCCTTTGCCTATATACTTGTATTTGCCGTTATTTATCTTATTGAACATCCAAATCCGAAAATTTCCAAAGATGCGTCCTTTACAGCGCGCAGTGGAAGCGTGAACCGATGGATCAACTAAGAATCAAAAAGCTCCGGCGCAATTCCGGAGCTTTTATTTCGCGAATTCCACAATTTTTTTGAACACTGCCGGTTCGTTAGCGGCGAGTTCCGCCAGGATTTTCCGATCGAGCCTCACGTTTTTCTTTTTGAGATCGGCAATAAGTTTGCTGTATTTTGTGCCTTCGGCGCGGGCAGCGGCGTTGATGCGGACATTCCAAAGCCCGCGGTAATCCCGCTTTTTTTCTTTCCGCCCCCGGAAAGCGTGTGTCCATGCGTGAAGCAGAGCTTCTTTCGCCGCACGCTCCTTTGATTTTCTTCCCCAGCGGAAACCCTTCGTGTATCGGAGAAGCCGCTCCCGTTTTTTTGTCGCGTTTACTCCTCTCTTAACCCTTGGCATTGCTTAGTAGTTTACGATTTTTTTCCTCGGATAGTCAACTCCGAGCGTTTTTGATTTACGCCTTATATTTTTTTGCGTGTGGCGCGTGCGAAAATGATCGGTGGCCATCGGCCGCCGCATCATTTTGCCGTTCCTCGTGATTCTGATTCTTTTGGAAACACTTTTTTTCATCCCGTTAGAAGCAGGTCGCGGTCGGCGCCTGCTGATGGTTATATTTATAATTCGCAATCCTTATTTTTATCCCGATAGGTGTTTTCCGCAACGCGACCGTGGCTTCTAACG
Organism: uncultured bacterium; assembly: GCA_963844965.1. Lineage (GTDB taxonomy): Bacteria > Patescibacteriota > Minisyncoccia > UBA6257 > 2-01-FULL-56-20 > REEB91. Next base: position 110,150 of record CAWJQC010000008.1, on the reverse strand, counting down.
GGATTCATGGTTTATTTTTTGGTTATTTGCATTATCATTCCTCTCCCGCCGAATTTCGGTTCGCTTACCACCTTATATTCGGTTGTTATCATCTTCATAAAATCGTTAAGTTTCTTCCGTGCCCAGTCCTTATTATATTTTTCGCGCCCCCTGAGGCGCATATGCACCTCAACTTGGTGGCCTTCGGCAAGGAATTTTTCCAGCTGGCGGATTTTTATCAGGAGATCATTCGTGGCGGCGCGGGCGCTTATTTGCACCTGTTTTGTACCGGCGCCTTTTTGCGCGAGGCGCTCCTTTTTCTTTCTTCTCCGCCTCGTAACGATATTTGTCGTAGCTCATGAGCCGCGCGACCGGCGGCTTCGCGTTCGGCGAGATTTCTATCAAATCGATTCCCGACCCGGGCCTCACCAAGGCAAGCGCCTCCTCCCGCTTCAATACGCCGAGGTTCTTCCCGCTTTCGTCTATCACGCGCAATTCCTGCGCGATTATTTGGCTGTTTATTCTGGGCTTGATTATGGCTTTTTAATGGGGCTTTTGAACCCTCTTTTGACTGCGCAATCTTCTTAATACTACGCGACGGTCAGCAATTTGTCAAAATTGCGGAGAAGGGCGGTGGACATCGGCGGTGAATGGGAATTATAATAACTAACAGTTGAGCATCAGCTTTTTTACAAAGGAGGGAACCACAATGTTGGATCCTACTCATAAGTTTCGGTCAGACCCGATGAGCGGGAACTGGGTTGTTGTGGCCATGGATAAAAGGAGAGCGGGGAGGCCGCATGGTTTGGGCGATAAAGATGTATGCGTTTTTTGCCGCGGTAACGAACACAAGACGCCTTCAACGATCTTGGCACTGAAAGCCGATCTTTCCGAAACGCAGGGCACGGATTGGCACGTGAGAGTGACTCCAAATATGTTCAATGTGCTTGAGTATTACGCGGAATTGAGAAGAGTCGGCTTCAGCGAATTTTGGATAGAAAACGGCGTTGGTGCGCATGAAGTGATAGTTGACCATCCCTACGAAGACCACCGTCACCCTGCGGATTTTACGGCAAATGACTGGAAGGTCCTGATCACGGCGTGGAAATTGCGCATGCTCGCGTTTTCGGTGGACGACAGGTTTAAATACCCGGTCTTGTTCAAGAATCACGGCAAAGAAGCCGGCACTTCGTTGGAGCATCCGCATTCGCAATTGATCGTCATGCCGATCGTGCCACCCAGCATCATGCAGAAGCTGGACAACTCCCGCCACTATTACAGCAAGAAAAGATGCTGCCTGTTGTGCCGGATTATTGACGACGAATACGCGGCACAGGAAAGAATTGTTTGGGAAAACAAATCTCTCGTCGCCTGGTGTTATTTCGCCGGCGAGCTTCCCTACGAATTATGGCTTGCGCCGAAGCGGGACCTCCATCATCATTGTTTCGAGCAATATATGCAGATTCGGGGGAGAGTGGAAGAACTCGCGGAGGCGTTTGTGCAATTACTTACGAAACTCAGATCGGCTACGAATGATGCCAATTTCAATATCGTGTTACACACCGCTCCCTGGTTCCATAATGACGAGCGTTCTAATGGATCCACCATTGAGCATGATTTCCATTGGCATTTTGAGATCAAGCCGAGGATGACCAAATTGGCCGGTTTTGAGATTAACACCGAGATGTACATCAATCCGGTGCCGCCGGAAATCGCGGCCAAAGAGCTAAGAGATGTTATTGTCTGATACCTGCGCCCCGATCAGACTCGGGGCGTTTTTATTTCTGGTTTCAGTTGGTATTTGGTATAATAAATTTATGCCCGACACACCGGAGGTCGCAAGCGCCGAAAAATATGAAAATTTGGGAAGCAAAACGCTTTGGCTTTTTATTTTTGACCGCAGCTGGCTCGCGATGATTGTCTTGCTCGTTTCTCTAGGGTTGTTTTTTGTCGGAAAGGGAACAGGGCCCCTGAATGTTTTTAATTTGTTTACTTTGAACATGTATGTGATATGTTTTTTCGGGTTCGCTTTATTTGTTGCGGTCTTCCTTGTGACTGCGTTCGTCGGCTGGCTTGTGTACGTGAATTATAAATTTTGCCTCGGCGACAACGCTTTGAAAATTAAGAGGGGAATATTCAACAAGGAGGAAATCGCCGTACCTTATAGGCAGATTCAGGATGCGACGATCGAACGCGACTTGTCTTACCAGATGTTCGGCTTGAGTAGGCTTACGATTTTGACCGCCGGCCACGAGGAAGCCGGAGAGACCGGCGAAGCGGAAGGAATTTTGCCGGCCCTGGACAAGGATGTTGCCGAAAAGATCCGCGACGAACTTTTGCGCCGCGCCAACGTGGAGAGAGTGCAGAATGTACAAAAATAAAACGTCCCGTTATAATGGGACGTTTTATTTTTGGTGGAAATAGTGGACATTATTGGGACTCGGGGAATACTTGCAAAAACTGCCAGGACTGCTGAACGGGGCAATTACCCCGGTCCCGTAGGACGTACACGACGTACACAAAGTTCATTTGTCAGAAGTGGGAAAAACAAAAAGCGGACCTATTGTTCAAGCCCGCCGATGATGCCCAGAATATATTCTTGTTCACTTTGGATATTTTCCGGGGTCAGTTCTCCCTCCACGATTATCGGCACGCCGAAATCTATTATTGACTGTACAATTTCGACTTGCTTCGTTTCAAAAAGCGGCTCGTGGTAACCACGATAACCACTCAGATGAACCTCGGAAATCCTACCGCCAAGCTTTTTATAAAACTCGGCAGCCATCCTCATCGAGGCATCATTGCTGTATACATGGTTTACATCGAGGACAAATCCGAAGTTGTTGCCAGCAAGTAATCGTTCTAACTCTTCTGGGCGCCGACAAAATTCTTTTCTGTTGTCCGTGTTCTCAAGAGCCACATTGAAATCGGCTCTCGTAAAAACGTCTAGATCGACGATGGTGTCGGGGTGAAAAACAACCAGGTCCAATTTTCTTACCCTGTTCAGTTTTCGTATTCGTTCGAATATCCCGATAGTTCCATCGTTGTTGCCATAATCGAACTTTGGTGCGTGTAAGCTGACATGATCAAAATCGTGGAGATTCTCGGTCGTTATCGTTTCAAGCTCGCCGGAATTGAAATCCTTCAGTCTGACATATCCGAGCTCCACGGCGCGACAGCCCATTTTTTGAATGATGGCCAGCTTCTCACGAATATGCAATTGTGCCCTATGTAAACAGCCGGTAGAAAAGCCGAGCTTCAAATTCATTCCCTCTCCTTGTTTCGCTTTGGGTGGCGTCATGCTGCCTTGTTTATAACAATAATCCGCATTGATGGCAAACTGTTTTGAGTTCAACTGACCCGGATAGGATAATTTAGACACAAAGGTCGAAACAAACTACCATTGTGTCATGAGCAACAAAAAAGGGCATCGGATTGCGAAGGAAGTGAAGGCGGACATCCTCCGCCGGGTGAAGGAAGAAGGAGTCCCCGTAGCGCAGGCTGCGAAGGACCACGGTTTGCACGAGTCCACCATCTACAATTGGCTAGGCGCAGGAGCATCGGGCGTCCCTTCCTGGGGCGAGTTCAGCCGTCTCCAGAAGCAGAACAGGGAGCTGTTTGAAGTGGTGGGCGAGCTCACCGTGAAGCTCTCCCAGGCCCAAAAAAAGAATTGACGGAAAAGCGGAACAAGTCCGCCATGGCGCGGGCCATGGGCGTCTCGCGGGCATCGCTCTACTACGTATCACGGCAGGACAAGAAAGATTGGGCGCTCAAGATCCGCATGGAAGAAGAATTGCAGCGCCATCCGGCATACGGTTCCCGGCGCTTGGGACAAGCTCTGGGCGTGAGCCGTCCGCGAGCGCAGCGCGTCATGCGAATCTTCGGCATAAGGCCGTACCGGAGGCGAGGCAGGAAATACCGGAAATCAAAGGCATCGCGGGCCTTTCCGAACCTCTTACTTGCCATCATGCCCTCGTACGCGAACCACGTCTGGGCAACCGATTTCACGGAGTTCCTGTATCGCGGCAAGAAAGTGTACGTGTCCACGATACTCGATCTTTTCACGAGACGATTGATGGGCGTCCATGTGGCGTTGCGGAAAGGATCGCCCCTCACGATACAGACCCTGGCCAACGCGCTTTTCCACCATCCGCATCCGGTCATCTTCCATTCGGACAACGGCAGCGAGTACAAGGCACGAGCGTTCACCGATACACTGGGGGACTGTGGCATCACGATCTCGCGGTCGCGGCCCGGTGCCCCATGGGAAAACGGCTACCAGGAATCGTTCTATGACAAGTTCAAGATTGACCTCGGTGATCCCAACCGGTTCGGGACCTTCGGCGAGCTCGTGGCGGAGATCTACAGCACCTTGTGGCAGTACAACCACACGCGGATCCACTCCGCCCTCAAGATGCCGCCGTCCGTGTTTGCCGAGAAGATTGCGGCTTAACGAAAAAAAACGGCAAAAAGCCGTCGAATCACTGTCTAAAGAAACCTATCCTTTACATTATGAATTTATTGAGGGCGGCTTTTTGATCTGCATCGCCCGCTACATCACGCAAATCATCCGCCCATCGGGAAAAACGGGCTTCCAGTGCTTTCGCGGGAGTTTTCGTAATGAAGTAGTAAAAGATAAGCTTTCCACCTGTCGAACGAGATGAAGAAAAAGGTCTTCGGGCAACTCTTTGGCCGCAAGCAGCATAACTAAATGTTGGCTGAATGCACCGCCGCCCAAGCTCCTGATGTTTTCCAATTCGACGCTATTCTTGCCCTCCAGCGTCATACCGTTGAAAAATGAAACGTAGGCTTCGGCATCTGTGGCGATTTTTCCCACAAACCCGAATGGATCTTTCCTATAGCCGCAAACCTCGGCGTGTCTTACCACCCAGTCGTAAATCTCGTCCTCACGCACAACCTCGACGTCTTTAGTATCCTTGACCTGATAGTTGGCCATTATGAAGTAGCGTAAAAAGCGGAGTGGCTTCTGCCCATTCTTTTCCAACGTCCTCGTTATTTTCTTCCATTCGACATTAACCTTTTGAAACTCGTCGCGTGGCAATTGCTGAAATATCAAATTTTTGAGCAAATCCATCGGATTCAGGCCAACGCCGCGCTCATTGATCGTTTCAAAAATTTTCAAAGCGTCGCTCACGCTCGGCGTTTCAATCTGCACAAAATTTACCTTGTGCATAAAATATCCATAAAACCGCGTTCGGTCATTTTCTGTTTTGAAGTTTGCGTTCAGGTATTCGAGGATGGTTTCGAGGGCTTCTTTGATGTGTTCTGCCGAACCAGACGTTTTTTTGCTTAATTCCTTGTCATTCAAAATATCGCGTAAAATGTCTGCTGTGCCTTCATATTGCAGTTCAAGATGGGAGCTGCGGATGATTTCGCCTTTATCGTTCGTCGTCGGGGAAGTGAGCAGATTTTCTATAACGCTTAAATGATCTTGGGAATTTTTGAACACACGTTTAAGCGCACAAAGACTAATAAATAAAGTGGTTAATCGCTGTTGGCCGTCGATCACTTCGTATGTGCCATCCTCACGCTTATTTACGACGATACTGCCGATAAAGTATTCGGAGTTTTTATCGTTGGTATATTCGTCGTAAATATCGTTAAATAACTGGGCAACGTTTCTCTCCTTCCAAACATACTCCCGCTGATACGGCGGGACGATGTAATAGAAGTTTTTAAACGCCTCGGTTACGTTGAGTTTTTGGCTCTCGATTTTCATTAAAGATATTATATAACCCGCGGCCACCAATTGACCAGCCCGCCATAACTGCTGTATGTTGCTGGGATGACATCTACACCGCCGGTTATCTTCCCAGTGTATTCCTCCAGCGCTGTCGCCTCGGCGACCCAAATGCTCCAGCCGATATTTAACGCCCTTGATGCGCCTTTCGTGCAATTGTGGCAATCGTTTATTTCACCCCTCATCCCAACGATCGTAATCGGTATCTTCCTCGTGTTGGTTTCTGTCGTTTTTACCGCAATGACTTTCGGAAGGATGCGCCAATCCAACGGCCTTCCTCCATCTGTCAACCGGATAATTGGCAGTTTCTCTTACCTTATCGTCCACTCCGCCGTCATTCTTATCTGTTTCAAAATTTGGGGCATTGATATGTTCGAAAAGGGTATATTTTATATGCTCCACTTAATTGCCTTTATGCTCGTGCGGATTATCCTGCTTGCTATTGGAATCTGGGTTTATTAACCGCCCACAAAGCTTAAATTCGCCATACCTTCCCGTAATTCATTCCAATTCACGGTTCTAAACACATCCAACAAGGCACCCCAAGTATTTTTATTATCGAGGGACAGATACGGCTACCATGTCGGCGCGACCGGACTGCCCACGATATCATCTCCTTCTTTCTGACGGGAAAATAACCCGACTATTAAACTTTCGCCGTGCTTTTCGGTTCCTCTTATTTTTCGTTCTCTTGCCTCCGCGATGAGCCATGCTATTTCTTCTTTAGTAACTTCATTATACCCCTCGCCGTCCGTTCACTCAAGCCAATGTACTGGAAACGTGCATCGACCGTCTTGGTTTTCCGAGGCGGTTTTTTCTTTTCGAAACAATAACATCCTCAAGTGAGGCACCCGGCGAAAAATGTTGATATTTTTAGGGCGTCGAGAAAAGAAAAAGGGGCCGTTTAGATTCAGCGGCCTCCTTTGGTATCGTCGCTCTTGGCTTTAAGGCAGGTTGCCTCTTGCCTGTCCTCCGGGCTAATTCGCAAAATCATTGTCCTCTCGTCCTCGTTTTTTTCGAACTGAACGGTTGGGACTTTTTTGTCTTTGTCGCCGACGACCGAAACCATCGAAATCTTGATTGCGTCGGCCTGAATCTTTCCATCATCGTCAACGAAATGAAAGACAATCCTCTCCGCAGAACGCCCGCCATATGTGGTCAGGATAAAATATGGACCGCAGCTCTTATCTTCACCCATGGGTTGTATTTGATTTTTTTCAAGAACATATTCGCCGTCTTTGGCGGATCCCGCCAGCGCAGACGTCCCCAGAATGGTCATTCCCAAAAAGAGTGCCAGAAATCCAAATCGTCGCATTGCGTTCGCCTCCTTGTTTTATGATGTAAACTGCCTCATCCGCCGCATACTTGCTGGCGGGCCTATATCCCTTATATAACAGATGAGAAAAATTGTCGATACTGCCTATGGCCTGGAATATTTTGCGATTTTACATCCGGAATATATATCGTCATATCGTTTTTCCGCTCAAATATGCCTGGAGATACGGTGAGTGGTGGGGTGGGGTAAAATAAGGTAAAATAAATCTATGAAAAAACTCCTCGGCTACTTGTTGATTTGGATTCCGGCTATTATAATCGTCTGCATTTCTTTTATGTTCTCGTTATACTTGATTGATACGATAGGATTTTCTCTTATTTATGCAATTCTGGCGGGTGTTGTCTTGGTCGGTTCAATAAACATAGGTTCAAAGATTTTAGACAAGGCCGGAAAGTAAAGAAGCTTATCAAATCTGATAGATTCCTTTACCTCGCAGTTATTGGCAAAGTTAAATCCGGTATGTAAATATACCGATTTTTCAGTAACGCCCCGATTATTCTGGTTCTGACGTCCTTTAGTGAGGCACCCTGGTGTTTTTCGTAAAAAAGCGCCACGATTTTTTTGTCGTGGCGACGAGCAGTTGCTCGATCTGCAAGATTGAACCTATGGCCTGACTCCCAGAAACGCCCACGTCCCAGGGAAAGTCGGCTCGGGGTGCCAGAAACCCAATGCCGGATTGCCGTCAAGGCGGCGATCCAGACAAAGATATTCGCGAACTCCGCAATCATCTCGGTAGGCATTCAGAGCTACCACCCCGCCGATTTGTCGGCTACAGGTGGTATCCAATGCAAGCTTGGTCATGCAAAAACGCAGAAATTCCTCGGTGTAAGCAGGACGGACCTTGCGTTCGTCGAGCTCAGCTCTGGCCTCTTCCTGATTAAGAGCGCGGAATGGCTGTATTGGGTAGAAAACGATGTCCATTGCGTGTACTGGCCACGTGCTATGTGGCTCGAGGGCCTCTACGTATCTCACCTTTCACAACATAGAAACCCCTTTCCCGAAGTCCGTTAGCGAGTTTGGAGCGAGGGGTGTCGTAATGGAAACCTTCCACCGCTTCGGAAAGGCCGGGGTGGCGTATGTTCTCTTGGACCATCATCTCGACAGCATATCGTCTAAAATAAAGATCTAAGCGGAGACGCTGCCACAGGTTGGGCGTGACACCCCCCACCTGCAGAGCCTCCAAACCGTTCCAAAGTTCAGTACCTGGAATTTGCAGAAGTTTCCCGTTTCTCATTGGGCCACTTCCTCCTTTGTCAAGTAGTCTGGCTCGCTTGCGGCTCGCCAGCCATTTAGATGAAAGCACAAGGAGCTGGTAATCGTCAAGGACGGGCAGCCGACTCGTTGGTTGGCCCTAGGCCCGGAATATATACGTCGTATCGTTTTTCCTCTCAAACACAGTTCTGGAGCAGACACCCCTACAGGATTCGAACCTGCCGGACTCACAATTTGCTGGCCATTTCTGTAAAACAGGTTCTAACGTCCTCGGGTGAGGCACCTCCAAAAAAAATAAAAAGGGCCGCTAATTGCGGCTCCCTTCATTTTTTCTGGTTTTTTTGGCGGTTTATAGGAAACATACCGGTGTACGCCGTCAAGGGTTTCCTGGTCCTTGAGCTCATCCCATTCTTCTTCGTGTCTGTACGGTAAACTAAGTTCAACAAGATTGCCGAATTCTCCTATGCCACCGCCCCAGCATGAGGTTTGCGGCTGGGGTACGCCGATTTTTATTCTGGATTCCCTCCGCCGTTTTCTTACATACGCGATGATAGCAGCGAGTTTCTGCTTATTATTTTTTTCCTCCGCCACGAAACACCTCCTTGTTTTTATAGTTGCTGACCTGTATTGTACAAGATTTTTGATTTTTGCGCAGTATCTGCCATGTGATATACAGGCACGGACCATGGAGCCGTGCGGTAGATTTTGTTTCAAATAGTGGTAATCTAAGAATAGGATCCTGAGGACATATAAACCGAGGTGGTTCATGAAAAAATCCCTGCGCTGGCTCTGGTTTGATTTTTTGGCCAAGCCGCTGCCCGATTTGTTTCGCGGTCCGGTCTACGCGTGCATAATCTTTGCCTTTTTTTACGTCACTGTCGGCTTCAGCATTATTTCCAATCCGGGTTTTCTCTTGCGTCGCGACAGCACGAAGGAATTTATCGCTCACGGTGGTTTGACGCGCGCCGGCCTTGGCAACCTGGATGTCCCGCGCGTTTATATTCTGCCGAAGGACATGCGAAAGACATTTTTACGGCCGTACCTGTATCTCTGCTACCGCGTTGGCATTGAAGAATCAAGCACATCGTTCTGCTGGCCCGACACTAATGAGATTATCCTTCAGGAGGACGCGACGGTGGGCGATTTGTTCCATGAAGTCGGCCACATCGTGGATTATCAAACCAACCCCGAGGCATATGGGAAAAAGTGCCCGAGGGACAAGGAATTTTTTGCGGCCGACTTTTCGGTGAGAATCATCAGGAAGTTTCACCCCTGACGCGTAGCGCGCAGGGGTGTTTGTTTTTTTTCGCGGTTCAAATTAATATTTAAACAATGCATTCACCGGAGTTTCCTCCAAATTTGCGCTGGTTCAACTTACCCGCCGGCCTTTTGCCCAGCGGCGGGGGATTGGGCGGCGAACAGCGCCTTAGTATGAAAGATTTGCGCGGCAAGCATGTCGTGCTTGTGGATTTTTGGACCTATTCCTGCGTGAACTGCATCCGTACCCTGCCGCACATAAGAAGCTGGCACGATAAATACGCAAAATTCGGTCTCGTGATCGTTGGCGTGCATACTCCAGAATTTGAATTTGAGAAGAATGTTGAAAACGTCGCGAGGGCCATAAAGGAATTCGGAATTGAATATCCTGTCGTGATGGATAGCGACTATCAAATTTGGAGTTTATATTCCAATAACTCCTGGCCGCATAAATTTTTGATAAATAAAGATGGCCAAGCAGTATACGAGCATGCCGGAGAGGGAGCTTATGCGGAGACCGAAGAGGCAATCCGAAAGGCGCTTTCGGAAATTAACCCGGGGGAGAAGTTGCCCTCCGTTGTCAAGGCCACGGAGGGCGAAGGCGGGGTTTGTTATCCAACCACGCCGGAAACCTATCTCGGTACGATGCGCGGCCGCGCCGGAAAAACCTGGAATTTCTCCGGTGATTGGAAAGTTTATCCGGAATATATTGAGTACGAAAGGAAAACCGAAGAATTCGTTGATTATCTGTCGCTCAATTTTGAAGCGATGGAAATTAATCTCGTGATGGGAGCGGATGGCGAGCGCGCTGCAAAGGTCCGCGTGGAGCTTGACGGAAAACTTTTGAAGGAATTGGAGGTAAGTGAAACTAAAATGTACAATCTCGCGAACGCGAAGGACTTCGGTGGCGGACCGTTGGCGGCTCCCCCGCGCGGCGAGCTCATAATTTTCGCGAAAGACCGTGGACTGCGGGCGTATGCCTTCACTTTCGGCGGTTGCATTTGACACGACGCAACTTACCGCTTTATAGTCAAACTAGTTCCGTGGTTGAATTCTGTAGGCGAGGTGACCGATGGAGGATTTGTTTTGCCCGTCAATCTTGGTGCGCATCGCGATCATAGTGTTGGCTTCCCTCATTTTTGCCTTCTTGTCTTTTCGTATACCACCGATGCCGATTTTGAAGTCGGAACCCACTACCACAGGCTCCGCTACCACAAGCTTGCTGCTTCTGCTTATTGCCATCCTACTCACTGTCTTCATGCTTGCGGTCTGGCTGGGCAATCCCAAGGCGCCGATCTTCGGCGCGGGTATTATCGGCTAAAACCGGCCACCTCCGACCCCGTTTCTCAAATTTGAGAAGCGGGTTTTGTTTTCCCGCGAAAGATTGTAGAATCGTAGGATAGGCCAATGCTTTCGTTGAGCGACCGGATTCCGTTCCGTTAAAAGCAGCGCAGGCGGGGTTGGCATTGCGGTTCAGGATCTGACAAAGTAAAATAATTAAAATCCACTACAAAAAAAACCATGCCGGAAGAAAGAAAACATTATCGGCCGTCCTGGGATGATTATTTTATGGCCATCGCGAAGCTGGTGGCCACGCGCGGCACCTGCGATCGCCTTTATTCGGGTGCGATACTTATCAAAAACAACCGGATTATAGCCACCGGTTACAACGGTGCTCCGCCCGGTTTGCCGCACTGCAACGACGTCGGTCATCTCATGGAAGAAGGCCACTGTGTCCGCACCATACACGGCGAGCATAACGTGCTTCTGCAGGCGGCGATCCAGGGCAATATAGATACCGTCGGCTCCGTCATGTACAGCAAATATGCTCCATGCATCCATTGCGCCAAGTATGCCATCGCTTGCGGCGTGAAGCGGATGGTCGTTGGGAAGATTTACCGCAATTCCAAAACGTTGGATATGTTACGGGCGGCCGGAGTGGAAGTTGTGGAATATAAAGAGAAGCCAGAATGGCGCGGTGAATTGTTCCGGACGTTTTCCGAGGAGATACCGGAGCGCGTGAACGAGGGCGAAGTGAATATCGCCTAGGCGAAGCTGTCCGAACCGTCATCAAACCAATGCCGCATCACAATTATGTCGCGGTATCAGTTGGCTTTCGTGGCGTACTTGACATTTTTACGCAAGGCGATTATCATACTACTTAGTTTTTAGCTTGATTATTAGCTAAGTGGAGGCATTGCTATGTTCTGGCTTAATTTTTTTGTTGCGCTAAGGTGGGTAATTCCTCTTTGCGTCATTGCTCCCTTCGTCCTGGTATTCGCCGTGGACCTGCTAAATATCCGTGGAGCCAGATTTATGTATAAAATGATTCATGGGGCATTCACCTTTGGTGGATTGCTGATGGAAGACATTGAGACATCGGCAGTTCTTGGACTCTTGGCCACGACGATGCTCGCGCCGGCGATCGCAAGCGGCATGGCTTTTTCTAAAATATCCTCCGCCGCGCCGCCGCTGTCACTTCTTTATTCCATTCTCATCGGAATAGCCGCTTATTCCATAATGATTACATTTCTTTTCTTCGTGGGCCTTGTCGCATGTGATGAATAGGGGGATATTTGAGAATTGGCGCACGCCACCGCGTGCGCTGTTTTGTTTTCCTGCGCGCAAAAGTGTAAAATTAACGAATGCGCGACAAGATTGTGGAAAATTTAATCAAAAAAGAAACGCGGCGTCAGAACGACACTCTGGACTTGATTCCCTCGGAGAATATCGTTTCGGCCGGAGTGCTCGGGGCACTGGGGTCCGCGCTAACCAACAAATATTCCGAGGGTTACCCGGGTAAGAGATACTACGCGGGCAATTCGGTGATTGATGAGATTGAGTTATTGGCGCAGGAGAGGGCAAGGAAAGTTTTCCATCTTGGTAAAAATTGGCATGTGAACGTTCAGCCGTATTCCGGTTCGCCGGCGAATATGGCTGTCTATTACGCCCTGCTCCGGCCGGGAGAAAAAATCATGGGAATGTCGCTTCCCTTCGGCGGTCACTTGACGCACGGCTGGAAGGTGAATTTTTCCGCGCGATTTTACAAGTCCGCGCAGTATTCCGTTGACCGCAACGGCTTCATTGATTACGAAGTAGTGAGAAAAATGGCGCGCAAAGAGCGTCCGCAGATTATCGTTGCCGGCGCGACCGCTTATACAAGAAAGTTTGATTTCAAAAAATTCGGGAAGATAGCCCGCGAGGTTGGCGCTTATCTTCTCGTGGACGTGGCTCACATTGCCGGTCTCGTCGCCGCTGGTGCGCATCCCTCGCCGTTTCCTTACGCCGATGTCGTGACCACGACTACGCACAAGACCCTGCGCGGACCGCGCGGCGCGCTGATTTTCGCCAATCAGAGTATCGCCGCTTGCCCTTAAGAAGAAAATTGACATCGGCAAGGAAATTGACAGGGCGGTGTTCCCGGCGCTTCAGGGCGGACCGCACGACAACCAAACCGCCGCCATCGCTGCGTGCCTCTACGAAGCTATGCAGCCGTCCTTCAAAAAGTACGGTAGGCAGATAGTTAAAAACGCCGGCACTCTTGCCCGTGAACTCGTCCATCGTGGTTTCAATCTTGTCTCTGGCGGTACGGAAAATCACCTGATGCTTATTGACCTCACGAATTTCGGAATTTCCGGCCGCGAAGCGCAGGATCGTCTGGAGCGGAATAGCATTATTGTGAACAGAAATACGGTGCCTTACGACACCAGGCCGCCCTTTGACCCGTCGGGAATAAGAATCGGCACGCCGTCTCTCACGACACGCGGCATGAAAGAAAAAGAGATGAAGGAGGTCGCGCGGCTGATAGACGAAGTTTTGGCGCAAAACAGGAATGTGAACGGCGCGGTGAAAAAACTCTGCAGGAAATTCCCATTAAAACATTGATCCTTAGAAACCAACTTGAAATAATCCGGTAAATTTTGTATTCTTGTTTCCAGAATCTTGTTCCATCAAGCGGAGGTCGTTTTGAAAGTAATAATAGAGGTCCCAGACATTATTCCGGCCGATTTTACGAATCCATCGCCGGAACTGCAGCGTTTCATTTCCGGGTTCAAAGATCTGTGCCTTTCTCTTTCAAATAAGTTCAGGCGCGCCGACGGCCGGGAGCTTTTCAGCGCCTATATTCGTAATGGTCCCTCAACGGTATTTTGCACAAGTTCACTAACTACGAAACAGATTTATTTTTTGCGGGGCCCGAGGAAACAGAGGAGGGAGATGTTGAGGTGGAAGAGGAATTCGGCGAAGAACGCGAGCAGGCCGTTGTTATGGACGAAAGATCTTCCGGGAAAATGGATAGTAGCGCGACTTTGCATTGACGGCTGGCCTGGCAATTTTCTCAATCTTTACTCAACGGATTTCCAGTCAAAGAAGGGGAAAGAACCGAAAGCTAAGATGCTTTTGGATAGAGTTGTGTTGTGTCTGGCCAAACAAGCCCACACGGTGCCAGGGCCGGATTCTTGATCCGGCCTCTATTATTTATTGTTATAATAAATTGATGATTGTGATTGATGGTAAAAAAATCGCTTCGGAGATTTTGACAAAATTGAAGTCCCAGACAGCGCCAAAAAAATTCTTGGCAGTATTTTTGGTCGGCGACGATCTGAGCTCCGCAAGTTTCATAAAACAAAAGGAAAAAGCGGCTAAAGAGCTCGGCGTTGATTTCCGTTTGTATAAATTTCCGCCCGATATCAAAAACGACGAATTGCGCGATGAGGTCCAGAAAATTTCCGAACACAAAACCTGCGGCGGAGTGATCGTGCAGCTGCCTTTGCCGGAACACGTGAATGCCCAGTACATCTTGAATGTCATTCCGCGCGAGAAGGACGTTGACATTTTGGGCGAGCGTGCCCTAGGTGCCTTCTACGCTGACCGGAATCCTGTCGTGCCGCCGGCTGTCGGCGTCGTTGAAAAAATCCTTTCAACTTTCAACCTTCAACTTTCAACTGCCACCGTTGCCATTGTCGGCCTCGGCCCGCTTGTGGGGAAACCGATCTCAACATGGCTAATGAGAAAAGTTAAGGGACTTCATCTTTTGCATCGTGGCAGCGATTTTTCTTTGCTCAAAAACGCGGACCTTGTAATAACGGGGGTCGGAAAAGCCGGCCTTATAAAACCGGAAATGCTCAAATCCGGCGCGGGCGTGATTGATTTCGGCTATGATACGGCGCCCGCGCCGTCGCAGACAAACGCGGACTTGACGCAGACCGACGCGGAAAAAGGCAAATTGGTCGGCGATCTGGATGTGTCTTCGTCATTATTATCGTCATTGTCGTTTTACACTCCCACTCCGGGCGGCACCGGCCCGATTCTGGTCGCCAAAGTATTTGAAAATTTCTATAAGTTAAACAACGGTGGCCAACAAAATCCCGATAAGATTTCTCATGACTGAAACATGTCTATCAAAAAAGAGATCAAAAAAATCGTTGGCTATTTAAAGAAAAAAGGGTATGTAGTAACAGAGGGGTCTACCTCCCCACAAGAACTCAATTACCTTATAGGATTGGTGCGGCGATACAATGTGCGCTTTATCGGAGAAACTGGATTCAATGCTGGTTTCTCTAGTTATGCCTTCCTAGGGGCAAAACCCAACGCCAAGGTAATCTCATTCGATACCGGAGATCATCCATATACAAAAACCGCCAAGGCATTTGTTGACAGAAAGTTTCCCGGACGACACACGTTAATTTATGGGGACTCTAAAAAAACCATATCCCAGTTTAAAAAGAAGCACCCTCATGCTCATTTCGACTTAGTTTTTATAGACGGCGGACATGATTACGTAGTGGCCAAATCCGACATCACTAATTTCAGGCTGCTTTGCGACAAAGATTCTCTGATTGTGATTGATGACCTTACTCCCTGGTTCAACTGGGGAAAAGGGCCAACACGCGCATGGAAAGAGGCGTTGCGTAAAAAATTTATAGTCCAGAAAGAAATGTTTAAAGATGGGAAACGTATTACCAAAATTAAGCCTCCTGGCACGAGAGCCTGGGCTTTGGGACATTATCTTTATAAACGGCGCAAATGAAAATTATTCAACTTTATTTTCCGCATACTCATCGACCACGCCTTCCGAAAGAAGACGCTTGGGTAGTTGACGCCAAGAATAAAATTTTTGCTGTGGCGGACGGAGTTCACCTATACAAGGGAATCGAATACAAGAAGAAATATCCCCGTCCGTCGCCGGCGGGAAAACTCGCGCAGAAATTTTGTGACGTGTTTGTCCGCAACGCTAGGCGCGGAATGTTAAAAAACGCGTTCAGAAAGGCAAACCGCAGCGTGTTTATTTTCAATAAAAATCGTGATAAATATTCCGTTTTCCAAAACGCGAGTTGCTACTACGCCGCGACGGCGGCTTTCCTTCGGATTTGCAGTCGTCGGGTTGAATATGGAAATATCTGCGATGCCGGCGTCGCTGCGATCGGCCCCGATGGAAGGTTATTATTTTGGAATCGCGACCACACTCACCACCACGGATTTGACTTGTCCCGCTACTCCGAGATGGATAGAACCTTCCTTTTGCGCACGGTTTTCAGAAACGCGGTCGGAGCGCGGGGAGAGAAAAAGGGATATGGCGTCGTCACGGGCGAGAGGGCGGCCGAAATTTACGTTCGCTATGGAAAAGCGAACTTGAGAAAAAATGCCGTCTATCTGCTCGCGACCGACGGGTTTGAGATGTATTTGTCCGACCTCGGATTCCGGAAGGCACTTTTCTCGTTTGATAAGAAAAAAATTTATGCCGCTATGACGCTGCTGCAGAAAGCTAATAAAAATAACGACGAATTTTTTAGGGAAAGGGCATTGGTCGCCGTGAAAATATAGTTTGTCCGTGCCGTGGCAGGGACGGCGCTGTTCTAGGCCGTCCTGTCGGTGGTGTTTTTTTTGGCGGTTGTCGGTTAGAATAAGTATTGTAATGAGTTGGATTGACCGGAAATGAAGGAAAAAATCGTGGAAATTATAAAAGGAGCGGTTGCCGGCACCGACGCCGAGGTTATTGACGTTTTTGTCCCGGAGAGGGAAGAATTTGGCCACTATTCCACTAATTTGGCTCTGCGGCTCGCGAAAAAAAACGGCAGGAATGCAATTGATTTGGCTAGGGAAATCGCCATTAACGTTTGGAACGGCGCACCGCGGGGATTTTTTGAGAGAACAGATACGGCACCGCCGGGGTTCGTGAATTTTTGGATAAGCAACGAGGCGCTTCAGGACGAGCTCGGAAGCATCCACGAGAACGCTGAGAGGTTCGGCAGAAGTTCCATTGGTGGATGGAAAACGGTTATCGCGGAATATTCGCAGCCGAATATCGCGAAGCTAATGCACGTGGGGCATTTGAGGACGACGATCATCGGCGACGCTCTCGCTAATATTTTTGAATTTTTGGGCTACAAAGTTGTCCGCTGGAACTACCTGGGCGATTGGGGCACGCAGTTCGGCAAGATCATCGCCGCCTATAAATTGTGGGGCGATGCGAGAGCGATGGGAACAAGGCCGATTGAGGAATTGCAAAAACTTTATGTCCGTTTTCACGAAGAACTGGGAAATAATTTGGATCTGGAAAAACGCGGGCAGGAAGAATTCAAGAAACTTGAGGAGGGCGACAATGAAAACAGGAAATTGTGGGAACTGTTCCGGGAAGAATCCATAAAGGAGCTCAAGAAGACGTATAAAGTCCTTGGAATTGAATTTGACGAGTGGATCGGCGAGAGCTTTTTTGAGAAGGATTTGAAGCCGCTCCTTGAGAATCTGGAGGAGCGGGGCATCGCGCAGGAAAGTGCGGGCGCCTTAATCGTCAATCTGGAAAGTTTTCACCTGCCGACGGCGCTGGTGCGGAAGTCGGACGGGGCAAGCCTATATCTCACGCGCGACATCGCTAACCTTAATTACCGCCTGACGAAATACAAGCCGGCCAAGATTTTGTATGTCGTAGGAAACGAACAGTCGCTGCACTTTGAACAGCTTTTCGCGATAGCGAAGATCGTGGGGTTGGACGGGGCCGAGTTAATGCACGTTAAATACGGCTTGGTTCTCGGCGAAGCTGGCAAAAAATTGGCGACGCGCGAGGGCAAAACGATTTTACTTGCGGACGTCTTGGAGAAAGCGATTACGCTTGCGCGCGACGTTGTGGACGAGAAATCCCTCAAGCGTTATGAAAAAGCCGCCGAGGGCCCGTCCGATGAGGAAAAACGGAAGATCGCGGAAGTGGTCGGCGTTGGCGCCCTGAAGTACAACGACCTCAAAGAAAACCGCATGACGGATATCGTTTTTGACTGGAAAAAAATGCTGGACTTGACGGGCGACAGCGCGCCATATCTCCAATATACTTACGCGCGCCTTATGAGCATTAAAAAGAAAGCCGGAGAGATTGGCGAAGTTGACCTGCGCGAGCTCCGCGGCGAAACGGAACTGCGGCTCATAAGGAAAATAACGGAATTTCCCGACGAGGTTTTGCGGAGCGCGAAGGACTTAGGGACGTCAAATCTTGCCGCCTATCTCTACAAGCTCGCCGTCCTCGCGAACCGGCTTTACGAAACAACGCCGGTCATAAAGGAAGAGAACGCATACCGCCGCGATGCGCTTCTGATTCTTGTTGTAACAGCGGCGCTCGTGCTAAAAAAAGGCCTCGGCCTTTTGGGAATCAAAGTGCTGGAGGAGATTTGACAGGGCAAATTATTGCTTGATAAACTCTTCTAAGCTATTGCCTTAGAGGGGGGGTTCATGGACGCTAAAGAAAAGAAGGTTCTTGTAGAGAGAACCTACAGATGGCTAATCTATTTTCGCGTAAATTTGGATTGCAAGATTGAGATGATGCCAAACGGGTCTTGCAGGGTTGGCGAGCGAGTGGTGGATGGGAAATTTTGTAGCGGGTTGACCCTTGAAACGCCGCAAGGAATATCCAAAAGATCTTTTTTCACCCTGCTCTTGGAGGGGAATTGCCTTGTTGACATATTCGTGGACGAAGCGGGTGAGGAGTATGTGCGTCTTTCTTTGGAAGATGAGAATGGAAACGGGAATGGAAAGAACAGAAACGGAGGTAAAAACAACCTCATTCCTCTTAAGTATGTAGGGACCATTGAAAAGAGATCTTATTTATCCACGCATCCGAAGGGGAAGAAAGAAAAGGAGTGAATCGTTTCTCGGCCGCCAAGTGCGGCCCTTTTTTATTCCGGGTTTTGTAAGTAGAAAGAAAAAATAGTAAAATTTTCATAATGCCTGAGGAATTCAATCTGCCGAAATTTTGGGACGAGAATGGTTTTGAAAAGAGCTCGGCCTTTTGGGAATCAAGGTGCTGGAGGAGATTTGAGAAATTGAAATACTCGGCACCGAATCAATAAAAAGCCGCGAGGTTTAGGCAGACCCCGCGGTTTGGGCTGAACATTTTTGCTTGTTAGGCGACGAGATTTGAGCGATACTCTGTTAATTGCGCCCGCCACACTCCGATTACCTTCGGCTGCGCCGGCTCAATAATAAAAAGTTCATCGCCTGGATTCTGGTAATAAGGATACGGCATCGGATTAAAAACCTCCTGATGGTTGGCGAGTTGTTTGATCGTATGGTTCCCCCTCGCGAATTCTTCGAAAAGATCGGAGAGCCTGCGAATGCCGCCGAGCCCCAATTCGGTGAATCCGACAACGAAGGTGTCGTCGCTCGCGGCAATTTCCTGAGCTACCGCTGGAGCGTCTTGGTGGTATTCCACAAGCAACTTGAACATGTGGCGATGCGCGCCATTATAGCCGGGCGAGAGAAATGTCCCATATGCCTGCGGAAGTAGAATAATCCCCCTCTTTTCCATCGTGATACCAAATCCGACGGAGAGAGCGATTTCGAGCTCGTCTATTTTTTCATCTTTGCGATCTTTGCGGCGCCGGAAATTCCAAAATGCCGTTTCTACCGTGTCGCCACGAGGTTCAGGCCGCTCTGTCGTGTCGGATAAGGTAAAAATTCCGTCCGGTCGGGGATTTTGTTTAACCCCGTGCTTCGCAAGGAAAGCAAGCGTTTCGTTGTCCAGGGCATAAGTCGCAATCGGTTTCGAACAAGCGCGTTCGCAGCCGTCCCAATAAACCAGTCCTTTAAGGCGGGCAGCTTTTTTGATTAGACCGACGAGGGTAATGCTTTCCACCCCGCTTTCTAGATTTATAACGTTGTTTTTCGGCACATAACACCTCCATCTCGGTAGATTTTTGTCAACGTTTCTGTGGTTCAGACTATCAAATATGCACAAAGACGTCAATCGTGTGTTGTCGTCTCTGCGACCGTCCCGTCCGGTACGTGGAAATGCTTGGCGGATTTTTCGCTTGGAAATGTGTCAAAAATTTGATATTTTTAATCTAATGCCCGAAGAATTCAACCTCCCGAAAATAGAAGAGAAAGTCCTGAAATTTTGGGAAGAAAATCATGTTTTTGAAAAGACGCTTGCCGAGCGGCGTGGCAAGCGGAAATTCGTGTTTTACGAAGGCCCTCCTTATGCGAACGGCAAGCCGGGAATTCATCATATTCTCGCGCGGATAGTTAAGGACATCATTTTGCGCTACAAATCCATGCGCGGCTATTTTGTGCCGCGCCGCGCCGGCTGGGACACACACGGCTTGCCGGTGGAGATGGCCACCGAAAAAGCGCTCGGCTTGAAATCCAAAAAAGACATAGAAAAATTCGGCATCGCGGCTTTCAATAAAAAAGCGAAGGAGCAGGTTTGGCTTCATAAGGATGAGTGGGAAGAAATGACGCGCCGCATCGGTTACTGGCTTGACCTTAGAGACGCTTACGTTACCTACGATCCGGAATATATTGAAACGTTGTGGTGGACGATTGCGCAGATCGCGAAGCGCCGGCTTTTGTACAAGGGCCACAAAGTTGTTCCTTGGTGCTCGAGATGTGGCACGGCACTTTCTTCGCACGAACTTGCCATGGGCTACAAAGAAACAACGGAGCAGTCGGTTTATCTTAAATTCAGATTAAAGCGCGGACAGAGAATCGGCGAGGATATTCACACGGACGAAGATACCTATATTTTGTCATGGACGACGACGCCATGGACGTTGCCGGGAAACGTTGCACTGGCGGTCGGGGAGAAAATAAATTACGCCTTGGTGAAGAAAATGGTTGGCGGCAAAATTGAGCGCTGGATTGTCGCCGAGGAGATAATCAAAAAAGAGGGTAATCCGTTCGGGACGGAGTCCGACGTGCGTGAGGTTCTGAGCGGCAAAGATCTGGTTGGCCTGAACTATAAGCCGCTGTTTGAAATAAAGCCGCTCCGCACCCCCGCCGCGTATAAAGTTTACGCCGCGGATTTCGTGGCGACCGACGAGGGAACTGGCGTTGTGCATACCGCCGTTATGTACGGCGAAGACGATTACCGGTTGGGCGTTAAGGTGGGCTTGCCGCAGAAGCACACTGTTGATGAGGAAGGAAAATTCACGCGCGACGTGCCGGAACTTGGTGGCTTGCCAGTCAAAACCGAAGAAACAGACGAGAAAATTTTTGAACATCTCCGCAAGAACGGCAATCTTTTCAAAATAGAAAATTACACGCACGAATATCCTTATTGCTGGCGCTGCGAAACGCCGGTGCTTTATTACGCGCGCAGTTCTTGGTTCATCGCCATGGGCAAGTTGCGCGATAAACTCCTCGCAAACAATAAAAAAATCAACTGGGTTCCGGAGCATCTAAAAGACGGTCGCTTCGGCGAGTGGCTGAGAGAAGTTAAGGACTGGAATCTTTCCCGCGAGCGTTATTGGGGAACGCCGTTGCCGATCTGGGAATGCAAAAGTTGCGGGAATGTGGAAGTCGTGGGCGGTTTGGATGAACTGGATCGGTTGGCCGGCGGCCCGAAAAATAATTATTGGGTGATGCGCCACGGATTTTCCGAGACGCTTCTTGCTCACGTGATAGACAGCGGTCGGGGCGAGTATCACCTTACGCCGCAAGGCAAGAGTGAGGCTGAAGAATCGGCCAAAAAACTTAAGGATGCGCTTGAGGAGACCGGAAATAAAATGAATTTGGTTATCGCCTCCGATATTCTGAGAACGCAAGAAACCGCAAGGATTGTCGCGCGGACGCTTGGTGTGGAGAAGATTATTTTTGACAGGCGGCTCCATGAGATAAATATGGGTGTACTGGAGGGGCAGCCCGAAGGTAGGTACAGGGAACTTTTCCCTACGCATGCGGAAAGATTTGAAAAAGGGCCGGAAGGGGGCGAATCGTTGCGTGATCTCCGCGTGCGCCTCTGGGATCTGCTGCGGGACCTGGAAAAAAAGTACAAGGGCAGGAACATACTTTTAGTAACGCACGAATATCCGGTTTGGATGCTGAACCAGGTAGCGCTTGGCTGGAGCGAAAAGAAAGCGGTCGTGGAAAAAGTGAGCCGTGGAAGCGATTTCGTCGCGCCTGCGGAGTGCCACAAATTGGAACTGAAGATAATTCCGAGGAACGACACCGGCGAGGTTGACCTGCACCGCCCCTACGCCGACATGATTTCCATAAAATGCCCCAGATGCGGCAAGAGAATTTCACGGGTGAAGGAAGTTGCCGACGTGTGGTACGACTCGGGGGCGATGCCGTTCGCTCAGGCTCACTATCCGTTCGCACAAAGCACAAAGCACGTGACACGCAACACAAAAGTTGGTCGTGTTGTGGGATACGTGCCTCGTGGTTTGGATTATCCAGCCGATTACATCGCCGAAGGGATGGACCAGACGCGCGGCTGGTTTTACACGTTGCTTGCCATCGCGACCGCCTTGGGGCACGAATCGCCATATAAGAATGTTGTATCGCTCGGGCTTATAAACGACAAGAACGGGCAGAAAATGGCTAAATCCAGGGGTAATGTGGTTGATCCTTGGGAAGTAATACGGAAATACGGAATCGATGCGGTGCGTTGGTATTTTTATACCGTAACCCCCCTGGGCGAGCCGAAAAGTTTTGACGAGGCAGAAATTCTTAAGGCATATCGCCGCTTCCACCTCCTTCTTTGGAATTCATTCGTATTCTATCGGACGTATGCGGAGTCAGCGGCTAAAGTTGGAAAGCTGCCGACGGCGAGTAAAAACGTTTTGGATAATTGGATCCTTGTGCGCCTCAACCAAACCGTCGCTAGTGTAACGAAAAATCTTGACAGATATGAAATTCGCGAGGCGGCGCTTTCGATAGAAAAATTCGTTGATGACCTGTCGCGCTGGTATATAAGACGTTCGCGGAGGCGACTGCAAAAGCCCCAAAGTCAGGCGGATTTCAAGGTGGCTTCGGCGACATTGGGATTTGTTTTGCGTGAAACAACCAAGTTGACCGCACCGTTCATGCCGTTCTTTGCGGAATATTTACACGAAAGCTTCGGTTATAAAAATTCCGTGCACCTGCACGATTGGCCTGCCAGTGCAAAATTGAAAATTGAAAATTCAAAATTGTTGAAGGCTATGGCCGAGGTGCGGCGGCTCGCGAGCTTGGGACTTGCAAAGCGGGCGGAGGCGGGAATCAAGGTCCGCCAGCCATTGCAAAAATTAAAAATTAAGAATCAAAAATTAAAAACAAACAAAGATTTACTTGCGGTTTTGGCGGAAGAGGTGAATGTCAAGGAAGTTGTTGTGGACTCAAAGATGAAGGGCGAGATTGAGTTGGACGCAGCGATCACGCCGGAATTGCGCGAAGAGGGGATTTTGCGCGAGGTGGTGCGCATGGTCCAGGAACTGCGGCAGAGAGCGGGCCTGAAGCCCAAAGACGAAATGATTTTGTCGGCCGTATTCCCTGCGGAAATCCGTCTTGTCTTGGGCAAGAAGGAGGAGTTGCTGAAAAAAGAAACCGGCGCGCGCGAAATAGAATATAAAAAATCCGAAAAATTTGACGCGGAAGAAACAACGAAATTTGAAGACAAAGAAATCTGGCTGGCGGTGAGGAAGGTTTAAACAATGATATCTATCTTTTTTATTTCAGCAATTTTCTTGAGATAACTCGAGTTGCTTGCTCGGATTATCGGCTAGTCTTTTGACGAACTTAGCCTCTCCACTTTTCTTATAGCAATTCCTATTTCGACAAGCGGGTCGTTGTGGATTTCCGCCCCCTTCTCAATCTTAAAAACACCCCCCTCATTAGAATCAGGGTTTCTCACTGCATTAAGGACGTCTCTATCTCCCAATACCTTGGCTTCTTCTAATGTGATTGCTGGACCCATTATGATGGAATTTGCTTAATTGCTTCCGTGGCGTATTTTATTTCTTCAGGTGTCGCCCCCTTCAACTCCTTGAGTCTCTCTTTCGCTTTTGCGCTCCCCTCTGTTTTTGATAAGAAATGGAATGTCGTAATTAATTCTAGATCTCTTTCCCCTTTGCCCTTAACAAATCTATTTAAATCTTGGAATTTCCTTTCTAACCCATCCGGATTGTCAAGACTGTGTCGTGGTTCAATAGCTTGTAACCACCCAAGAATTTGCAAAGCTATGTACATGGCATACACCAAGAATCCCCATCTGCCCCGGGTACGGGCGGAAGCAGTCGCGCTCACGCAGTCCGGGTGGAGTATCCGCAAGGCCGCTCGGAAGTATGGGTTCAGCCATTGTACGGTCCGGTTATGGGTGAAGCGGGGCACGGAATATGGCGAAGGCGGTCATCTTGTCATCCCGACGCTTTCATCGCGGCCGCACCATCATCCACGCGAACTCGACCGAGCGGTCATTGGCCGCATCCTTGCACTTCGCAGCGAACGGGACCAATGCGCGGAGATCGTCCATCACCGGCTAGAAGAGGAAAAGATTGCCGTTAGCCTTTCGTCCGTGAAGCGTACACTCAAACGCCACGGTATCACGCGATATTCAAAA
This sequence comes from uncultured bacterium, assembly GCA_963844965.1. Classification (GTDB taxonomy): domain Bacteria; phylum Patescibacteriota; class Minisyncoccia; order UBA6257; family 2-01-FULL-56-20; genus REEB91. The sequence continues at coordinate 85,805 of CAWJQC010000008.1, read as the reverse complement.
TGGAAGAAGTGGCACCAGTATCTTCCGCGTCCCATGCCCACAAAGCCAGGCATATTGGTTGAGATCGATTCAATGCAAGAAGGTATTGCCATGGACCACCTCCATGCGTACGCCTTGATCGACGTATGTTCCCGTTGGGCGTGGGCATGGCCAGCCGCCCAGGTCTCAAGCCGCTTAAGCGCACGGTTCGTCCAGCAAGCGCAAGCGGCAGCTCCGTTTCCTTTCGTCACAATCCAATCCGACCGTGGCGGGGAGTTTTCAAAATGGTTTACCAAGGTCATCGAGCATCAGGGATTTTCACATCGCCACTCGCGCGTACGGACGCCAACAGATAACAGCCATGTGGAACGGTTCATCCAAACGCTTCAGCGGGACTGTTTACGACGTATCCCTAACACTCTTGCCGCGTGGCGCAAGGAGATTCCCGATTTTCTTCACTACTACAATACCGAACGGCCGCACATGGGACTTGATATGAAAACGCCCGTCGAGTGGTTAGAAGCTATTGATTAGAAAGCAGCTGGCCAGAAATCTTAGAATAGTCCGAGGCGAAGCCCGATTTTTTCTTTAACCTCGTCTATTTTTTTATTCGCCACCTTGGTGGCCCGCTTTGAGCCTGATTTTAATGCAGCCGATAGAGTATAGGGTTTAGCCAATAGCAATTTCTTCTTTTTGCGGAAGCCAGCGAAATGGTCTGCGACCAATTGCGCGAGTGATGATTTGAACTGCGAATAATTTTTGCCGGCGAATTTTTTCTCTAGCGTCGGGATCGTATCGCCCAACAAAGCGGAGTAAATTTCCAATAAATTACTTATGCCGAACTTCGCCGGTCCATATTTGATTTCGGAGCCGGAATCGGTTGTTGCGCGCGCGATTTTTCTCTTGATTTCATCCGGCGAGTCGTCAATAAAAAGGCATCCGGACGGCTCGGATTTGGACATTTTCTTTTCCGGGTCGGTTAAACTCATCACGCGCGGAGTCGGTGTGTGAAGTCCCTGCGGCTCAACGAATGTTTTGCCGAACTTCGCGTTGAACTTCCGGGCCAGCGTCCGCGCAAGTTCCAGGTGTTGGTCCTGGTCGTCACCGACGGGCACGAATTTTGCGTCGTAAAGCAAAATATCGGCGGCCATAAGGACGGGGTAATTCAATAGTCCGACATTTATCTCTATTTTTGATTCCATGCCATGCGTTACGACATTTCTTATTTGGGAGATCATATTTTGATAGTACTTAACGACAGGCTCATTACCTTGTCTTTCGAACTCTTGTCTATGTTTCTGAAATAACTCAAAAATTTTTTCAAGATCCTGAAGATACGATTTTTCATAACCCTTTTCTTTAAATTGTCTCATTCTTTCTAGTTCTCCAAGAGATGTTAAGGTGCTTAAAATCCAAGACAGTTCTGTATGCGCCGGAATCTGCGATTGCTGGAAGATGACGGATTTTTTCGGGTCCAGGCCGACGGCCAGGAAATCGGCCGCAAGTTCCAGGATTTGCGCCGATTTTTCTTTGGGCTCGTAGGCTTCCGTCAAAGAATGCAGGTCGGCGATAAAGAAGTAGCACTCGTATTTGCCGGAGTTCTGGAGTTCCACGAAATTTTTGAGGGCGCCTAGGTAATTGCCGATATGCAATCGGCCCGTGGGCTGGACGCCGGAAACGAGGATTGGTTTTGATGTCATTTTAGTTCGTATCGATTGAGTAGTTTTAGATAATCGTCTTGAATACTTGGTTCTATCCAAATATCGCTTTCGTTATTGCCATACCCATAAAGTTTATTCATTACGCCATTGTCCGCAACTCTGCTGCATGGTTCCAGAAAAAATCCGTCAGGAGACGCCACAAAGAGCCAGGAAACATTCCATGTTTCTAGGATTTTTTTTGCGGTTTCTCTAAGTTTATCCGGGTGTCTTTCTCGTTGATACTTAACCTCCACCAAATATACTTTTTTATGATCTTGAGAAATAAGAATGAAGTCCGGCGCATTTCTGATGTTTTCTATAACTGCCCGAACCTCTGCATAGTGTTGATATTGGGCTAGTTCTGGCAGGGTATACTCATATCCGGCATGGAGTATGGTATATTTTCCGGAGTCGCGGAACATTTGCTCGAAAATTATCTCAGCAATTTTTCCTTTCACTAAGCTTTTTACAAAGTTTTCTTTTTCGGCGTCCATACTGAGTATTTTAACACAAAAGCCGCTTATCGCGGCCTGGTGTTTAGATTTCTATTACCACCGGAATTATCACCCCGCACAAATCGCCTTCGGCGATTATGCGGGGCAAGTCGGCCTTATATTTCTATGACGACCGGTATAATCATGGGACGTCTCCTCGTTTTGCTATACAGGAACTGGCCGATTTGGTCGCGAATCAGCGTTTTCAGGTAATCCGCTTCCACCGGCTGGTAGCTTGGCAGGCGCTCAATGAGTCCGCGGATGCGCTTGCGCGTATCCTCAAGAATTTCCTGGTTCTCTTTGAGATAGATGAAGCCGCGCGAGATGATGTCGGGATTTTTCAGGAGTTTTCCCTTGTCGCGGTCGATCGTGACGATAATTACAATCATTCCTTCTTTGGCGAGCATGCGCCGGTCGCGTAGGACGACTTCTTCCACGTCGCCGACGCCCAAGCCGTCAACCATGACGTAGAACGCCGGAATCGCTTCCTGTGCAATCTTAAAGCTGTCCGGCGTCAGTTCCGCCACCTGGCCGTTGTCCATCAGTATCGCGTTTTCTTTGGGAATGCCGATTTCGCGCGCGGATTGGGCGTTCGCGGCGCGCATGAAGTAATAGCCGTGCACGGGGACGAGGAATTTCGGATTTATTAATTTCATAATCAGTTTCAGGTCGTCTTTGGGCGCGTGGCCGGAGGCGTGAATGTCAACGAGCGCGGAGTGGTAGACGATGGCGCCCTGCCGCGAGAGGTCGTCCTTCACGACCTGCACGCTGCGCTCGTTTCCGGGGATAACCGAGGACGAGAGGACTACTGTATCACCGGGTTTGATCTTGATCTGGCGGTGTTCGGCGTTGATGATTCTCATTAAACTCGCGTTTTCTTCACCTTGCGCGCCGGTGGAAAGAATGATCAGCTTGTCGTCGCGGAACTTGTGGATTTCGTCCAGCGATACGATAGTGCCCGGTTTCGCCTTGATGAACCCGAGATTCTGCGCGATTTGGACGTTCGTTTTCATGGAGTAGCCGGAGACCGCGATTTTTCTTCCGAGTTTTTCGGCAATTTTTATGATTTCGCCGATGCGCGTGAGGAGCGAGGCGAAAGTGGCGACGATGATCCGCCCCTCGGCTTTGCGGAAAATTTCTTCAAGATTTTTTTCTACCGTTTTTTCGGAAAGCGTTCTGCCCGTCTTCCTCGGCGTTCGTGCTGTCTATGGTGAAGGTGTGGATACCGATCTTCCCGATGCGTTCAAATTCATCCAAGCCGTGCGCGACGCCGTTTTCGTCGTATTCAACGCGGAAATCGGCGAAGTGAACCATGTTGCCGACGGGAGTTTTCAAAACCACGCCGGTCGTTTCGGGAACGGTGTGCGGCACGCCGAAGAATTCGGCGTCAAAATAATTGGAAATTTTTACCTTGTCGCCGTTCTTCACGACTTCAATGTGAATCTTCGGGCTATTGGGATAATCTTCCTGCCGCTTTTCCACGATTGCCTTGGTGATGGACGTTGCATAGATCGGCGGATTGCCGAGTTTCTGTATCACGTGCGGAATGGCGCCGATGTGGTCGTAGTGGCGCGTGCGTGAGGATTAAAGCTTGGATATTCGCCCGCTTCTTTTCCAGATAGGAAATGTTCGGAATGATATAATCCATGCCCGGAGTTTCTTCTTCAGGAAATTGCAATCCCATGTCAAGAATGACGATTTCGTTCTTGTACTCGTAGAACATGCAGTTGCGGCCGATTTCTTCCAGTCCCCCAAGCGGCACAAAACGGAGCGGCGTGCCGTTTTCTTCCGTTTCTTCTCCGAGGCGGCGGCGCGCGAGTCCGGCCGTGTCCTCTGTGTGTGGAGCGGAAGTTTTTCCATGTGCTTCACCGAATTTTGAGCGATATGAACGGGCGGTGCCTACAGCGGGCCGCCCCCCTGTGTTCGGGCGAGCCTCGCTCGCCTCGCTTCGCGGGCGAAGCTGGCCTGCGGCGGGTTTCTTGTGGGTTGCCGGCGATTTGTGGTGCCGGGCCGCAAGCGGTTCGGAATGTTTCCCTTCTCCGTCAAAACTTCCGCCTTCATTCAAATTTCGGCGGACAGGCCGGCGGGCAGGTACTGCGGGCGGTTCGGGACGTCTCCCTCCTTCATCAAGACTACGGCGGGCAGGTACCGCTGGCGGCTTTATCCGCGGCCGCTCTTCTGGTTTTGGTGTCATGTTATTTTATTTTTTTATTATCGGAATTGTACATCGGTCGGGGTTAATTTTATGACATAAACAATGGTGCGGCTCATCGCTATTCAAGTTTTTTTAACCTGGGGCATTTATTCATTTTATCTATCCATCCCAACATCTGATGCATCGCTGTTTCGGTGTTATGACAATCAACACACAACGTTCTCGCATTCTCTATTTCGTGCCTATTTTTGTATGTTTCTTTGCCGTATCTCGCATGAAAATGAGCAACGAATAATGACTTTTTCTGATCGTGTTTTGCTAAACTCGCCATAAACCTTCTATATAAATAATCTTTGGCCGTTTCCCCTTCTTTTCTACGGGGAACCGGTTTAGGTTTCCCCTTTTGTTTATATCCACAAGCCCGACATGTATAATTATCTCTTTCAAATATTTTTTCTTCGAAGTCCGGTTCAATATAATACTTTTTTCTTTCTTCTTCTGCAGAAACCGAACCAACTTTGCAATAAGGACATTCCAAATCGTGCTTAATATGAAAGCACATCCTGTTAGACGGCACTGGATTGGGCAATTGTCGCCAAATTGTCGTATCTTTGACACTAATCTTAACCCGGGGGAAGGCCATACACATAAAACAACTCATTGTTATCGGAAACTCTGTTATTTTTAACTTCCTAAGCCCAGCTAAATCTTTTTTTGTTAATTTAATCATGACAACGTCTTACCGATTAGGTGATAAATTTCTGTGGGCGAGGAGGGACTTGAACCCTCACGGCCTTGCGGCCATAGGCTCCTGAAGCCTACGTGTCCCCACACCAATTTTATATGTGCCGCGGGTGGGAGTTGAACCCACATGAGATTGCTCTCACACGCCCCTGAAACGTGCGCGTCTGCCAGTTCCGCCACCGCGGCAAATTGGTGAGGGGTAAATCTGCCAGCTTGCCCCGTCACCTTAGGAAGGCCACGAAGTAATTACGTTTCGGTCCTGCCTTCCTAAGGTGCGGGGTTCACCGCCCGCCCATAATTATTTTGTAAAAGGTTGTAGGATTGGCCAGTGCGCCTGCCTGCCGGCAGGTTTGCCGACTTGTCCGCCCTCGGCGGATTCCGCCATCTGCCCAAAAGACGAAAAACAAGCTTGATTATTAAAGCCAAAAAGCAGTCGCCTTGGTGTTCGAGAATCCCATTAAATCAAAGCCCGGTAGTGAAACTGCGATTATTGATTCTCGCAGATTGTGCATGAAATAGAGTTAATGCTGATTGTGAATTTTTTCCCAGTTTCAGAGTTTACAACTCGCCCAAGGGCGTCGCAGTTCTACTACCGGGCAAAGGAGAAATTACTAAGGTTAGTTCCATTATAGCAGATTGAGCTTTAATGTCAATAGGCCGCTTACTTTAGCACCCTCGCCGTTTTCAGGTACCAGTTGGTCGTGCTCGCGAAGATATCCGCCGGTTCGGCTATGAAACCGCCGTCAATTCCGTGGACATTTTTGCTTGCCACATAGGTATAGTCGGGCGAGTAGAGGAAAACCGCCGGGTAGTCGTTTATTATCACGTTCTGAAGCTGGCTGAATTCGGCTTTGCGTTTATCGTCGTCCATATCTTGCTGTATTGATTCTATGAGCGAGTCCGCCGTTTTGTTGTTGTATAGGCTCAAATTTTCAAATGGGGAAAATCTTTGGGACGAATGCCAGAAAGCGAACAAATTCAAACCGCGCCCAAGGACATTTCCGAAGAGCAGCATTTCGTAGTCGCGATTGTCCTTTACCGTGTCTGCGTCTTCCAGCGACAAAACGTCCAGATTGATTTTGAACCCGATTTTTTCCCAACTTTCCTTGAGCAGATCGGCCGTTTTGGTGAGGAAATCCGCCTGCGGCACAACGAGATTTAGCACTAGGGGTATTTTCGCGTTCTGCACGGTTTTCTTGCGCACGCCGTCCACGTCCATTTTCCAGCCGGCGGCGTCAAGCGTGCTTGAGGCCGCGTCCAAGGAGCTTGTGGCGGACTCTACCGCCGGGTCAAAGTACTCGGTTTCCGGCGGAATGGGACCGAACACTTCTTTTCCGCGCCCGCCGAGCGCTTCGTTTATCAAATTTTCCCTGGAAACGGCGAAACTCAGCGCTTCGCGCACGGCGATATCTTTGAGCGGCAGGCTCTTGGACTGATTGAGGAAAACTGCGTAATAACTGGGCAAGCGGAACGGAATTTCTTCGTAGGGTCTTTTAATTTGAATCAAATCCTCGGCCTCGAGGCCGGCGATACCGTCTATCTGGCCGGAGTTGAAGCTTTTTATGAGATCGGTCTTCTGCGAAAAAAATTGGAAATTGAAATTTTGAATGTGCGGCGTGTCGCCGAAATATTTATCCCAGGCCTCCAATTTATAAGAGTAAATGAAGCCATCCGGACGTTTTTCGTAGTCCACGAATTTATAAGGCCCGCTACCCACCGGTTTGAGGTTGTAGTCGGAGAGACGCCAGTTTGCCGGCGGCGTATCGGCGAACAAATGTTTCGGCAGGACATACAGATTCTTCAGCGTGTCGGAGAAGAAAGCATACGGGGTGACCAAACTTAACTGAAATTCCAATTCGCTCAGGCGTTCCGCCGCTACTCCCTGCCAGAAGACCGAAAGCGGCGAGGAATGTTTCCGGGTCCTGTATTTTTTCTATCGTGAAAATCACGTCGTCGCTCGTCAATTTTTCTCCGTCCTGCCAGTGGAGATTTTCCTTGAGGCGCACATCCCACGTTCGTCCATCTTTGGAAAGTTCAATTTTATCCGCGAGCTGGGAAACGTTCGCGAACAGGAGCCGCACGAGACCCTTGTCTATTTCCGTTGACGCGGTGACGGGGTTTGCGTAGACAGGTTCGCCCAGAACTCCTTCCGTGTATTCGCCGCCGAGTGCCGGGACGTCGTGCGTGTTGGTTATAAATCCGAAACCGGCGAGCGCCGTGGCGCTCACGGCCACGGCTGCGAGCGCCGTCCAAAATATTATCCGTTCGTCGCGCGTAAAGACAGAATAAATTTTTTTAAGCATGGAACTACGATACTAATATACAAATTGTACTAATGATACGAATGGATACGAATAATTCGCATGCATTCGTATATTGGCATCACGCGGCTATTTTCCGTAGACGAGCTGGTACACGGCGAGTCCAACAAATATGACGGCAAGCACTATGGTCGCCACGAAAATAAGCTTTTCCAGGCCGCGCCTCGTTTGGTAAAATCCGCCGCCTTCGCCGCCGAAAATTCCCGAGAGGCCGGCGGAACGCTCTTGGAGCAGGATAAGCACGACCAAAATAACGGAAACGATGATTTGTAGAATGGCGACGAACATGGAATAAAATTTAAAATATAAAAATCAAAAATGACAATTAAAGATTTAAAATCTTTACGCCATTACTTTGCACTTTGATTTTTCAATTTTTAACTTACTTTATTGCCAGATGTAGCACGAAATTTATGAGCCCGATGAGAATCGTGCCGTATATAAGCGCGGGAATGGTTTCAATACTAATGCTTCCTTTGAGGATGTCAAGATGATTTGCCAAAACGGGAAGGAGATACAAGATGATTGCGTTTACGAGGACGATGCCAAGGCCGAGCGTGAGAACTATCACTGGTCCGAGTATGAGTTTTATGATTGGCTTCAGGATGAAGTTCAACACAGAAAAAATAAGGGCGATGATTATGATTTGTTTGAGGTCGGATGTGATTTTGAACCCCGGAATATAAGTCGCCGCCGCCCATAAAGCGAAGGCGTTTATGGCGATGGTTATGACTATTTTTGCCAACAGCTTCATCGTTCTTATTATAACATTTTGCGCCGCAAGCGGTTTTTCAAAAATTCGGTTCAAAAGTTGAAAGTTTGAACACTTTTGAATTTAGCTTTCACATCAACCCCTCCAGTAAGTTCCTTCCCGTCATATCCGCCGGCTTTTCCAAGTTCATCAATTCTAGAACCGTCGGTGCGACGTCGGCAAGCGTTCCCAAGGTTTCGTTCCGCATATTTTCTGAGTTCACGAATTTTCTGCCTTTGAATTCCGGGGCAATGAGATAGAATGGCACCGGGTTCGGGTCGTGCTGGCTTTCGGGAAGACCGGTCGTCGGGTTCATCATCTCCTCTATGTTTCCGTGGTCGGAAGTGATGAGGAGAACCGTTTCCGGATTTACGGCGACTTTGAGCAGGCGGCCGAGCTCCTTGTCTATCGTGGCCACAGCTTTCAATCCCGCTTCGTAGTTCGCGGTGTGGCCGATGGTATCGGAATTTGCGTAGTTCACGAGTATGAAATCAAAGCCTCCATCCTGCGCCGCTTCAAGAAGCCGGTCGGTGATCGCGGAGGCCATCATTTCCGGATGTTCCTCCGGTCGCGGTGTTTGGATTGACGGTATCAAAACCCTGTATTCGTTTTTGAACGCCGGCTCAAGGTAACCGTTGAAGAAAAAGGTGACGTGGGCGTATTTGTAACTTTCGGCCAGTTTTAGCTGGATTTTTCCGGCGTCGCTTATGACCCTACTCAGAGGATAGGTGACGGTATCGCCTTCAAACGCGACCGGTACGTCAAGCTTGTCTTCATAATGCGTCATTGTGACAACTTTGAGATCCCGGAACTTTATGGTCGGGAAATCGTTGAAATCTTTGAGAATGAACGACTCGGCGAGCTGCCTGATTGAATCCTCGCGGTAGTTGAAAAAAATCAGGGAGTCGCCGTCTTTTATGGTTTTATCTTCGCCCGCTTCGCCAGAGTTGTCGCGAGGCGAGCCGAAGCGCATCGGCGGCAGATATTCTTCCGTGAGCCCTTGCTTGAACGTGTCAAGGATCATTTCGGTTGGGTCTTCAACTACCGCGCCGGCACTGCCCGTCATATTGTCGTAGGCGGTTTTGGTGAGTTGCCATTCGCGGCTTCTGTCCATGGCGTAATAGCGGCCGATGAGGGTTGCGATTTTGTCTTTCGGCAGTTCTTTTAAAAATTTCTGAACGGTTTGCGGTGGGCTGTCTTTGGCGTCGGCGAAGAGGTGAAGTTTTATGGGGACGTTCATTGTGTCGGCCATTTTTATGAGCGCTTGGACGTGGTCTAATGAGGCGTGAACGTTGGCTTCGGTCAAGCCCGCCGCGTTCACCGACGAGTTATTTTTTTTGGCGTGATTGAAGAGCCTGAAGAAGCGCGTCGTTCTTGAAAAAACTCCCGTCGCGGATGGCCATCATTATCTTCGGGTAGTACTGGTAAACGATTTTACCGGCGCCGAGCGTGAGATGCCCCACTTCGCTGTTGCCCGTTTCTCCCCAGGGTAGGCCGACGGATATTCCCGAGGCCCGCAGGCTCGTCATCGGGAAATTATCCGCCAGCCACCTGAACGTCCGCGGATTTACAACGTGAACCGGGTTGGATTCGTCATCTCTGCCGATTCCCCAACCATCCAGGATTATGAGAATAACGGAACGTTTTGACATACCTATATTTTAAAGGATTTTCTGGGTATTGACTAATTTTACGATTTCGCGCTACAATGTAAGTACGTTATAAAAGTCATCAAAATTCCTAAAGAATTCTAGAACGATACCAATATAAAAGTTTTACTGGCGATACAAATTCATTCAGTTGGTATCACTGGCACGTGTTCGTATTGGCATCGCGTTATCTCGTGAAAAATTTAGGACTAAGATACCATGGGAAATTCAACGGCACTTATGGTTGCCGCCGTTTTAGTTGGATTTGCGGCAGGTTACTTGGGTAGGAAATTTTGGGTATCTAAGAAGTTAGGCTCGGCAGAAGAGCGGGTCAAGAAACTTGGGAAGAGGCGGAGACCAAAGCGAAAGAGATTGTTTTGGAGGCGAAGGATAAGGCCGCCTCGCTTTTGGTTGAGCTTAAAAACGAAGAACGCGACCGTAAAAGAGAGATTGACTCTTTAGAGTCCCGGCTTTTGCGCCGCGAGGAGAATTTGGACAAAAAACTCAATGCCTTGAGCGCCGAGGAGCGCAATTTGAGGGCCAAGGAAGAATCCATAAAAACAAAAGAGACGGAGCTGGAGTCCGCAAAGAATTTAATCCAATCACGGCTTGAGTCCGTTGCGAAATTGAGTTCCGGGGAAGCGAAGGAAGAGCTCTTGCGTCAGATCAAGGAGAGATATAACGAAGATCTTGCGCGTTCTCTTGAAAAAATAGAGAAAGAAAATCACGAGGAAATTGAGAAAAAATCTGTGGGTATAATAACCACGGCTCTTCAGCGCTATTCTCGGTCGCAGGTTTCGGAAATTACGACGACTATGTATCCTTTGGCGGACGAAGAACTGAAAGGGAAGATAATCGGACGCGAAGGAAGAAACATCAGGGCATTGGAACGCGCGACGGGAGTGGAGTTCGTGATAGACGAAACGCCGGACAGCGTCATCATTTCTTCTTTTGACCCCTACCGTAGGGAAGTGGCCAGGATCGCTTTGGACAAGTTGATAAAAGACGGCCGGATCCAGCCGGCGAAAATTGAGGAAAAAGTGGAAGAAGCGAAGGACGAACTTCAAAAACGTACTCAGGAAATTGGCGAAGCGGCGGCTCAGGACATCGGGATTTTTGACCTGCCCAAGGAGATTTTGCAGCTTTTGGGGCGTTTGAATTTCAGGACCAGTTACGGCCAGAACGTTCTGACGCACTCGCTTGAGATGGCCTATCTTTCCGGTATGATAGCCGGCGAACTTGGCCTGAACGTTGATGTGGCCAAACGCGGAGCATTGCTCCACGATATCGGCAAGGCGATAGATTATGAGGTTGAGGGAACACACGTGGAGCTGGGAAGAAAAATTTTAAAGAAATATGGTATAAATGACCGGGTTATTGAGGCGATGCAGTCGCATCACGACGACTACCCATATGCTTCGCCGGAGGCCTATGTGGTTGCGGCGGCGGATGTTCTTTCGGCCGCGCGGCCTGGAGCCCGCAGGGGGACACTCGAGGCTTATATAAAACGGCTAGCGGACCTTGAAAAGATCGCCATGGAATTCCCCGGGGTCAAAAACGCTTACGCCATATCTGCCGGCCGGGAGTTGCGCGTATTCGTGGTGCCTGAAAAGATCGACGACTTCCGGGCTCTGGAACTTGCGCGAGAGATTGCCAATAGGATACAATCTGAGTTAAAATACCCTGGCGAGATTAAAGTAAACGTGATAAGAGAAATGAGGGCGGTAGAATACGCCCGGTAGTAGAAACTTGACTGCTCCGCCAAGAGGCGGAGAAAATATTCACAGGGTTGGTTAATTGAGTTATCATAATGGTACAATTGGAGATAAAGAAAAAATCGGCAAATTATTCGGTCGAGTTTTCACTACCGGGTGCGCCCGCTAAAGATTGGTATTGTGCGTAGCGCAAATCGCAAATCATTCAACGCTTCGCGATAAGCACTTCGCAAATTTTTTCATGCACAATTCTTCAAGATATCTTCTTTACGGCCAAATTGGTGCAGCGGCCCTCGTTCTCATAGCGATGGGCTTTGGCAGTATCCCGACCTTGGCCGGTTCGGTAATAATATTCGGCGTTATCGGTTTATTTGGTCTCTGGCAAAAACCGAGATTGCTTGGTGTGGCGAGATATTACCTCTATCTCGCGGTTTTTAGCGTGGTTGTCGTGATGACCTCAACCTTTTTCCCGTTCATTGGCGGAAAAGATTACTTTTTCAGATTTTCGGTTGAACTTGCGCTCATATTTTTTGTTCTCTGGTGGGCGTTTGAGTCCAGAGACGGAGAAGTGGAAGCTCTTGTAAAAGATGTCTATAAGAAACCGGTTTTCATCGCCGTCTCGCTTTTCGTTTTTGTTTTTCTTCTCTCTTCAATTTTTGCTTACGACCCGCACGCGGCTTTTTGGTCAAATTACGAACGCGGTGAGGGCGGCTTTGAGATGCTTCACTACTACGTATTTTTCGTCCTGCTCGTTTTATTGTTAAAAAAGGAGAACGATTGGCGCGCCATTTTTAAGGTTTCACTTGTCGCGGCCGGTCTCTTGGTTCTCTACGGCGTTTTTGCCCAGTTGGGCTGGGCCAATAGTTTTATCAGCCCATTCCAGGGCGGTACGGCGCCAAGTGGTTGGTTAAGCAAGATTGTAAGCCCGAATTTGCGCATTCAGGGTTCGTTAGGAAATCCGGCATATGTCGCGCCGTATCTGATGTTCGCGATGTTCTACGCGGCGTACCTCTGGGCGACAAGCGCAAAACGCAGGAAGACACTTGTGATGATTGGCTGGATAGCGTTAGTTGCGGCGTTGTTCTTTTTCTTCATGCTCAGCCAAACGCGCGGAGCGTTTTTGGGGTTTATTGTGGCAATTTTGACGTTCCTCATATATTTGGGTTTCGCAATGCCGAAATTCCGCCCATTCTCGCTCGGCATACTTGCTTTTCTGCTTATCGCGGGCAGCGTGCTCGTGCGCTACAGGAACAGTGTTTTTGTACAGAACCTGCCGGGCGGCCGGATGTTTGACATGCCGCTAGGTGGTTTCTCTCTCGTCGCCCTATCTCTTTATGTGATGTTTACGGCCGTGTTGATTGCGTTTGCGCGCCAGAGGAAATATCTCTGGTGGGTTTTGTTGGGATTTCAGGTTCTCGCCGTTGTCCTCGGAGCTTATATGGTGGGTTCCGGGCGCGTCAACCTCACCGATCCAACAACAAGTACTCGTTTTTGGACTTGGGGTTCGGCGTGGCGTGGTTTTTTGGAGAGGCCGGTTTTGGGCTGGGGAGCGGAAAATTTCAGCTCGGTTTTTGATAAGTATTTCAACCCGCGCCACTATATTCCGGGCACGAGTTCGGAAACATGGTTTGACCGGGCTCACAGCATTTACTTTGATTATTTGTCCGAAACAGGAATTTTGGGCTTGTTGAGCTATCTCAGTATTTTTGCCGCTGTTTTTTGGGGAGCACTCAGAAAAAATGGCGCTGAAGCGGTTAACGCCGTAAGGCAAGCCGAATCGTCGCCCACGAAGCATTCGCCGATCGTCAGGGCCCTCATGATATCGTTGCCCATCGGCTACCTCGTTCAGGGCGTTGCCATCTTTGACGTCCTGCCGATGTACGTGAATCTTTTCCTGTTTTTTGCCTTTGGTTATTATTATTTATATTTACACAATAATGAATCCTACGCTTAAAAAAATCATCGGGATTTTAATCTCGGCATTCTTGTTGTGCATCGCCTACATAGGCAATCTTCGGCCTCTTGTTAAGTCGCAGACATTTATAGACACCCTGAGGAATTTAAACTCCGCCCGCTCCCTCTCGGAATTCGAGAAAAAGGTATCGGTGCCGCTTGATTATTGGTCGCCGATCGGCCAAGAGGAACTGGTGAGAAATATCGCAAACATAGTTTTAGGAAGCGTTCAGCAAAATAGCGATCAGAAATCGATAGGGGAGATGGTTGATTACATTGAGAGTTATTATAAGCCGATTGTTGATCGGGGGCGGGGTATGAGTTTTGAGCAGAATCTTTATATTTTGGGAGCGATCAACGAAGTGGCTTACACCAAAACAAATGAAGTGAAATATCTTCAGGAGGCGTATGAATACTACAGTCAGGGATTGGCGCTCGGACCCGAGCGGCCGCAGTTTCTTTTCGGCCTGTTTGACGTTTACCGGATGGAGGGCGACGTGAAGGACACTATTAGTACCGCCCAAGAAATTATGAATCTATGGCCCAGCGACACGCGAACGCCGCAGGCGCTTGATCAGTATTTGGCGCAGATACGAAGCCAGGCCTCTTCATCGGGATCGGGGAAAAATAAATAACTTGCGATTATTCTGGGGATGCCATTTTTACGTTCCGCATCGCGAAGCCGCGATGGCTTGACTGTTTTTAACAATGTGCTATAGATTACGCTATGCTTAAGGTTCTCATCACCGGCATAACCGGTCAGGACGGTTCTTATCTCACCGAATTGTTGCTCGCTAAGGGATATGAAGTACATGGCATCATGCGCCGGGCTTCAACTTTTAACACCGGGAGATTGGACCATATATATCAGGATCCGCACGAATCCGGGCGGCGGCTGATTCTGCACTTCGGCGACCTCGCCGACGCCAACACGATAAGAAGGCTTGTTTATAAGATCCAACCGGGCGAAATCTACAACTTAGGTGCGCAGTCGCATGTGCGCGTTTCTTTTGATATTCCGGAATATACGGCGAATGTCACGGGTCTGGGAGTTTTGAGGATGTTGGAGGCGATAAAAGACTACGAGGAACACGTCGGCAAAAAAATAAGATTTTATCAGGCGTCGAGTTCCGAGATGTTTGGAGCTTCGCCGCCGCCGCAAAATGAGAACACTCCCTTCTACCCGCGCAGTCCTTACGGGGTCGCGAAAGTGTTCGCTTTTGATACGGTTAGGAATTACAGGGAGGCCTACGGAATTTTTGCCGTGAACGGCATACTTTTCAATCACGAATCGGAGCGGCGCGGCGAGACGTTTGTCACGAGAAAAATAACGCGCGGCATCGCAAGAATTCTCGCCGGTCTGGATAAAAAAATTTATTTGGGTAATTTGGACGCGCGCCGCGACTGGGGTTACGCGCCGGAATATTGCGAGGCGATGTATCTTATGATGCGGCAGCCGAAAGCGGAAGATTACGTGATAGGTACTGGCGTTTCGCACAGCGTTAAGGATTTCGTAGAAGCGGCCTTTAAGGAGGTCGGCATAGAGAACTGGCATGATTACGTCGGAATTGACCTTAGATATTACAGGCCGACGGAAGTTGAAAATTTGATAGCGGACACGCGCAAAGCCAGAGAAAAGTTGGGATGGCAAGCGAGAACCAAGTTTGAGGACATTGTTAAGATCATGCTGAAATACGATTTGGAGAAATATAATCTCCACAGCTACGCCGAGCAGATAAAGTGCGAGTTGCCGAATTTCGCCGGACGCACCGGGAGTTTTTAAGCGCACGTCATTTCCGAAGGAGATGAGAAGAAAAATAAGGCTTGGTCCGCGGCTGATCGCCGCCGGTTTATACAGGAAGATTTTGGAGGTCGTTCCGGTTCCGTGTGTGGATGCGGTTGTCCGCTCGCGCGGCAAATTTTTATTGTGCAAAAGAAAGAACAGGCCGATGCGTGGCAAGTGGTGGCTCATCGGCGGCAGGATTTTGAAAAACGAAATCCTTCAGGACGCGGTGAAACGAAAAATACGGGAAGAGACCGGCTTGCGCGATATTAAGATCAAAAAACTACTAGCTGCGAGAGGAACGATTTTCAATAATAGCGAGTTCGGACCGCCAGTGCACACGGTCAATTCCGTGTTTTTGGCGGAGGCGGGCGCCGGAAAGTTACCCCATCCCGATGGTCAAAGTTCCGAACTTCGCTGGTTTTCGCGGATTGACAGGCGCTGGCCGCGGTACGTTAAGGAAATGCTTGGTTTGGCTGGCTTTGATTGAAATCGGTTCGTTGACCGCAATCGGGGGCAATGTTATTTTATTAAAAACAGTGAAAATGGATCTGAGTAATAAAAAAGTCCTCGTGACCGGCGGAGCCGGGTTTTTCGGAAAACATCTTACGCGCAAACTTTTGGAGCGCGGCGTTCCGAAGGAGAATATTTTTGCGCCGCAATTGGCCGAACTTGATTTGCGCCTGCGCGACAATTGCGAGAAGGCCGTTGCTGGAGCGAATCTGGTGATCCACGCCGCGGCTGTTACCGGGGATGTCGAACTTCACGAGTTCACAACCCGCGGAGACTTTTTACGACAACCTGATGATGGGCGTGGAATTGATGGAGGCGGCGCGAAAATCCGGCGTGGAAAAATTTGTCACCATTGGCAGCGCGACTGAGTATCCGGACAACGCCCGTCTGCCTTTCCGCGAAGACGACTTGTGGGGCGGACCGGTTGAGCCATTGCATGCTCCCTATACCGTTGCCAAAAAAATGCTTCTTGTCCAGGCACAGGCCTATCGTAAACAGTATGGCTTCAATGCTGTTCATCTTTTGCTGACGAATATGTACGGGCCGGGGGAACACAATGATGGCGGTCCGATACCCGCGCTCATCCGACGCGTGGGAGACGCAAAAAGAAACGGTCTCCCGGAAGTTGAAGTTTGGGGCACCGGCCGCGCCACGCGCGACTTTCTCTACGTGGAAGATTCTGCCGAAGGCGTCGTCCGCGCGCTTCAAGTTTATGACAAGGCGGAACCGGTGAACCTTGGTTCTGGATTTGAAATTTCCATAAAAGAGCTTGCCGAATTGATAAAGAAACTAATGAATTACGAAGGAACGTTGAGATTTGACGCCTCAAGGCCCGAAGGTCAGCCGCGGCGAGTATTGGATACCAGCCGTGCAGAACGCGAGTTCGGCTTTAAAGCGACCACTGACTTTGAGAATGGTCTTAGAAAAACAATTATCTATCACGGCTATGAATCTTAAGGATAAAAAAATACTGGTTACGGGCGGCGCGGGATTTCTCGGTTCTTTTGTTGTTGAGAGACTTATTGAAAGTGGCGTGCCGGAGAAAAATATCTTTGTGCCGCGGTCGGCGGAACGTGATTTACGGGATCGCGAAGATTGTGACAGAGTTGTCCGGGGAAAAGATCTGGTGATTCACCTTGCGGCGAAGGTCGGCGGCATCGGCTTCAATCAGGAAAAACCCGGCGAGCTTTTTTACGATAACATTGTCATGGGTGTGAATATGATTGATGCGGCGCATGGAGCTGGAGTGAAGAAATTTGTCGCCCTCGGCACTATTTGCAGCTATCCGAAATTCACGCCGGTGCCGTTCAGAGAAGAGAATCTTTGGAACGGTTATCCCGAGGAAACAAACGCTCCCTATGGCTTGGCGAAAAAAGCGCTCCTCGTACAAGCGCAGGCGTACAGGAAACAATACGGGATGAACGTTGTCTACCTTCTTCCGGTCAATTTATACGGTCCCCGGGATAATTTTGACCCAAAAAGTTCTCACGTGACCCCGGCGCTAATTAAGAAAGTCGCCGATGCGAAGAGAAAGCGCGGGGATTTTATAGATGTCTGGGGTACGGGACGCGCGACACGTGAATTCCTGTACGTAGAAGACGCGGCCGAAGGCATAGTCCGCGCCGCGGAGAATTATGATGGTGGGAATCCAGTAAATCTCGGTTCGGGAATGGAAATTTCCATAAAAAATTTGGTTGAGCTGATTTGCAAACTTATGGGATACAAAGGCGCGATTCGGTGGGACACAACCAAACCCGACGGTCAGCCGAGGCGCCTTCTTGATGTTTCGCGCGCCGAGCGCGAGTTCGGCTTCCGCGCGAAAACTAATTTTGAGGAGGGGCTCAAAAAAACCATCGCGTGGTATGAAGAAAATTTTTAGAGAGGCAAATGTCGTTGCTGACTTATTGTCGTGCGCCCGATAAGCGATGCCTATGAATAAAATGAAAAAAGTGGTCTATATCGTGCCGTTTTCAGAACAGGAAATGGGCGACAAGCTTTTTTTGCCGCCGAGGAACGGCGACAGCGCGCCGCCGTTTGATTTTTTGAAAATCTATCTTAACGGCCGTGGCATTGAGGTTCATACTATAGATTTTTTGAATGCCAACGACAGAAGCCCGAACGACGTCGTAATCGTGTTCAACTATCCGCCGGTCGGATTTTATAAATTATTGTACGGTCTGATGAATCTGGTGCGGAGAAAAAAACCGTTCCCGCTCAAGAACGAACATTTACCGGAAATCCTTGGGTATTTCCCTAAAAAAATTCTGATGCAGTGGGAATCGCCGGTGAATAACCCATGGGTTTACAGAAACATTTCATCCATCGTCAGCCGTTTTGACAAATCACTTTTTGTCCCGAAAGTTGACGGCTTCCCTCATTTCTATCACGCCCAAAACTTGAAGGTCCTGAATTCGGAATATTTCCGGAAACCGCGGAAATCGTTTATGGTCATGATGAACAATTGGTGGCGGGCGAAAGGCTTTTGGGGAGTGGAATTATACAGCGAACGTGTTCGCGCTCTGGAATTTTTCAGCAAATATGAAGGCGAGGTTGATTTGTACGGCGGCCACTGGGAAGCGAGCGGTTTGCCTTTTATAAAAAAGATCTGGAGAGGTAGGGCCGAGAACAAGTCGGCCACGATAAGCGATTATAAGTTCTCTCTTTGCTTTGAAAATTCCATATGGCCAGGTTATGTTACCGAAAAGATCTTTGATTGTTTCTTTGCCGGCACGATTCCGGTGTATTGGGGTGCTCCCGATATAGAAGAGGATGTTCCTGCAGATTGTTTTATAGACATGAGGAAGTTCAAAGACTACGCTGAACTGAGGACGTTCCTACGTGCCTTGACGCCGCGAGAGATGGAAGATTACAGAAACGCGATACGGCGTTATCTGGAATCGCCCGCCTTCAGAAGGTTTATGCCGGAGTATTTTGCGGAAACTGTTTTTAAAGTAATCAGTGAATAACGCGCGACCGATATGTGACATGAAAAAAATCATCAGAACACCACTGGTTTTTATTTACAAGTTCGGGCTCCGATTTTTCGGCGGCCTCGGCCTTCATAAAATATGGCCGCTCGGTTCAATACGTGAATGGATGAGCGAAGCAGTCCGTAGCGGCAGGCCAGAGAGCGTCAAATTCCGCGGCCACACTGTTTTTTTGGATCCTTACGACAATTTGGAACTATCTGTATGGTCGGAGTCGGAAAGAAGTCGCGGGGAGATTGCCGTTGCGGAGGAGAATATAGCTAAGGGAGATACGGTAATCGACGTCGGTGCCAATATCGGGTTTTTCACGCTGATTTTTGCAAGGGCTGTGGGACCGGGGGCAGGGTTTTCGCTTTTGAACCGGAGCCGGTGAACGTGGGGTTGTTGAAGAAAAACATGGAAGTCAACGGTTATAATAACACCCAGATCATACCGGCCGCCGTTTGCGAAAGATCGGGTACGGTGAAATTATTCATTTCCGATTATAATGTTGGCGACCATCGCATCTATGATCCTTATGAAAAAACCAAGGACTGGGATAAGGGTTCGGCGTTATACGATAAGCTGGCGCCCGGAACCTCAGGCGCCGGTCGGTGGATGTTAAAGCTGTGTCGTTGGACGATTATTTCGCCGACAAGCCGGTCAGTTTTGTCAAAATAGATGTGCAGGGAGCGGAGGGCGGAGTGCTGGCAGGCATGAAAAAATTGCTGCAAAGAAATCCGCGGGTAAAGATAGTTTCGGAGTTCTGGCCAGCCGGGCTCAAGATGTTTGGAACGGATCCATGCGAATATTTGGAAGCCTTGAGCAACGTGGGGTTTTCCTTCTTTGAAATTGACGATAGAAAAGGCGTTGTCGGGGGCCCGTCTCTACGGAATGTCTGCTCTCCGGATATACCGTGAAAAACAACAAGAGCGCCGATATTTTTATCAAGCGGATCTAACCAATGAAAATTGCTATTACTTGTTTTAATTTATCGTGGCAGGCCGGCGGGGTCCGACTTATCTACGAAGAAGCGCACGCGCTTCTCGGGGCAGGGCATAGGGTGATTATCTACGCTCCGGATTTTAACGAGGGCGTCTATCCGGAACTGCGGAAGGGGCTTGAGATAAGGAACGTGCGGCCAAGAAAACCAGCGCAATGGCAGTACACGAGCGACAATTTGATTGTCAGGATTGTGGAAAAAATAGAACAGGAGCGGCGGGTTGTCGCGATGGCCGGGCAAATTGCCGCGGCGATGGATGACGATTTTGACTTCGTGAACGTTCATGATTTTTCGTATAAAGTGGCCAAATTTTACAGGAGGCGGAACGGCAAGGCGAAAATCGTTTGGTATATGGCCGATCCGCCCTATATATACTTGCCGAAGGATAATTTTTTGTACGATATCCTGAGCAGGATTTTCAACTATCTTAAAGATTTCAAGGAGCGGCGGTATTACCGTTTTATAGATTTCGGGAAGACGCTTGTATCGCGCAACAAAAAATGGATGGAAGAGCGGGGCATAAGGACCGAAATCATTTGGACCGGGATCGATTTCAACGAATTTTACGCGCCGCCGAAAAAGATTGAAGGCAGAAAGACGTTTCGTCTCCTCGGCGTCGGAGCTTTGAACAAGTACCGGCGTTTTGAGGATATCGTGGATGCCGTAAAGATCCTGCGCGGCGATGGAGTTGACGTTCGCGCCGCGATTGTCTGCAAAAATATTTGGAAGGAGAACGCTTATGCCGAAGAGCTCAGGCGCTTTGTCGGCGAACGCGGTCTGGCTTCCTTTGTAGAATTGATGTTTGATGGCGCGACAGAAAAGGAACTCAAAGAAATTTATGCGACAAGCGACTTCTTAGTTTTGCCGATTCTATCTTCCTCCGCCGCGGCACGGCTTTGGTTGGCAGATGGTTCTTTTTGAAGCGATGGCGGCGGGCTTGCCATCGATCGTTTGCCGCACCAACGATGTTTGCGAAGCCGTTAGGGACAACGAAACAGCGGTTCTCGTGGATCCTTTGGCGCCAGACAAATTGCCGCGCAGATCAGGCGTCTTATAAACCGTCCGGCAGAATATTACAGAATTGCCTCCGCCAGTCAGAAATTTGTCAAAGAGAATATGTCTTGGGAGAAATTTGCGAAAGAGATGTTTGAGGTTGGCGGCAATAGGCAATAGGCAATAAGGGAATTTGTAGTTGTAAAAAATCGGGACCTGTGCGATTATCCAAAGAATATTATGAACCCACAAATGTCGGTCAGAAAATCATGCCGCGTCTGCGGCCATTCGCCCCTTCTGCCCGTTCTCTCTCTGGGCGATTTGTACGTTTCCGACTTCGTGGACGACGCGCGGCAGGGAAAAAAAGCGCCGCTTGAACTTGTGCTTTGCAACGAAGCGAACGGCGGCTGCGGGCTCTTGCAGCTGCGGCACACGGTTCCGCACGAATCCCTCTATCGCAATTATTGGTATCGTTCCGGCATGAACAAGACGATGACCGATGAATTGGGCTCAATAACATCGGCGGCCGAGAAAAAGGTTCCGCTCCGCGCGGGTGATTACGTGATTGACATCGGTTCTAACGACGGAACTCTTCTGCGTTCGTACGCGATCCCTGGGTTGAATACCGTCGGCTTTGAGCCGGCGCGCAATATTGTGGAAAAATACGGTCGTGAAGGGCTCACGGAAGTTATTCCCGATTTTTTCAAGTTTGAAGGATGGAGAAGTGGGTTTGGGGGCAGGAAAGCGAAGATCATAACAGCAATCGCCATGTTCTATGACCTTGAAGACCCGAATGCTTTTGTCGCCGACGTGGTGCGATGCCTTGATAACGACGGTCTTTTTGTTGTTCAGATGGCTTATCTGCCGTGGGCGCTGGAGCGCAACGCCTTTGATGGCATCTGCCACGAGCACCTCGAGCTCTATTCGCTTCTTTCCCTGGAAAATCTTCTCGTGCGGCACGGATTGGAAGTGTTCGACTTGGAATTGCGCGACATTAACGAGGGCAGTTTCCGCGCGTATATCAGAAAAAAAGGGAGCAAACTTGAAGCGCCGGGCGGCATGGCCCGCGTCCAAGGTATGCGGAAGAGCGAAAAGGACATGGGATTGAGCGGCGAGAAGGTTTACGAAGATTTCGTGCGGCGCGTCAAAGATATCAAAAGCAAGGTATGCGATTTCATCGGGCGGGAAGTGCGCGCCGGCAGGAAAGTGCACGCTTACGGAGCTTCCACGAAGGGAAATACGCTTTTGCAATACTTTGGTTTGGACAGCGATCTGATAACTGCGGCCGCCGACAGAAATCCGGACAAATGGGGAAAATATACGGTGGGCACGATGATCCCGATAATTTCCGAGGAGGAGGCGCGCAAAGCGAAGCCGGAGTATTTTCTGGTACTTCCTTGGCACTTTCTGAACGAATTCCGGGAAAGAGAGAAAGAATTTTTCGCGCGCGGAGGCAAGTTCATCGTTCCTCTGCCCGAATTTAAAATCATAAACGATTGAGATTGGCATCGCTCCCACCAGCCAAGCCATGTACGGTTTGCCTTTCACGCTTTTTGAGATTACTCTAAAGAGATGGAAAATATTACCTCGTGTCGGGTGTGCCGGAGTTCAAGTATTAAGCCATTTTTTGATCTGGGGCAACAGCCGCTTGCGAACTCCTTGCCGCCGAGCCCGACCGAGAAGGAAATATTCTATCCGCTTGCCCTGTATTTTTGCGCGGACTGCGGCCTGGTTCAGTTGGGTTATACCGTTGATCCGAAAGTATTGTTCTCCAACTACGTTTGGGTGACTGGGACGTCGAAGGCGGCCAATGATTTTGCGGAAAAGTTTTATAAGGAACTTGTCGCCCGGGCTGAAGGCGGGAAAGGCGGCAAGGGTGGTTATGTCTTGGAAATCGCCTCCAACGACGGCACTTTCCTGCGGCCTTTTATACGCGACGGATACGAAGTGTTGGGAGTCGATCCTGCCAAGAACATCGCCGATATGGCTGAGATGGCAGGAGTTCCCACGAAATGCCTGTTTTTTGGAATTCAAGCGGCGCGGGAGATTGTCAAAGAGAAGGGCCGGGCGAAAATGGTTTTTGCGCGGAACGTGCTCCCTCACGTCGCTAACACACACGATTTTGTCGACGGCCTCCGGGAGGCGCTTGCGGACGGTGGCGTGCTCGCGATCGAAACGCACTACGGGCGGATAATTTTGGAGAAGCTTCATTATGATTCGATTTACCACGAACATCTTTGCTATTTCACGCTTGCCAGCCTGGAGAGACTGCTTGCCGACCATGGCCTCTACGTCTTTGATATTGCGCCGAGTCTGATAAGCGGCGGAGGGATTGTTACTTACGCGAGGAAGCGCAAGACCGGGCAGGCGGCCGCGGTTTCGCGGTATCGCAGCGAAGAAGAAAAAAGCGGCGTCAACCGACTGGAAAGCTGGGAAAATTTCGCCAGACGTTCGTTCGCGCATCGCGAAAAACTTCTTTCGATCTTGAGAGCCGTCAACCCGAGCAAGCTTGTGGGCTGGGGCGCTTCCGCCCGTAGCTCGACGATGTTGAACTTTTGCGGCATCGATTCCAGGATTTTGCCTGCAATCATCGACTTAAACCCCCTGAAACAGGGGCGTTATACCGCCGGTACGCACATCCGGATTGAAAACGCCGAGGCGGGAATGAGTCGCAATCCCGAAACAGTGTTCATTCTTGCCTGGAATTTCGCGGACGAGATTATAAACATGCTCAAAAATAAGCATCACTTCAGGGGTTCCTACATAATTCCGCTTCCAAACGAACCACGTGTGTTAAAATGAAGGCAAATAAGTTGTTCAAATCATGATTTTCAAAGAAACAAAACTAAGGGGCGTGTGGGTGATTGAACTTGAACCGAAGGCTGACAAGCGCGGATTTTTCGTGCGGAATTTCGCCAAAGAGGAATTTGCCAAACAAGGTATTGACTACAACATCGTGCACATCAACCGTTCCTTCAATAAAACAAAAGGCACGACGCGGGGAATGCACTACCAGCAGGTGCCAAAGGCGGAAGACAAGATTCTCCAGTGCTTGCGTGGAGGATTTTATTACGTAGCGCTTGACATCCGCAGGAATTCTCCGACTTACGGCCAATGGATTTCGGTGGAGCTCCGACCGGAAAAAAAGAACATGGTTTTGTGCCCGAAGGGCTGCGCTAGTGGCATACAGGTTCTGGAAGACAACTCCGAACTGCAATATTTTGTGAGCGAGACGTATTCACCGGAGCACGAACACGGCATACGTTGGAACGACTCCTATTTCAAAATGGAGTGGCCGTTCAAGGTGCCGGCGGTGATTTCAGATAAAGACGCGAACTGGCCGCTTGTTGAGCCGAAGAACTTGCCGTCCGTGGAAGTCTGAGCGACAAAATGCTTGAGTTATCGAAAAGAAGGAGGAATGAGAACTGCGACTGGCGTTCGCTCCACGTATTTCGAGCTCGACGAGTTGGTGACGCGTGTTCTCTGTGACACCTCGCCGGCGCGCGCAGCAGATGCCGCCTATCTTTTCGGGGAAACCGCGGACAACGAGTCCTCGGTCCTCGCGGCCGCATTGCTTGCCTGGAGACTTGGGCGGGTGAAGCGCATTGCCATCTGTGGAGCGAAGAAAGGTTATGGGTATCCGGGATTCGGGAACTGGAAGAAGAAACTCGTCAAGCTCGGTATTCCCGAGAGGAAGATAGTCGGTGTACAGATTTCTTCTGATTTTCCGCCGAGCACACACGCGGAGGCATGGGGAATCGTGCGTTACGCGAAGAAAAGTAAATGGAGAACTTTATATATCGTTGCCCCGCCGCTTCATCAGTTACGCGCCTTCGTGACGACAGTAACGGCACTTATTCGCGAAAAAGCGCGTGTTCTGGCATACAACTTTGTCGGCATGTCGCAGAGATGGGAGGAGCATATTATTCACTCGCAGGGGATTCAAAAAGGAACGCGCAGCGAGCTTTTAACTGAAGAGTTTGAGAAGATGGAAAGATACTACAAAAAAGGAGATTTGATTTCGGGGGAGGAGGTGCTTAAGTATCTGGACAAAAGAGACGCACGGCGAAAATAAAAAAAGCGCGCGGGTGGTGCGATTCCGAAGGATCTCCCGCGCGCCGACGGCGCCGTTATTTACACAGCTCAACTTCTTCCATGGACAAGTAGCCGCGGTCTATCAGGCGCTGCATAACGGCTGGCTTTGCTCTCGCTTCAACGACTTCTTTATAGAACTGCCAGCCGTGTATGGCTGCCTGGCCGCTTGAGATGGCACCGGTTTCCACGTTGTATTCCGTTTCTCTTGGAGTCAGGGCTACCACGCGGAGGCCTCCGTCGTTCTCCGCCCATTTTTCAAAACGGAGGTTGGAGAGGTAGACCACCGCTTGGAAATTGGCGGAAG
This sequence comes from uncultured bacterium, assembly GCA_963844965.1. Classification (GTDB taxonomy): domain Bacteria; phylum Patescibacteriota; class Minisyncoccia; order UBA6257; family 2-01-FULL-56-20; genus REEB91. The sequence continues at coordinate 60,687 of CAWJQC010000008.1, read as the reverse complement.
CGACATCGGAACCGAAGGTTATGATGGGGTGCACTCTTCGGTAGAGCAGCACTCTCTGATCGGGAATTTCGGTTTCCTCTTCGAGCTCGCGTAAAATCCCAAGCGTTATTTTTTCTCCCGGTTCAATGCCGCCGCCTGGAAATTCCAGCGATTTCATGGTTCCGAGAGTAATAATATTTCCGTTTGAGAGCCTAACCTTGCTAACTCTCTCGGGATAGCGCTCGTGCGGGGGACGTTCCTCTATGACCATAAGCAGACGTCCGTCTGGCAAGACCGGCACAATATTGTTGCCGCGGCCGGACCATTCGCGTTTCTGGTTCACGGTCTCTATATATGCGAAATAAGGGAATTCTCCGTTCGCGAACTCCGCCTTTTGCCGCCCGCGGTTAGAACAAGCTATCACGATCGCATGGCGGTACAGCAAGACAGCCAGCCGTACATGCTTCCCTTCTTCCCACGTCACATCCTTCAATTCGTTATAGAGCAATATGCGTTCGTTCTTCTCGTATCTCAAGGCAAATCCTCGCGTGAATAATTGTCCAGAACTGCTGAAAGTATAAACTATTTTCTTTTGAATGTCAAATTGATGTCGTGGTTCAATAGCTTGTAACCACCCAAGAATTTGCAAAGCTATGTACATGGCATACACCAAGAATCCCCATCTGCCCCGGGTACGGGCGGAAGCAGTCGCGCTCACGCAGTCCGGGTGGAGTATCCGCAAGGCCGCTCGGAAGTATGGGTTCAGCCATTGTACGGTCCGGTTATGGGTGAAGCGGGGCACGGAATATGGCGAAGGCGGTCATCTTGTCATCCCGACGCTTTCATCGCGGCCGCACCATCATCCACGCGAACTCGACCGAGCGGTCATTGGCCGCATCCTTGCACTTCGCAGCGAACGGGACCAATGCGCGGAGATCGTCCATCACCGGCTAGAAGAGGAAAAGATTGCCGTTAGCCTTTTGTCCGTGAAGCGTACACTCAAACGCCACGGTATCACGCGATATTCAAAATGGAAGAAGTGGCACCAGTATCTTCCGCGTCCCATGCCCACAAAGCCAGGCATATTGGTTGAGATCGATTCAATGCAAGAAGGTATTGCCATGGACCACCTCCATGCGTACGCCTTGATCGACGTATGTTCCCGTTGGGCGTGGGCATGGCCAGCCGCCCAGGTCTCAAGCCGCTTAAGCGCACGGTTCGTCCAGCAAGCGCAAGCGGCAGCTCCGTTTCCTTTCGTCACAATCCAATCCGACCGTGGCGGGGAGTTTTCAAAATGGTTTACCAAGGTCATCGAGCATCAGGGATTTTCACATCGCCACTCGCGCGTACGGACGCCAACAGATAACAGCCATGTGGAACGGTTCATCCAAACGCTTCAGCGGGACTGTTTACGACGTATCCCTAACACTCTTGCCGCGTGGCGCAAGGAGATTCCCGATTTTCTTCACTACTACAATACCGAACGGCCGCACATGGGACTTGATATGAAAACGCCCGTCGAGTGGTTAGAAGCTATTGATTAGAAAGCAATTGATGGATAAAACGATTTACGGTACAATACTTTCATCTATTATTTATTGGTATGGATAAGAAAATTTTAGTGACCGGGAATTTGGGCTACATCGGCTCGGTGCTTGCCGAAGTTCTGATGGGAAAAGGATACGAGGTCGTCGGTTATGATACTGGTTTTTACGAAGACACCGGGCTTTACGAAGTGGAGCGGCCGAAGCGCCAGATAAAAAAGGACGTTCGTGATGCATCCCCGGAAGATTTCAAGGGGATTGACGGAGTAGTTCATCTTGCGGCGCTTTCTAACGATCCCTTGGGCGAATTTAACCCATCGCTTACCGAGGAAATAAATTTCGAGGGCACTATGAGGGTTGCGAACGCCGCAAAAGCCGCAGGCGTGAAGAGGTTTGTCTATGCTTCGTCGCAGAGCATGTATGGCGTTGCCGATACGAGCCGCGAACTTACGGAAGACGAAGCGGGGCCTTATGGCGTCACGGCGTACGCCAGGACGAAATGGGATGCCGAATGCGAACTTAGAAAAATGTGCGGCGGCGATTTTATCGTCGTCTGCATGAGACCGTCAACCGTTTTCGGCGCGAGCCCAAACCTGCGTTGCGACATCGTTTTCAACAATTTGGTGGCTTCGGCCTACACGACGGGGAAAATTGAAGTAAAAAGCGATGGCACGCCTTGGCGGCCCGTGGTCCATGTCCGCGATGTTTCGGCCGCTTTTATCGCTGCGCTTGAAGCGCCGGCTCCTCTCGTGAACTGCGAGTCTTTCAATATTGGAATTCCCGGCGGCAATTTCACCGTTAGGGATTTGGCGCTGGCAGCCCAGCGCGCCGTGCCGGGCAGTGAGCTTATTTTTACCGGCGAGCACGGCAAAGATGCGCGCACTTACCGCGTGAGTTTTAAAAAAATCCTTACCGTGCTCGGGGATTACTATAAGCCGGAATGGGATTTGGCTCGGGGAGGCCGCGAACTTGTGGAATTGTTCAAGAAAGCAGATTTTACCGAAGAACAATTCCGCGGGCGGACGTGCAACCGTTTGGCGCAAATCAAATATCTTAAGGAAAACAAAAAGGTAGACGCAAGATTAAGATGGCTGAGGAAAAATCGGTAACACAAGCGGTAATTTTGGCCGGCGGCATAGGTCTTCGGATGCGGCCATATACTTACGACACTCCGAAAATATTGGTGCCGGTGGACGGCCGCCCGTTCATGGGTTATCTTCTCGATCTTCTTAAAAAGAACGGTATCAAAAAGATTGCGCTTCTCACCGGATATTTGCATGAAAAAGTAAAAGCGTACGTTGGTGACGGCTCGAGGTTCGGCGTTGCGGTTGAGTATTCTACTGGTCCGGTAGACCACTTGACAGGCACGCGTCTTCGCAACGCTAAAGCACTCTTGGACGAGCGTTTCCTTTTGCTCTACTGCGACAATTATCTTCATTTTGACCTTGCGAAACTCGCGGCTTTTCATGCCGAGAAAAAAGCTCTTGCCACGATGACAGTGTACACCAACAGATATGGCACAACCAGGAACAACGTTCTTGCCGAGGACGGTTTCATAATGGCATATGATCGTAAACGCGAAGCGCTGGGCCTGAACGGAGTAGATACCGGTTTTTTTATTTTTGAAAAGTCGGTGATAGACTCAATGCCGGCGGAGAATTTCTGGCTTGAAGAAGTTATGTTGCCTCGCCTGATCAAGGACGGCAAACTTGCGGCTTTCGTCACCGACACGCCTTATTACAGCATCGGGTCTGCAGAGCGCCTCCCTTTGGCAGAAAGATTCCTCGACCCGCGCCGCAAGGTCATTTTCCTCGATCGCGACGGCGTGATAAATAAGCGCCAGCCGGTCGGCGATTACGTAAAGAACTGGAAGGAATTCAAATTCCTTCCTACCGTTTTCGATGCACTCGCTCTTCTCAAGAAACATAACTACGAGATATACATTATTTCCAATCAGGCCGGGGTCGGACGCGGCCTGATGACCGATGTGGATGTGTTCAATATCCACAAGGAGATGGAACGCGAACTGAAGGAGCACGGCATTTCCATTAATGGCATATATCATTGTCCTCATCGGGCCGACGAAGGATGTTTTTGCAGGAAGCCGAAGCCGGGCATGTTCATCCGCGCAGCCGTTGATTATCAGATCGATCTGCCCCGCGCCGCTTTCGTCGGAGACGATCCGCGCGACGGGGAGGCCGGCGCAGCGGCCGGCTGCCGTACGGTGCTTATGAAATCCGACGGAGATCTCTCGAGACGGTGAAGAGTATAATTAAAAGCAAAAGATGAGAATTTTCGTCACCGGAGGCACGGGATTTATCGGCAGACCTACGGTCCGTGAATTGCAAAAGCGTGGGCATAAATTGCTTTTACTTGTGCAGCGCAGGGCCGAGGGTTATCCCGCAAGGGGCATCGCCATTTTGCGCGGCGATCTTTCCGGTATAGAAAAATGGAAAAATTCCGTAAGACGTTTCAAGCCGGACGCAATTCTCCATCTCGCCTGGGAGGGGATACCAGATTACGGTTTTGAGATGAGCGCAAAAAATTTATCTTACGGCTTGGACGTCCTGCGTCTCGCGAAATATGCGGGCTGCAAGAAAATCGTTATGGCTGGAAGTTGTTGGGAATACGGCACGGTGAATGGGGCGGTGAAGGAAGACGCGCCGCTCCGCATCACGAGCGCTTTTTCCGCGGCGAAGACGGCTCTGCATTGTCTCGGCAGGGAATTTGCCGAAGAAAACGGCCTGGAGTTCGTCTGGACGAGATTTTTTTACGTCTATGGTCCGGGGCAAAAACCGACCTCGCTGATTCCCCATCTTGTGACCGGCATGCGAAACGGCGCCGTCCCCAAACTCAAAAGTCCCGACAGCGCGAATGATTTCATTTACGTGGAAGACGTGGCCCGCGCCCTGCGCCTGATACTGGAGAAGCATAAAAAGAATCAGAGCGATCTATATAATATTGGTTCGGGAAAACTCACGCCGGTGCGCAGGGTGGCGAAGCTTATTTATGGCGCGGATTTGACTGGATCCGCCGGGAAGCCCGCCGGTTTTTACGCCGATATTTCAAGGATCGGGCGGGAAATTGGCTGGCGTCCGAAGGTCGGCATAAGCGAAGGAATAAAAAAGATGGTGTCGTCTTTTAATTAATTGGTCATGAAAAAGATATTGGTTACCGGTTCGCTCGGCTACATCGGAAGCGTTCTCTGCGATTATCTTGCGAAGAATGGCCTCGGATGCATTGGTTACGATACCGGATTTTTCAAGGACAGCGTCCTTTATAAGCCGCCGGAGGTGGAGACTATTATCCGCGACGCGCGCGACTTCACGGAAAAAGATTTTGATGGCATCTACGCGATAGTACATCTCGCGGGGATTTCCAACGATCCGGTGGGCAATCTCGGCGCAAGCAAGGTTTACGATCCGACGCGCGCCTACAGTTCGGCAATCGCCAAAATGTGCAAGAAGCGCGGAGTGAGATTCATATTCGCCTCCAGCTGTTCTGTCTACGGCAAAGGCGGAGATGATTTGTGCACCGAAGAATCGCCGCTCTATCCGCAGACCCTCTATTCCATGAATAAGGTGCAAATTGAAGAAGATTTGAGGGTCTTGAGCGGCGCGGATTTTTCCCCGATTGCCTTGAGATTTGCCACTGTGTTCGGCCTATCGCCCCGGATTCGCTTTGACTTGATTGTTAATATGTTTGCGGGGATGGCATTTACGACCGGCAAGATAGTGCTCAATTCCGACGGAACTCCTTGGCGTCCGAACGTTCACGTCCTTGATGTTTGCGAGGCGGTGAGACGCGCCATAGAGCTTGATTACCGCGGCGGCGAACTTTTGATATTGAATGTCGGCGACGAGTCAAACAATCTTCGGGTCGTGGACATCGCGAAGATTGTGCAAAAAGCGGTGCCCGGTTGCGAGTTGAAATTCTTGACGGAGAATCCGGAGCTGGACAAGGAGGAGCTTATTCGCACCAAGCTTCACAAGGGAACCGACACAAGGACGTACAAGGTTTCATTTGAAAAGATAAGGAAGACACTCACCGGTTTCAGAGCGGGGCGGACCCTTGAAAACGGCGTACGGGAGATTATCGCCAAGTTTAAGGAGATTAACCTCAGCGTTGCTGACTTCAAAAACAGGAAATTTTACCGCCTGCAGGTGTTGGAGGATTATTTCGCAAGCGGCCGCGTTTCTGGCGATCTGCGCTGGCTGGAAAAGAAGGATTAACGCTCCTTTTTCAGAATTTCTTCTTTTAGACGGCTGAAATACCGTTTGCTCTCCGCCGCGTTCTCCGGCGGCGCCCACCCCGCCAGGTCTTTCCACGTTTTCTGGTCGTAGACGCCGACCATCGTTTCGTAGGTTACGGCGTGGTCGGAGAGGACGACATAGGTGTGCCAGGCGAATGCCGGTATTTTTACATATTCCTCGCGTCCTTTTTCGAGAATCACCGATTTGGTGACGGTGCCTTTGTCGTCGAAAAAGATGACCGCCAGTTTCCCGGCCACAATCCAGATTTCTTCTATTTTGCCGTCGGGATGGAAATGGGGCTGCATGTAGGAGTCGGACATAATGAAATTGAATACTCTGTTCAGCTTATCTCCCGGTTTGTGCAGTATCTTGGGGAAGCGGCGTTTTTCGGAAGCTCTCGCGCGGGCGAGATACCCGTCCATTTCCTTTTGAGATAATTGTGGGGTTTCCATATTGTTCGGTAAAATAATCGTACCACAGCTGGTTCTGGCTACAAAACGAAAAAAATATTACACTCTGAATTAAGGTTTCTGAGGGCTTATTGCGCAGGCAAAAACTTTGCAATTGCCAAGTTCCGACGACGTTATTTTTGAACTAATTTGGTTCCCAAAATGGATTTGATAGAAAGCATTCGAATCTTTTCGGGAGCAAACTCTTGCGCGCGATGATTGATTAGGGTAATGTTTTTATTATGCCTTCGGTTCCCAATAAGGAAATCCGGCGGGTAATCTTGGAGATGGCGCACAATTCCGGTGCTTCGCATATCGGCACGGCGCTGTCCGCTGTTGAGATACTGAATGCTGTGTTCGGAAACGTTGATTTGGGCAAGATAAAAAAACACGACAGCGCGCGCGATCGCGTGATTTTGAGCAAGGGGCACGGCGTGGCCGCTCTCTACGCCGTTATGCACCATCGCGGACTTTTGAGTGCGGAGGATATAAATTCGTATCTTAAAAATGGCTCTTTCTTTGCCGGCCACGTGAGTTTTTATGTTCCTTTTGTCGAGCATTCCACGGGGGCGCTGGGGCACGGACTTCCCGTCGGGCTGGGAATGGCGATCGGCCTCCGCTCAAAAAAATGCGGTGCGCGCGTGTTCGTTGTCACGGGCGACGCCGAGTTGCAGGAAGGATCCAACTGGGAGGCTTTTATGCTCGCGGGCAATTTGGGTATAGGGAAGTTATGTGTTCTGGTAGACAACAACGGTTTGGATCAGATGGGCAAGACCGCTGATACCTGTGATGTTGAACCTCTCGCTTCCAAGCTGGAAAGTTTTAAATTCGCCGTATATACCGTGGAGGACGGGCACGACGAGGCGGAGATTTCAAAAATAATAAAAGCGACCGCAAATTCGAAAAAGCCGGTCGCGATAATTTGTCGGACCATAAAGGGGAAGGGGATTTCGTTCATGGAGAATAACGTCCTCTGGCATTATCGCTGTCCGCAGGGCGAGGACTACGAGAAGGCGCTGGCAGAACTTAAATAATCAAGAACACGACATGAGGTCCGTATTTATGAAAAAATTTCACGAGGCGATGAGGCGCGACAAGCGGCTTTTCTTCTTAGCCGCAGATCAGGGATTCGGACTTATTGAGCCGTTATTCGCGGAATTCCCCGACCGCACCTTGAATGTGGGCATCGCCGAACAGAACATGATAGGAATAAGCGCCGGTTTATGCAATGCCGGTTTCAGGCCGCTGTGCTACGCCATCAGCAATTTTCTAGTGCACAGATGCATGGAGCAGGTAAGGAACGACGTGTGCATCCACGATTATCCCGTCATATTGCTGGGAACATCAACTGGTTTTGACCACGGAACGCTCTGGGCCACGCACCACGTTGTTGACGACATCGGTTGCATGAAACCCTTGCCAAATTTGCAGATTTATTCGCCCTCCAGCATAGAGTCAATGGCGGTGATTTTCGACGAGGTTATGGCCTCCGCGCATCCGACCTACATCCGCCTTTCCAAGGCAAGTTTTTCCGGGGGCAAGGCGGTTTCGTCGGCAAATCGTTTCGTTGTAGAAAATCCCAAAGCCGAAATTCTGCTTGTCTCCCACGGCAAAATGGTCGCCAATGCGTTTGAGGCGGCGAAAATTTCCGGCAAATGTTCTCTCTACGCCGTGGACAAGATAAAACCCGTTGACAGCGGTCTGGCGAAGGTCATTGCCGGCTATGACAGGATCGTGGTCATCGAGGACAATTTTAGTTCCGGGCTTTACAATTCGATCGCGCAGTTTGTTGCGGATCACGAGATTCAGAATAAGAAATTGCGCTTTATAGGTCCTAAGGAAGAATTTGACCCCCGCATAGGCGATCAGAAGTGCCTTGAAGAGCGGTACGGGCTCACGCCGCGGCAGATAGCGGATTCCATTGGAAAGTAAATAACCGCACCGCAGAGCGGTGCGGTATCCAAGCCGCTCTGCGGTCTTGCGGTTATTCACCCCTCTCCATTTGCCGCAAAAACTATGCGCACACGACATACAAAGACGAAGTCGCCTTACGGCTCTCGCTGGGTGTTATCACCAAACCCCTGCCACAAATGGGGAGGGGTTTATTATTCACACATCGCAATTCATCCCTACACCTTCTCATCACGTTGCAAGAAGGTATAGGGTATTCTTGCGAGTGAACAATAAAAACTTCGGTTTTGCATGGACGCGCGCGGCATTTAGAGTTATCTTAATGACATGGACCCGACGGAGCAGTTCAAACGGGAAGTGGAAGAAAATATCGAAAGGCTTTCTAAAAATAAAAAGCTGAAAAATTTGGCGCGGCGATTCATGATTGAGTCCGCAAGGGCCCGCTATCAATATGATTTCAGCTGGCTTGGCCGTCCCATCATCCAATATCCGCAGGATATCGTTGCGATACAAGAGCTTATCTGGTCCGTGAAGCCGGACCTCGTCATCGAAACCGGCATCGCCCACGGCGGCTCCTCATCTTGTCGGCTTCGATGCTCGAGCTCATCGGCGGTAAGGGAAAAGTCGTGGGAGTGGATATTGATATCCGCAAGCATAACCGCCGCGCGATTGAGGCGCACCGGATGATGAAACGCATCACCATGATAGAAGGTTCTTCCGTCGCGCCTGAAGTCCTGAAGAAAATAAAAAAAATCGCGAAAGGAAAAAAGAGGATAATGGTGTTCCTGGATTCAAATCATTCGCACAAGCACGTGCTCCGCGAATGCGAACTCTATTCGCCGTTCGTGACGAAGGGAAGCTACCTCGTCGTCTGGGACACGATAACGGAATATATGCCGAAAGAAGCCATTGGTTCGCGGCCAAGGCCTTGGGGCAAGGGAAACAATCCGCTGACCGCCGTCCGGGCGTTTTTGAAGAAGAACAGGAATTTTATGATAGACAAACGGATGGAAAATAAACTTCTTATCACAGTCGCACCGGGAGGGTTTTTGAAGCGTGTTAGATAAGTTTCTCATGGACGAGGAGAAGGGAATAAAAGGATTGGTCACCATCGGCGTACCGACCTACAACAGGGCTGGAACATATCTTCGCGCCGCGCTCGATTCCATTCTTGCGCAAACATACAAAAATTTTGAGGTCATGGTTTCAGACAATGCCTCCGCGGACGATACGGAAGAAGTATGCCGGGAATATGCGAAGCGCGACCCGCGCATAAACTACATCCGGCAGAAGAGAAACATCGGCGGTATTTTGAACCGGAGTTTCGTGCGGGCGAGGGCGCGCGGCGAATATTTTGTGGAACTGTGCGACGACGACCTCCTGGCGCCGACGTTTTTGGAGAAATGCATCGCGCGCCTGGAAGCTCATCCGGAGGCGATCGCCGCCGGCACGAATTTCGTGGAGTTTGACGGCAAAGGCAGGAAGGTGGCGCATCGTCCGGAACTTTTTTACCCCTCGGAGAAAGATCTCTATCGCAGGCTGAAGCAATATACTTTGCTTTACGAAGCGGATGAAAAGGTGATGTTCGTGTATTGCGCGGTTTGGCGCCGGCGGGCAGTCGTGGATGACCTTTTCGTGGAGTACCCGATATTCTGGTGGGATTTCCAGGATATGAATTTTGTTTTTCGCGGGCTTTCCAAGGGAACATTTGAGTTTATCGATGAAGTTTTGTTTTTCAAGCGCCTGAGCGACTCGGCGCTTGACGCGCCAAGAAGGAAGTCCTTTCCGCGGCGGATGTTTGACACTTTGGTTTACAGCAGGTTGCGAAGGCTTGTCGCGCCGTTCTTCTACAGAAGAATGGGAGACATAATCAAAATAAAGGAACTTTCCGCGATTCAGCGGACTAAGCTCATCCTTTGGACGCTCTTCGTGATGAGTAGGCTGTTCTGGCGCAGGAAGATATGATTTGCCCAAAAATATAATTTGAGGCAGAGTTAGCATTATGCGCATTCACTTAACGGGCACAAATTGGCACGCGGGCACGACGCAAAATCTCAAGAAAGCCTTTGAGGCACTCGGGCACGAGGTCTTCTTTTTTGAGAAGCATCTTCCCCGCAATTGGAGAATAGCTCGGAACATCGCTTTGCGCCTGGTGCGGCACCCGTACGATGCCGAAAATTATTTTTTCGGGATAACGGGTCACCGCTGGCTTGAATCGCTCAAGAATTTCAAGCCCGATCTTATCGTCATGGAAGATGCCCCGACTGTTTTGGCGGAATATGTCGCGCGGGCGAAAAAAGAAGTTGGCCGTCCGATTTTTTATTATGAAGTTTCACCGCCTGTCGGCCCCGGAATGAGGGACGGGCTTTTGAGTTTCAGGTACGTCGACGAAGTATTTTGCATAGACCGCGAATGGGCAAAGTACATTGAAGTATTTTTTCCAAAGAGGGTTCATCACTTGCCGCTTGCCGGCAATCCCGACGATTTCTTCCCGATTCCCGGAGAGAAGAAGGTGTACGATGTGGTTATGGTCGCCTCGGCTCCGGAGCAGAGTCCGGACGGTTCAATCCGGGCGAATCTTGTGAGTTCCATAGCCAAGAGCTTGCGCGTCGGCGTCTTCGGCAACGGCTGGAACTATTGGACGCGTTACTTCCCCGACCTTTCAAGGCTCCTGGGGGGGGGCGGCCAGCCGGGCATTCCCGAGGTAAACAAAATTTATAATCAAAGCAAAATCGTGATTAATTTCCATTCTACGGGGCATACGACTTCCATTTCTTCGCGCACTTTTGAAGTGGCGCTGGCGGGAACTTTTCAGATTGTTGATTATCGCCGGGACCTTGATGTGCTTTTCCCTCCCAATTCTTTCCCGATTTTCGGCGATCTGAAGGAAATGAACGGATTGATATCAAAATGGTTGCCGCGCGATGCGGAACGCGAGAAACGCGCCGCGGAGGCAAGGAATTACGTGCTCAAACACCATACTTGGCGGCACCGTGTCGGAGAAATCCTGAACGTGTACGCGAAGAATTATAAATAACGGTCAGCATGCGCGGCGCGCATAAAGCGCGTGCTCGCTATCTGTGTCCGTCCCCGATAGCGCGAAGATAGGAATAAAGTTCGTATAAAACGAGCCGTATTTTTTCACCCGACGTGAGGTCGCGAGAACGGATTATGCACGAGGATTGGACCGAAAAGAAAGAAGAGAAGACAACATGCAATCTGTCCGTACAAACGTGCAGTATGGATTTGATAATCTTCATACTCAGAGGTTCTTCGCGCGCCACCCTGTTGCCGTACCGTTTGAAGAACAGGAATTCATTTATATGGGCGATCCGGCCCGCGAAGAGCAACTTGAACGCGAAGTTGAAGTCGTCAGTCAGACTTACGGAATTTATGACTTTTGTTTTCCATAGTCCGTAAAACATAACCGAAATAAAGTCCACGTTTGTTCTCGTGAGTACGTATTCCTTGAGGCGTTGATATAACGACGGCGAAAAAGAAAAATAGGATAAGGGGCTGCGGTAGATCATTCCTTCGCCACCTATTTCGTTTTTAAAGGCGGCGACGTTCACGCAGACCGCCACAGCATCGGGGATTTCTCCGAACTTTTCCAGACATTTTTCAATGAATTTCCTGTCCCAGGTGTCGTCGTCGGTCGCGAGCATGAAATATTCTCCGCGCGCCGCCTTTCTTACAAAATCAAAATTTCCGTAGCCGCCAATATTCACCTTTTGCCTTACGTAGCGTATGCGCGAATCTCTGCGGGCGTATCTTTCGCAAATTTCTTGCGTATTGTCGGTAGAAGCGTTATCGGAGATAATCAGCTCGAAATTTTTATATGTTTGGCCGAGCAGAAAATTGAGCGATTCATGGATGCGATCGGAGCCGTTCCTCACGTGCAGTCCGATGCTCACGAGCGGCGCTTTGGAATTGGATATTCGCTTTGTTTGCATTGAATTTGTGAGCAGCAGACGTTTCCTGCCATGACAATATGACCGTCCTCGGCTATGATAATAACACACATGAGCAAGCTCAAGCAATTTTTTTTCGGAGAACAATCGCTCCGCCAAACGCTCGCAAAGAATAGTTTTTGGCTTACGGTTTCAAACGTTGGAGGCAGCCTCGTAAAAGCCGCCGTCGTGATTTACGTCGCCCGATTTTTGGGCGCTTCGGAGTACGGTCTGTTTTCATACGCGATAAGCGTTGCCGCAATCTTCACCGCTATCTCCGATCTGGGCTTGAATTATCTTATAACCCTCAACATGGTGCGGAGAGACGAGGGGCACAAGGCGTACTTCTCCACGTTGATGTCCCTTCGCGTTGGGCTTCTGGCAACGATTATACTGCTCACAATTATCATAGGGCCATTTATCACGAAATTTCCTCAAGCCAGATTATTGATTCCGTTTGTGGCCCTGCTAATCGCCTCCGACGACCTGCGGGCGCTTTTAAATAGCACCGCCCGCGCGGAGAACAGAATGGACAAAGAAGCCTTCGGCAATATAACCACGAGCGTGCTAATTCTGATATTGTGCATTGCCGGCCTTCATTACTCGCGCACTTCGTATATGCTCACGCTCATGTACCTCGCGGGGAGTGCGCTCGGAACGTTTTCGGTTTTCCTTATCGTTAAAAAGAACATAAGCGCCATGCTCCGCTCCTTTCAGTTTAATTTCGGATTGGTGAAGGGCATTTTTGCCGAAGCGATTCCTTTTGGGCTGGCAAGCGCCATGTGGACCCTCATGGTCAATACCGACACGCTTATGGTCGGCTGGTTCCGCTCCGCCGCGGAGCTCGGCTATTACGCCGCCGCCCAGCGGCCGGTGTCCATTCTTGCCGTCGTCCCCGCCATCATGGTGACCGGTTCATTTACGATGATGGGGCGCCTCGCGAAAGAGGGCGCGAGCGATCGCTTGAAAAATTTAATTGAAAAACTCGTCGCCTTTTCACTTATGATTGTTTTGCCGATTGCCGTCGGAGCGATCATTATTGCCCCATCCATTATCCATCTCCTTTACGGCGCGGAGTACGCCCCCGCGGTATTATCGTTCGAGTTGCTGCTTTTAACACTTGTCATCACGTATCCGGCAAGCATTGTTAACAATTTTGTGCTCGCGAACAGACGGCAAAGGGTATATATTTTTGCCATGATAGGGGGGGCGGTTAGCAACGCCGTTTTCGACCTTCTGCTTATTCCGCCGTTCGGCATCGCCGGGAGCGTGGTTTCGACAATCATCGCTCTCGTGATTATCCACGGTTATATGTGGCGCGAGGCAAGAAAAATGCTGCCCTTCGAAACGATTAGGTTTCTGCCGCGTGTCGTAGCGGCCGTATTGGCCATGGGGTTTGCGACGCTTGCGCTCCGCCTCGCTTCCGCGAATCTTTTCGCGAACGTTATTATCTCGGCAGCCGTCTATTTTGGAATATTGATTGCCACCCGCGAACCGCTCCTCTGGGACATGAAGAGAATCTTTCGTTTGCAATAATACGCTTGCATTTGTTGACCTTTCGCTATTGTCGGCGTATCCTCAATCAATAGCGAGCGAGGATTAACGGTTTAGTTCGGATTCATCCATGCGGATAAGCAAAGAATTTAAAAACAAAATAAAAAGGAAATACCCGTTTGTCGTCCCGATTTATTCCGTCTTAAGGAATTGGCGGCTGAAGCTGATGAAGTGGCGGCCAACTTACGAAGACGGCGGGTTGATTACAGATAAGGTTTGCGAGTTCAGGAAAGACACGAGGTTCAGGAGGGCTTTTGATACGGCGATTGAGGAGAGCAACTCAATGAATCCCAAAACTGAATGCGAGTGGGAGATTTACGTGGCCTGCTGGGTGGGGAAACACGGAATAAATCTTGAGGGCGACTTTGTGGAGTGCGGCGTGGCGACGGGATTCACAAGCCGCGTGGTTATGGAGTACTTGGATTTCGGGGGGGGGGTTAAAAAGAAAGTTCTACCTGATTGATACTTACAACGGCCTTGACCCCCGCTACCTCACTGAAAACGACAGAATAAGGGAGTTTCATTATCCCGATATGTACGAGTTCGTTAAAAAGTCATTCGCCAAGTTTCCCAACGCGGTTATCGTCAAAGGGGCCATTCCCGAGATTTTGAGCTCGTTGTCGAAAATAAGGAGCGTCGCTTACTTGCATATCGATATGAATTGTATGATTCCGGAAATAGCCGCCGCGGAGTTTTTCTGGCCGAAAATGTCTCACTGCGCCGTTATGCTTCTGGACGACTATGGGTGGTATGGATTTGACGAGCAGCGCCTGGCATTTGACAAATTCGCCAAAGAAAAAAACGTACCCATCCTTTCCTTGCCTACTGGCCAAGGGCTGATAATAAAATCCTAACTGACGCGATAAGGTAGCGATTGCCCACGAGCCGCTATGCGTGTATATTAAAATAGCAAGCCCGCTTGCTAAAATGAACATTTTAGGAATTTCGGCGTTTTACCATGACTCCGCCGCGTGTCTCGTGAGAGACGGCGATATCGTCGCCGCCGCTCAGGAGGAACGTTTCTCGCGCAAGAAGCACGACGACCGCTTTCCGCGGCACGCGATTGACTATTGTCTTAAGGCCGGAGGCATAACGGCCAAGGATTTGGATTACGTCGCATTTTACGAAAAGCCGTTCCTTAAATTTGAGCGGCTGCTTGAAACATATCTCGCTTACGCGCCGCGCGGCATCGCGTCCTTTATCGCCTCCATGCCGATCTGGCTTAAGCAGAAATTGTGGATGAAGACGTATATCACGAAGGAGCTTGGCGCAAGCTGCCCGATACTTTTCACGGAGCACCACAAAGCGCACGCCGCCTCCGCTTTTTACCCGTCGCCCTACGAACGCGCGGCATTCCTCACGATGGACGGCGTGGGGGAGTGGGCGACGGCGAGTTACGGCGTTGGTGAAGAAAATAAACTGCGCATTATGGCCGATATTCAATTTCCCCATTCGCTCGGCCTTCTGTATTCGGCATTCACCTATTACACCGGCTTCAAAGTGAATTCCGGCGAATATAAAGTTATGGGTCTCGCGCCTTACGGCGAACCTAAGTACGTAAAGGCGATTTTTGATAATCTCGTTGACCTAAAGGATGACGGCTCGTTCCGCATGAACATGGACTATTTCAATTATGCGGCCGGGCTCACGATGACTAATAGCAAGTTTGACAAGCTTTTCGGAGGAGAGCCGCGCAAACCGGAGTCGCCTCTTACCCAGCGCGATATGGATCTCGCCCGTTCACTTCAGGACGTTACGGAAGAGATCGTGCTGCGGATGGCGCACGAGGTTAAACGCAAAACCGGGGAAAATTACCTTTGCCTTGCCGGCGGCGTCGCCCTGAATTGCGTGGCCAACGGTAAACTGCTGCGTTCCGGATTGTTCAAAGATATTTGGATTCAGCCGGCGGCGGGCGACGCGGGCGGCGCCTTGGGAGCGGCGCTTGAAGTATGGTACGGCTATCTTGGTAAGCCGCGGCGCGTTGCGCGCGGAGAGGATGCCCAGCACGGGTCCTATCTCGGTCCCGAATATACGAACGAGGAATTAAAATCCTATCTTGACGCGAATAATATCCCCGCCGAGTATGTGCCCACCGGCGTTCTCGTTCAGCGGGTGGCGGATTTGATCGCCGGAGAGAAGGTTGTCGGCTGGGTTGAGGGGCGGATGGAATTCGGGCCGCGGGCACTGGGCGCCCGTTCCATCTTGGGGGACGCGCGGTCGCCGAAGATGCAGGAAATCATGAATTTGAAGATCAAGTTCCGCGAAAGTTTCCGCCCGTTCGCGCCGTCCGTGCTCGCCGAGCGGATTTCCGATTATTTTGAAATTGACCGCGAGAGTCCCTACATGCTGCTTGTCGCCGACGTGAAGAAGGAGCGTCAGAAAAAGATGTCGGACGAGCAAAAAAAATGGTTCGGTCTCCAGAAGTTGTACGTCGCGCGCTCAGATATCCCGGCCGTGACCCATGTGGATTATTCGGCGCGCATCCAGTCGGTGAACAAGAAAACACATCCGCTCTACCATGCGCTTATTTCCGAATTTGATAAGAAATACGGATGCGGCGTCATAATTAACACGTCTTTCAACGTGCGCGGCGAGCCGATCGTCTGCACTCCGGAAGACGCTTACCGCTGTTTCATGCGGACGAATATGGACTATCTTGTGATGGGAAATTATATTTTGGACAAAACCAAACAGCCGGCGCTCAAGAATGACAGCGACTGGCGCAAAGAATTTCAACTGGATTAGTTGGCTACAAAATACGGAATAATACGGATATACGGAATGAATACAGTCGAAAACAAAGCAGAAAAACTTTTATATTCCGATTTAACCTATAAGATCAATGGGTTGTTGTTTTCGGTGTGGACCAATGTTGGTCCCGGCCATAAAGAGAAGTTTTATCAAAAAGCAATTGCCAGAGAGTTTAAGGATGCTGGCTTTGTATTTGAGGAGCAATTGCCGGCGAAGCTTGTTTATAAAGGCGAACAATTGGGCATATATTATTTCGATTTCTTGATAGAAAATACTATTATTTTAGAAATCAAGGTTAGAAATTACTTCTCGCGGCAAGATATTGAGCAGTTATTGCGATACCTCAGGGCTAAAAATTTGAAGCTTGGTATTATCGCACACTTCACAAAAAGTGGCGTTAAAATTAAGCGAGTTGTGAATTTGCGATAATTTGAATAAAATTTCCGTATATCTGTAAGAAATCCGTATTCCGTAGCTATAAACATTATGTTTGAAGAAATTATTTCCGACATTAGGACGATCAAAAGCACGCCGCGCGATCTGCGGAATTTTGCCTATATAGTCGGCGGGATTTTTCTTGCGCTCGGCGTCTGGTTCTATATAGCCGGCCGACGCTATTCCTTGCTGGCCGCGGGAATCGGCGTTGCGCTTATTCTCGCCGGACGTTTTTACGCGAAAATTCTGAAGCCGTTCCATAGGTGCTGGATGGCGCTTGGCACCACGCTCGGTTTCGTGATGACGCGCGTAATTTTACTGGTCGCTTTCTACATCATCGTTACTCCGCTCGCCGCTGTTATGCGTTTGCTCGGTAAGCGGCCTTTGGAAATGGAGTTTCGCCCTAAGAACGCGCTGGAAACCTACTGGCATTACCGCGAAGTTAACGCAACAGCAAAAGAACGGTTAGAAAAACAATTTTAGACGGCGGCCTGGTAGTACGATACGATATGGAGCGTTTGTATTCGGAGAAAATGTGTTTTAAGATGTAGCTTATGAACAAGCTCGGCATCCTCAAAGAATTTTGGGAGTTTCTCCGCGAACGCAAGAAATGGTGGCTTGTGCCCATCATCGCATTTCTCATCATCTTGGGGGCGCTTGTATTCCTATCCCAGGGTTCCGCCGTGACGCCGTTTATTTACACCATCTTTTAAGTTGTGGACTGAACGATATGCGCATACTCGTAACCGGCGGTACCGGATTTATAGGTTCAAATATTGCTATTGAACTCATGCGTTTGGGGCATGAGGTTTTGATTACCGGCCATGATGCCGAACAGGAATTGCCAGATTTCAGGGGTAAGTACTTGCAGCCGAGTTTTTTGGGACTTGATTGGGGAGGGATCGGCAGGCTTGACGCCATATTCCACGAAGCGGCGATAAACGATACGACACTCCTTGACGAACGCGAGATGACGCGCGCGAACGTTGACTCATCACTGGTGCTTTTTGATTACGCGATAAGAAACGGCTGCAAAAAGATCGTATATGCTTCCTCCACGGCTGTGTATGGCGGGACACCCGCGCCGTACGTTGAGAACCGGGGACTTGAACCGCTTAATGCCTACGGGAGATCTAAAAAATTATTGGACGAGAAGACGATGGAGTTCGCGAAAGCGCATCAGGAATCAACCGTCGTCGGCCTTCGCTACTGCAACGTATACGGGCCGCGCGAAGCGCATAAAGGCGCGCGGGCGAGCATGATTTATCAGCTTGCGCGTCAAATAATGAAAGGTAACCCGCGCATTTTTAAGTACGGCGAGCAGAAACGCGATTATATTTATATTAAGGACGCGGTGCGCGCGAATCTGCTGGCGCTTCAAGCGAGAAGAAGTTGCGTGCTGAATTGCGGCTCAGGGAAGGCGACGTCTTTCAATGATCTTATAAAGATTTTGAATTCCGTTTTGGGAACCGATCGCAGACCAGAGTATTTTGACAATCCCTACATTGGTAAATATCAGGATTATACGGAGTGCGATATGACTCTCGCCAAAAAAGAAATTGGTTTCGTGTCTGAGTACAACGCAGAAAAAGGCATCAAGGCGTATTACGAGAGCGGATTCTTGGTCGGCTAAGCCCTTTGATTTTTTCTATTAACGCCGTGGTTGAGTGGCGCCTATCGTGTGGCAGGAGCACTATCTTACCGTCTTTCTCCTCGACGGCTTCTTTTTCTATTATTTCACCCATCTTCCGGTCTTTGCCCTTAACGTGAATGTCTGGCTTCAATTCGCGCAGCCAGGGAATCGGGTTCGGCGTGTTGAAAATGAACACGTAGTCAACCGCCGCGAGAGATGCGACGATTTCCGCCCGTTCTCGCGCGGCCACGATTGGCCGCGACTTGTCCTTGTGCGTGCGCACCGAGCTGTCGGAGTTTATGCCTACGATGAGCAGGTCGCCGAGCGACTTCGCCTTTTCCAAGCTGCGCGCGTGGCCGACATGCAGGAGATCAAAAGCGCCGTTTGTCGTGACAATTGTAAGGCCGCGGCGCTTGGCGTTTTTCGCTATCCGCACGATCTCGGCCAGACTTTTGATTTTGTCTTTGGCGGCTTTCATTAAGTTGTTTTTTATTGTAATGTCATAATAATACGATAATGGCTGCCGCAAGAAAAGCATGGATAATATCTCTCCCGGAAAATTAATAGAAAATTTTAAAAGCGAGCGGATACTCGTGGTCGGCGACGTGTTGCTTGATATTTATATCCGCGGCGAAGTTGAGCGCATTTCGCCCGAGGCCCCGGTGCCCGTAGTGTTGGAAAAAGAACGGATTTACGCGCTTGGCGGTGCGGGGAACGTGGCGGCGAACGCCGCCGCCTTGGGCGGAAAAGTGACACTGGTTGCGATTTGCGGAAACGACCCGGAAGGGAAGATCGTGCGCCGTCTTTGCGCGGCAAGAAAAATATCCGGAAAATTCGTTTCCGAGCATGGCAGGCCGACCTCTCTCAAAACCAGGCCGATCGCCCGCCGCCACCAGCTTTTGCGCATAGACAGGGAAATTTCCAGCGATATTTCGGGGCCTACCGAGACGAAATTGATTTCTTTGATCGCTAGGTTGGGAGATTTTGATTACGTCATTGCCCAGGATTATTCGAAAGGATGTCTCACTCCACGCGTCATGGAATTTTTGAAAAGCCATTTCGGAAGAAAAAAAATCATTATCGGCGTCAAGCCGGGACGGACGGATGCCTATCACGGCGTGTTCGTTATTGTCCTGAACCTGAAAGAAGCGCACGCTTTGACCGGCATCCGCGCCGACTCGGACGCTACCGCCGCGAAAGCCGCCAAAATTTTATCAGGAAGATTCGCCTCGTCGGTGGTTTTGACGAGAGGAGAACGTGGAATTACGACTTGCGACAAGTTGACCCGGAGGACGCGCCATATTCCGACGCGCGCGCTTCACGTTTACGACGTGACCGGTGCCGGCGACACGGTGCTTGCTACCCTTACGTTGATGCTTGGGACGGGGGCGAAGCTTGACGAAGCGGCGGATGTCGCCAACCATGCCGCCGGTATTGTGGTGGGCGTTGAAGGAACCGCGACCGTGACGTTGCCACTCCTCAAAGCCGCTCTTGTAAAATAGATGGGATTTCTCGCGAGCTACATGAAATTTTTCGTGAAGATGCGTCTTGTGGCGCCGCTGCGGTCGTTTTTTTTATATTTATCCGGGCCGCGGCTGAATATCAATAATTGGGAAAATCGTTTGCTTTTGATAAATCTGGAAGCCCTGGGCGATCCTCGTGGTTTTCACCTCTGTCCTGAAGCATTACAAAAAGAGATTTCCGGAGAAAAAAATATATCTTCTGATAAAGCAGGGCACCGGCCTTGAAAATATATTTTCCAGAAAATTCGCGGATGAGGTTACCACCGTTGATTACCGCAGGTTTGCCGTTGATCCGTTCTACGGCGCGATGTTTATCGGCCGTCTAAGGAGCGTGGGGTTTGAAGAGGTCATTGATCACGACTTCAGCGCGTCGGAGATAATGGGAAAAATAATCTCGGTAAGCGTTGGCGCGCGGGAAGTCATCGGCTATGAAGGCATCGACCCCGAATTCGTGCATCCTTTTGACGTCCAGCAGCGCAAAAATCTGGAATTAGTATTCAATAAGATATATCCGCGTTACACAAAAATAATCCCAAGCGTTGATGGCGGGACTGTCTTGAAAGAAAAATTGCCGAGCGCCGTTTCGCATTATGTCGCCATATATGAAGGCGCGACGGGTTTCAAGGAATCCGACTACGCGACAGAACTGCCGATGGGTTACAGCCACCAGGCTTCTGAAGGCGAGGAAGTTCTCCGAAAATTCGGTCTTAAGAGCGGTGAATACGCCGTTATGAACCTGAACGCGAGTGTCGCTTACAAACGGTGGCCACTCGGCAATTTTAAGAAGGTAGCCGACCGCTTGTCGTCCGCCGGCCTTGACGTGGTTCTAATCGGTTCAAGGGGCGAAGAGCTTCTCGCCGACGAATTCCGCAAAACATTTCCCTTGTGTCTGAATTTGGCCGGCAAGACCGATCTTCGCGAACTCCTGTCGCTTATTGGCGGGTCGTTCGTCGTTGTTTCCAACGATACCTCCATAGTGCACATTGCGGTAGCGTTGCGTAAGCCGTCGCTTTGCGTCACGGGCGGCGGCCAATTCGGCATGTTCGCTCTGTACGGTTACGGCGACATCAATAAATGGGTTTATAAGACAACCCCTTGTTTTTGCGATAATTGGCAGTGCGGCCTTCGCGCGAAAGTCGGAGAACCATCGCCTTGTCTTGCTGCGGTGAGCGTGGGGTCGGTTCTTGATGAACTTGACGAGCTTTTGCGATACCTCAAAAAAAATAAGAATTATCCGCGCGAAAAGTTTTCCGTCGGAGCCGATGTGGAACGGGGCGCGAAAATTTCCGGCGGCCGGCGCGGGATAAAAGTGCTGTATGCGGGCACCGAATTTGAGAACTACGACCCGCTGCGGCGCGGAAGTTTTGAGTACGCCAATTTTTATTCCACCCTGAAGAACATGAAAGGCGTGGAGGTTGTTGATTATCCTTTTGACAGGATTCTCGGCATGGGCAAGAAACGTTTCAACGACAAACTTCTTCGCCTCGTGGAGCGCGAGCGCCCCGATCTGTTCTTCGCTTTTATGTACACCGACGAGCTTGAGCCGCGCGTTCTTATGGAAATCAAAAAAAGAACCAAAAGCGTCGCTTGGTTCGCGGACGATTATTGGCGCTTTTTCAATTATTCCAGGCATTGGCCGCCGTACTTTACCAAAATTGTGACAACATATTCCAGGGCGGTTGATTGGTATAAAAAAGCGGGATACGACAATGTTGTTTTGTCGCAGTGGGCGTGCAACACCGCCTTTTATAAACCTGTCGCGGCGAGTAAGGACATTGACGTTAGTTTTGTGGGGCAGATGAAATCTGGACGCATGAGGGTTGTAGAAGCGCTCCACCGCGCCGGCATTGACGTTCAGTGCTTCGGTTTCGGTTGGCCAGGTGGTAGAGTATCGCATGACGAAGCGCCCAGAATAATCGGACGAAGCAAAATTTGTCTAAATCTCACGGACAGAAAAGAATTATGGGTATCCTTCAGTTATCGCGCGGCTTTTTCTTAAAAAATCCGCGGACAGAATCGTTCCCGTATCTCCACTTCGTTGACAATTTTAGGGCCTATGTCCGTTTCCCGACTCCACACACGCATGCGCGGCCGTTTGAACTCTCCGGATGCGAAGCGTTCGTCGTCTCCGGCCGTTCTGAGGATATCGGAAAATATTATGCGGAGAACGAAGAAATGATCTTTTACGATGACATTCCGGACCTGATCGGGAAAATAAGATATTATTTGTCGCACGACGGGGAGCGGGAGAAGATCGCCGATGCCGGCTATGGGCGGACAATGCGCGAGCACACGTACGAAAATCGATTTCTGGACATTTTCGCGGATGTCGGATTAAATTATATTCGGAAGAAATGAAACGGTTATTGCATAAGATCCGCGTATTTTTCAAGATGGCGGTCATTTATAAGAACTGGCCGCGGCTTGTTTTTTATCGCTTGAATTGGTTACCGCAATCTATGGTCGTTGTCCTGCGCGACGGTTCGAGGTTCAAAGTCCGCGACAGGCGTAAAGAGGTATCGGACGCTTACGTCATCAACGAATCGTATTTGTACGGCATCCACGACAATATTTTGCCGTATATAAGGAAGGCGAAGGTCGGCCTGGACGTCGGTGCGCACATCGGCACATTTTCCGTTTTTGCCGCCAAGAGGTCGCCCGCCAAGATCTTTGCCATTGAGCCGAACGAAACGAACATGAAGATTCTGAAAGAAAATATCGAATTGAATGGTTTGTCGGACAGGGTCGTTCCCGTACAATTGGCCTTGTCGGGGAGTACCGGTTCGGTAAAATTGTTCACGCCGATGGCTTTGTCGGGGAAACCAGGTTCGGTCAGGTCGTTGACCCCGAAGGAGGGAGCGCTGGCAAGCACTACGGCGGGACACGTCGAACTCTACGGAGAGGACAAAGAAGGGGTAGGGGTTTCCGAGATCCGTTCGTCGTCTCTGGCGGACTTTTTGTCGAAGAACGACATTTCCCTCTGCGATTTTATAAAAATGGACTGCGAAGGAGGGGAGTACGATATTTTCTATAATACGCCGGCCGAAACTTTCAAAAAAATAGGGATCATGTCCGTGGAATGCCACGCGGACGGCGACGTGAACGAGCTTGCGGAATTTTTGAGAAAACAGGGATTCGAGGTCAGGCGGCCCACCATGGAATTCGGCGAGATCTTCTGCAGGAATGCATTCATTAACTACGGAGCCTGACAATGCCATCTTCACCGCCCCTTTATAATTTGATTTCCCGCACGTTCGGCTGCGGACCGGTGAAAAAGCTGAAGTCGGCCCTGCGCCCCCTGAAACATGCCTTGGTCGGCAAAAGCGGGATTTACGAGGTTATAGATATCGTGGCGGACAAAAAGAACGGAAAAAGGAACATTCGCGTCGTTTTCGACGTCGGCGCGGCCGTTGGCGATACGGCCGTAACCTTTTTGAAATCTTTTCCGCGGGCCACCGTTTATTGTTTTGAACCGCTTCCGGAATCGTTCGCGGCGCTCAAAAAGCGGACGGCACGGTTCGGCGAGCGGGCAAAGTGTTTCAATTGCGCCCTGTCCGACCGCAACGGTGAAGCTGAATTTCACGTTCAGCCGAATCGCGGCGGCAGTTCCTTTGTTCTGCGCCCGAGCGATGGCGCCGGCAATTCCCTCGGGGTCAAGACGAGAAGATTGGACGACGTAGTTAAAGAGCTCGGCGTTGCGAGAATAGACCTTATGAAGGTTGATATCGAGGGTTGGGAAAAAGAGTTCATCGAGGGAGGCAAGGATATTTTCAGGGACAAGATCGACAATCTGTTTATGGAAATAAATCCGATCTATTACAGGGCCGGACGCAAGCACTTTTACATAGAAGTTTTGGATATGATTTATGGCGCCGGATTTTCCTGGGCCGGGATCTTCGGCGACTTTTTCTTTACTAAAGATTAATGGCTACGAAGAAAGAAAAATTGGTTTCCATAATAATTCCCGCGTATAACGCCTCTGCTTATATCAAGGAAGCGATAGATTCGGCTTTGGCGCAGACCTACGAAAATTGCGAAGTAATTATCGTTGACGATGGCTCGACCGACAACACGAAGGCGGTCGTTTCCCCGTTTCTTAAAGACAGGAAGGTGAGATATATTTTCCAAGCTAATAAAGGGCTGGCCGGCGCGCGCAACACGGGTATTCGCGCCTCAGGCGGCAGCTATATTGCGCTGCTTGATTCGGACGACATTTTTTTACCGGATAAAATCAAAGAACAGGTGGCCGCGCTGGAAGCCAGACCGGATTTCGGCGTCTGTTATTGCGACTTGCTTCATTTCACCGACACGGAACCAAGAAAAATTTATCACCATCGGTATCGTTACCCCTCCGGCGACATTTTGGAATCCCTGCTTCACAGGCAATTCGTGAATCCTTTGACCGTTGTGGTTCGCCGCGAAGTTTTTGAAAGACACGGTTATTTTGACGAAGGATTGCGACGCTCAGAGGATTGGGACTTGTGGCTCAGGTGGGCGCACGCGGGCGTGAAATTTTATTATCTTGATAATGTGCTTGCCAGGTACAGGGTCAGGAACGTTGGAAATCTGTCTTCCGTTGAGTCTGAGCCGGAGATGAAGAGAACAACTCTGGAATTGTTTGCGCGTTTCGGCGAAACTCTGAGCGGCTCCGAACGGCAAAAATTCGGCTATTCAAAGATACTCAAAAATTTTCAGCTTAAGGCTGTTTTCGCCTGCCTCATGGCCGGAGATAAGGTCATGGCGCGGGATCGCGCCCACGGCCTTTCCCCGCTTTGGCGGCTGGTTGTGGATATATTGCCGGCTAAGGCGTGGCGGTCGCTCCTCTCATTTTGGAGGCGGATGAAGCACCGGTTGTTGTTGAAAAAAATATAGGTCCGACGGCTGATTTTGACGGGGCATTGCCACTGTCTATAATTAATAAACTATGTCAAATAATTTGGGGCTGACGGCAATGAGCAGAAAAAAGAAAATATTTTTCACGGTCATTCTCGTTATCGTTTTTCTCGTTCTCTTGGAATACGCGGCCGAGTTTTTATTCTCCAAATTCGGTGACTATGAGAAAAAGACAACAATGGAGGCGTATAAGCTCATGCCGCAGGAGCAGGAGTTTTTCAGGGATATGGAAGAGTGCGCAAGGCAGACGGCGGCGAAACACAGCACCTCTTATTCCCGTTATCTGCTTTTTGACACGCCGGAGGATTGTTCCACCCCCACGTACAATTATTCAAACCGCATACGCAAGACATGGAATCCGGACGTCGCCATTACGTCCTCAACCAAGGTTGTGACCATCGGATTTTTCGGCGGGTCCACTATGCAGGGATTGGGGGCGGTGGACGACGAAACGATTCCCTCTCATTTTTCAAAGCTCGCGAACGCCGCGAAGGACGGAAATGTCTATGAAGTCACGAACTACGGCGCCTCGAGCTATACGTTCACGCAAAGCCTTATGAAATTGATACTGCTTCTGCGCGACGGCAAACATTTTGATTACGTGATTTTTTATGACGGCACGAACGACATTGATAATGCCTATGAAGCCGGAGAAGTTGGCGCGCTGGAATACGAGCCGAGCATCAGGATCAAGCTTGAGGGGACGACTTGGCAGAAAATAACGGACTTTGTTAAGAACCGGGTCATTAACGGATGTATGCTCTGTAAGGCGGCCTTGATTATTTCGCGCAACACGCCTTTCCTGCGCGACGAGCTAAGCCCGTTCCTCGTCCGTCTCCGCAATCTTGTGCTGTTTAAAAATGGCGATACCAAATCAAGTGCGGATTTGACTCCGTTCGGCCAGCAGATCGCGGATTATTATAAAAAAACACACGAAATGCTCGACGCCCTTTCCAAGGTTTATGGATTTAAATATTTTGATTTTTGGCAGCCGAGTTTGATGTTCAGCAACGATCCCACGACGGGCGAGAAATCTATCTATAATCTAGACCCCCGTCTTACGGACCAAAAATTGGTCGCGTTGTATCGTGAGACGCTGGACGATGTTGACTCGTATCACCTGAATAATTTTGAGGATTTGAGCGGAGAGTTTGCCGGCAGGCCGCACGCTTATTATGTGGATGCGGTGCACGTGAGCGGCGAGGCGAACGGGGTCACCGCGGCGAAAATATATGATGTATTTAAGACGCTTAAAAGCAAGTCGGGAACAGTGCTGTAATAAAAGCGGGATTCAGTCGGGTTGTTCATTCCGAAAAACCGAAGCCGGCTGTCTTTGACAGAAATCGTGTTTTGTCATAGTGTGTTTCTATGCGCTGAAATGGCGCGGGCAAGCGAGTTTTTGCACTAATATGATAGTAGTAAGAGCGCCAATGCGTCTTAGTTTCGTGGGTGGGGGAACCGACCTGCCCGATTTTTACCGCCGATATCCCGGGCGCGTCGTTTCGGCCGCCATAGATCAGTTTGTGTACGTCGCGGTTATGCGGACTCCTCTGGTTGATAAAGTGTCTGCCCGCTATAAAGTTTCCGAAACAGTTGACCGCGCTTCCGATATAAAACACACGCGAATAAGGGCGGCGCTTATGGATCTGGGGATTGAAAAGGGGATTGAAATAGGATCTTTCGCCTCACTTCCGGCGCAAACCGGTCTTGGCTCGTCGTCCAGTTTTTCGGTGGCGTTATTGAAGGGTTTGCTTGCCTATCAGGGCAGAAAAATTGATGCGAGAGGCGCCGCTGAGGCCGCCTGCCGTCTTGAGATAGAACTTTTGCGCGAACCCATCGGCAAACAGGACCAGTATGCGGCGGCATTCGGCGGGCTGAATGTTTTTGAATTCAGACCCGACAATTATGTCGGTGTAGAACCGGTGCTTTTGGACTACAAGAAAAGATTAACGCTGGAAGACCACCTTCTCCTGTTCTATACCGGCGTTACGCGGCTGGCGGCTAGCGTGCTCACCGAAGAGAAAGCGAATATAGGCAAGAAATTTGAAACCATGAAGGAAATGTCCGACTCCGTTCCGGAGTTTTCCAAAAAACTTTTGGCCGGCGATGTGCGCGGCATGGGCGAGATGCTCCACGAGGGGTGGATGCGGAAGAAAACGCTCGCGTCAAACGTATCAAATTCTGTTATTGATAAGCTTTACGAAGCCGGGATGTCGAATGGTGCCTGGGGAGGAAAGATCGCCGGCGCCGGCGGCGGAGGTTGTGTGATGTTCCTCGCTCCAGTAGATAAAAAACCGGCTGTCCGCGAAGCAGTCGCGAAAGTTGCCGCGGGAAACAACCCCGCGGATTTCAAGGAAATTCCCATTAAATTTGTTCAGTCGGGAGCGGAGGTGCTGTTTAACGGCGACCAGCAGACAAGTTTCGCCTAATAAAGCAAAGTTTAAAAATCAAAGTGCAAAATGACAATTCAAATTTTAAAATTAACGAGTTATAAAGTTCACTTCGACATTTTGCATTGTCATTTTACATTTTGATATTTACATTTTCAGTTTTTTACCATGGAGGATTACATAAAAAATTTTGCCGCCAAAGCCGAGGCTTCCCTGAAAAATCTGCCGAGCGTGGAGATCGCCAGGGCTTTGAATATTTTGCAGGCGGTTTATGAGCGCGACGGACGGGTTTATATTTTTGGGAACGGCGGTTCGCTCGCCTTGGCGACCCACTGGGTCAGCGATTTCAATAAAACTGTTTTCGGCCACAGTGATGGTTTGGAAAAACATGCCAAGCGCTTTCAGGCGATAAGAGTGCCGACGACCGAGGAAGAATTGACCGCCTGGGCGAACGACGTCGGTTACGATATGGTTTTCGCGGGACCGCTGAAAAATTACCTTCAGGATTCGGACGTGGTGATCGCCATCTCCAGCTCGGGCAATTCGCCGAACGTTATAAAAGCCGTGGAGTTGGCAAAGAAACGGCACGTTCAGGTCATCGGACTTTCCGGTTTTGACGGAGGGAAATTGAACGAGCTGGCCGACGCGAAAATTTTGGTCAAGACGGGAAAAGGCGAATACGGCATTGTGGAAAGTATTCACGGCACGATCTTGCATTTGATGACGCAGTACTTTAAGGACTATTTTGAACACTTGGCGGCCAATTCCGGGTGAATTAAGATGTCGCGAGAATCCATCGGGCAGGCCATTATTCTCTCGGCTGGTCTCGGCACGCGCCTCCGGCCTGTAACCCACAATATTCCGAAGGTCATGGTTCCGGTCGGTGGGAAACCGCTGCTTGAATGGCACATAGGCCAGTTCAAAAAGCACGGAGTCCGGGAATTTTTCATCAACCTCCACTACATGCCGGAGGTTATCAAAAATTATTTCGGCGACGGTTCTATGTGGGAGGTGAAGATTGTTTACGCTTTTGAGCCGCAAATTTTGGGAACGGCCGGCGGAATTAAGCAATTTGAACCGCGCCTCGCTGAAAATTTTTTTGTGATGTACGGCGACATGTTCAGTTTGGTGGATTACGCGAAGATGGCCAAGGCGTTCTTCGCGAAGCCAAAAGTGCTCGGCATGATGGTGGTTGGCCGCAACGACCATCCGCAGGATTCGGACTTGGTTGAGGTTGACCATGACCTGAGATTTTTGAAGGTTCACACAAAACCGCATCAATATAGGAAATTGGCCGACAACATGCGGACTCTTGACGCCGGTTATATTTTAAATAAGAAAATATTGGCGAATATTCCGCCTGCCACTCCCTACGATCTGGACAGAAAACTTCTGCCGGAAGTTGTCGCCGGCGGCGGAATATTTTACGGATACGAAACCGACGATTATCTGTACGATATCGGCACAATGGAGCGGTATAGGGACGTGCAAAAGTACCTAGAGAAAAATAAGGTGCGGCCATAAAAAAGCCGCACAGCTTGCGTGCGGCGTGAATGATCTGAATTTGACCCTCCAGAATTCTACGGGCAAATTTCCGGATAATCGTGCACTTGGGGACGGAGAATGTAGTTGAGTGCGAGACGCACTTCGTCCTCAATGGAGTTGCCAGAACCCCATGTCGGAATTTTAAGGTGCGGTAGCTCGATCGGATTGTAGCGTCCCTTCACTTCAAGGTATCGCTCAATGGTGTTCACTGGGTCCTTGTATGGACCCCATGGGGTCATGACTTCTTTTTCGCGAGCTTTGCGAATTAGGGTATCAACGGTTTCGTTTGCATCGTTTTCCGGCACACATTGGATGAAGCGTACCCGGGCACGAGGATATTTTTCGTATACTGCCCGGAGTTTGTCTTGTCCGCCTTGCTTGCGAGACAGGGTGCAAGTGATTATAAGAGAGCGCCCCATCTCCAAGTGCCAGTCGGCGATAGCGAAGAGCAGACGGTAGGCGCCGCCCATTTCTTGGCCGTCGCGCTGTTTTTTCTCCGGCGATTCGTTGGGATTCGAGTACGGTTTCCCGATAGCAAGTAGCCGGACGTCATTGATGTCAACGACGTGAATCCTAAGTTTTTCAGCAAGCGAGTTCGCCAGAGATGTTTTTCCGGAAAATGGCCAGCCGAATACCCCGATTAGGGTAGGTTGACGTAGTTCCATTCTACTAACCTCCTTCTTTGGGATTTAGTAACTCAATTATGCGCGTGTGATCCACTTCGTTTCCGGCGGCGACGAGATTACTGCAGTCGCTGGCCGAATAGGGGTTTCCTTGGTGGTCTGTAACTTTGCCGCCAGTTTCCCGGCTTGCTTCTTCAATAAACAACGCGATCGGCCATCCATCCCATGGTTTGTGGCCGGAAGTCACGAGTACGCGCGCTTCCAGGCTTTCGCCGCGTGCGATGGTTGTCGTGGCGATACAGCTTGACAAGCTTGGCCGCGTGGTTATATTCGCGCCGATGTTACGCACCGATGTCGTCCAGAACCGCTTGGAAGATCCTTCAAGAAGTATGGTTAGTCGGCGGGAATTATATGGGACCGTGTGGAGGCGATGGTATCTGCCTCCGCATTTTTTGCAGCCGCACCATTCCCAGGCGCCATTACCGCGCTCGGCCCAGAAAAGTCCGTTTCCGCGGAGCATCATGTCGATTGGCCGGAAATACATCGCGTAGAGCAGTGTCGGTCCGTAACGCAGGGCGAGGGCGGCTCCGTATGAATTCGTGCCGGCTTCGTAGTGCCAAGTACCGTCAAGCCCATCGATTGACCATTGATATTGATCTTCGCGGCTGATAATTCTTGCCGTTTCTTCGGCGCTTCTTTTGTCTTCCTCGCCGATTGTGAAATGGCCGGGAAATCTTGAAGTAATGAGGTCTCTAAATCGTTTAAGAGTATAATTGTCGAGGTCTGTGACTGGTGTTCCGTCCTCCTTGGCTTTTGTGTCCATTTTTTCGTGAGCGCTGCCGATGTAGTACGGCAACAGTTCCATGCAAAGGTGTCTTAAGTCGTGAGTAAAGTTTTCGAATTCCATTGTCCACCCTCCGCTTCTGTCCGCAATCATTTTGGGAATAGAGCTGTGTATACGATAGTATATTGTTTAAAATTTGTCAAATATATTTTTTTCTGCTATTTTTAAGTAATTATGAGCCCGAAAGTCAGCATAATAATGCCCACATGGAACCGCGCCGGGATGCTCGGCCGCGCGATTGAATCGGCGCGCGCGCAGACGCTTACTGATTGGGAATTGATTATTACCGACGATGGCTCAACCGACAATACGCCGGAAGTCGTCGGCGAATGGCGAAAGCGCGAAGCGCGGATCGTGTATGTCCGGAGCGAAGTAAATCAGGGACCGGCGAGGAATTACAATCAGGGATTCCGTCTCGCGAAGGGCGTTTACGTCGCCATCCATGATGACGATGACCTCTGGGCGGATCCGCGAAAATTGGAAAAACAGGTGGCGTTCCTTGAGAAAAATCGCGAGTATGTCGCTTGCGGAGGGGGAATGATAGTGACGGACAAGAACGGCAAGGAACTCTATCGCTATTTGAAGCCGGAAACGGACGAACAGATTCGCGACCATACGCTTTTTTCCAATCCGATGGCGAACAGCACGACCGTGTTCCGCCGGGCAGCAGGGGAAGCGGTCGGCTGGTACGACGGCGCTCTGCGCTACAATGCCGACCGCGATTTTTGGCTTAAGCTCGGGCTTAAGGGGAAACTATATAATTTTCCGGAGTATTTCGCGTATTACACCATGAGTGGGGAAAATATTTCCATGGTTAAAATGCGCGAACACTTCAATGTAGCGCTTGTTGTAATGCGGCGCTACAAAAAAAATTATCCGCATTATTTGCCGGCGCTGGCCTTCAATTGGATCCAGTATATTTATTCTTTTCTGCCGCGGTTCATTGAGAGGCCGCTGCACCGTTTCCTCGCCCGTCTGAAACGGCTGGTTGCAGGATGAGTTTGATTTCTTTAAGGAGGGGTTCTTTGAGCGCGATAAGGATGCCGAAGTATATAAGCACCGAAGCGGCTATGATGAGGAGCACGTTCACGCCGAAGCCGGAAGCGGCGAGCGCGAATATCGCCATGACGATGGCCGCAAAAATGATCTTTCTTAGATGCTGGAAGACACCGAAGGGGTTGATCTTGTTCATCAAGTGCCAAAGGTAGGCATTGCTTATTATTTGCGCGCAGAACGTTGACCAGGCGGAACCGACAATGCCGAATTTCGGTATTAAAAGCAGGTCAAAGAAGACATTGAAAAACCCGCCGATGGCGGAGTACGCTATGAGATTTCTTTGGCGGTTATGGGTGAATACGGCGGCCGAAAGAATGGCGGCCGGGAAATCCACGAGCAGCGTAAGCATGAGGATTTGGTAGGAAGGCGCGGCCCCAGATATCCGGCTCCGAATACGAGGGCCACGATTTTGGTGCTGAGCACGGCTCCTCCGAGAGCCATTGGAATGGACGCAAGGAAGGACACGCTCAGGATTCTTTCAAGCACTGCTCTGAATTTGTGGCTGTCCAGTTTGGCAAGCCTGGAAAGCAGCGGCAGTGTGCTTGCGGTTATGATCGCCGGCAGGAGATATAAAATTTGGACGATCCGTAGGATAGCCGAGTACAAACCCACATCCGTGGTTGTTTTGAGCCAGCCGATAAGCAATATGTCGGTATTGGTGAGCAACGCTCCCAGAGCCCCCGATATCGCAAATGGCCACGCGGAAGAAAAAATGAACCCGATTAGTTTCCCGGAAAAATTGGCAAAAAGATTCCTAAATTTATTTCTTAGGACGTAGATGGTGGCCGCAAGGCCGATGGCATCTCCCATGGCGTAAGAATAGGTGAATGACGCCGCGGTTTTGGAGAAATAGAGAAAGACGAATCCGAAAACGACAATGCCGGCATTCGTGAGCATGAAGAGGGCGGTTTCCCACTCCATTTTTTCCATGGCGCGGATAAGCGAAAAACCGAATTCACGCATGGTGTCGAAGGCCATGATAAAAATAGCAATAGGTATCAGATATCTTATATTGCTGTCTTTCGTGATAAGCGGAGTGAACACGAGGACGAGGGTGGTGCATACCGCGAGAAGGACGATTTTAATGAACAGCGAGGTTGATAGATCTGTGAGCGGTAGCGCTCGTCCGCCGTTTTCGCCGTTTCCCTCACAAGTATCGGGCTTATGCCGATGTCTATGAATACGGTGAGGAAAGCGACCAGAGATAGGGCGTAGGAAAAAGCTCCGTATTCGTTGGCCCCCAAGACCCTTGCTCCGTAGATTATGACCACGGCGCGGAGCATTCTGCCGCCGAAGTTCGTTACCCCGGACCAAAACGTGTTTTTGACCACTGTTTGGCGGGTTGTGACGTTGCGGAATAGAAGCGCCTTGATTTTCTCAAACATTTAATTTTTTGATACAATTTTAATTGTGTTCGCAGGCCGGCTTGCAGGATACATTAAAATTTAGCATTTTTTTCGCGATAATACTATGGAAAAAAACGCCAAAGGAAAAAGGGGGACAGTTGTTGCCGTAAGCGGCGGCTTTGATCCGATTCACATCGGACATGTCCGCCTGTTCCAGCACGCGCGGGCGCTGGGCGACAAGCTCATCGTGATATTGAACAACGACAATTGGCTGAGAAAGAAAAAAGGCTACGTCTTTATGCCGGAGAAAGAAAGGAAAGAGATTATAGAAGCGATCACCGGTGTTGACCGCGTGGTTCTGACTGGGCACCCGGTCAATCCGACTGGTGCGAAGAATATGGGCGTAGTCGCCGAACTTCTGAAAATAAAACCGGACATCTTTGCGAATGGCGGCGATAGGAACAAAAAGAATGCCGAAGACCCCAATTCCTCCTTGTATTGGGATATACAAGCGTGTAAAAAAATCGGATGCAAAATGGTGTTCAATGTTGGCCGCGGCGGCAAGGTACAATCCAGTTCGTGGCTTATAGCGAAAATGCGTGAAGGCGGCAAGTATTGAGAGGCCAGAATAAAAAAGACAGCCGACGCCGGGTTTTAGGTCAAGGCAATTATTCGAATCCTGTCCTGCGCATATCTATTTGAAATAAAATGTACTATATTTTTTTCGTCATCTTGGGCATCGTATCAGGCATAATACAATATTTTATTGAACGTGGCTGGTTAAAGAGGGCTTTAGTAATTATAAGCCTATCATCGTTTACTGGTCTTGGAATCATTGGATATTTTGATGCGAAACAATATGCAATATTACAATCCCAAGTGAAACTACTTTCTGCCCCCGATAAATATACTTTATACGATAGTTCTGGAAACGTAGTAGCACGAATTCTCCCTGGTGAAATTCCGTCTAAAAATTGGAATCAGTACAGTGGAGAAAATTTTAATATACTGTGCGATGTAGCAAAAATTGATCCTGGGGATATTGTAACTATTTATCCATATGGCCAACCTATAAAAATGAAACTTTCCGGATCGAGCACTATTACGGGAGGGGGTACGGTCTGGGATGTCAGCTCCGCATCTTCGGGTAGTGCTGTTTGTCAGAGCCCCGCCTCTGGCATATTTAAGTTCATTAAGTAGTGCATTCGAAGATCGTCCGCTCCTGCATGCCATCATTTGACCCGCTCCGCCGCAAGCCCCGGCCTTTAGGCCGAGGATAAGGCGACCCCGTAGCCCCGAGCGAAGCGAGGGGCGGAGGGCTTATTTGCCTGTTCCCACTGGTTTCTGCCGGTGCGATAATGAAGATAATGCCCTCTGGATTCTGGCCAAGCAACCACAGCTATACGCGATGTTTGTACCACGTTGTTTTCTGCCCAAAGTACCGCCGCTCGATACTGCGAGGGGACATGGTCGGGCGACTCAAGACATTGTTCTTTCAAGCCGCCAAGATGAATAAATGGTTCATCCATGAAGCGCAGATAATGCCCGACCATGTCCATCTATTGCTTCAAATTCCTGCTACCCTGACGGTTGCCAAAGCGGTGTTTTATCTCAAAGGCGGTACGTCCAGGGCTGTCAGAAAAGAATTTCCCGAGCTGGAAGAATTCCTCTGGGGAGACAGCTTGTGGCAGGATGGTTACTTTGCCGAAACCGTTGGCCGTCAAAACGAAAAAGCGATGAGAGAATATATCAGAAACCAGTGGGAACAGGAGCCGAACACAAGCCGCGGGCTTTAGCCCGCGGTGATTGACTTTTCAAAAAGATGGAAGTAAAATATCGGCAGGCGTTTAGATGTTTGAAGGAGTCGGAAATGAAACTAAAAAGCGTTATCCGAGGTCTTCAGAAAGAGGCGAAAGCAGCAGAATATCAATACAAACACGGTTCCCCGGTCAGTTCGATGGCCGAAGACGCTACGGAAGGTGAAGTCGCGAGAAGGCTTCGCCAAGTTATTTCTAAACTCAAGAAAGTGACTTCTCTGTAGGGATCCACCTAGGGCGGCACGATCATACCGGGCCGCTTTTTTATACTTCAATCCGCGGTCGCAAGCTGGAATCCATATCGTCGCATCATTCAGCCTCTCGAAAACGGTCCTACATCCTCTGCGATGGTACCGGTAATTGGCAATTATAAACTCGCGAGAGTTTTTCTTATTCCTTCGTTCAATTTGGTTTTCGGTTTCCAGCCGAGAATCCTCCGCGCTTTTTTGGCGTCAATTGAAATGCGGTAGACCTCGCCCTTGCGATAGGGCGCGTATATCGGTTTCTGTTTGAAACCGGTTTTGCGGGCGATGGTGTCAAAGATCATCTGGTCGGTTGTGAGTTTCCCCCAGCCGAGATTCGCTGTCTCGTTCTTTTTGTGGCGGAGAGCGAGTAGGTTCGCGTGCACAATGTCGTCCACGAATACGTAGTCGCGCGCCTTAGTGCCGTCGCCGAAAATTGTGGGCCTGAGGCCTCTTTTCACGAGACCGCCGAAGATTGCGACGACGCCCGCTTCGCCTTTCGGGTTTTGGCGCGGACCGTACACGTTCGCGTAGCGGAAGATGAAATAATTGAAGCTGTACTGCCTTGCGTAGAATTTGATCACTTCTTCTCCCAGATGCTTGGAGAGGCCATACGGGGAAAGGGTTATTGTTGCTTCGGTTTCTGCGGCTGGAAGATGCTTCGGCATTCCGTACATCGCGCCGCCGGTGGAAGAGAAAATAAATTTTTTGTTTTTGCCATGGCCGTATTTGCCAAAGGACAAAAGCACGTTCGCGGTGCCCAAAACGTTTGTTTGGAAAGTCGGAATCGGATTACGCACGGATTTCACGACTTCGGCGATGGCCGCGTGGTGGTTAACGATTTCCGGCCGTTCGCGCCCGAAAATTTTTTCCATCAAGGCGAGATTTCTGATATCGGCCTTGTAAAACTTAGCTTTGGGATTCAAATTTTTTCTGAAACCCGTGAGGAGGCTGTCTATGATTACAATTTTATGGCCGGCTTTTATGTAAGCGTCGGCGACGTGGGAGGCGATGAATCCGGCCCCGCCCGTGATGATGATTTTCATTATAGTATTCGCGAGTAATGCTAATTTATTTTAATAATGCGAATTTCTATTTGCATTATTTGCCGACATTCGCGTTATTGGCGATTACTCTTACTTTGGCGTTACGAACAGCGACCTTATTGTTTTTAATATTATTGCCATATCCAATACGAAAGAGCGGTTTTTTACGTAGTATATGTCATATTGCAATTTTTCTTTGACGTCATCCACAGTTGTGTCTTTGTGGTGGTTGATTTGCGCCCAGCCGGTGACTCCGGGTTTTACAAGAGTCTTGCTTCGTAGTACGGGATTTTCTCCTTCAATATTTTAACAAACTCCGGCCGTTCCGGTCTCGGTCCCACGAATGAAAGATTGCCTTCCATTATGTTTATAAGCTGGGGTAGTTCGTCTATATGCGTCCGGCGGAGAAATCTGCCGAACACTGTTGCTCTTTTGTCTCCCGGCGGAGCCCATTTTGCGCCATCTTTTTCGGCATCCACCGGCATAGTGCGGAATTTATAGAACGTAAAGTCGCGGCTGTTTTCGCCAATGCGGATTTGTTTGTAGATCACGGGTCCGGGCGACGTGATTTTTATTATGATTGCTATGAGGGCTTCGATCGGGAAGAGGACGATAAATATGAGGAGCGCAGCCAGAAATTCTGACGCGCGCTTCAATTGGTCGTAGAATTTCTTTCGGTTTGCCAGGTTTTCCAGGAACCACGCTTCCTCAAGATCGGCGAGCGGGATTTTTCTCAGAATTAGTTCGTAAAAGTTCGTAAGGTCGTGGATCTCCGCGCCGGCGGTAAGCAGCCCATAAAGTTTCGCGGCCAGGCGCGGATTATGTTTCAAGTGCCTCGGAATTACCACGACGTTGATTCCGTTTTCGCTGACGAGCTCTTGAAGCGTTTGCGGCGAGGCGCTTGCTTCGTCTTCGCCGAAACGTCTCCTGATTTCGTAGCCGAGCTGTGGATTGGATTTTACCACGCCGATTATTTCGGTTGCCGTACTGGTGTTGCCGATAAGCAGCGCTCTATTCGGTGCTTCGCCGGAGGCCGCGAATTTATTGAATGTCCGGCGCCAGTAAACCTCAACGGCGGCAAAGATTGCGATTACCAGAAAGAGGTTTGTTTTCGGCGTTATGCCGAAAACCGGTATTAGATAAAAGAAAAATACCGCGAAGGCGGCGCTTACAAAAAGCGTCAGGCCGAGATTTTTTATGAAGTCCAGGTTGTTCCGCAGGCGCCGGAGGTCGTAAAGACCCGCTATGTAAAAAATAATTATCCAAATCACGAAGATAATGGTGAATGGCAAGAAATGTTTGTCTATAAATTGGTCATAAAAATCACCGTCATACCGCAGGATTAGCACCGCGAACAACGTCGCGTACAAAGCCAGTACGTCTCCAATCAAAAGCAGAAAAACCTTAAGTTTATTGACCAAGCTCATTGTTTGTTGGTCCGACAGCTTTTTCTCCGCTAACTTGCGTGCGAATGTCGGGGAAATTTTGCGTGAACGGTTTTTTGAAGATAACGGTCCAAAAATACTGCAGGCCGTATCGTAGCGACATCGTAAGCGCGCCTTCTTTGGCTATTCGCCTACCGGAAGCGTACATAGGCAGTTTGAAGGTGAATTTTATTTTTCCCAAGCCATAGAGGCGGCAAGACAAGTCCGCATCTTCCCCGAAACTATATTTGATATTATACCCGCCTATCTTATCTAGCGCGGACTTTTTGACGACAAAATTCCCGCCCTGAAGCATTGACGCCGTTCGGAATACATAGCGGTTTAAAACATAACTTACGAAACCGAGATGGTAAAATAACCGGACGTAGAATCTCATCGCCCTTCCGGGAATATCGTAAAAAATCATCGGTCCGCTCAGGGCGATTAATTTTTCGTCGTCACTGAATTCGCGAAATACTTCTTCTATCCACCCGGACGGCAAGATAGTATCTGCGTCCACGTTGGCTATGAGGTCGCCTCTGGCCTTGAGGTAGCCGCTGTGTCTGGCCATAGATAGTCCCTTGCGCGGTTCGTCAACGACTTTCACGCCGCGGAAACTTTTCGCGACATTGCCGGTTTTGTCGGTGCTGGCGTTGTTCACCACAATAATTTCAAAATCATAACCCCGGCCTTCCGCGTGGTTCATGATGGAAGACAAACATTTTCCTATGTAGGCCTCTTCGTTGTGAGCCGGAATGACGAAGCTTAATTTCATGGAGTCATCGCGAACCTGCCTGCCGGCAGGTAACGCGAATTTTCAATCGATAACGCAAATGAATTTGAAGCGTTGCTGCTTTTATTCGCGTTATTTAACCAAGATTCGTGTTATTGGCGATTACTCCCATTGTAATCTTTTATTACTTTTTCGTAAACCCGTTCCCATTGCCTCGCGATTTTCGGCGCGCTGAAGTTTCCCGCGAATTTTACCGCACCCATTCCCAATTTTCTTCTTAGAGATGGTTTTTTGAGGAGGAGCAATATATTTTTAGCGAGACCACCGGCGTCGCCCGGTTTGGCGAGGAGGCCGTTGCGTGCGTTTATGTGTTCGGCGAGGCCGCGCGCGTTTACGCCGACGACGGGCAAGCCGGAAGCCATAGCTTCCAGCATTGTAATGCTTTGAACTTCGGATGTGCTCGCGGTCGCGCATATTTCGCTCGCGTGGTAAAAACTTGCCAACTTCGGCTTTGACAATGTCCCGACGAATTTCACGTTATTTTCCAAACCAAGTTTGTGAATCAGCTTTTGCAGCGATTCCATTGCTTCTCCATGGCCTGCCAGAGCCAGTGTCGCCGAAGGAATTGTGCGCCGCACGATGGCAAAAGCTTTTATCAGAACATCAAGTTTCTTTTCTTTGGCGAAGCGACCGGCGTAAGCTATCGTCGGATAGTTAAAATCGAATTTTTTCTTTACGTCGGCGTTGCTCTTCTTGGCATACAGCTTAAAAAATTTTATGTCTACGGAATTGGGGACCACCATCGATTTTCCCCTGAAGCCGGCCTCTTCCATATCTTTTAGCAAAAAAACGGAAGGTGACGTAGTTAAATTGCATCTTTCGTAATACCAATTGATATACTTGGGTATTATTTTCAAGAACCAGGGACTTTGGATCGGACTGCAACCCAGGAATTCCTTGATTACCGTATGGTTGGTGCCGATAAGCGGTTTTTTGAGCAGCCGACTGGCAATTAACGCCTCTATTCCCACCCCGAAGAAAAGCTGGGTGTGCATTATGTCGGGATCGAATTTTTTTATGGTGAGCGTTCGCAGTCCGCAGGGTATCACCATTCGTCCCTGCTGATCTGGTGCGGGATAGGAGGACGACAAGAACCTCACGATTTTTATGTTCTCGCCGAGATTTACCTCCTTCGGTTCCAGGCCGACCAGACGATAGTTTTTGGACGAATATGTAGGAGCATAAAAATTTATCAAGTGACCTCGCTTGGCCAGCTCTTTCGCCGAAGAAATGATGGTATCTGATATGCCGGATGATTCCGGGTAAAAATTGTCGGAAAAAATTGCAATGCGCATAATTTAAATGATGCTCTTAGGTAAGTATGATTTCAGATTTCTTCAATCTTCTCCGAGATTTTCTTTGACAGTTTTTTTGAGGCGTAGGAAACCAATATGAAGAAGACTATCGCAATGACGATAAAATATTCGCCGTACTTTATGTATTTGACTATGTTGCCGTAAGCCGCGCCAAAGTAGTAACCGATTATGAGGTAGAGGAGAGAACTGGGAATGGTTATGACGAGGCTCCAGAAGACATATTTTTTGAGCGGCACGCGGGCGATGCCAGCGATGATTAGTCCGGGTGTCGCGAGCACGGGAATTAATTTTACCGCGGTCAGGGTCTTTCCGGCGTGTTTGGCGTAATTCGCTTCCAGCTTTCCCAGCCACTCCTTGTTGATTTTCAGGTAGCGGTTGTATTTTTCCACAACACCTTCTCTCCCCCAAAAGCCGATGGCGTAATAGATGGCATCGGGTATCAAATTTCCCAGAACGGACAGGAAAAACACTGTCCATATGTTGAAAATCCCGAGCGCGGCGGCGAACGCTCCGGCCGCGGTGACGGCGGGACCTTCTAAAAGCATGAGGACGAACATCAATAAGTAGCCGTTTGCGATTACCCACTGTGAAATCGCCTGTAGGCCCGAAGCGTACATGATTTAATTTTAACTCATTATTCGTTTAATAAGTAATCAGAAGAGCGTTTCGCCAAAACTATATTGTAAAGTATAATGAATTTGTATGAGTCCCGTTAGAAGCCCTGCCGGCAGGCAGGCGCGGTCGCGTTGCGGAAAACATATCTTGCGGGATTAAAAAACAATATTAAATTATGAAAATAATTGCAGGTAGGCGCTGACCGCAACCTGCTTCTAACGGGATGAAAAAGATTTTTGCGGAGCATTACGGCGGTTTTTGGTCGGAGCGCAACAAGAAATCGCTGTATTTGGGTTTGTTGCTCATTGTTTTAAGTTTGATAATACAGATCAGCGCCGGCCATTATTCCACAAGATCCGCAACTTCGGCTCATTTCGCCGGCGATTTGTTTCTTGATAATCTTCCTGTGGTGAATCTGGACTTTGTCATAGTGCAGGGAGTGCTGCTTTTCTGGATCTTCGTGTGGCTTCTGCTCGCCACCAAACCGCGCTATCTGCTTTTCAGCATAAAGGCGGTGGCGCTTTTCATAATTTTCCGGGCGTTTTTCATGAGTCTTACTCACATCGGTATTTATCCGAGGGGAATCATTTTGAATCCGACCGATATCGGTTACGGATTTTACAATCTTGTATCGTTCCAGGGCAATTACTTTTTCTCGGCCCATACCGGTTTTCCATTTCTTATGGCACTTATATTCTGGAACAAGACATTTTGGCGGAGATTCTTCCTTCTGGCTACCGTGTTTTTCGGAGCGAGCGTGCTCCTGGCCCACGTGCACTATTCCATTGACGTCTTCGCGGCACCCTTCATCACTTACGGCGTTTTCGTGATTTCAACGAAACTTTTTCCTGCGGATTACGCCCTATCTTTACACACTTGACCCCGTGGGGGCGTTGGTGTAATATGACCACTATACTACCATGAGAAAAAATAATAATTTAGCGCCGGAAGGCGTGGAAGTTTCCGAAGAGGCGGAACTTATGGTTGGGACATCTGAAGTTGGCAAGAAGCGGGATTATTTCCTGCCGG
The DNA here is from genome assembly GCA_963844965.1 of uncultured bacterium. Taxonomy (GTDB): domain Bacteria; phylum Patescibacteriota; class Minisyncoccia; order UBA6257; family 2-01-FULL-56-20; genus REEB91. The sequence goes on along the minus strand of CAWJQC010000008.1, from coordinate 19,726 downwards.
TGAGCATTTTGATTGCCGGAGTTTTGATTGCCGGCTCCGTCGTTTATATGGTCCTAAATAAAAATACTGGCGCGACTCCGGGCGTGAACAACCTGCCTGCTGTCGGCGCGAATGCTGGTGGCGGCGCTGGCGCTGGTGGGACGACAAACGGCGGCAACATACCGCAATTGGGAAACCGCGACGTAATTTTAGGAAATCCGAACGCGCCCGTCACCTTCATAGAATACGCTGATTATCAATGCCCTTTCTGCACAAAATTTTTCAGCGAAACGCAGCCGCTTTTGGTGACTAATTACGTGCAGACGGGCAAGATGAAGATGGTCTTCAGAAATTTTCCGTTTTTGGGGCCCGAATCGCTTGCCGCCGCGACCGCCGCCGAATGCGCGAAGGATCAATCCAAGTTTTGGGCTTATCACGACGCGCTGTACGGAGCCGAGACATCTAATAGCCGTGGAGAAAACAGCGGTTATTTGACGAGAGACCTGTTTATGAAACTGGCGGCCAACGTTGGCATTGATACGAAAGCTTTCGCAAGCTGCATTGATTCTGGGAAATACACGGCTCAGGTTCAGAAAGACACCGCCGACGCGCAGGCGGCAGGAGTTAATTCCACGCCAACATCATACATAAACGGCCAGCAATTTCTCGGAGCTCTTCCTTATCAGCAGTTCGCGGATGCAATTGACGCGGCGCTGAAAACGAAATAAATAATAACAACTAGTTATATATGCGAATGTTGCGATAATATTTTCGCGGTGTTCGCGTTATACACGCAAACATAAACCCCCACACCAAACGGCGAGCATCAGTTGTTTTATGCGTAGCACTCTCGCTGTTTGGTGTGGGGGCAAAGGGCGAAAAACATAATACACAAAGATTATGGACTTTAATAATCAGCCTCGTCCCGAGCATCGCGCCGGTGATGCCGATGGTTGCACCGGCGGATGGGTTTGTTCCAAGTGCGGTGCCAGAATCGAAATGCTCCGATTCAAGCCCGATCCGGCTCGCCTGGATAAGCTGCAATGCTTTGATTGCTACAAGGCGACCAGGCAATCGTTCGGAAGATAGCAAATTAGTAGGTAGTAAGTAGAAAGTAGAATGTAGTATGAATTCAGAATCCCCCGCGCTCCGATTTGAATCGGAGCGCGGGGGATTCGCGTTTATGGCTCGTCGGTTTAAGCCCCCGACGCGTGTGTTATAATGGAACCATGACATCCAACTGGATTCAGCTTATAATAGGTGCCTGGCTCACGGTTTCTCCTTGGGTCTCTCGGGTTCTCAAGTATCACTCTGATGAAGTGGGGGAATGTAATAGCTGGCCTGCTTCTCGTTCTGATTAATATTTGGACAATTTTCGGAAAAGCTCCGGTGTCGTCGCCGGAAGAACAAATAAAAAAGTAAAAGTTATGTGATGATACCAATATACGGATTGTACTAATGATACGAATAATACGAATCTGTATGGTTAGTATCATTCCTGCCTGCCGGTAGGCAGGCGCATGCATTAGTATATTGGTATCGCACTATTTGTATGCCTAAAGTAAAAATCTACACAACCCCCTCCTGTGTTTACTGCAAAATGGCGAAGGAGTACTTCAAGAAGAATAACGTGGTTTTTGAAGAGCGCGATGTTTTGGCGGACCTTACCGCGCGAAAGGAAATGATTGACGTTTCCCACCAGCTTGGAGTGCCGGTAATAAAAGTTGACGACCGCGTTGTCATCGGTTTTGACCAGGAAACGCTGGCGGCGCTTCTCGGGGTGAAATAGCGACATGTAAAAAGCGACACGGAATTTCCATTTCCCATGTCGCAATTTACATTTCACAAAACAATGTACGAATTAATCATCATCGGCGGCGGTCCCGGTGGCGTTGCCGCCGGAATCTATTCGGCCAGAAAAAAAATCAAAACACTTCTTGTCACCAATGGCTTCGGTGGGCAGTCTTTGGTTTCCGCGGAAATTCAGAACTGGATCGGTACGAAATCCATTTCCGGTTTTGAGTTGGCAAAAAATCTTGAGGAACACCTCCGCGCCCAGGAAAGAATTGAAATTGTTAAGGACTTGGCGGTCGGCGTGAAAAAATTAAAAGAGGGTTTTGAAATAAATACGGAAAAGGGCAAAGTTTTTGAAACCAAGTATGTTCTCATCGCATCGGGGAGCCGCCGGAAAAAGCTCGGCGTTCCCGGCGAAAAAGAGTTTGACGGCAAAGGCGTGGTGTACTGTTCCACCTGCGACGCGCCGATCTTCAAAGACAAAGTCGTGGCGGTCGTAGGCGGCGGCAACGCCGGACTTGAGGCGGTCACGGACCTACTCCCATACGCCTCCAAGATCTATGTTTTGGAATATATGGATTCCGTGAAGGGCGACGCGGTGACGCTTGAAAGAATTAGGAATAACGCGAATGCTGAGATCATAACGAGCGCCGAAACCTTGGAAATTTTGGGCAAAGAATTCGTTTCCGGCCTCAGGTACAAAGACAGAAAGAGCGGAAATGTTAAAGAGCTGAAAGTGGAAGGGGTTTTTGTGGAGGTGGGACTGGTTCCGAACTCGGATTTTGTGAAGGACATGGTTCACCTGAACAAGCACGGAGAAATTATTGTTGACCCGAAGACACAGGCGACCTCCCGCGAAGGAATTTGGGCCGCCGGGGACGTCACCGACCTTCCTTACAGGCAGAACAATATTTCAGTTGGGGACGCGATAAAAGCAGTACTGAATATTTACGATCATCTGAAGTAGCACCAATCTTTGTGCTCATGCGGATTAAAAATCAAAGGCCCGCGTATTGTATTGCGGGCTTTTGATATTCTAGGCTTCCGACAGGCGCATTTTTGTGTGGAAAAGTTGTGAATTAGCAATTGCTTGACACGATTGCCAATGCCGCGCTAAAATGCCAAACAAAGGTCAAACACAAAATTTAACACATGAAGTTCAAACCATTATCCAACCACGTTTTTATTGAGCCGCTGGAGGAAGAAAAAACGACGAAGTCGGGAATTGTTTTGCCCGACTCGGCGGAAAAAGAAAAGCCCATAAGGGGCAAGGTGCTTGCGGTCGGTCCGGGGAAGCGGAACGACAAGGGAGAATTGCAACCGATGTCGGTAAAGGTCGGCGACATCGTCCTCTTCAAAAAATATGGTCCGGACGAGATTGAAATTGACGATAAGAAATATCTCGTCGGGGACGAAGAGGACATCCTTGCGATTATTGAATAGTATCGATGCCAATATACTAATTTTACTAATGATGCGAATGAAATAATGTGGATTTGTAGATTAGTATAATTAGCATTATTCGCATATTAGCATCGCTACACAAATTAAATGAGTAAGCAAATCAAATTCAACGAAGAAGCGCGCGCGGCTATCAAGCACGGCATTGATAAGTTGGCGCAGGCGGTTACGATGACACTCGGTCCGCGCGGACGGGCGGTGGTTATAGAAAAGGGCTATGGCGCTCCTCAAGTAACGTTTGACGGCGTCACCGTCGCCAAGGAAGTGGAGCTTGAGGGTAAATGGGAAAATCTCGGCGCGGAATTTATCAAGCAGGCCGCGGAGAAAACCAACGACAACGTTGGTGATGGCACGACGACCGCGGTCGTTCTCGCGCACGCGATGATTGACGAAGGCGAAAAAACCATCAGCGAGAAAGGATTTAACGTCATTCATCTTGCCGAGGAGCTAAAAAAGGGCTCAAAAGCCGTTATTGACGGCCTTGAAAAACAAAAGGAGGTTATAAACGATGCGAAGAAGGTTGAGGAAGTCGCCACGCTTGCCGCGAAAGACGGGGAAATCGGTCGCCTTATCGCAGAAGTTATGGGAAAGATCGGCAAGGAAGGAGTTGTGACGATTGAGGATTCCAACGCCATCGGCAATACTTACGAACTTGTGGAAGGTATGCAGTTTGACCGCGGATACGTTTCCGCTTACATGATTACGAACCAGGAGAGGATGGAGGCGGAACTTGAAGATCCTTATATTTTGGTGACCGATAAGAAAATTTCGGCGATTTCCGATATCCTTCAGCTTTTGGAAAAAATAGTGCAAAGCGGCAAGAAAGAACTTGTAATTATCGCCGAAGAAGTGGAAGGCGAGGCATTGGCGACGCTCGTCGTGAACAAACTCCGCGGAATTTTCAGCGTCTTGGCGGTGAAGGCGCCGGGTTTCGGCGACAGGCGCAAGGAGATGTTGCAGGACATCGCCGTTGTAACCGGCGCGCAATTTATATCCGAGGATTTGGGAAAAAAACTGGAGAACGTGGAGGTCTCGGATTTGGGCCACGCGCACCGCGTCGTGTCCAACAAAGATAATACGACGATTGTCGGCGGCAAAGGAGAAAAGAAAGCCATTGATGACAGGATTGCCCAGCTCAAGACGCAGATAAAAAAAACCGATTCCGATTTTGACAAAGAGAAACTTCAGGAACGACTCGGCAAACTTTCCGGCGGTGTGGCCGTTATCAAAGTCGGCGCGCCGACGGAAGCCGCGCAGAAAGAATTAAAGCAAAGAGTTGAAGACGCGGTAGCGGCTACCCGTGCGGCGATGGAAGAAGGAATTGTGGCAGGCGGCGGCATCGCGCTTTTCAATGTGCTTGTACGCCTTTCTATCAGCGGAGTTGGTGAAAAAAACGTTGCAGTTGTGAAGGCGGCTTGGGATATCATGCGCCGCGCGCTTGAGGCTCCTGTCTCGGCAATTGTGGCAAACAGCGGTGAGTCCGTACCGAAGATTTTGGAAATATTAAGGGTGAGAAAGGCGGCTAAATCTGAGGAGTCCGATTGGACTGGTTTCAACGCGATTACAAACGAAATCGGTAACCTTAAGGCGGCTGGTATAGTTGACCCCTTAAAAGTCGTAAAGACCGCTTTCGTGAACGCGCTTTCGGTGGCGGCGAATTACTTGACCGTCGGCGCGGCGATAACGAACATTCCGGAGAAGAAAAATCTTCCCATGCCCGGCGGTATGCCTGGAGGGATGGGAGACGAGTACTGATGATAGGCAAGGCGCAAATTGTCAATCGCAGAGTGTTAAGCGCAAAATGAAAAATTCGCCGCAGTTGACCCGCGGCGAATTTTTGTTTACTGTTTATGGAGTTCGTTAATTTTTTAGCGAGGGGGTATAATATATCCATGGAACTTGTAGAGCCAAAAGTTTTTATCATAGGCGAAACGAGGATCGTTGAAGATGAGCTTGAACTTTACTTGAAGGAGGTCGGTGCACCAGAATGGGAATCAGACGCTCCTACGGATGTGGAAGAAATTGTGGAGGTGATGGGACGCTTGTGTTATCGGAGTTTCAAGCCAGGTCTGAATCCAAACGTCACAAAGATACGCGAGCATAACGACGAATATTTGAAAAACCTTCTGAACGTCGGGCATGGTTCGGTGATGGAGCATGCATTTATCAATATGATTTTCATGGATGTCAGCCGCGTCTTCACGCACGAGCTTGTGCGCCACAGGATTGGCGTTGCTATTTCTCAGGAAAGTTTGCGGTTTGTGAGATTGGATAAGCTGAGGTTTTGGATACCCCGCGTGTTCCGCAATCACGTGAAATCGGAAGCGTTGATGAAATTCATTGTTGAGAAAGTGGAAATGATGGAAAAATGGCAGCTGGAACTTGCCGAGATGCTTGAAATCGAGAAGATGACGAAATTTGAAGATAAAAAGAAGTTGACCTCTGCTATGCGTCGCATTGCGCCGGATGGTTTGGCGACCTCGATCGGCTGGTCAGTCAATCCGAGGGAGCTTCGCCACGTGATAGAAATGCGCACCGCGCCCGGAGCAGAAGAAGAAATACGGCTTGTTTTTGGAATGGTAGCGGAAAAAATGAGAGCTCGCCATCCGAACATTTTTGGCGATTACGAAACGGAAGTCGTTGACGGTTTACCGTGGTATAAGACGGCAAACAAAAAGGTTTGAGTTCGGCGCGTCGGGAATACTTCTCGGCGCGTTTTAATTTTTCTATAATAATGACGATAAATTATCATGAAATGTGAGCGCGTTTATCTTGATTACGCCGCTTCCACTCCTGTTGACCCGCGTGTTTTGCGCGCGATGGGGCCATATTTCGCGGAAAAATTCGGTAATCCCGGCTCGCTTCATTCTTTCGGTCAGGAAGCGATTGCGGCGGTTGATAAATCGCGCGAGGCGATCGCGCGCGCGATTGGCACTGATTTTAGGGAAATAATTTTTACCGGCTCGGCGACGGAAGCGAATAATATTGCGTTGCGGGGAGTAATTAAAGAGACTGCGAGTTAACGAGTTAACGAGTTCACAATCCGCAGCCCGAAACCCGCGGATGATAATATCCGCGGTGGAGCATGAGTCGGTTTTGGAAACGGCCCACGATTTGGAGAAAAACGGCGTTGAAGTAATTTATCTGCCAGTTGACCGCCGCGGCGTTGTTGATTTAAAAAAATTGGAAACCGCCCTTAACGGGTACACGGTTCTGGTTTCCGTTATATATGCCAACAACGAAATCGGCGTCATTCAACCTATTTCTGAAATCGCAGAGGTCATACGAGAATTTAGAAAAAAGAAAATAGAAAATAGAAGTAAAAATTCTACTTTCTACTTTCTAAATTCTAGTTTCTACCCCATATTCCACACCGACGCCGCGCAGGCATTTCAATTTTTGGATTGTGATGTAAACAAGCTCGGTGTTGATATGATGACCCTGTCTTCGCATAAAATCTACGGTCCGAAAGGCGCAGGAGCGCTTTATGTTAGGGGAATGGGAAATGCGACAGGTAAAGTGGAAAAGAAATCTTCCATGTCGCGTGTCGCCAATTACCTTTCACCAATTTTGACTGGCGGCGGCCAGGAATTCGGACTGCGTAGTGGGACGGAAAACGTACCGGCAATCATTGGTTTTGCCAGAGCCACCGAACTTATATTTTCTAATTCGCGCGAATTAGAAAATAGAAGAATTGCAAGACTTCGCAATTATTTCTGGCATGAGCTCAGGAAAATTTATCCGAAAGCGGAAATTAACGGTGCCGCGACCCGAAAAACCCGAATTTCATCCGAATTGTCTGAAAAGAAACATTCGTGGCATTCGGATAAATTCGTAGATTCGGATCGGTTGCCAAACATTCTGAATATTCACTTCCCTGGCTATAAATCCGAGGACTTGCTTATGAAATTTGATCTCGCTGGCCTTGCCGTTTCCGCCGGCTCGGCGTGCCGCTCGCGGGCAATTGGGGGTTCTTACGTGATTGAAGCGCTCGGATTTTCCGAAGAGCGCGCCAAACGGAGCATCCGTTTCAGTTTCGGTAGACCGACGACAGAAATGGAAGTCAAAAAAGCCCTTGCTATTGTGAGGCGTTGCCTGAAAAATTAGGCTCTTGACAGCCGATTGCCCTCTGCTACAATGGAATATGGTACCTGGTACCACCTGGATGAAGACGGAGTAAGACGTAGGCGGGTAGTGTCCCCACCTATCCCTCGGATGGCCGATCCAAAATACGCGGAGACGGGTCCGAGGGAGGTGGGGCTTTTTCTTTTGTAAGCCGCAACTTTATTTGCGCGGTGTTCGTATATTAGAATATAATTGAGCGCATGGAGCACGATCAAGGTAGCAAAAGAATCGCGGGCATTGTGGCGGTAAGCTTGGTTGCCGGCTTGTTTTTGGGCGTTCTCATATTCGCGCCGCAGGCGCACGCCAATATCTTTGGCGATTTCTATCACAACTATATAGCGCCGCTTTTCGGCGGCCCCGCGGCGAACACGCGGACGCAGAACAGCACATCGTCAAAGGCAAACACTCCGCTTTACCAGTCGGTCATTGACTATGAGCAGGCCGTCGTTGACGCCGTGAAAAAAGCGTCGCCCGCGGTCGTTTCCATAACGATTTCAAAAAATGTTCCCATTATAGAACAATGTCCGTCCAATCCGTTCAGCGACTTGCCTCCGGAGTTCCAGCAATTTTTCGGCGACCAATTTCCGGATATGACGCAGCCGTGCAATACCGGAAAAACGAAACTTCAGGAGATCGGCGGCGGCAGCGGTTTCATTATTTCTTCCGACGGCATGATCCTGACCAACAAGCACGTAGCGGGCGACAAAACCGCGTCTTACACGGTCTTCACGAACGATGGCAAAAAATATGACGCGAAAATCCTGGCCGTCGACCCGACGCAGGATTTGGCGGTGATAAAAATTGACGCTACCAATCTCCCGACCGTGGAACTCGGCGATTCCGATTCCGTTGAGCTCGGGCAGACGGCTATCGCCATCGGCAACGCCTTGGGAGAATTCAGGAACACGGTTTCGGTCGGCGTAATCTCCGGACTTTCGCGGACGGTCACGGCGAGCGGCGGCTTGAGCGGCGGCGAGGAAACGATTGAGGGCGTGATCCAGACCGATGCCGCGATCAATCCGGGAAATTCCGGCGGGCCGCTTTTAAACCTGAAAGGGGAGGTTGTCGGCATCAACACGGCGATCGCCGAAGGCGCAAATAGCATCGGTTTCGCGATTCCCATAAACCGCGCGAAGCGTGACATTACTTCAGTTAAGACGACGGGCGAAATTCAGGCGCCGTATCTCGGCGTGAGGTATATTACGATCACTTCGGATATCGCGAAGAGCCAGAAATTGCCGGTTACGGACGGTGCTTTGATTCGCGGTTCAAGCGACGGGCCGGCGGTGGTCGTGGGTTCTCCTGCGGCGAAAGCCGGCATCCAGGCGGAAGACATTATCGTGGCGGTGGATGGCCAGAATCTTGATCAAGACCATATATTGGGAGACATTGTTTCCAAATACAGCGTCGGTGACACAATTACGCTCAAAATCAACCGCGCCGGGAAAGAAATTACTTTGACCGCGACCTTGGCAAAGAGACCAGCGGGGCAGTAGCGGTTGACTCGGTAAATTTTTCCTGTTAGATTTGAAATAGATTTACGCTTGAGATTTGACGTTGCAAAAGGAGGAATTGTGAGCGAGAAAACTTATACTACCAACGTCGGCGATTTTGTGGTTTGTTGGTTAACCTGTCGCACCTGCGCTTACGTCGCCGAAGTTACCAAATCCAAGCCGTTGCGCCTGAAGGTTGAAGAACGCGGCCCTTACGCGAATTTGAAAGACGGCGACTTCGGTATTTTTGAGGAAGAAACAGCATTGTTTCAAAAGGACCGTCGCGAAGGCACGGAGGTTTTTCTCGAAAGAGAGGCGAGAGCGGGGAGAAAGGTGTTCACTGGTTTGAGCGCCTGGGAATTGAGAATGGCGAGTTTTGCGAGGTAGTACCCGGCTGATGTAGCAATCCCGCGTTCGCGGCCGCTTTGAAAGCGGCCTTTTTGTTTTTGGGGTGTCGGGATTTTTACCGGAAATCTTGCGCGCACGTGGGCCCGACACGCGATTTCGTTATTAGCAATCTCTGGCAGAGATTGACAATCGCGGTTTTTTCGGCTATACTGTAAAAGATTCTGAAACTATTGTCGCACGAGAGTCGTATCATTAATTGAATATTCAACGGCTCGCAGTTAAGGTATAATTAAATTAATAATTTCTAAATCCGAATTTTTCTAGACAATGTCTAAATCCCAAAAATGCCAAAGCCCCAAATGTTTGGGGTTTGTAATTTGGATATCGGGATTTATTTAGAAATTAGATATTAGAAATTTCATAAAATAAATACGTGCCCAACTTTCATCGTTTCACAATCAAAGCGCAGGAAGCGTTGCAGAACGCCCAGGAAATAGCCGCGCGCAAGGGCCACGGCGAGTTAAAAGCGCTCCATCTTCTCTCGGCTCTTATCGGCGACCAATCGTCGCTTGTCGTCCCGGTTTTGATGCGCGCGGGCGTCAACATGGAAAAACTCGCGGAACACGTGGAGCACGAGCTTTCGCGCCTTCCCAAGCTTATCGCGAGTTCCGCCGTCGGGCAGCTTTATCTTTCGCAGGAACTTATGCGCGCGCTTGATCAGTCGGCGAAAGTGGCGGCGCAGCAAAAAGACGAATTTGTTTCCTGCGAGCACATGCTGCTCGCGCTTTTGGAGGTGCCATCGGCGGCGAAAAATATCTTGGAGCAGTTCGGCGTGCGCCGCGAATCGGCGTTCAGGATTTTGGCGCAACTCAGAGGTTCGGTGCGTGTCACGGACGAGACGCCTGAATCCAAGTTTCAGGTTTTGGAAAAATACGCCATAGACATAACCGAAAAAGCGAAAAAAGGGGAATTGGATCCGGTTATCGGCCGCGAGGACGAACTGCGCCGCGTAATGCAGGTTCTCTCGCGCCGGACGAAAAACAATCCGGCTTTGATCGGCGAGCCGGGTGTGGGAAAAACCGCCATCGTTGAGGGTCTCGCCCAGCGAATTGTCTCCGGCGACATTCCGGAACCCCTGAAAGGAAAAAAACTTTTGATGCTTGACCTCGGGTCCCTCATCGCCGGGACAAAATTCCGCGGCGAGTTTGAGGACCGTCTGAAGGCCTTTGTGAACGAGATCAAGAACGCTTCGGGTCAGATAATACTTTTCATAGATGAGTATCCACACGATCGTCGGCGCCGGCGCTTCGGAAGGCGCGGTTGACGCTTCCAATTTGCTGAAGCCGGCTCTGGCGCGCGGCGAACTGCACGCTATCGGCGCGACAACCATCCGCGAATATCAAAAATACATAGAGAAAGATCCGGCATTGGAACGCAGGTTCCAGCCGATCATGGTTGAGGAGCCGAACATAGAGGACTCCATCGCCATTCTGCGCGGCCTCAAGGAAAAATACGAGATCCATCACGGTTTGCGCATTTCCGATGAAGCGATCGTGGAAGCGGTGAACTTGAGCGCGCGCTACATCACCGACAGATTTCTTCCGGACAAGGCTATTGACCTGATAGACGAAGCCGCCGCGGCAAGACGGCTGGAAACGGAAAGTTTACCGAAAGAAATAGACGGCATCCGGCGCGAGATCACTCGCCTTGAGGTTGAGCGCCAGGCGCTCTCCAAGGAAAGCGAAAAAGCGAACGCCGTGCGCCTTAAGGAAGTTGACAAAGGGCTTAAGCGTTTCAAGGAAAAGAACGACGACTTGTCCGCCCGCTGGCACACGGAAAAAATGAAATTTGAAACTCTGCATCAGTTGCGCCAGAAGATAGAGAACTTGAAACGCGAATCCGAGGTCGCCGAGCGCGAAGGCAATCTTGAGCGCGTGGCGCAGGTCTTGTACGGCGAATTGCCGCAGGCGGAAAAGGATTTCGAGGTATTTGAGAAGAAAAATTTCGGCGCCGCACGCGCCGCTCGGCGCGGGAAGAAGACCGCGGGCGCGGTGGAGTCGTTCCTCAAAGAAGCGGTTGATAAAGAAGACGTGGCTTCCATTGTTTCGGTCTGGACTGGGATTCCTTTGAGGCGGATGTTGGAAACGGAAGCTGACAAACTCGTAAAGATAGAAGATGTTCTTGAGAAGCGCGTCGTCGGCCAGGAAGAGGGGATAAAAGCGGTGGCCGATGCTCTAAGGAGGGCGCGCGCCGGTCTTTCGGACGCCAATTGTCCGCTCGGTTCGTTCATGTTCCTCGGTCCTACCGGCGTGGGGAAAACGGAACTCGCCAAAGCGCTTGCGGAATTCATGTTCAACGACGAGAAAGCGCTCGTGCGCATTGACATGTCCGAATACATGGAGCGGCATGCGGTTTCTCGGCTCATCGGTTCTCCTCCGGGATACGTTGGCCACGAAGAGGGTGGGCAGCTCACCGAAGTGGTGCGCCACAGGCCTTATAGCTTGATACTTTTTGATGAGATAGAAAAAGCGCATCCGGAGGTCTTCAATATTCTCTTGCAGATCTTGGATAATGGCCGGCTTACCGACGGCAAAGGCAAGACGGTTAATTTCAAGAACGCGATAATCATTATGACCTCCAACGTCGGCAGCCAGTATTTGCGAGGCATGTCGCGGCTGGGTTTTTCGGCCGGCGAGTCGGAAGGGCGCGCCGCCGAGGAGGGAAATTACCGGGATAAGGTGATGGAGTCGCTGAGGGAAAGCTTCCGGCCCGAATTTTTGAACAGAATAGACGAGATTATCATCTTCAGGCCGCTTGGCAAGGGGGAGATCGCGAAGATCGTTGATATACAACTGAGCCTGATCCAGAAAAAACTGGAATCCAAGAAGATAAGAATTGAAGTGAGCGCCACCGCCAAGGAACACCTCATAAAAGAAGGTTTCAGCGCTGAATTCGGCGCAAGGCCGTTGAAGCGTTTGATACAGAAGCTGATTCTTGATAAACTTGCTGATAAGCTCATACGCGGAGAACTAAAAGATGGCAGCAAGGTTAAAATCAATTTTAGGGCGGATTCGTTGGTCTTTACCCCGTAGTAGAATTGCGCGCAAGACCGGTTTGTTTTGTTTTTTGCCGCATAGTATTATCCGCGCGGAGAAGTTTTAGTACCTTATTTATGTCACTGGTAGAAAAAATTAAACGCGCAGTTTCACTACGGGGTTTACCCCTTAGGGCGGTTATCTTCGGATTGGGCTGGTTTCTTTTGCCGTTTTGGCTGTTCGTCCTTCTCGCGCTTTGTCTTTATCTCGTGCCGTTTTTCGGCGTAAAACGTTTTTTTCTGCCGTTCTTGGCGATTATTTTTTTTGCGGCGATTGAGCCAAGGAATTTCTTGTTTGCCATCGTCTTTGCCGGCGTCTTTTACATGATCCTGGGCGTCAAGGAATTGGTTTTTATAGAACGCAAATCCGCCTACGAAGCGCTCACGCTGCTTGTGGAATTTTTCGCGTTCATAAAATTTTTCCCTTATTTTGATTCCTGGTCCGGATATTGGCCGTTTATGTGCTCTCTGCTCCTGGGATTCTTTGTTTTTTTGCTGAGCATGGGATTTTTGAACTACGGCGGCGAAAACGTTTCCGCCGAAAGGCTGAGGAAAGGGAGGGTTTTCGCCGCTATCGGCGGTTTGCTGGTTTCACAGGTGACAATTGCCGTGCTTTTCCTGCCGCTCAATTACCTGTATCAATCCGCCCTTGCCTTTCTCCTCGCGGCGCTTACTCTTGAATTATTTTCCGGCCAACTGGAAGGCAAACTCACGCGGCGCGCGATTTTGGCCGACCTCTCAATTTTTTTGGTGTTTATGGTTATAATTTTAGGGTCGGCAAGTTGGTCGCTATAGCGACAAGCGACATGCGGCAAGGTAATCCTTTGTCCATGTCCTACATTACATGTTCCACGTTACTAAGTTAGTTTTGCCGGTGGCCGGGCGCGGCAAGCGCCTGATGCCGCTTACGAAATGTACGCCGAAGAATTTAATATGCGTTAACGGCAGGCCGCTTTTGGAGTTTGGGCTTGAGGAAGCGGTCGCGAGCGGCATAAAGGACGTCATCTTGATCATCAGTCCCTGCCACAGGAAAAAATTTGACGCCTACATCAGGAAGAACGCGAAGAAATTTCCCACACTGCGCTTTCACGTGCGCGAGCAGGCAACTCCCGGCGGAAACGGCCACGCGCTCATAAGCGCTTATGATTTGGTCAAGAACGAGCCGTTCGCCGTGCGCTTTTGCGACGATGTTTTGCTTGCCGACAAGAAACCGGCTCTTCGCACCTTGATCGATATTTTTGAAACAAAAAAACTGCCGGTTATACTTTTGGAGAAGGTGCCCAGGAACCTCGTCTATCGTTTCGGGGTCGTCGGCGTGCGGAAATCGGGCAATCAGAAAAAAGACGGCGGTCGCATATACCAAATCACTAAGATAGTAGAGAAGCCAAAACTTAAAGACGCTCCTTCCAATCTGACCATCATTGGCGGCTATGTGATGACTCCGAGAATGCTGCGCGACCTGAAGAGTATTTCGGAGACGCTTCCCGCCATTGCGGACGACGCTTTGCCTCTCGCGGTTGCTTTGCAAATTGAGCTTATAATAGGCGGCAAGATTCTCGGCTGGGAATTTCCTGGGAGGCGCTTGGATTGTGGAACGCTGGAAAAGCTGAAAAAAACGGAAGAATTTTTGAGCAGGAAGAATGACGAGTGCCAAAATTGACCCCGCGCATGGACGCGCACGTAAAACAAAAATAGCGGCTCGGCCGCTATTTTTGTTTTACTTATAGTTATTATCAACTTCTTTGTAAACGATACGAGAAATGTTTTGGATCACGGTTTGCAGCGTGTCAAGATCCTCTCCTTTTGTCATCGCGCACAAAAGGTAGGGATGATCTGGCTTATAAACGATGCCGCAGTCATGAAGTTCCCACTCCTCGCCGTTTTTATTGAGCGGATTCGGCACGCCGAATTGGCCGAATTTATCTGCCACGACAGTTCCCTTCGGTATGCCGGCGAGAATACCTTCTTCGTACTGCGTCTTAGCGAGTAATTCAAGCGCCCTTTCCGAATAATCGCGGCTCAAATACGTGGCATTGTACAGTATGCGAAAAAACAGAGAGTAGGTCTTTGCGGAAATCAGATAACGATTATCCGTTCCTTGGGGGACGGTGATTCCCAGGTCGGAAAAAATTTCGTTCAAGTCGTTTATATCCATTGACGCGAGTAGAAGTCCTGCAGAGTCATCGTCGGATTTGGTAATCATCGTGTTTATGAGCTCGTCTACGGTGTAATAATTTCCCGGCACAAGATCATGGAACTCCGTTCCCTCCACCTCCGCCGGACCGCCCTGGTGTTGATATAGGAGTTTTTTTGAAAGAATTGAGGGGTCGGACTCCGCCTCCTTATAGTAGGCGATTATGAGGGGAACTTTGAGCAAACTTGCGGGATCGTAGGCCTCTTCTTCGTTGATGCCCGTCCAGCGACCGCTTGTCAGGTCTCGAAAGTAGAAAGAAATAGCGTGCACATTGCTCGCGCTATTCAGGAAATCATATGTATAGCTTTTTATCTTATCGTTGAGCGGTTTGAATTCGGCGATTTCTTTTGGCGTGTTCGTGTTGCAGAGAAGCAGCGGGTTGATAAGTTCATAGGAATTACCTGCTTCGTGGAGCGAGGTAGTCGGCGTTAGGGGTATCGGTTTGTTTAAATAAAAAAACACGCCAGCGCCTCCGATTGCCACGCCGGCGAGAAAAATTGCCAACATACCGATAAGCCCGCTCCCCTTGCGGGTTGGTTTCATGGATTGCGCGCCTTTTTGGTTTCGCTGTATTTCCATGTTTAACTTAATGCTATAACTTGCTAATATGCGTGTAAACCGAGGAGGGCCGCCGGTTTCACGGATTAAGGCGACATTTGACACCTTTTGCGCTGGCGGAATATACTAGCTCACGACGACGTGCTGGCTTTATGGCCGATAAAGTCGTATTATGGACCCATAAAAAAAACCAGAGCAGTAAGCAATGCCCGAAAACAATCCAAACCAGTTTCTTTCAAAAAAGGCATACGAAATAAGCTACGCGCTCTTCAGGATGGCGGCTGTGGCGCGGAGACCGAGTTTCGCCGACAGTATGGAGAGCAGAGGATTATCTCTGCTTGACGCTGCGGTCGCCGAGGACTACGAAGGGGCAAGAATTACCGCGAGGGGTATTGAATATCTCCTGAGATTTGGTGCAGATGTCGGCGTCTTAAGTCAGGCCAATGTCGGAATCGTTGTAAGAGAATTGGCGGTGTTTAATTCGGCAATTGCCGAGTCCCAAAAATCGGCAAACATCTTGCCGAATGTGGAATTGAACGGTGTCTTCTCCAAGTTACCACTTCCGGTTGCCAAAAAAGTTGCGGACTTCCAAAATGAAATCAGTGAAAGTGGTAGTAAGGATGGTGAATTGCCGCTTTCGAGCGGACATAATTCGGCGGTTGGATGTGCGGGGTTTACGGAAGAAAAGCCGACTAATGCCCGTGGCGACAGTGAGGGCCACAATATTGTGAAGTCGGCAATGCGGCAATCGGCAATTTTTGAAAGAATAAGGCAAAACGGCAACCTGCCCGACGGCAGGGTGGGTTGCCGACTGAAGGAAATACAGGAATTTCTACCCGAAACAAGCGAACGGACACTACGCTACGATATTCAAAACCTGATAGAAAAGGGCCTTGTAGAGAGGGTAGGAAGCGGTGGTCCGGCGACTTACTACAAAGTTAAGGAAACTGCCGCAATGCCGGAAAGTCATTAGATCAAGCCCCGGTTATCAACCTTCCGATCTCGGTTAAACGAGCGGTAACCTTTGCTCGCTTAGATGAGTTATAAATAATGCTAAGCTGGAATACACATGGGTTTATCCACAGCCATTGTTCCGGCTTCTGTTAAAATAAATAGGTTCAGAGTCTGCCACTTTCGCCATCCGGTGGATGTGGTAGGCAAGTGAGGCTGAACCAGAAGCACGAAGCACGAGACACGTAACACGAGGCACGAAAATCGTGAATCGTGATATGTGAATCGTGAGTTGTGATTTCCAGCCTCGCTTGAAAAAAGCGAGTTTTTAATTTAAGAAAACAATCCTCGCCACTCTCCGGTTCCCTGCGCATCGTCCTCACCGATGAAGCGGCGGGTCGAAACCGAAGAAGGCGGGTTCAGACATACAATTCAAAAGGTCGACGACCAAAATAGGTCGATAAACAAATTCATCCTCCAAAATTTTCGCAAAGCGAAAACTTAGGAGGATAAAGTCGAAACATAAATTAACAAATGTCTACATCTAAGAAAATCATTTCAATTGCGCTAACGGCAACCACGGCATTGTGGGCGTCGGGAGCGCTTCTTTTAGTTCCAGTAGCGAGCGCGCAGTCAACGACAGACCTTCAGGCTCAGATCGCTGCGCTTTTAACGCAGATCCAGCAGCTCCAGAGTCAGCTTAACTCCGCTAAGGGCACGACCATGACCGCATCCTACAGCTATACCCGCGACCTCACCGTGGGCAGCAAGGGTGCCGACGTCTCTGCCTTGCAGCAGATGCTGATCAATGGCGGCTACCTGAGCATCTCCGCTCCCACCGCCTACTTCGGCGCCATGACAAAAGCGGCCGTAGCCAAGTGGCAAGCGGCGGTTGGTCTTTCGCCCGCGGTCGGATACTTCGGTCCGAAGAGCCGCGCCTACGTGGCGTCTGTGGCTGTCTCCGCTCCGACGACACCGAGCACACCAGGCGCACCGAGCGCTCCGAGTTTGCCTGCTCCCGCTTCGGGTTTGGCCGTGGCGCTTGACGCCTCAAATCCTTCGGCAGGTTCACTCTTGACCTCCGTCACCGGCTGCACGGGCACGGCTGCGAGAGTCCCGGTTCTGACCGTGGACTACACCGCAGGCAACGCCGGCGCAGTTACGTTGAATGAGATCAAATTCAACAAAACGGGAGTACTTTCCGACAGCTCCGTCTCCGGCGCCTACCTTGTTCAAAATGGCAAGGTTCTCTCTCAATACAATTCCATTTCCAGCGGAGTCATTGACTTTGCCGGATTGGGCTTGAGCGTCTCTGCCGGCCAGACGGTAGCGCTTACGCTCGCGATTGACCCCGCGGCCGGTCTTCAAGCCGGAAACACGGTCGGATTCTCATTGGCCGCTGCGGTTAATGTGATTGCAGCAGATGCTTCCGGCAATGCTGTAACCCCGACCGGCATGTTCCCGCTTATGGGGAACACGTTCACCGTGACTTCGGTATCGAATCCGTGTGTCGCCTATCTGACTATTGCCTCAACCTCGATCGCGAATTCGGTTACCGCCGGTACGACGAACAACATCGTCGGTTCCTGGAATTTCACCGGTCAGAACAGCAAGATCTGGCTCAAGGGCGTGAACTTCAAGGAGATCGGTTCGGCTAACAGGTCCGACCTCCGCAACTTGAAGCTCTACGTCAATGGCACGCAGGTTGGCTCAACCTTGGCCTCCGTTGCCGCTGACGGCACCGCCTACTTTGACGCTACGGCCAATCCTGGCTCTTTGAACACGGGTTCAAACAACATCCAGCTTTACGCCGACGTCATGGGCTCTCCTTCCTACAACTTCCAGTTTGAGATCCTGAACTCCTACGACGTCTACGCCGTGGACTCCCAGTACAACGTCCCCGTTGTGGCGGCGTCCAACACCGGCACGCAGGTTAGCATCACTTCCGGCACAATCACGGTTTCCCAGTCCGGCGACACGCCGACTGGTAACCTTGCTGCCGGACAGAGCGGCATAACCCTCGCCAAGTTTGCCTTCTACGCGGGCGGCGAAGCAGTGAAAGTCAAATACCTTGACTTCTCACTGACCTTCAACACCGCGACGACGACATTGGCCAACTGGGTGAAGAACGTCGCCATGACGGATGACGCGGGCGGCCAGCTCGGCACGACCGTCAACACGCCTCCTTCCGCCGCGGCTTGCACAAGCGGCTACAACACGGCTGCGACACAGTGGACTGCTGTAAATGGCGTCTACAACGACTGCTTCGGCACGTCGGCGTCGCCCATCAACTACATCATTCCGGCGAACACCACCCGGGTCTTGTCTTTGAAGGCCGACATCCAGTCAACGGCGACCTTCGGTTCCGTTATCGGCGCTTTGAGCGGCGACAGCGGCAACTTGCAGGGTCTGACCTCCAGCGCCAGCGCCTCATCGGGCGCAGCGAGCGGCGCGTCCCTCACGCTGGCTTCTTCGCAGCTTACGGTTGCGCAGAACACGGCTATGGGCACGCAGACCTTGTCTAAGCCGGCGACGGCAGCGGAAATCGGCTCTTACGCCTTAACCGCTTCGTCCGCCGACGGCGTGACCATCACCACACTTTCCTTCCTGGTTGGGAGTTTGAGTACCGGTTCCTTCCAGAACCTGAAGGTTATGGTCAACGGCACGCAGTTCGGCACGACGCAGGGCACGGTATCCTCGGGAGGAACTTATTCCTTCGCGGGAGCGCCGTTCACTGTTCCGGCTGGCGGCACGGTTTATGTAAACGTCTATGCTGACGTTACATCGAACGCGTCTGGTAATGTAACGGCCGCGACTACGATGACCGGCCTCTCGGGAACTGGCATAACGTCCTACAACGCGGTTTCCTTGGCATCCAACGTTTCCGGTCAGAATATCACGATTGCCGGACAATCCAGCCTCCAGGTTACCGCCGACTCGGCGATGCCCTCCGCTGGACAGCTTGTCATGGGTTCCACAGGGAACACCTTGGCCATATACCGCTTCACGGAAACCTCCAACGTGGAGAACGTGAAGGTCACGGATATGAACGTGTTTGACCAGGTTGCTGCCACGTCCACGGTCAAGGCCGGTTTCGGCAACTTGGCCTTGTACAACGGCTCAACCCTGCTCGGAACGGCCGGTTCGGCTGCTATGTCCAAAAACTCTGTGGCGAGCGGTACCCCGGGCTACATCTACAGCTTCCACTTCGCGACTCCTGTCGTTGTTCCTCAGGCAAACTCCGTCTCGCTGACCCTGAAGGGCGATATTTCTTCGTACTCCTCATCGGGTGCGACGGACAACACTACGCATACCTTCAAGATCGCGACTTCCACGGACAGCACGAACAACACCGCGCTTCTCGCGGTCGTCGCTTTGGGACAGAGCTCCAATGCGTCTTCCGCGGTGACGCTCGCGTCCGCGAACGGCAACGCGCAGACCCTCTTGCGCACGAAGCTAACGCTTACGGCTACGCCTTTGGGCGTGACAAGCGGGCGCGCGAAGAGCAACCCGGATGACCTTGCTACCTTGAACTTCGCTGCCGACGCCGCTGGCGCCTTACAGCTCAACACTGTAACGGTGACCTTCTCCGGCTCGGCTCCGTCAACGCCAAGCGGGTTCTACTACACGGGCGGCATTGTTGTGCCGGCTACGACTTGCGCGACCTGCATCGTTCAGCTCTACGATACTGCCAACGGCACATCGTATTACGCGAACGCCAGTACTTCC
>CAWJQC010000007.1:0-331718 GCA_963844965.1 uncultured bacterium | reverse complement strand
GAGCAGCCACAATGACAATGAAAATCACTATTCTCACTATGCTCATGTTTTTATTATGAAGATACCTATTAATACTTATCCGCGCCGCTTCATGTTATCCGCGAGCCGGGAGGAACTTCCCGTTCAACCGTCAGAACCGCGGGCTTGCCGTCTTCATCGTGCGCCGCGAGCAGCATACCATTCGATTCCAGACCCATCAGCGCGCGCGGTTCCCATGTTCGCCACGATTGCGATTTCCTTTCCAACCAGCGCCTCCGGCTCGTAAACTTTGCCCACGCCGGCAACAAGCTGCCGCGTCTCGTCGCCCAAACTTATCTGGAGTTTAAGCAACTTTTCCGATCCAGCTATGCGCTCCGCCGCGAGAACCTTACGCGACCCGCAGCTCAATTTTGTCAAAATCATCTATGGTCATATGATTATTGTTTAAATCTTTTTTCGGCATTAAAGCAAATCGGGACATTTTTTGATTGACTTCTGCGTATATAAGGATTATTGACTACCGCATATGGCTTTGGTACTATTCTTTTTGAATTAACCTTATCACGAGAGGTAAGAAATGACATATGCTGAAAAAGAACTTCAACCGCTTGGCTTTCATTTATCAGATACGGAAGTTAATTCTTTGGGTTTTGCACGGAAAATAGTTCTTTCTTTCGGTCACCTCAAGCTTCAGTTCGACTGCGTCTGTCCAGCGTATCCGAATATCAAAGCACTTGGATGCCCATTGCACGCTCACGAAACCCCTTCGCCTGGTTCCTGGCCCGTAGAAGAGGCCAAGAAAGTTCCGGAAGCGGTTAGCGTCTCTCGTTAGCGATCCTGTAGCACAAGATTATTTCCGCCGCATGGTTTACCCAGCGGCATTTTTCTTACCCTCACGCCCCGTGACATTTCTTGTATTTCTTTCCGCTACCGCACGGGCAGGGGTCATTCCGCCCGACCTTATCGGTCGGCGCAAGAACCTTGCGAAACTGCTGATACTTTCGCGAAATTCTGCGAAGTATTTCCCGCTTTCACGGTTGTTTGCGTATTTCCCGCAAGGCGGAAAATATTGGAAAAAATCCAGCCGTTGAAATTGTCCCAAAAATTCTTGAAAAGGTGGTGCGCCTCGTGGCGATACTCCACAAGCGGGTCCTTTTGGCCGTAAGCGCGGAGTCCAACCGACTCGCTTAGCGCCTCCAAATCCTCCAAATGGTTCATCCAAAGCATATCCAAAATGCCGAGAGCACGATTCAGCGTCTGTGGGTCTTCGGCGACGTCAGCACTGCGTTTTTTCAGAAATTCCTTCAAGTCCTCCGACGTTGCGTCTTGAAAATTGGAAATTGGAAATTGGAAATTTTTATTTACAATCCCGGTTTCCTCAAACATTTTTTTGATATCCGGAGCCTTGGGCGCGTTACCCTCGGCATCCGGCGGCAACTCCGCCGCACCCTGGCTCAAAATATTGTCCAAGCAGGCCGACGCCGCTTCATAAACGATCCCGGCCAAAACTTCCTTATTCATACTCTGCAAAATCTGCAGCCGCCTCTTGTAAACCGCCGTCCGCTGCTTGTTCAACACATCGTCGTATTCCAGCAAATGTTTCCGCAGGTCAAAATTCGCGCCTTCCACTTTTGCCTGCGCCTGCGCGACGGCCTTTGAAATAAATCCGAACTGTGATCGGCTCGTCATCCGGCAGATCAAACCGCTCCATCAGATTTTTAACCCGGTCGCCGCCGAATATCCGCAGAAGATCGTCCTCAAGCGAAAGGAAAAATTGCGAGGAGCCCGGATCGCCCTGCCGCCCGGCGCGGCCGCGAAGCTGATTATCAATGCGGCGCGCTTCGTGCCGTTCGGTGCCGATAACGTGCAGTCCCCCCGCTTCTCGCACCTTTCCGGCTTCCTCGGGTTCCGGCGGGTTGCCGCCAGGATTATGTCCACGCCGCGGCCCGCCATATTCGTCGCAACCGTCACGGCGCCGGGACGCCCCGCCTGCGCAATGATCGCGCCCTCGCGCTCGTTGTTCTTCGCGTTCAAAACCTCGTGCTTCGACGCCCGCGCTCGAAAGCGCCGCGGAAAACATCTCGTTCTTTGCGATCGAGGTCGTTCCCAAAAGCACCGGCTGGCCGATTTTCTGCCGCTCCGCCACTTCGCTTGACCACCGCCTCGAATTTTGCTTTGAAACTTCTTATATATCGAGGTCGTTCAAATCTTTCCCGTACTAACGGCTTGTTCGTCGGGATGCTGACGACTTCCAGTTTGTAAACCTTGAAAAATTCCTCCGCGGATGTCTGCGCCGTGCCGGTCATGCCGGCGATTTTTTTATACATCCTGAAATAGTTCTGGATTGAAATTTTCGCGTAAGTCCGCGATTCCTCCTTGACGAGAACTCCTTCTTTAGCCTCGATCGCCTGATGCAGGCCGCCCTGATAGCGCCGGCCGTGAAGCATGCGTCCCGTAAATTCGTCAACGATGATGACCTCTCCGTTCTTCACTACATAATCCTTGTCGCGCTGGAAAAGGGCTTTCGCTTTCAAACTTTCCTCCAAATAATGGACGAGACGGATGTTTTCCGGCGCGTAAAGATTTTTCACGCCGATTATTTTCTCCACCTTGTCAATGCCGTTTTCCGTGATGCTTGCTGTTTTCAATTTTTCGTCAATGGCATAGTCCTTCTCCTTCTCCAAATTTTGTCGCGATTCTCGCGAAGGCCTTGTAATAATCGCTTGACTGCACATCCGGCGCCGCGATGATAAGCGGCGTCCGCGCCTCGTCTATTAGAATGCTGTCCACCTCGTCAACGATGGCGTAGTTAAGCTCGCGCTGAACGCAATCTTCAAACCGGTAAGCCAGATTATCCCTCAAATAATCGAAGCCGAATTCGTGGTTCGTGCCGTAAGTAATGTCGGCGAGATACGCCTCGCGGCGCGATACAGGTTTCAAAAACTCCTGCTGGACCAAAAACGCTCCCGTCGTATCGCGCTCTTTGTCTATAAGTATCTTCCGCGCCCTCGGGAATTTTCCACTCGGGATCGTACATGAACGCCGCGTTCGGCACGAGGCACGCGACCGTGAGACCGAGCGCGCGGTATATCTGCCCCATCCACACTGCGTCGCGGCGGGCAAGATATTCGTTAACAGTGACAACGTGCGTGCCGTTCCCGCTTAAGGCGTTCAAATAAGCGGGCGCGACGGCGGCAAGTGTTTTCCCTTCACCCGTCACCATTTCGGCGATCGCTCCCTGATGCAACACCATGCCGCCCAATAACTGGACGTCAAACGGCCGCTGGCCGAGCGTACGCTTCGCCGCTTCGCGGACCAAAGCAAAAGCCCGCGGCAGGGCTTCGTCAAGCGTCATCCCCTCGCGGATTTTTGACTTCAAATCCAAACTCGCCGCCTTGAGTTCTTCGTCGGTCAGTTTCTGTATTTCCGGTTCAAGTTCGTTGATTTCCAGAACTTTTTCCTCCAGCGCCGCGAGCGAGCGCTTATGAAAATATTGCTTGATAAAATCGAACATGTATTCCGTAGTATAACGGTTTTTGTGCGATAAATCCAGAAAAAATGGCTCTTTTTTGAACTTGACAAATTAATTTATTTAATGCTATAATACACTCAGGTAAAGTCCCCTATCTCTATCGAAATAAGGAAGGTGACTTATGTTTGACAAATTAGATTCGGGCTTGCTTGCGGCTCGCAGAGCGCGCAAGCAAGTGGTTCGACTGGCTCACGGGCAAAGACAATTTTCAGATGGCACGCGGAATCTGGAAGTTATTTTGCGCTTACGCGGCGGTTGCACTGATAATCCTCGCCGTCAATAGCCGCTGGTACGCGATTATAGGTTTTGTAAACCCCATGGTCGCGCTGTTTACGTGGGCAGCTTTTTACAGGATCAGCGACATAGAACACAAAAAGTCGGCGGAACAGCAAAGAGGCGCGAAAAATTTACAACTGGACATACGCCTGCGAAGAGATCGCCGGTTTTCATGGTCCCTTGTCGTTTTTTGCCCATTTTCCCTGACACTTACGCTTTGGTGGGACGCATCTTATAAGCCATTTGCGCTTGGCCAATGGCTTATCTTTCAGCCATTCGCGCTGGCCGTTTTAGTGGAATCGTACCTCGTCAGCATAGACAGGCCGCCCTACGCCAAATCCAAGGCGTGGGAATGGCTGAAATCTCTGCTCACGACTCCGGCTATGCCAGTACTTGTCCCAGTTCCAGTTCCCTCGAGGCCGTCCCATCAGACGGCCCCTTTTTTATTTCCCTGCACCTCTTTGCGGCTTCAAAAACTTCGTTTTATATTTTTCTATCTCTATGCGTAGCTCGTCCTTTATGCCGTCTATCGCGGCTCGCGCGTCGCCCGCTTCCGTTTCCGCCCGCAAAAGCTTGCCCGGTAATTTGAGGTCGGCCGCCGCCCAGAAAACATTGCCGCGCCTATGATGCTGCGTAATGCGAGCTAATTCCAGCCGCACCGAGACGCTGCCTTCTTCCTCAAATCGTTTCAAAAACTTCGCGAGGGGCAGTAACTTTTTCTCCGCAAAGGCCTTTATGCTTGGCGTCAAATCCAAATTTTTACCGATGATATTAAGTTCCATAGAAGGTATTATACTGCAAATAAATTTTCCGCAAAGGTTGTTGAGGCTACTCGAAAATTTCGTCCGGTCATCCTGAGCTTTGCGAAGGATCTCCATGTTATGTGCGGCTATGAGATGCTTCGCTCCGCTCAGCATGACAGAGGAAATGTTGCCCTCCTCGCTTTTTATTTCTACAATTCCATTATTTCCTCTTCCAATTTGATACCGAACTTTTTGCGGACCTCCTCTTTAATTAGGTTTATAAGATTTTTGACATCCGCCGCCTTGGCATCCCCGACGTTCACAATGAAATTGCCGTGCTTGGGCGATATCATCGCGCCGCCGTGTTTTGCGCCTTTGAGGCCGGTAAGTCCGATGAGACGGGCCGCCGGAACTATCGGGAATGGGTCCTGTTTTATAGCATCGGCGCATTTTGGAAGAACGTCTTTCGGTACGAGTTCAACTGGAACATTCTTGAAAATGCTTCCGATATTGGGGTACTCCAGCGGCTGGCGGCTTAAGCGATAATCAATTTTTTCCCGGATAATTTTTTTGATTTCCGCCGCCTCGCCGTTATTTAAACGCAATGTGGCGCTTAAAATTATTTCTTCGCCGCTGCTCTCCTTGAAGATGCTCGCTCTGTATCCAAATTTGCATTCATTCTTGTCCCTTGTCACTTGCTTCAAGTCGCCGATCCTCAAGCTCATTACCGAGCCAACGGAATCCTTAATCTCGCCGCCGAAAGCGCCGGCGTTGCCGCGGATAGCGCCGCCCAAAGTCCCCGGCAGTCCGCCGGCCCACTCAAGGCCACTTAATCCTTTTTCCGCCGCGAAATCCAAAAGTTCGGACATTAAAGTCCCTGCCCCGGCTGTTATTGCCGTTCCGTCGCACTTCAAAAATCTCACGGCCGGTTTCAGAACCAAGCCATCGTAACCTTCGTCGCTAATCAAAAGATTCGTTCCGCCTCCCAAAACGAAAATTTTAAGTCCGCGCCTCTTCGCCTCCTTGACCGCCCATTCTGTCTCTTCAACGCTTTTCACTTCAAAAAAAAACTTGGCCGGCCCGCCGATTTTATAGTTGCTGTATTCCGCTAAATTGACGTCTTTTTTGAACTCCATGAAACACGAACAGCCGCTCCGCCCAGAACCCAGAAAGGTTCTCGGCGGAGCGGCTGTGGTGACCTCTCCCGCCCAATCTCCGAAGGACAAAGTCCTGAGGTTAGATTGGCGTAGATCCCGTTCTCTCTGCGATGAAAACCAGTTGTCTGCATGCATCGGAGATTAAGCGGGATCGCGCCAACTCTAGCTGCTCACCTTGGCGGCTCGCAGAGAGTTGCGGGACAATTCTGCCCTGGGTGGTTGCCAGTGGTGACCTCCAATTCTGTTTGTTATGAATGAGTGCTCTACTGGCAACCACCCAAAGGGGAATTGTTTGAGTGCTCTACAGCCGGCTCCACTTAATATGATAGAATATCTTGGCTAAAAACAAAAGGAGGTGTGCCAGAACACACCCCGCTAATTACCAACAGCCCGGAGCCGCTATCACCTTCTCCGTCTTGTCGTCAGGACCGATAACCACTACGGATTTGCCCTCTCTTATCGCCTCAATAATCTCTCGGAATCTACGCGAAGCTGAGATAAACAATTCTTTTCTAGTTGCGTAGCCTGCCATCTCTTTTATAGCATCAACTTCTTTGAGTTCTTCTCTCGTTACTTCCAAGCCAATTACCATAATGCCCCTCATCAGCCTTGTTCCTATTAACACAACTTCTTTGACACTACATAAACCGCACAGCGTTGTCAAAAACAAAAGGGATGCCCTACGGGGATGCCCAGCTTGAAAAGGCGCATCAATACCAATAGTCCTCGAGACGTTCAAGCACGGCTCTAAACCGGTATTTACCGCCTTGCGCGCCGAGACGCTCGATTAGACGAATTTTCTGCCCCGGCTGAATTTCCACCCCCGTCTTCATCACAAAAGCTCTCCTCTCTAGGTTGGCCTGCGCTTCGGCCACTTCTTTTTTATAGTCCACCCCTTTTCCAGTTGCCATCGTTTTTCCTCCTTCATTAACGCTCTTTTCGTTAACGCTTTTTCCAGCTTACATAACCCCGAGTCAAATTGTCAAATAAAAAAACCAAAACCCCGTGCGGGTCGCGAGTCGCTAGACAGCAACTCGCTCCTTGAAACCCAGCGGTTTCAATGTTTCCGCCACGCGGAAACCCCCGTTTCCCCGACCCCTTTCACCCGCAAGGGGGTTTTGGTGAAAAACCAAAAACCCCTTGCGGGGTCTTTGGCCAAACAGATTGATGGGGCATGCCTCGATCGACGTCGTCGCCGAGGTATACTCACACTCATCCAATAGCATTATAGCAAATGCCGCCCAAAAAAGCAATAGGGGGCGCTTTTATGCTGCAAAAAGGGCTGTATAAAACAATCCTTCAGGAACCAATTTTTACTTCTCCCGTTTCTTTAAAAACCAGGTATTTATAGCCAAAAAAGTCCCATAGGAAGGACACCACGATGCCCGCTAATGCTCCGATATTAAGCCAAAGCTCGGGAGAAACGCTCTGCGGGCGCAAATAGTTGACTACCACGGAGATCGCGGATGTGTTCAGGATCCAGCCGACGCCGGCTATAACATAGAACTTGACGGTCTCGCCGGCTTTCGGACCTCCGTGAGTACCAAAAGTCCAGTATTTATTCCAGAAAAAGCTGTTTGTCGTAGCAGCCAAGAACGCCACGGTGGCGAAAACCGGTATCCAGATACCACTCGCCACACCGGTCAAAAGCGACAAGAGGTTCAGAACACCCACGTTGATGAAAGAATTCAGAGTACCGACGGCCGCGAATTTAGTAAACTGATATATCACCGGCAATATCTTTCCCAGCAAATAACCGACAAAGAGCGCGAGCGGTGCGAGAACAGCGAAAAAAATCAGAATAATCAGGCGCGTCGGCAATCCCAACGCTCCCGTCCCGAAAAGAAAAACGAGCGCTGCCGATCCCCTCATAATGTTCTCAATAATCGGCTGAATTAGAAGCCCAACACCGGCTCCGATGACTAGGGCCGCTTTCAGGTCCGTCTTCTTCATCCCGTTAGAAATAGGACGCGGACGAAAAAAATCCGCGCCTATCTTTATTGTTTGCCATATCTTGACCGTTCAGTAAATATGCCATTGGCAAAAAGCGTCCGCGATTTCTAACGGGATTCATTCCGTTAGAATCTTATAGAATCTTACTCCAGCTCGTAGGTTAACGAAACATCGGCAGTTAGCTCCTGCGAGCCCGGTTCTATCGTCGGCGTGGCAACCGCCGGGATGGACAACGCCTCGCCCCCCATAGCCGACATCGTGCTGTAATACGGAACCGGCACGTTTTGCGATTCGGACACGTTCACTATCCTGCCCAACTTGACGCCATTCTCCGCGGCCATTTCGGCCGCCTTGGCACGCGCCTTCCCGAAGGCATCGGCGCGGGCTACGGCCAAAAATTTCTCCGGATCTTCAACCGTAAAGCTTATGCCACCAATCTCGTTCACGCCCAAGGGAGTAAGCCCGCCGATTATTTCCGGAACTTTCTTGAAGTCCCTCATTTTAACCGAAACTGTCTGCGTGAGCGTATAGCCCGCGATAGAGCTACTCCCGGTTTTCGGGTTGTATTGGTAGTCGGGCGACAAATCATAGGCCGTGGTATTTATGTCCTTATCCGCGAGGCCCTCGGACTTCAAAAACCCTATCACCGCGGACATTTCTTTGTCGTTTGTATCCGCCAAATCCGTCGGGTTTTTGCCGCGGGAAAGAACTGTGAACGACGACTCGGCGAGATCCGGTGTGACCGTTGTCTTTCCTTCCGCCGAAACGCTCATCGTGCGCGCGGGCATGACAGAATTGCCATACCTCCCGATCGCCGGTATGACGAAAAAGACCAAATTTACGATTATTCCAACAATAAGAACGTCTAACAAGACCCAAAAACAAACTTTTGCTCTATCCATAGTTGGAAACAATTTTAATTATTTTCTTAAATTCACCAACCTTCAGACTTGCGCCCCCGACAAGAGCGCCATCTATTTCATTGTATTGTAGAAAACTTTCCGCGTTTTTGCCATTCACGGAGCCGCCGTACAAAACAGCGACATGGGACAAGCGACAAGAGACAAGGAGAAAGTTTTTTATAAACCTAGCCATCTCAACAACGTCTTCCGGCTTGTCTGTTATGTGCCCGTACTGGCCACCGCTTATCGCCCAAATAGGTTCGTAAGTCACTACGATTTTCAATTTTAAATTTTTGATTTTTGATTTTTGAATGTCGGCTAAGTCTTTTAACAGCTGGCTCTTTACGAAATTCTTGGCGGCGGCAAGACCCCTGCGACGCACGGCAAGCGGTTCGCCGACGCAGAGAATAACTTTTAATCCGACATGAAGCGCGGCTTTAATTTTTTTATTAACCATTTCATCGGTTTCGTTGAGCCACCTGCGGCGCTCGGAATGTCCAATTATGACATATTTAGTGCCGAGATTCTTCAGCATCATCGGCGAAACCTCACCAGTGTAAGCGCCACCCTCCTCCCAGAAGACATCCTGCGCTCCCAAAGCGGCGCGCCTCAAAACTTTTTTGATTCGCGACAGAAAAACAAACGGCGGACAAATCACAACGCCGTTTCTATCGGCCATCTTGGCAAGTCTAACGGCCTCACTGACTCCCGGAGGATTTAGTTTCCAGTTAGCCACAAGCAATTTCTTCACGCTCTTATTTTAACACACGGAATTAAGTAAATAAAGAATATTGACGGCCGCAGTGTTCTCATGCAATAATGTTCGCAGAAAGTTTCACAGGAGAAGCGTATGAGCGGAAGAAAATATTCCTTGCCGTTCCGCGGCAAACCTGTCATAACAGTAACAGCTCCGTTTCATAAAACCAGCCCGGATTACAAGCACTGTGTAGATTTCTTCCTGCCGAAAGGCATACCAATAATTGCCGCGCGGACCGGAATCATGACATTCCGAGAATCAAGATACAGCAAGACGTTCGTGTCCGAAAAAGATGCCGACAAGGGCAACGCCATTGTCATACTACATACCGACGGCGAGGAATCGTTTTACGCGCACATTGAATATCATTCTGTTAAGGTTCGCGTCGGAGAGAAGGTGCGCCGCGGCCAAATGATTGCGCGGAGCGGCCAAACCGGTTACGCCTGGTACCCCCACCTCCATTTCGGCGTATACGACAAAAATGGCAAAAACATAAAAATAAATTTTGCCCAAAGACCGGCCGGCAGACACATAAGCCTCAAGCGCGCGGTACGATTAGCC
Source organism: uncultured bacterium (assembly GCA_963844965.1). Taxonomy (GTDB): domain Bacteria; phylum Patescibacteriota; class Minisyncoccia; order UBA6257; family 2-01-FULL-56-20; genus REEB91. The sequence continues at coordinate 321,858 of CAWJQC010000007.1, read as the reverse complement.
CGCCTATCTACATGATTCTGGCGGGTTTTTTATTAAATCAAATGTCGCAAAACAAAAAAGCCGCGGCAAAACCGCGGCGGAACCAAATCTTTCGTATTATCACCCGGAACCGGCTTTAGAATCGCCATTCGGGCGGCAAGCGACGCAAAAACGAACGTCGCGCTCGGAGGCATGCTCCCTGCAGTAAGCCTCCTTGCAACCGGCGCAATGAGCGCTAAAATCGTCGCGCGTCCACTTCTTCTTCGGATTCTCCCGCGCGCATATATGACAGCCGACCGCAAGACCCATCCTAATCTGCTTTACGAATCCATTCCAGACAACGACTGACGGCATATAGAACTCCTTCCGCTAAAGATATGTCTATTACTCTTATATAACTGAAATTATATTAGCGCAAGGGAGGGATTTTTGCAGAGCATTTGTTTTAAAGTTTTTTGCTTGGTGATCGCAGGTGATGTGCGAACGATTTTATAGGTGGGGTTGATATAAATACAAAGAAAGTATTTTTAATAGTAATAACGCAAAAGCTATTGTAATTGCGGCCGTAAGAGCGTAAAATCTATATTTTAAATCAGGATACAAAGGAATGTTTGTCAGGGCGTAACACCCAGTGATAACCGTTCCATTTCTTGTGGTTATACTCCAATTAATACTATTACCAGAACCAAACGTTGCCTTTGTTATAGAGAATTCTTTAATTAAGCCATCCGAACTTGAGCGAACCAATGGCGCATCCTGTATAATATTGATCATAAACTTTTGAAAAGTCCTCCACTCCGTGCCAATAATAATTTGACAAAGGCCATATTTCTCAGAAAAAACTTTTAATTCTTTTTGCAACTCTTCTAATGAAACTAACAAAAAAAGATCATCGTTTCTATAATTTTTCTTACTTAGACTATTTTCTATTTTTTTTAATACAATCTGAGCCGGCGTATCTGTCTAGACTAGTGTGCAATACCCAGTCGCAATAGAAAGCAAGCACTGAATAATCCCTACCCTTTATTCTTAGATGCTCCAATAACTTTCTGATTTCCACCATCACATATACTACATCAGCTTCAGAATGAAGACCGCCGGATATATGGGCGTTTAATTTTTCTATGACACCATTTTTCATCCTCGGGGATTTTTATTTGAGTATCTGTAGGCCTCTCGCATGGGGTACCCACCGCAGTGAGAGCCCCATAAGGATCCTTTAAGGATGACCTAGGAGGCCCAACGACGCAAGGGAGTCGGGGGGGGCCTTGGGGAGAAAATGGAACAAATGGGACTGAGGGGGTCGATTTTTCGTGTTCCATTCCCACTGTTCCAGTCCAGGCAAAAATCCTGCTATAATGGAGGCAAAATATATGGTTTGTAGAAATTGCCTGGAAGAATCGGATACCATAAAAGCCAAAGCGCTTGTCGGAGATCGTAGCAAGATTGGGCCTGGCATAATCCTGGCTCAGTTCAGATGCGACAGGTGCAAGAGAGTTCTCAATTCCAATGAGCCGATATTTAGTGTGGCGAAAGTCATAAAGGTGTTCCTCTCGGAGATTGGTCCGGACTCGAGGATTTCAGGTTCTTTTTGGGCTATGGCGACGCCCACAACAAAAGAGATGTCGACAATCACCAATGCGTTCGTCGAAGACGCAGTGCGTGAAGTTTTTGAAATTGAATGCGGTGATAGGAGAAAAATTTCTGACGGGGTGTATATAAGCGTTTTTGATAAAAATGATAATAAGATATTCGGCGGACACATCGAGCAAGGAGGAGAAATCACATTGATCCCCATCACTGAAATCTTTCAGTAAAGAAAGCCCACCTCTAGCGTCCTTTTGCCGATGTCTGATACAGGGTAACTGCCTGTTCCATCATGGTGGCCCGAACGATTTCGACGTCGGTTTCGCCGTGCAGTTCCCTGATGCCAACGAAAACAAAATTTACTGGGACGCGAGAAGAAACCTTCTTGCTTATAAGTAACGTCCTTACCTGGCTATCGTCGTGATAAATCTTGCCCTTTAGGGAATCAAGAATCGTTTTGCTGATATTATCGATATCACGCCTTTGATATTCTTTTATGCCAGAAAAAAACTGTAATATGGCGATAAAGATTTCGTTCTTTGATGGGAACCCTCCGGGAAGCCCTGACGTTATTCGCTCATCAACCAATTGTTTGAAGGCGGCAACTTTCTGTCCTTCTTTTGCGTCTGCTTGTTTTGATGGAACAATTTCCGTCAGCCCAAATTGGTAATCAAAAGTGCTCGCCATTCTACTTTTTGCGAGCCTTGAACCGTACCTGCACTTTTACGGGAACTTTTTTTTCAGCTGCAAAACTCACCCGTTCGCCCTTCTTTGTGTAAAAACTGACCCTAACAGGCTTGTCCTTATATTTGGTAGCGATAAACGAAACCGGTTTTTTAGCCATAAATTGAATTATATCTTATCCCGCGGAAACATCTACTTAGGACTGAAGGGGGTCGGTTTTGCCTGTTTGGTTTTGAGATTTGCTCGCTAATCCTTTAGAATAGAGATATGGGAACAAAAAAAGATATGTCACAAATGACGGTCCGCGAGTTACGTAAAACCCCAGAGGGCAGGGCGGAGTTAGAAAGAATAGGGCGTCCCTTAATGGAAACTGTGGCTAAAATGTTCGAGCCACAGCTATTTATTGCCCCTCCTCTTTCGCGCCCGGTACATCTTGACCATGCCACCATGAAGGAAATTGCCGATCTTGTGAAACAAAAAGAGCGAGGTGGCGGTGCCAACGGTAGCCGTGGAGAAAAACGACTCATTGAGTACTGGGAAAATAACTTTTACACTAATGGCAACGTCATAGATTTTCTCGACCAAGAAGCGTTTTACGTTCTCCTGGTAAAAGCGCTTTTTTTCGAGGCGGACGAGAAAGGTTTTATGTCTGATGAGAAGATCGATAGATACTTTGTGAAAGAGGGCAAAAAGAATTCCATCACAAATAAGGATGAGAGGCGGAAGCGCATCACAAATGCCCTCGCTCACTTACAGCATAAACCGATGTCCCAGAAACGCGGATTTCCGATGAAGACCCCCGACGGCCTACCCGTGATTAATAAAAGGCTCGCAACGGGTTTATTTTCACAAACCCGCTCCAAAAGTAATTTTCTTCCGTCTGCTTGTGAGTAACTGATTGGGCCGCTCTGCGCGGCTCATTTTTTCTATTCTTTTTGACTAGGGAAGCAACTAAAAGCAGTTAAAAGCACTGAAGTTCAGTGAAACAATACTTATATAGTCGTACAAATAAATTAATAAAAACATGGACCAAGACATACAAGAAAAGTTGAAGATCGATTACGTTCCTCTCGCTTCGCTACGCCATCCCGAAAGGAACCCTCGCCTATGGACCAAGGAGGCAAACACTCAACTGCGCGAGTCTCGAGCGCCACGGCATAATCGATCCATTAGTCATTAACAGTGCGCCGGGCCGCGAAGGCGTGATCCTCGGCGGTAACTTCCGCGCAAAGGTACTGATCGAGATGGGTGTAGAGACGGTGCCTGTCGTTCGTATCAACGTTCCTGATCCAGAGAAGGAGGCCGAGATCATAATTCGGCTGAACAAAAACACGGGCGAATTTGATATCGCGGCCCTCGCAGAGTTCGATGAATCCATCTTGAAAGATATTGGGTTCTCAAGCGAAGAGTTGGATAAAATCTTCGCGCTCGATGAAACGCCAGAAGAATTTGACCTCGCGAAGGAGTTGCAGAAGCTCCAGATCGACAAGATAGAGATTCAAAAGGGCGACGTGTTCGAGCTGAACGGCAGCCGGGCGATGTGTGGGGACAGCACAGTAGAGGCCGACATCATGAAACTCATGAACGGCGAGCGGGCGAATCTCTGTTTCACCGACCCCCCTTACCTTTTGGATTACCTCCACGGCAAGAAGCGCAACGGCAAAGCGACGGAGGGGTTCGGTTTGAAGCGCGATCGCAGGTATCTCGAGACGGAATCACTGCCGGAGAATTTTACGGATCTCTGGATGGCGAATGTAGCCAAGGTGCAAAAGCCAGACTTCTCCATCATTGTGTTCGAAAATCCGAAGAATCTACGGACTATATGGAACGCCCTAGAACAACATTGGAAATATCGGAACACGATCACGTGGCATCTTCCGAATCGTGTCTCCGGTTTTGCAGCGAAATACAAATTCTTCAACAAGCACGACATCGCGCTTGTGGGAACCGGCGGTGAAGTGGTGCTGAACCTTGACGACGAGGGCGATGAGCTGCTCCAGAACGAGTACGAAAACGCGTTGTTTGCCACCTCGGGGAAACCGCAATGGGAGTCCTACGAAAAAGGAAAAAAGTTTTGCCCTACGGACTTCATCGAGCATGTCGCCTCGGACGAAAAGAATTCCGGGCAGGGCGTCATTTTCGGCACGAAGCCCGTGGAGATCCTGGTTCCCTATATCAAGGTGCTTACGAGGCGCAACGACCTCGTCCTTGAGCCATTCGGGGGCAGCGGATCCACATGGGCTGCTGCATTAAAAATGCAACGCCGCTGTTATCTGATGGAGAAATCTCCGGTGTACCTCACCGTGATCCTAAAAAGAGTCGAGCGCATAACAGGCATCAAGCCTCAAAAGATCTAATGACACAAGAAGAAAAGAAAAACGTTATTCTTGAGTCGCTCAAGAAAACGCCGATTCGTGGAAGTAGCCGCAGCGAAGGCGGGCGTTGGCAGGACAACGTTCTACCGATACAAACAGGACGACCCTGCCTTCGCAAAAGCGGTGGACCAAGCGATGATCGACGGCAAAGGCCTCATTTCGGATGTTGCGGAAAGTCAGGTCATTACGGCGATCAAGCAAGGCAAGCTGCAAGCGGCGATCTTCTGGCTCAAGAATAACAAGGATGAGTATCGCAGCAGGCTTGAGCTTTCGGGAACCGTCAATCTGCGCGAAGAGCTGACCGATGAGGAGGTCGAACTCCTCCGCGAAGCCCTCCGCCTCGCAGGGTTCCCCGCAGATTATATAAACCTCTTTAATCAAAACAAAAATGGACAACCTACCAATTCCTAGTAGTGACAACAGTAACAATGCCGATAAGTTCAATTTCTTCATCGACATCATCCGCAAGAGCCGCCTCCTGCGGCGCAAGCTTGGCCAGTGGTCGCACGCGATGTTTTTTAACATCTATCTTGCGGACTACCTCCAAGACCCGATGGCGGACTTTCACCGAGATATGTTTCGCCTTACCGAGTCGAACGACAATGATCTCTATGTGATCGCCGGATTCAGAAATTCCGGGAAGAGCGCGATTCTCAATACGTCATTCTCTCTGTGGTCTGATCCTCAGCGGTCGCGCCCACTTTATCGTGATCGCGTCCGATACGCTCCATCAGGTGCGGACGCATTTCTCCAACATCCGCAAGGCGCTTGAATCGCCCCTCCTCAGAAATGATTTCGGACCGATCGATATGGAGGGCGACGAGAGCGGCGCGTTCGGCATGACCCTCAGGAAATTCGATGCAAAAATAATTGCGATCTCGTCCCAACAGGCAGTGCGCGGTCTGCGCTACAAGCAATACCGCCCGGACTATGTGATCGTAGACGATCCGCAAGATCTGCAAGGGACGCGGACAAAAGAAAACCGCGATCGCATCTATAGCTGGTTCGTATCGGAAATAATTCCGTTGGGCACGACAAAGACAAAGATCTTTCTCATCGGGAATTTCTTGCACGAATTTTCCCTGCTCGGCCGCGTTATCGAGCAAATCAAAAAAGGCGAGCGTGGTGGTGTCTTTCGGCGGTATCCGCTCGTTGACGATGAAGGCGTATGCCAGTGGCCAGAGAAGTTCAAGACGCCCGAGGCACTTGAGGCGTTCAAACGGAAGATCGGTGACGACACTACGTGGCGCAGGGAATTTTTACTCCAAACGGTCACGAGCGACGAGCGCGTGATCCAAGCGGAATGGATCAAGCACTGGGTAGTATTGCCGAAAGAGAAAATCAAAAAGGTGGTCATCGGGGTCGACCTCGCGATCTCGGAAAAAGAAACCGCTGATTACACGGGCATCGTCGTAGGCCTCTTCGCCGGATTCGGCAAGGACTTCCACGGGTATGTCATCAAGACGATTAACCGCAGGATGGCGTTCCTTGAAACGATGGAGCTCCTCAAGGAACTCCATGATATGTACACGAAGCTTTGCGGCGCGGTCGAGATACGGATCGAGGATGTGGCCTATCAACGGTCGGCCATCGAGTACCTCGAAAAATCCAAACATTGCAGGGTGATCGGCGTAAAGATCGCCACCGACAAACACGCCCGGCTTATGACCGCAAGCGCTCTTATTCAGAATGGCACAATACTCTTCGCGCCGGACCCGGAGAATTCACACCTGAAGCAACAGCTCATTGGATTTGGCATAGAGCGGTTCGATGACCTCTGTGACGCATTTACCCTCATGGCGAACAGCGTGATTGGAGAGAATGGCCAGTTGCCAGTGATTGGGCGGCTTAACCTGGATACGGGCAAGGTGGAGATCATGGGCCGCAGCAGAAATACCGAGCCATTGCCCACGGACAGCTACAGCGTTAATCTCCCCGATCTCCTCGGCAATTTACAAGTATGGGGTCTTGCTCCGCGTTCTACGCCACCGCCGCCGAACACTGGCGACAATTCCGCAGACAGTACTCATCGGCCTGCGGCGTTGGGACCATCTCCGCGAAATGGACCATCCGAGACCAGCGACGGATCTCCATCGGCAAGTGCACCGCCAAGCCCTACTCCAAGCAATTCCTCCGGAAGCGGCGATGTTATTTTGCCATCTGGCAACGCTTATCGGCCGTCATATTGGAGACCGCGACCGAAATAAGTTTGCATCTTACCTTCTTTGTACTCCATAAGACCATCCTTATTGCTGATCGGCTTCATGCCTTCTTCTGTATTGTTCCTGCCACGAAGACTTGGGATATCAAATGTCCGTTCGCTTCCGTCGTCATATTCGATCGTCGTCTCGTAAGCGTTCCTGTCTGGCCAGTACAGCATTTCCCCGAGAATTTTTTTCGGTGGCACTTTTTTGCCGTCTATCTCCACCGTGTCTCTGAACCGCGCGGCGAAAGACGGCGTCGCGAAAAACTCCGAGCCGCCAGGTGTTTTAATCCACGCCCCGTTTCCCTCTGGCACCACCACATACTCGCGCATTAATCGCAAGATATTCTCGTTGACCTGCTTCCACGATTGCTCACAGTCGAGACAAGCGAAATACACGATCCGCGGCGTGTCGTCGATTGGCGTATCGCCGAATTTCCAGTTCGCATACGGTCCGCTCTCGTTCACGTTTTTTGATCCGCAGTTCGCGCACTTTCTCATATGGCCAATATAGTCCTTCCAGGTAAGACCGCCTACTTCTTCCAGATATACGGCTTTATCCCGAAGGATCAGTCGGTTCTGAATGTTGCATAGTAGTAATCTTTTTTCTTCGGCGTTGCCTCTTGCGAGTAGATATTTAGCGTAGGTTTTAATGTCGATATCTTTTTTCTCTTGAGTTTCCGAAGCGTTAGGATCGCCCATGACATCATTGTGAAACCGAAAGACACGCTCAGTTTCCTCGCCGAGAAGTTTTCGTATGCCAAGCTCGTCGAGCGATATCTCGTCGATGATGTTCACAAACTGCCGGACCAGAAAATCCTCACGGATGTAAGTATTGGTACACTTCACCCCCTTGGAACGATTGCATCCGTAGTAGACATAGCGGGCCTGTGAACCGTCTACCAGTTTCTTAAATTTTTCTTCGGCGGAAACGCCGGAGCCACAGATGCCGCAATGCATGAGCTGGGTGAATCCAAAAGATTTCCGCTCCGAGCGGCGCGAGGTGCGCCGTCGTTCAATCTGCGCTTGAACACGGTCGAACATATCCTTGGTAATGAGCGGTTTATGATTTCCTTTGTGCCATGCGCCGCTGCCCCGAGGGTATTCGAACGTGCCGTAGTAAAAGTGGTTCTGCAACAGCGTATGAACACTGCTTAGATAGAGATATGTTCCGTTGCGCGTCGTAAAGTTGATACCGCGAAGCCAGACCACCAACTTCCGCGCTGACCATCCATTTGCGGCTTTCTCAAACATAAGCTTTATGATTGGGGCTCGCAGTTTATCAATTACCACTTCGCCGGGATGATCCCTGCGATAACTGTTCGTGTATCCCACAAGTGCGACGCCTGGGCGATATCCTCGCTCGGCGGCAGCACGGAGACCTCGCTTCACGTTCTCGCTCTTGTTATCATTTTCGAGTTTCGCCTGTGAGCAGAGAATCATAAGCAAGAATTTTTCGTTGGGCGAATTTTTGAATATCTGCCCGAACGTGCGGATTTCCGCAAGATGGCCGTTGTCCATAAGATCGACCAGCTGGCCCAAGTCGCCTGCGTTGCGACTCAGACGATCCGGTGCCCAGGTAAGAATGCCCTCAAAGCGGCCATCCTTAACACCTATAACCATCTGGTTAAAGATCGGTCGGCATCCGGTGCTTTTTGCAGAGTGTGATTCGGTCAGTACTTCAACGACCGAGAGATGATCGCGCTCCGCGATCTTATACATCTCCTTGACCTGTGAGTCGATGGAGAGTGCCTGCCGTTCTTCGCTCTCCGATGACTTCCTCGCGTACAAACAATACTTCGGCATCTTATTGAGACTACTCATGTCCGGAGCACATTCGGTTTTTGGTTGCGCGACCGTCAATTGATTTTTCGGCGGTCTTCCTCGTTTTGCCATAGTGATGATAAATTAGTTTATTTTTGAACACGAAAAATCGCCGCGCTATTTTAGGGCGGATGGAAAAAGAAACCGAAAACCTCCTCTGGTTTACAGCGGGGATTTTCAGTATTTCTGAACAAGGGCTTTACTTGTTGTATTCGTAACTTTGCTTGATGAGCGCCATCACAGCATTGAGATTTTCCCGTTGATCAAGCTTGAGTTCGTAGTCGCCGTTACCCCAGTGGCCAACGGGTTTCGGCTTAGTAAGGTCGCGGGCCAGAGATGTCGGATCATTTAACGCGCCGCTCGTGATGTTGAGGAAAATTTTTAAGGCGTCCTTTTGCACCGCAACATCCACAAAATTATTCACCAGTTTGTAGGCAATGTAATGCGCTTTCGGCTCCTCGCTGATTGATTCGTCAAGCGCAAGAACTTTCTCTTTCATGGCGGCAAAAAGATCGCGGATGGCGGGATTTGCTGATTTCAAATGATCTTCGATGGTGTGTTTGATCTGTTCTTTAAACTCGTGCCTCTCCCGCGTTGTTTTCTCGAATACTTCCGACGTGGATATTTTTATTTTGCGTTGCACTTCTGGTTCAACGAGAAGAATGTTTTGTTCATAAATCTTGTAGCGTAACAGTTCTATGTTCATCGGCAGAAGATCGGCGGTATCGAGGTCAAATTTATTGTAACTCTCGGCCACGCAGATAACGCGCGGAGAAGCCCAATCAATTTCAATCTCAATTTTTAATCGGTGCGCCAGCGCTTCAAAATCCGCTTTGTGATCAAGAAGCCATCGGAGGTATGACAGGCCTTGGTTGATGACGCTATCATTTTGCGACCGCTTATATTCAATGATCACTGGCGCTCCGTTATGATCCATACCCAGCGTATCGATTCGTCCGCCGAAGCTCGTTGAATACTCTGATGCTAGGAATGTGATATTCAAAATCTCCTCAAGGTTTTTCTCGAAGAGTTTTTGGACGTCTTTTTCAAGCCCGATTTTCACGGATGATATTTTCTTCGTGCTGCCGTTTGAGATGGAGAATAAGGCCATGGGTTTGTTTTAAAATAGAGAACACAAAACGCCACGCTGGCTTGGGCCTTGCGGCCCCACCCCTTTCGGAGTGACTCCCTTCCAGAAGTCGCCAAACGTGGCGTTTGGTATCTGGAAGGGAGATTCTGCGTAATGCCATGCCATGCAAAATGCGTGGTTTAGGCGATCTATCTGATATTCAATTACCTAAAAGGTATCACGTTTGGAGCCAGTTTGACAATATTTTTTGAGGGTTCCTGACGTCCCTTCATCTTTTGCGAAAAGCTGCTCAACGTGATAGAAATGAAGAACTAACTATGGCTAAACTGTTCACGAAGACCGACTACAAGAACTTTCTCGAATGCGGTTGTTACCTTTGGATGGCGAGAAAAGGCAAACATCTTATGCCGCTTCCCTCGGCATCAGAGATCTTCCATCAACAGGAAGGTGAAAAGGTGGATATACTCGCAAAGCAGCTCTATAAGGATGGCATAGAACTTTTTGATTTTAACGAGGAAGGTTGGCGCAAAAGCAAAACACTCTTTGACGAAAAACAAAAAGTTATTTTCCAGCCGACCGTCGTCACAAAGACCGGATTGACCTGCCGCGCAGATATTGTGACCTATGATCAAACGGCGGATGCTTACGATATCCGCGAGGTGAAGAGTGCAACAAAGGTTCGGCCGGAGGACTTACGCGATGTTGCGTTCCAGCTCATTTGTTTTGAAGAAGCTGGCATCAAAGTGGGGAAAACTTTCATTATTCATGTAAACAATGAATATGTACGGAAAGGGAACGTAGAGCCCAAGAAGTTTTTTATAACTGAGGATGTGACTGATGAGGCGCGTGATCTTGTGCCTGAGATTAAAACAAGCATAGCAGATTCCCTCGCCCTCCTCGCCATCGAGGACTTCCCGGACAATCGCGTTATCCTTTCGTGCAAGTCGAAGACTGGTTCGTGCGACCACTTGGAATTTTACCTCTCCAAGGCCCCGGCAAAAAAATTGGATGTCAAGAACTGGCCACCAGCCTTCACCCTCAGCTTGTTGAAAAAAGGAACTCTTGACGCGAATTCGCTCTCTGCGGTATTTCTGCGTGGCCTTGGGTATACGCCAGTGGAAAAAACGATGGATGCCGCGATGATAAAAAAGGAACTCGCGGCGCTCGTTTACCCAATCTACTTTTTGGATTATGAAACGTTTGCCTCACCCATACCACCCTATGACGGCACGCGTCCGTGGCAGAAGATAGTTTTTCAATACTCACTTCACATTAAGAAAACGCCCAAGGCCGAGGCGGAGCAAAAGGAGTTTTTGGCGGTGAAGGACGCAAATCCCATTCCGGAGATGGTGGCGCAACTCAAAACGGATATCGGCACGAAAGGAACTGTCATCGTATGGTTCGCTCCATTCGAAGTGCCAAGGAATAAGGAGATCGGAGAGCAATATCCAGAATATGCCGATTTCATGGAGGCGGTGAACAACCGCGTCTACGACCTGATGCTTATATTTAAGAAAAAGATGTTCGTGGATGCAAGGTTTCCATGGGAGCGCGTCCATCAAGGCGATTCTCCCGGTCCTCGTGCCCGAACTTTCGTATCAGAATCTCGCCATTCAGGAAGGGAGCACGGCGTCTGTCAGCTGGCCGCGGCTTACGGATTCCAAGACGCCACTAGCTGAAAAGGAAAAACTCAAGCGGGACATGCTGCTCTATTGTGGCCTCGACACGATGGCGATGGTACGCATATTGGAGAACTTGGAAAAAGAGATTGGTTAATCTCAATTTAAAGCTCAAACTGATTCAGGAGTTTCAGATATTCCGATTGAACATCGTTTTTTACCCACTTATCGTAGAGGGGTCCAATCTGCCCATCATTTTTGTTGACCACATCGTTGCAGGGCTCAAAGAAAAATCCATCAGGAGATGCTACAAAAAGCCACGAAGGATTCCAGATCTGAAGGGTATTTTCACAAATTTTTTTTAGCTCGCGCGGATTGCGGTTGCGCCGATATTTCACCTCCACGAGATAAACCCGTTTTTTATCTTGCGAAATTAAAACGAAATCTGGCGCATTCCTTATGTTCTCAATCACTGCTTTTATCTCGGTGAGATGTTGATACTGCGCGAGTTCGGGCAGGGTATATTCATAGCCAGAATGGAGAATTGTATACTCGCCGGACTCACGAAACATCTGCTCGAATATAATTTCGGCAATCTTCCCCTTGATGAGGTCTTTTACGAATGTTGCGTCCATTGAAAAAGCATAGCTGATTTTCTGGCTTGTGGCTAACTCTCCTTCAGTCGCAACAAGTGTAATTTATGAAGTTCTTCGCAAATAGCTTCCGGCTCGGCAGCTTGAGGGTGGACGCCTTCCGGAAGGGAGTTCATAAGGCTCGGCTTTTTAAGAAAGTTTTCATCGAGAAGTACGGCGATACCGATGTCAGTGGATTTGCGGATCAACCGCCCGAATCCCTGCTTGAGAATTAGAGCGGCAAGCGGTTCATAATATTCGGCAAAGCTATCCCGCTCGTTATCTTCAATCTCTTTCCGGCGGGCTTTGATGAGAGGAAGGCCAGGCATTCGATATGGAATCTTATAAATAAAAAGGCTGCGGAGCGATTCCCCGGGAACATCGATGCCCTGCCAGAGGGTCTCGGTGCCAATAAGCACCGAATCGACGTCCCTTCTAAAATCTCTGATGACGGAGCTTACTGATATGCCTTTCTGCTGCCGGAGAAGCCAAATATTGTTTTCAGAAAGTGTCTTTGAGAGCCCTTGGTAAAGTTCTCCGACCTGATCGTGGCTTGAGCAAAGCACGAGCGCGCCTCCGCCGGAGGCGACAATCGCTTTTTTAAGAAACTCAGTGCTTTTCGCAAGATGGGTTTCGCGATCTTCTTTATAGTTAATTCCTTTCGGAACAAAAAATTTAACTTGCTTCTCGTAGTTGAAGGAGGAATGGAAAAGTCTGTACCCAATCTTTTCTTTGTCGACTAATAATGTCCCACAGCGGCTCGCGAAGAAATTGAACCGTTTGCCGACAGTGAGTGTCGCCGAGGTCATAACTACCGAAGCAAAATTATCGTAGACATAATCTTTCAGGTATGGACCGACCGAGAGTGGAGCAGCTTTAATTTCAACGCTTGAACCGAATCGCTGGAGGTATCTCACATATACGTTATCGTTTTCTAGAATGGCATCGAATGAGCGCACGATCCGTTGAAGAGTGTTGTAGCGGACGGAAAGGGTTTTGCGCATCCTTGGAACTTCGGTTTCTTCCGAAAATTCACTTAATATTCTTGCAATATCAAGAAATCGTTGCCGCAAGCTCCGTAGCTCAGAGAATAGCGCTTTCCGCTCCGGAGAGGTATCGGGAATTTCATCGAGCATAGTATAAGTTTCCCGTGTATCACTTTCGGAAACGAGGTGCGGTAAGATATTTTTAAAAAGCGCCTCGACGCCGATTTTTATGTTGCCTTCGCCACTCTCAAAATTTGCTGCAAGCCGCGTGAGTCGTTCATCAGTTTTTTTGCTGGCGATAGATTTTACAAGCTGCTGGACGCCTCGCTTACCATAAAGTTGCTGGAGAATTAGTTGTAGGAAACTCTGGGAGAGCACATGCTCCCATGCCGAAGTTGCGTCGTCCTCAAGATGTTGGGCCTCGTCGAATACGATGAATTTCGACTCGTTAGGAAAGACCGTATGACTATACATTTTACTCGGAGGCACATCGACGCCTGGCTCACTGGGTATTTCGGGAGTCTTATCCTCAATAATGATGCCCATAAGAGCAAGCGCGTGATTTACAATCACAAGATCGGCATCACGTGCGCGAAGCCTGGCCTTAGCAAGGAAACATTTTTCTGCGTCATAGATGTCGCAAGTCCCATTGCCGCAAAGCTCATCGATATTGCAGATTTCGGCTTGTATATATTTGGGAATCCGCTCTTTGATCCAGTATGGCAGCTCGTCCCAATCGCCATACTCAGCTTCAAGAATCCACGAGAAGAGCAATAAATAAGCGAGGCGTGTTGAATACCGAGTTTCCGATTCACCAAACTCATACAAGGATCGTTGCGAAAGCTCCTTCACAGTTTCTTCGGCAAAAATCTCGAATTTTGCCAAGCAGACGTAATTTTGTTTTCCCTTGAGAACAGCAACGCGCAGATCGGGCCGAATGAGATTCTTTATGTGCGGTATTTCTTTGAGGGATAACTGATCTTGGAGTGCTTTGGTATGGGTCGATATGATCATCGGTATGCGGTTCTTGAGTCCAAAAAGGAGCGACGGCACGAGATATGCTTTTGATTTTCCGGTGCCTGTACCGGCTTCTATGACCGCATGCTTATGCTTGTTAAACGCCGTGGCTACCATTTTCGCCATCTCTCGTTGTTCGGGTCGATCTTCCGAGTAATCATCCTCTCCGTTTTTCTCGCCCGCTTTTACCGCTGGTTGAAAATATTTTTCAACCTCTGCAATATCGATCACTTCTGTTTGAAATCCCAGCATTTCTGCCCCGCGATATTCTTTGCGGTATGGCTCATAAGCCTCAATGAGGCTTGAAATTCGATCAGTAGGAGCTTTCTCTCCCGAGAGGAAATTGGACCACCACCATCCTGTCGTTCCTGCGGCATGAGCAAGAACTTCTCGTTTTGATTTCTTTCTCTTTCCATATTCCTTTTGAAGACGATTGATTATTGTGAGTTCGAGCTTGCAATCCCCGAGCGCCCGATGCGGAGCTTCGCCTAACTTAAATTGTTCCGCGAGCGCAGGGATCGAATGGCCAGGAGCGTTCGTGGGCATGACAAAAAAGGCAAATTCCATAGAGTCATATTTTTCTTCCAGTTTCAGCCCCTCCCGTTCAAGAAAAAAGAAATCGAAGGAATATCCATTATGAGCAACAACGGGTCGCTTCTGAATAAAATTTTTCAACTCAGAAATGACAGCAGCTATTAGTGGAGCTTTTTTGAGTATCTTCTTCTTGGATGCCAGTTAGCCGCTTTACGGTTTCCGAGAGAACGCCATCATAATGAACAAAAGAGCTATAACTATTTTTGACACCTCCTTTTTCTACGAGGATAGCAGCTATCTCGATAATAGAAGAATGTTCCTTATCTAGGCCAGTAGTTTCGATATCGAGGATGACGTACTCCATTATTTTTTGAATTTGGTGCCGTCATTTCTTAACCTTACGCTCGAATTGGGTAGGCTCCGCACGGAGGTAGTCTTCATACAATTTAAACAGAAATTTCAATCGCTCAGCTTCCGAGGGGAAGCCACGGAACATGCCATAGGCGTTATCGACTGCTTTATCGAGTGCCGAATGGGCTTCGAGAAGCTCTCGCGGCATCACGTTTGGATCGTACAGATCCGCAAGTGTTCCGCGACATCCCTTGCGAACGTCCAATAAATTTTGCACCGCTTTTTCTATCGACGCCCGTTGTTCATTAGAAACATCCTTCGGCCACGGAAAATTGTTATAAACTAATTCGTTTGAATAGCGATATCGAGATTCGAGGCGTCCACACACTGCACGCATCCATGTCATATGCATTACGGATTGGAGGACGCCAAAATGATAAGGAGCGGCATTTGGAACTATGATACAGGTATCACCAGCGATATACTCCGGCCCAAAAAACGAAAATGGAATGTATCTCCTCCTTTCAGAACTCACCCGAGGGATCAGAACGTAATTACCTTCTGGTTGTCGATCTTCTCCAAAAAGGTAGGGTGTTCGGGCAAGTTTGCGAGTTGCCGCTCGGGAAGAAAGATCGCGATACGTTCGTACGGCTTCAACGCGACGCATGAGGTACGGCATTGAACGCAATTCTTGAGGTGTTGCCTCTTTAAGCCACAAACAATATCGCAGAGATCCATTTAGATATTCCTTTGCGGAAAGGAGCGGGCGGATAAACTTTTCAGCTCCCGGCTCCTGAAGTAAAAACTCTTCCTTTTTGGCCCCGTCATCAAAGAGTAAAAATCCGCTGTCGTTCGGCATGCTCCCGAATTGCGCTTCCGGGACATCGGCGAGCGGCTTCCGTCGGGGTAAAACGACAATATCATCAGCATCGACAAGATATGGATTAATGTTTTTTGCTTTTACAAGATGGGGATTTCCGGCTGGATCGTCGTAGTCCCATAAAAGCGGCTTAGCCGATTTTTCAAGCGAGAAACCGACGATGACACAATGCACACCAGCTCGCCCAGGGGCTTCATTTGTCCAACGAAATGTTTCTGTGCGCGAAATTGATATGGACTCCTTTCTGGAGCAATAGTGGCCATAAAATTCCAGCTTGTTCTCCCTGGGTAATCGAGTTGGTTGAAACAAAGGCGCAATGGATTCCGGTCCCTTGAATGAAATCGGCCGCCTTTGCATACCATGCCGTTACATAATCTAATTCGCCCGCGCCTTTCAAGTCGCCAAATATTCTATGCATATCAGCTTTTTGATCAGGACTTTATCTTGCTTCGCGATGAAGGGTGGATTGCCAAGGATATAAGAAAAATTATCTCCTTGTGGCGCAAGTCGCGCCCAATCAACAGCAAGCGCATCTCCGTGAAAAATATGGGGTTGCTCTTTAAGAGGAAGCTTCGCGAAATATTCCCCGAATAGACTTCCAAGCATAACGTTCATCTGATGATCAATGAGCCACA
The DNA here is from genome assembly GCA_963844965.1 of uncultured bacterium. Taxonomy (GTDB): domain Bacteria; phylum Patescibacteriota; class Minisyncoccia; order UBA6257; family 2-01-FULL-56-20; genus REEB91. The sequence continues at coordinate 305,462 of CAWJQC010000007.1, read as the reverse complement.
ACGATAGACGGGCGATCTCCGCCGGGAACGAAAGAATCTCTATGCCAAACATGTGCTCGAGAGTAAGCTTAGAGATTTTTGAGACATCGGTTTTGATACCAAGCGTTGGTTGCTCTAGCCGCTTTAACTCATCTCGAAACAGGCGTGTGATGATTTCAAGCTCGACAACCCTGAGTTCTCGATAGGCAACGACAAGGAAGTTCCCACAACCACAGGCGGGGTCGAGAAGCCGCATCTCGGCGATCTTTTCCCACAGAGCATTCAGTTTTGCCCGATTCTGACCCGCGGCCTCAAGATCATTTTTTATATCGTCCAAAAAGAGGCCGTCCACAACCTTCAAGATATTTTTTTCTGAAGTATAATGCGCCCCAAAGTCGTGCCGTATATCGTTGTCCTCAACATCCATCACGAATTGGAACATCGAACCGAAGATCGCAGGCGACACAGCGCCCCAATCGAATTGCGCTGCGCGGATAATTTCGCTCCGCATTTCCTTATTGAAAAACGGCAGCGGTAAGGGATCCTTAAAAAGAGTCCCATTCACATACGGGAAAGTCTTTTAGATCGTCAGAAAGGGCCTGCTGGCGCTTATCCTCCGGGTATTCAAAATCTCGAAAATTTGATGTAGTGCCCACCGAGATCCTCACCATTTTCCTTGGTGAGATAAAGCATATAATCACGGAAAATATCACGTTTTGGGAAAATACCCGCATCGTCTGCGAAGAAAGAGAAACACGAAACGGACCATAAGACGCGCGAGATATTCCTTCGGGTAATTTCCATCGGACAGCGCCTGATATAGCTGCACGACCAAACGCACCGCCTTTTTATTGACGGGGTCTTCCTCTTTATATTTACGTACTTTATAGCCAGCTATAAATCCAAAGAGGCGTATATGCGACGCGAGTTTTGATAACGCGATATCGTGAATTTCAGTTTTTTCACTTTCCGTTTCGAGATCATATAAACGAATTGCTCAAAATCAGAGACAATTACGTAGCGGGGCCTTTCCTCCTCGGGGAGTCCTAAGATGTAATCGCTTGCCTGGAGAAAGGCGCTGTCGAGGTTTTCTCCTTTCGACTTATGTTCAACGAGCAATACACTCGGCCAAAAAAGATTAATAAATCCCGTGTTGCCATTTATCTTTTGGACCGCTTTTTGATAGATAGAAACCGAACGACGCCGGACGCCAAAGATATTAAAAAAATCTGTCGAAAAATCGGCGTAATCTTGTATCTCGGCGTTTCGCCGATTCATACTCTTTTGCGAAGCCAGTAGCTCGTGATCGAATTCGTTCCAGCTCAGTGCCATAGCACCATTTTAGCTTAATTTAGACGATTTTTATAGCGATTTAGCGCTCGCCTTAGGTAGGGCTTTTGGGGTCTTTCAGGGGGTCTGGACTCTCTGGCGAGGTTGCGTCATCCATTGTGGTATGACCACCCAAACCACGGGGGCGCAGGGAGCGGGACCCTACAACAATCCCGCCCGAGGTAAAGGTCAAATACGTGCTTTATGCGAGAAAGAGCACTGAGTCGGAAGAAAAACAGATTCTCTCCATTGATTCGCAAATTAAGGAGATGCTTCTTATCGCCGAACGCGAAGCATTGGAAATTGTCGACATCCGGCGGGAATCCCACTCGGCAAAAAGCTCAGGCGAGCGGTCGGTGTTTCTGGAAATTTTGAAGGATATTAGAAGCGGCCGATATACAGGAATTCTCACATGGGCACCGGATCGGTTAAGTAGGAACGCGGGCGACCTCAGATCCTCGTGGATCTCATGGATCAGAAGTTACTCATGAGATCCGAACTTACGGACAAAGATTTGCCAACTCACCGAACGAAAAGTTCTTGCTAATGATCCTATGCTCTCAGGCGAAGCTTGAAAACGACAATAAGAGTGTAAACGTGAAGCGAGGACTGCGGATGCGCTGCGAAATGGGGCTGTGGCCCGCGCAGGCTCCTACTGGATATCTGACCGAGAAACGTGTCGATCGTAAAGGTAGCGTCATAATCGACCCCGCACGCGCCCCGGTCGTTAAACAGATGTTTGAGAAGGTGGCCAATGGCTGGAGCGGCAGGAAGCTATTTCATTGGCTCAAATTTGAAGTTAATTTCCGAACAAATTCAGGCAACAAACATCTGGCACTGGGCAATCTTTATCGGCTGCTCCAAAACACCTTTTATTACGGTGTATTCGAATACCCCGTAGGGAGCGGTAACTGGTACACCGGGAAACATCAGGCACTCATCACAAGAGAAATATTCGAAGCAACCCAGGAACAACTAAAGCAAGATAGTCTTTTCAGAAATGCTGAGGTCAAGGAATTCGCCTTTACGAAACTATTCACCTGCGGCCTCTGCGGGTCGACCATTAGCGCACAGGAGAAATTCAAGAAGCTTAAAGACGGTACGACGACCAAGTACGTCTACTACGGTTGCTGTCGGTCGCGAGATACGTTCTGTTAGAACAAATATATGCGCGAAGATGAGCTCACTAAACAGCTTATCGATTAATTGGCAAATTGGATATTAACGAGTCCGATATCAAACAGCGTTTTATCGAGGAAACAAAACGCGTCGCCAAATTCCAGAAATCATTCCTAGGTGTGAGAGCGATAAAGCAGGATGATGCCGAATTCGACGCGAGATGATACGCAGCATATGTACTAAATGACGGTAATCCCACCGAGAAACGAGAATTACTCTCGCTCATCAAGAGCAAGTTTGTGGTGAGAGATAAGGTCATAAGCTTGAAGGCCGAATAAAAGTTCACTAGCTTCGGAACGGATAATCCGGCAAGTTTTTGTATGATGCTATCAATAGGAGTTTGCGCTAAAGACATCCAACGAGTTTCAGAGTGCGTGCGACATATCCTTGGAGCTCTGCATCGTCGATATATCGGTCGCAGCAGCGGGGCTTTCACCATGATACAGCGACGGCAATAAATATATTGATTGGAGGATCATCCCGCGATAGATGGAGGGGAATTGTGTAGCTGCCGTGGCCGATTTTCTACAATGACACCTAATGTATCCTCACCGATGAGCGTTGGATAGAGTGTTCGGCAATACGCCTCAAGCACCAGTCGTAGCTTCTGAATCACCTCCCGCTGATCGCCTTTGCCCAATGAAAAAAATCCTTGCAACGCTTCTATATCGGCCCGATAACGTGCCTGGACCGCTTTCTCGATATCCCATTCAATGATGACGGTGTTCTCTTCTCCTACACGTGCCAGCTGGAGCGTTTTCCGGTCTGCCGGTGCCCACGATCCACAGCAATTTTAGAAATGATGGTTCGTGCGAAAGAAGGACTACTTGAACGCATGTTTCCCCGCATTTGGATATCTGATGGATCGTATGATTTCTTCGAAAACTATCCATACTGCTGAAAGGATCGTCGAAAACGACTATTTTTTGAGCACGATCCGAATCCTGCTCAAGTTGTGCCAGAAAAAATGCGAGAGCCAATGTGCTTTTGTCGCCAGCACTCAAAGTGTTCTTGAAGCTCGGTCTGTCTGTCGGCGTCGCTGCGTCTCCAAGAATCAATCGCATTTTGATTGATAAGAATCTGGTAGCTCGTACTCGGCGTTCCTCCACGGTAGTTGTGTGATGGCACAGTGATTCTGAATCCCGCATTTATCCGCTCCAGAAAACGGTTGATGATTTGGCCATATTGGGTGATTACCTGTCCCGTATGAGTGTCCAGTTGACCTCGCACCAGCGCTTTTTCGTTTTCGAGAATTTTCTTTTCACCCTGTAGACGCGTCTCGGTCGCGCAAAGTTCCTGCACGCCCACTGTATAGCGATTCTTTTGCCCCTTCAGTTTGGCGACCGCATTTTCAACTTCGCGCACATTCGTTGCCTGCGTAGCACGCTTTCTGGCTTCAATTGTGACGTTTACTGCGGCGACTGCGGCATTATAGTTGGCTAGGGAGGTGCGTAAGGCCTCGAATGCGACAAGTGATTTAGTGAATCCCTCGTCCGGTGGCACTGCGTCAAGCGGTGCCCCCGACTTTATTTGTAAAAGAGACTGAGCGGATTGCCGGAGCGCGGTGATAATTTCTCCAAGCCTTTCCGCTCCCGGCAGAACGGGCGGCACGAAATCACAATATTGTTGCCAGAACTCGGCGTTGTTGCTGTTCTGTAAAAGCGTTTGTTCAATTGCCGCAGATACACGCTCCGCGAGCACACCCTCAACCTGCGCACTTAGTTTCATCACTTCACTACGCAGCGCGTGGTACTCATTGCTGAAAAAAGTTTTGTATACCTGAATCAAATCGACGCCTACAAGCGATTGCCCGCAGAATGGACATGACTCATCGACCACAAAAGGGAGGCCATCCCTCAGCCAAGTCTCCCCATGCGTTCGCATTTGATGCTGTGAAATGTGATCGGCGACAAGCTTCTCGGCGCCTGCCCCAAGATTCTCAAGAGTTTTGCCAAGAGTCTCAGCAAATGATGCGGGAAAGGTCGGTACCGCAGCTGCTGTTAGACCCTGTTTTTGCTGTAACTGAGCAGCACGTTGTACCGCTTGAAGTTCCTGTTCTTTCGCCAAAATCTTCTCACTGATTGTCGCATCTTCGGGTAAGGCGATGAAATCTTCAACTGTTGTACCTGGCGGCATATGAGGTTGCATCCGCGCTCTGACATCCCTGATTTCATTATTTTTAGTCCTGATCTGGTTATCGAGATCATTGAGTCGGCCAGCATGAGCCACGCCTTGAGCACCAATAATAACGCGGTAAAGGTTACGTCGGTTTTCGGTATCAACCACGTCACCCGCAAACACATTTTCGCTGACGTAGGTCCCATCAAAGATCGCCACGTTCGGGAACGGAGCACTCCAACTCCATCATGAAATGTTACGGAGTCGCCGTTGAGAAGTAGTTGGACTTCCGGCTGACCGTTGCCGCCGATACGTCTTGCGCCCGATGATGAAGGCGGGTGTGTTGGTGGACAGCGAGCGTAGGATGGCACAAAGAGTTGTTTTACCCCTCCCGTTCTCGGCGAATATCATTGTGTGGCGACGGAAAGTCACGTCACCAGTAGCAGGACTGTTGCGGAACCGACCCACATTTTTGATTGAGGTTATCTTTTCTAGCATGCTTTTGTATCGAAACAGCTATTTTACTATCCGCAATATAGCCTACTCTCTTCTAATTTACTTGCCAACATCTTTGGAAAATGTAGCACAAATGGACGCAACCGCGTCTCCTCGATAACGAAAGCTGAATGTAGCGCATAGGGGAATCGAACCCCTGTTTGGTGGATGAGAACCACCTGTCCTGGCCACTAGACGAATGCGCCATCGCAAAAATTTAAAATGCAAATATCAAAATGTAAAATTGCAGTTAAATTTTTAAATTTTACATTGTCATTTTAAATTTTGATTTTTAAACTTTACACTACCTAGAAGGCCTTAATCTCCTCCACTACCTTTTCAAGCTCCATCGCGTGCGAGCCTTTCACCAAAATCAAATCCCCTTTTCTTATAAAATCCTGAACTGGCTTCGTAGCTTCGTCAGCCGTGTCAAACGAATAAATATTGTTCTTGCGCATGCCTGCCTCGCGCGCGGCTTCGGCTATGAACTTCGCCCTCGGTCCCACGGTCACCAAAATATCCGCGAATCCGGCGACGAGACGCCCCACCCGCTCATGTGCTTCAATAGCGTACTTGCCGAATATCCAGCATGTCGCCGAGAACCGCTATTTTCCTTTTTGCCGGCAGACCGCGGAGAACATCAAGCGCGGCGTGCATGGAGAGCGGGCTCGCGTTGTAAGCGTCATCAATAATGTAGGCGTACTTAACGCCTGGGAGAAGCTGCATGCGCGAATCGGCCGGCTTGTAGTCCCTGAGTGCTTCGGAAATTTTAACGAGATTCATGCCGAAAATCAAACCGATGGAAGCGGCGGCTGCGGCCGCATAGGCCTGCGATTTGCCGAAAACGCCGTCAATCCTCACCGGAACGAAATTTCCTCCATATTCAAGTTTGAAAGAGATGCCAAGGGGCCGCCCGCCCTCGGAACGGTTCTCAAACCGCGTGACCTGCACTCCGGCTCCTCTCGCGAAACCGAATGTCGCGATATGCGCGCGCGTCCTGTCCTTCAACTCCATAACCGTTTCGTCATCATAATTGAGAACAGCGAAGCCGGCCACCGGCAAGCATTCTATCAGCCGCGCTTTTTCCCGCGCGACCTCTTCCGGTCCGGCAAAAAATTCCACGTGTACCGGTGTCTCGCCGATAGCGGTGATAATGCTTATGTTCGGACGCGCTATCTCAAGAAGCTGTTTCAGATCTCCCGGCCGGTCGGCACCGTACTCCAAGACCAGGATTTCGGGATAGCTTCTTCTGTTCACGAAAACCAGCCGCCAAACCGAAACCAAAACAACCTTCAGCCAAAAAAACGCCTTACTGACGCGCGCCGTGTGTGGCGGCTGTTCGCGGCTCACCAGCCTCAAGTCCGACTGGCTCCAGCCGCCCAAAACGGCGAGCGGCAAACCAAGGTCGTTGTTCAAGTTGCCCGAAGACGCCCGCATGCGCCGCTCTTTTTCCAGCACCGCCCTAAGAGCAAGTTTCGTGGACGTCTTGCCGACGCTTCCGGTAATACCGATGACGCCCGGCTGGTAGCGCCAAATCGTAAGTTGCGCCAATTTTTTCAGAAGCCAGCGCAATGTTTGCAAGCTCGTATCCGACATATGATTTAAATGTAAAATTTAAATATCAAAATGTCCACTTCATTTCATAATCTGTCCGGCGCTATGTTGTAGTAATTCAACATAAATTGCGCCATCTCGCGGAAAGCCGGAACAATGATGGTGGCCGCAAGCTGAGATTCGTCCAGATCATCCACCTTAAAGAGTATAACGAACCTCGGGTTGCTCGTGGGCCCGAAGCCGGCGTAGCTGTCAATAAGTTTATTTGTGTAGCCGCCATTCTTGAAATCCGGAATGTAGGCACTACCCGTTTTTCCGGCGACAGAATAGTTCGCGATACTGGCGATGCCGGCTTTGTCCACCGCGGAAATCATCATTCCGGTCACGGCTTGCGCAGTACTCTCGGTTATTATGCGCCTTATAACTTTTGGTTCCAGGGCGGCGTTCACGTATGGCCTCATCAGATTGCCGCCGTTCGCGACGGCCGCGAACGCATTCACGAGTTCAATGGGCGTCACGGCTACTCCTTGGCCATAGGAAGCCGTCGCGAAAGCAATATCCCGCGCCTGTGGAGACAGTTGCCTTAAATCTCCCTTTAGTTCCCCCGGTAAATCTATGCCCGTCTTTTCGGCAAAACCGAAATTGTTCAGATACTCGGTAAAAATATCCCTGCCAATTTGCCTCTCCGCGAAAACCGCGCCGGTGTTTATAGAGTGCTCTATCACGTTCGTCATCGTCGCTTTGCCGTAAGGACCATGAGTTTTCAGGTCGTAATTCTGTATCGTCCTGCCGTTCAGGGTAACGCTGCCCGTGTCAAAGTAAGTCGTGTCCGGAGTAATCTTCCCGGAATCAATACCAGTCGCCATCGTAATGACCTTGAAAACAGAGACCTGGTTCGTAGATCTGTTGCACCGTTGGATTCAGAAAATCGGCCATCGGAGCACTGCCGTAGTTGTTCGGGTCAAAATCGGGAAGGCCGCCCATCGCTAAAATTTTCCCAGTTTGCGGATCTTCAACAACAAAACTGCCGCCGCTCGCGTTATAAGTTGAAAGTAAATTCTCTAAAATTTTTTCCGCTTCACTCTGTATGTTCGGATCAATCGTAAGGGTGATATCGGCGCCGGATTTAGGTCCACTCGCGCCGTCAACCTCAACGGCGTCCCCGCCCGCGAGTTCGGAATCATAAAATCCTTCCACGCCATAGTAGCCCTTATTCCCCGAACCGTCGCTCTTCGGCCCGACGTAGCCCAAAACCTGCGACGCCATGTCGTTAAACGGATAATAGCGCCTGACTTCAGTATCAACGTAAATCCCATTAATTTTCAAATCGTCCACGGCTTTTGCCGTGTCGGCATCCGCCTTCCTTAGTAAAACTTCGTAAGAATCATTGGTTTTGGACAGAGTCGCGGCGAGATCGCTTACCGGCTTATTCAGGATCCCGGCAAGAGTGTTCGCGGCCTCCGATGGATCTTCAACATCCTTAGGCACCGCGTATATGATCGGGAAATCCTTGTTCAGGGTTGCCGGAATTTCGCTGTTATTTTTGTCCGTAAAATAAATAACGCCTCGGTTCGAGGAGGCGGCATCCTGGGCGACATATTGCGATTCGGAGCGCGCATGATAATAATCGCCCTTAACTACTTGCAGATCGTAAAGACGAAATAAAAGCAAAGAATAGGCCGCGGTTAAGCCCAAAATCAACGTCCAGAAGCGTATGACCATTGTTGTGAATTCTCGTCTTTGGAGGAAATTTCTAAATATTGCGGATTTTTATCTTCAACCAGACCGTAATCCTTCAATGCCGCCGAATCCTTGTCGGTATCAAGCAATTCAAAGATTTTATCTTTAGCGTCGGCGTTCTGCGATTGCAGGCTAGCCAGCTCGGCTTTCGCCTTATCAAGGCCGTGGTCAAAATTGACTATCCTATTATACAACACAACTAGCGCCGCGCCACTAAAAACCGAGCAGATCACAAGGACAGCCAAAATTTTATTTAAAATGCCGCTGTTTTTGTTTGGTTGGATAAAGGTCATTAGAGTATTCGCGAATAATGCTAATTTTTATTGAATAATGCGAATTTTATTCGCGTTATTTGCTATCATTCGCGTTATTCGCGATTACTCCATGATAGCGGCGCGCAGTTTAGCTGAGCGGCTGCGCGGATTTTTCAAAATTTCCTCTTCCGCGGGGCGAACCGGCTTCTTCGTCAAAATCCGGAGTTCTCCGGATTCCTCCAGCTTCCGAAAATTATCCTTCACTATTCGATCCTCAAGCGAATGGAAACTTATAATCACCACTCTCCCGCCCGGTTCCAGAATTTCTCCCAATCTGTCCAAAACTTTTTTAAGATTCCCTAGTTCGTCGTTCGCGTAAATCCGCAGCGCCTGAAAAGTTCTCGTCGCGGGATCAATGCGGCCGCGCTCATAATTTTTGGGCACCGCGCCCCGGACCGCTTCCGCGAGCTCACCGCTTGTCTCTACTGCTCTCGTCCGCCCCCGTTCTTTTATCGCCCGCGCTATCCGCATCGCGAACTTCTCACCGCTCAGTTCAAAGATGATTTTCGCAAGCTCCTTGGCGTCAAGTTCCGTGAGAATTTCTTTGACGGGCTTCCGCCCGGCGCTGTAGGTCATCAAAAGCGGCTCATTTTTTTCAAAGCTGAATCCCCTTTTTTCGGCGTTCTCCAATTGTTCGGAGGAAAATCCCAGATCCAGAAGCAAACCGTCGGCCTTCGGCAACTTTTTTTCTTCCAAAATATCCGGTAGGTCGGCGTAGTTGCCCCGAACCAAAATCAAATTGCTGTTGATATTTGATTTCCGGCTTTTGACTTTCGCGGAAACTGCCCGCGAAGCTTTTTCCAGGAGATCGGCATCCAGGTCTACGCCCAAAAGTCTTCCATTCGGTAAAATCTTTTCAAAAATTTCGGCGCCGTGTCCTCCTCCGTCAACCGTGCCGTCAACAATGAATTCGCCGGGTTTCGGATCTAAAAATTTTATGATTTCTTTTAAAAGAACCGGATGGTGGTGCATGAATTTCTAATTGATCTAATTTCTAATTTCTAAAAAACTCCCAATTTTCAAAAATTTATTCATTGGTCATTCCTTAGGTCAATTAGAATAATTAGGAATTAGAAATTTATATACCGAGCTCACCCAGCTTTTCCGCTATTTCCTCGGACGCTCCCTCCGTTTTCTTCTTATACTCGCTCCACTTCTCGGCGTCCCAAACCTCCACGCGGTTGTATAAACCCGCGATTATCACCTGCTTCTTAAGGTCGGCGTACTTCCGCAAGTAATCCGGGATCAATATGCGGCCCTGATTGTCCAGCGTCGCGTCCATCGCGCCCGCGAGCATCAGCCGCACGAACGCCCGCGAATTCGCCTGAGCGAGAGGCAAAGCCACCAATTTCTGCGCCAAGACATCCCACTCCTTGGACGCGAAAACAAACAGGCAGTTATCCAACCCGCGCGTAATGATGGCGCCGGCCGCAAGTTTTTCTTTGAATTTGGCCGGAACTGCCACCCGACCTTTGGAATCCAAATTGTGTTGATATTCGCCGAGTAGCATTGGTTTGAAGGAAAGTTCTGCACAGAAAGTGGCATTTATCCCCAGCTTTATCCACAATTCACCACTTTCATTTAACGATACACCACCGCCGAAGCGTGTCAAAAACAAAAAATCGCCGCCGAAGCGGCGAAAGAATCCTTATTTTACAAGACAAATCATCAAGCGAGGCCGTCAGATATCCACAGATTATCAACTATCAAGCTTTTATCAATCCAAATACCTCCAGGTTTGAAGTTTATCGCTGTCCGAGCCCCAGCTTAAACCGATATCTGTCCTGTAAAACATACCGGGTATCATTATATTCTTCGCTCTGTTGTACATAACCCTTCTCGCTTCTTCCACGGTTGTCCCGGTTCCGGTCACTACAAGCACGCAGCCGCTCGTTCCGGCGATACGCCACACTCCTTTGTCGTTCTTTATGTCCTCAATATGAATGCCTTCGCGATTTTCCGGGTTTTTGAAAGCCACGGCGAGGTCCCTGTAGACCTCAACTTCCGGATCGTTGTCGCGTGTGAGATACGTGGGCACGAGAATTCTCATTCCCACCTGAAAACCTCGCTTCGTTTTAAGTTCAAAATTCTCGCCCTTCGTGAGGCGCCACAACCACTCGCTCGCCGGCATTAAGATCCCCTCCGACTGTATCTGGATCGTCGGGTACCGAAACGGCACGTCCATTCCAAAGGATAAATGCCGCGGCCGTTCACGATGCAATTGATATCCGCATACCCCACGTACTTTGATTCCTTTAGAGCCGGCAATAATTTTTCAAGCGTCTCGTGGAAAAGCACGTTCGGCGAATCCCAGAACATTAAAGTTCCCATCTCGCCGGCAAAGGGACCGATGTTCCCGGGAAAAACCCGCTTGTGTTCAAAATTGATATTTATCGGATAGATAAAATCCGAGCCGTTGAAGAACGCGCCGACCGCGACTTCAACTCCAGAAATGAATTTCTGCAGAAGGAACACTGGCGCTTTCTTTTTCCAGACGTCCTTGTTCCCCTCCAGAAGTTCTATCATGTCGTGGCCGTCCTCGTCCTGCCCGAGAAAAAGCAAACCTTTCCCGTCGCTCGGCGTATTTCCGCTCGGTTTGAAAACGTACCTGTCGCGATTCTGGCGTATGAATTTTATCGCCTCGTCGTAATCGGAAAATTGCCAGCTCGGCAGGGTGCTCACTCCGTATTTTTTGAGTTCCGTCTGCCCGAACTCCCTATCAATCTCAAGACGGTCGGTGTATTCCGAGCCGCCGATGACCAGCTTACCTTTTTGCCTCAGCTTGTCGGCGAACCCGCCGAACTCAACATCGTCAAAAACGACCACGTCCGCCCAGTCAACGAATTTCTTCCAGTCGTCAACTTTTTCCAGAAAACCATTGTAGACGTCAACATCCTCTTTTCTCTCTATATAAATTTTGACCTGGTTTCCTTCTTTCAAAACGTTCCACGCCAGGTCCCCGCTCAAACTTTCCAAAGACACAAATAAAAACTTTTTTTTATAATTTTCTCCGTTGTGATTCGCAGAGTTTGCCATTTACAAATAATTATAAAAGTATTTTCAAAAATAAAAAGTGAATTCTGTGCATAACTCGGAAAACTTCCGAAACGGAAAATTTCAGCCGGCCACCGTCCATTCGGTTAAAAATTCCGGTAACGAACCCAAAAAAAAACCGATTATAAAAAAATTTGATGCTCAACCAATGTGGGCGTTGCTGGGATCGGACCAGCGGCCTTTCGCATGTGAAGCGAACGCTCTACCACTGAGCTAAACGCCCTTGTTTATTATTAATTTATTGGCCGACATCGGCCCTAAACGCGCCTACGGGAACATTCTAAAACAAAAATGCCCCGGATTCAACCTCGGGGCACGTTTTTGGGAAATAATTCCTCCTGCTCGGCCGTTGAATTGCGCAAGTTTTTGAGCAACTCCGGCATGTCAATTTTGAGCATTCTCGCGATTTCCAGAAATTCTGCTTTGTGCGGACCATTCAATTCATCAAGCACATTGCTGCCGCAGAACTTAATTCCTTCCTGGTTCAGGTTGAAACCGCTCACGCTCGTCGTGGAACGCTTCCAATTGAGGAGGTAAACAGTAGAATCCACAAATTCGGAGTAATAGTCACCCCCAATCCTTCTATCAAGCCCCAGGTCTGTAATGTGCACACCCTTCTCTCGAAGATCGTGCAAAATACCGGAAATTTTTCGTATCGTGTTCTCCTCGCATTGATTGCGGTAGATATTATTCAATATCAACAAAGAAACGACAGACGCTCTGTCAACCGGCGAATATGGTCCTTTCATGCTATACCTCCGACCGAATATACGTGCCAAAGAAGAACTAAAACCAGGGTAGCAGATAAAATGTCGGCTGGCAAGGTTTCTCAAAAACCTTAGACCCCGACGCAAGGTCGGGGTCTATCTCCATTGAATCCCAAAATTGTGTCTGTGACTTCCACCTTCTATTGAATCTCCACGGTTGCGCCTGCGGCTTCCAGTTTCTTTTTTGCTTCGTCCGCTTCCTCTTTCTTGACGTTCTCTTTCACCATTTTCGGCGCGCCTTCAACCAAATCTTTCGCTTCCTTAAGGCCAAGCGTTGTCACTTCGCGGACCGCTTTGATGACGTTGAGCTTCTGCGCTCCGGCGGCTTTGAGAAGAACGCTGAAACTCGTTTTCTCTTCCGCGGGAGCGGCCGCTGCTCCGCCAGCCGCGACCGGAGCGGCGGCCGTAATGCCAAACTTTGTTTCAAGTTCTTTCACCAGTTCCGCGAGCTCGCTCACGGTTAATTTTTCTATTTTAGATATTAATTCGTCAAATTTTGCCATGTTATGTTGTCTTTGATTCTTACGACCTTTCCCCCACACCAAACGGGGCTATGCAGCTTCTCACATCTGGAGACTTATTATTTTGCCGCTACTTTGGATTTCTCGCTCAAGATATACATGAACGACCTTAGCGGCGCGACGAGCGTGCCCAACAGCTGGCCGAGAAGCACTTCGCGCGGCGGCAGTTTGCCGATGGTAACGACCTCCAGCGCGTCTATCAAGTTTTTATTCTTGAGATCATAACCGCCGAGAATATGCTTTATCCACATGTCTTTCTCCTTGCCCTCGGAAATTTCCAATGCCGAGAAGAACTTATAGACCGGCCCGCTGATTTTTTCCATGTCCCCTTCCGAAAAAATTGTGCCGATGGACAACTTGAACTGCTTCGTGTCAAAGTCCACCTTCCGCTCCTTGAGAAGCAGCGCCAAGAGCCGCTTCTTGATGACAAGAAAATTCGCTCCCACCTTATTGAGTTCGCGCCGCATCCGCCGCAAGTCCTCGGCTTTGACTTTGGTGAAGTCCGTGAAAACCAAAACTTGCGACTTGTCTAAAAGCTCTTTCCCCCTTTTTAACTCTTCCTGTTTTTGCGTTCGCGATTTCATCGCTAACTCTTACGAAAGTACGAAATTGTACGAACGTACGAAAGGGCTCAAACCTCTTTTTCGTAATTTCGTATGTTTTCGTATTTTCGTAAGGAATAAAAAACGACCTTTTCTCCAAAGGCCGCCATCGAGGAGTGTCCGCGAATAATGCTAATCTTTTTCAAATAATGCGAATTTTATTTGCATTATTTGCCGATATTCGCATTATTAGCGATTACTCCAACGATTCCTATCGCGGGTCCTATGCCGCCTCATCGGCGGATGCCCTGCGGTCTTTGGAATAGTTTAAGTATATACGAGTGGATAACGGTGTCAAGTACCGCCTATATTCCTAATTTTTTTGACCTGTTTTCGGATTTAGCAACTTTGGCCTCTTTATAATAAGGCAGGGCGGCAATAGGAACTTCAGGCTTCTTATTATCTAATAAATCCTCTATGGTTACTATCTGAATTTTCGGGTATTCTCCTTTGCCAAAACCCACCTTATAACTTCCGGTGCTTACTGCCTCTTCTTTCATTGGCTGGGTTGGCTTCTCGAGCGTCACAAAAATTCCGCCGTCGGCCCGCTCACGCTCTATATCACCCTTAAGCGTAGCAATTTGGTCGCGGTGAACCGCACCACCCTTCACCTGAACAACCAACTTACCGTAAACTTGCTCGCCATTTTTTATGTCTCTGACAAAGTTAATCACGCCGTCAATCCCCTTGTCTGCGCCACGCATATTTTCTTTGGTTTTGCTTTGAGCAGGAACAGCGTCAACTAAATCCAGTGCCCAGTATTCAAATTCAAACGGGTCTTTTTTGAAAAGCGCCCCGGCTGCGGGAATATCTTTTGGCCTGCCATCCACTAAAATTTCTATGTTCGGATATTGTTTCGCGAGGCGATGGCGAATCAAATTAATAGCAAGCATCGTAATATCAATACCAACCCAATTCCTTTTTAGCCGCTCAGCGACGGAGACCGTCGTGCCACAACCGCAGAATGGGTCAAGAACTAAGTCGCCTTCTTTTGAAGATGCTCTGATTATTCTTTCCAAAAGTGCTTCGGGTTTTTGGGTCGGATAACCAAGAACTTCTTTCGATTGGGCAGTAAGCCCAAGCGAAGGTATGTCGTCCCAAACGTCTGGTATTTTCTTTTTACGCAAAAAGTTCCCATCCGAAGTTTTTTCTACAAAATACTTTATACGCACTGTTCCCTTAGAGGTCCTGAATATACGACCTTCTTGTTCTAATCTTTTTATGCTTTCTTCGGTATAGTCTCCTTTGGGTAGAGTATAGAAATAACGCCCATTCTCATCCTGCTTAAAATTTGCATCTTCAACTGATATCTTTTCAAAATAATATAATTCGACGGCTTTGCAAGATTTTATATCACTCGCATAACGAAGAACGATATCGTGCTTCGTCGCAAATTTAATTAAGCTTGGCGATTGAGGTCCTTCGTATCTCCAAATGACTTCATTCAAAAAATTTTGTTTCCCAAAAACGGTGTCCAACACAACTTTCAAATAATGGCTGGCGGTTGGGTCGCAATGAAGGTAAATACTTCCGGTTGGCTTCAGAACACGCCTTAGTTCGATTAAGCGAATCGTCATCATTGTGAGATAAGCCAGCATATCGTTATGGCCGACTAGCTTCTCTAACGCCTGCGCTAAATTAACGATGTCGGCGTTGATTTTTGTCTTTGATGGCCGCACACCCATTAGTTCCTCAAAAGTCGCCTGCGCTTCGCGCGTCCAGTGCCAGCTATCCTCAAATGCTTGAACTTGTGCTGGACTATCCTGCAATCCCTCTTTAAAAAGTACGTTGTAGTTGCGATTGGAGTTGAACGGTGGGTCAAGGTAAATCAAATCAACCGAATTGTCGGCGATTTTGTCGCGGAGGATATCAAGATTATCTCCGAAGTAAAGCTTGTTGGGCATAGCAGGGATGGGTTTTAATCTATGCCGCTAACGGAAAACACGAAGCTCCCCGCTAGCATGGCAACCTTTCGGTTACCCACGCCTCTTTCGAGACGCGACCCATCCCTGAGTAGCTAAGCGAGGAGCTTAGTATCAGGGATGGGATTTTTACGCCATGTTACCGAAATTTCGGCGGTTTAGGCATATTAAGTTGTAGATTTAGTTTAGCATTTACTACTGGAAAAATCCAAAATGTCCCGCCGACAACAAATAAAAACCTCGACTTTGAGTCAGGGCCTATTTTTCAGACAAAATAGCAAACTATGTCCCCTTCCCCAAGAGCCACATAATTACGGCTTTTTGGATGTGCAGGCGGTTCTCGGCTTGGTCAAAAATAACGGAATTCTTGTGGTCAATGGCATCGCGGGAAATTTCATAGCCGACGTGCGCGGGAAGACAATGCATTATCTTCGCCTTCGGGGCATAGGTATCAATCAGCTTGGCATTCAGCTGGTAAGGCATGAAAATTTTCTTCCTGCGTTCCAATTCTTCCGCGAATTGCGGCTTCACGCGGCTTCCATGAACCCGTTCGACTTCGCTCAGGGTCGACACCGTCGTGTCGAAAAACTCCATGTTGAGCCAGGTATCGGTGTGAACATAATCCGCTCCGGCGAGAGCTTCTTTCAGATTCAGCGTCCGTGAAATAAGTCCGGTGGCCTCGGCCATTCTGTTCAACTCCTCATCAACGCTCGCCGCGTCCACTTCCGGCGCGGCGATCACAAACCTGACGCCAAGCTTCACGCAAACAAGCTTCAGGGTATTTGAAACATTATTTTCAATTCCGAGCCAGACGACTTTTTTGATATTTTTTAATCCCTCGGCAAATTCCGCTGGGGAGCATGGAGATCCTTCGCTGCGCTCAGGATGACGCGGGGAGCTGTGTTCAATCATCGTTAGCATATCGCCGAGCGATTGTGCCGGATGATATTTTTCGCTGCAGGCGTCAATCACCGGAATCTGATTGAATGAAGCGGCTGTGAGCACGTCCGCGACTTTGAGCGCGCGGAACATGAGAACCTGCCCGAAACGCATGATGGCGCGAATTTCGTCGCCGAAGTCGGCAAGGCCAAGCTGGGAAGTCCGCGCGTCCAGAAATATGGCATGCCCGCCGAGTTCCGTCATCGCCGCCTCGAACGAAAGCCTCGTCCGCGTGGACGTCTTTTGGAAAAGCATTATGAGCGTCTTGTCCTTGAGATATTCGGTAAGTTCGCCTTTCGCGCGCTTTTCCTTGAGCTTCCGCGCCAGTTCCAAAATCTGAAGAATATCCTCGCGCGACTGCTCTTTAAGCGAAATGAGGTGCTTCATATGTAAAATTATAATGGATTTGTAAATAAAAATGGTAGCCGGCTATTTCTGATATAAATACACCCTTCCCTCTTCCGCAACGCACCTCAACCCGGGGAATCGGTAAATGTTGGAAATTACTTTCTGCGCCCGGCTTGAGTTCCTTCTCTAATTTTTCCTCCAGTTTTTTCATGATATGCGTGATGCCGTAAACGACGACAATGTCAAACCCGCTTAAATCCGCTTTCCAAAAACTTTCCCAGTGGACGAAGGCTTTCCCCGCGAGACCGGCTCTGCTTATCCTGCGGCGCGAGAGCCAAACGAGAAGCGGGTTGATCTCAAAACCGTGCGACTCAACTCCCCGCTCCGCAAAGGCGATCAATATGCGCCCGTCGCCGGAACCGAGATCGGCGACCTTATTGTGCGGTCCCGCGTGAGCGAGGCGCAGTATGGCGTCCACGCTCCCCGGCTTCGTCGTAAAATACGGCGCGCCGCGAGTCACCGGCCGAAGAAGCAGGTAAAGGATAACCGCACCTACTAAATATATGAGGAAAAATCCGACCATCTGCATGACAACTAAAATCCTAACCAAAAAGCCGGCGCTTTAAAAGTGCCGACTTTTTTACAGTTAAAACAGATCAGCGGTGCCGCTATTGCTATTTCGGTGCAACGGGACTCGTGCTCGTACCAACTCCACGCTGCATCATCGGCGGATAGGCTTGCCCGTATCCCCCATAATAGTAAAACTGCGGCATCGTGCCATACGGCTGCATCATGTAGTGCCTTCCGCCACTATAGTGTCCGTGGCCGAAACTGCTTTTAAGTTCGCCTAGCTTCACACCAACCGCGAAAACGATGACGAGAATGATGATGCCGACAAGGAACCTGAGCAGGAAGTGTCTGTGACCATGCCAACCGTGACCGCACTTGCAATCGGTTCCACACCTACACTGAAAACAACGGCATCCTTCCGGATGTCCCTGCGGTTTTTGCTCCTCCATTTTATTGAACACTGTTTTTATGAATTAATAAACAAGCGACCTTTACAACGTTGTTGGCGCTTTGCGCATACAATATTGATACGATTTCATGAGATCTTTTGGTGCATCTCCGCCTTTTCGTCAAAAACGCACCATAATCGGCCGGTGCATCGTAGTTCAGGTAGCGCAAAGCCGGTTCGTTCACTTTGGGTAAACCGGCGCGCGAGTAACGAAAGCCGACTATTCCACATATTATTAACAGTAATTATAAACCAAAATGTTGCAATTAAAAAAGCTATTCGCTATCGGCGTTTTCACAATTTCTCTTCCGTTCTCGTTCTTTTCTCCGGCACATCGTTCCGTGGCGGTGAATTCCATCGGCAATCCGGCGGTCAATTCGCCGTCCGGCGCGAACACCTCGCTCAACTGGGCCGGCTACGTTGCCGACGAGGGAACCTTCACTTCGGTCGGCAGCACGTGGATAGTTCCAACCGTCGCCGCCGCAAGTTCTACTGAGGCCGACGTCACCTGGGTCGGGATAGGCGGGGTCACGAAAAGCGACCTGATACAGGTTGGGACACAAGCGGTAACGAACGGCTCTGGCGGCGTTACCTATGAAGCATGGTACGAAATATTGCCGCAGGCAACGGCGCAAATTCCTTTGACAATTTCCGCCGGGGACTCCGTTACCGTTTCTTTAACCGAGGTATCTTCCAATAACTGGCAAATTTCTTTCAAGGACAACACGACCAACCAAACCTATCAAACTTCCGTTGAGTACGCGTCTTCGCATTCTTCCGCCGAGTGGATAGAAGAAATGCCGAGTAGCGCCAGCGGTCTCGTTCCCCTGGATAACTTCGGCTCGGTTTCGTTCGCGGGCGGCACCGCCGTCATGAACGGAAACACGGTAACAATCGCGGGCTCCGGAGCACAGCCACTTTCAATGACGAACGGAAACGGACAGATATTGGCTTCGCCATCGTCCTTGGGAGGCGACGGCGAGAGCTTCACCGTCACGCGCACGAGCGTGGCCGCGGCTCCGTCCGGAACCAGCAGATATTTTGTCACGAGAGGAAGGAGCTGGAGAATCGGCGTCGGCATCAGCGGCTATAGCCGCCACACGCGCGGTTCGGCTTCAGGAACATTCAATTTCCTGCCCGGGCGCGGCTCACATCTAGGAGCATATCGGCAGGAAACCAGAGGCGGGATGGTGCGCGGTTACGGCCGCGATCTATAACCTATTACCGTCTTCTTCACGCGCTGTTTTCAGCGCCTTGGCCCACCAAACAAGCTGATTCAGAAAGTTGTCTTTTGAATCTTTGAGCGGCTCAAAAAGTTCCGGTTTCACCATCCCCTTCTCGTTCACAATCGTCATATAAACCTGCCACGGAATATGGATGGCGTTCCTCACGGGCGCCATTTGGAGCTCAATCGCAACTTGCCGGAGCTGTTCCACGGAACGCGCTCCGCCGACGCCGCCGTAGCTCACGAAACCAATGGGTTTCCTGTTCCATTCATAATACACAAAATCCATGGCGTTCTTGAGCACGGCTGGGTAGCCGTGATTATACTCAGGCGTAACGATAATGTAGGCGTCCGCTTCGGCGATCTTCCTCGCCCACGCGGCGACGACCTCATTTGAATAATTCCCCTTATTCATTGAGGGAGACACAGGATCGTTAAAGAAAGGCATCGGGTAGTCGCGCAGGTCCAGAAGTTCGGCGTCAACATCGTTTTTCTTTTTCGCTTCTTCAAAAATCCAACGAGCCGGCTTCTCGCTGAAGCGGCCCTCGCGCGTGCTGCCGACAATGATTTTTATTTTTACCGGCGATGTCTGCTTGGGCATTTAATTCTTAAACCTCATTTTAATTAACCAACTAAGTTCGTGAACTTTCGGTGAAATTTTTATTTCCAGCCGGCATCAGGCGGCAGAAAGTCATTTAAGGCCGTGTTCCCTGAAAAACACGGTGTACTTTTTATCCATGAGCAAGATGTGGTCGGATAGCCAGAAAATGCAGTAGGAAGCCATTTCTTCGGCGATATCTTCGCCATGGATATTCTCGTCCGCTATCATCGCGAGAAAATTATCAACTCTCTTCCGGAACAAATTATGGGCCTCAACGTGAAGTTGGGCGCTCGGATAATTAAGGGAGTCAAAATAATCCTCCTCGGTTTTCAGGTGACCCGCGGCATGCGCTTCAAGCTCCTTGGCAGCGGCGAGCAATTTGTTCCTGGTAGCATTCTGTTCGGCGACGGCGAGCAATTCGTCCATGGTAGTATTCTGTTTTGACTCTAGATCTATAATTTTGTCCGCAATCTCAAAAAAGCGTCTGTGTTGTTCGTCCAATATCCTGATACCAACGGCGTATTCCTCGCTCCAATAAAATTTACGCATTTGTTTTTATGTATTAATTTATTTCACCACCATTAATCATATCTCCGAATAATGTTAAAATACAAATTGCAATGTCGGCTGGATCCATTTTTGCGCGCGCAAGGAGCTGGTACGGACGCTACGAACGGCCGCTCTCTTCCTTTTCGCTCATAGGCGGATTCGTCTTTGACGCCCTGACGCTACACCGCGTGGACATGTTCTGGGAAAATTTCTGGGTCGTCGCGCACCTAACCATCGTCACCGTCTGCGCCATTTGGCTAAATATTTTGGACGATACTGCCGACGAGAGCGGCGTGCGCCCCGAGGCAAACCCGCAGAAGCTGCGCTTCTGGCTCGTGAACGTGATGCAATTCTTTTTCGGCGGCATTCTCTCAACATACCTGGTTTTTTATTTCCGCAGCTCCGCGATAACCGCGAGCTGGCCGTTCCTTCTGCTCCTCGCGGCCGCCTTCGTGGCCAACGAATCGCTCAAGCGCCACTACGCCCGCATTTCCTTCCAGATCTCACTGCTCTTCCTCGCCTATTATGCTTTCGCGATATACCTCGTGCCAATCCTACTCCACAGGATCGGTCCCTGGATATTTATCTTGAGCGGTGTTGTTAGCGTGGCGGCTATCCGCGTCCTCTTCTTCATCTTCCGCATCATCTTGCGCGAAAATTTCACGGCAAGAAGCAGACGTCTGGCCGTCGCCGCGATAGTATTCATCCTCGCAGGGGTGAACACGCTTTACTTCCTGAATCTCATTCCGCCCCTGCCGCTTTCTTTGGAAGACGGGGCTGTCTATCACTCTCTCGTCGCGAACGGACCCGGCAATTACACGGTGACCAGCGAAAAGCACGGCTTTGATCTGTTCGGTCTCCTCAACTGGGATCAAACGACGCATATTGTCGCGGGCGACGCGCTTTACGCCTATACTGCCGTGTTCTCTCCGACCGCTCTGAACACGGATATCGTCCACGAGTGGCAGTACTACGACCAGGCGAAAGGCATCTGGTCAACCCGCAGCCGCATTGCGCTCTCCGTCGTCGGCGGAAACGAGCGCGGCTACCGGACCTTCTCTACGATATCATATGTAACACCCGGTGAGTGGCGCGTGAACGTGGAAACGCCGGACGGCGGCGTCATCGGCCAGCTGAGGTTTGATGTCGTCCAAAGCCAAACGGAGCCGCCTTTAGAAACACAGACAATAGATTAGGGCTGCGCAATATAAAAAAGCCGGAACACAAAGTCCCGGCCTATGAGCCTATCGCGCTACGCTGGATTCAGAAGTTCAAGTTCCCTTCCCAGCGCGAGCGCCGCTTGTTTCGGCGCGAAGGGCGGAGAAAAAATTTCAGGTTCTTATTTAGACAACCAACTGCGCGCAGTGCGAACAGCGTTTGGCTTCAATAGGGATCTCACTCAGACATTCTTTGCATTTTTTCGTGGTGGGATCCGCCGGAGGCTCTTTGCGGGATCGGGCGATGAGCACATTTATCGGTTTGACCACGAAGAAAAAAATGGCGGCCGCGACAAGCATGAACGAGATGACGGCGTTTATAAGATGGCCGTACATGAACTTACTGCCGTTGATCGTAAACGCAAGGCCGCTAAAATCCGGTACCTTGATGATGGCCGCGATGAACGGGGTTAGGAGGTCCGAAACAAGAGCGGTAACGACCGTGCCAAAAGCCGCGCCGACGACGACTCCGACCGCCAGATCAACGACATTTCCCCGAAGCAAAAACTGTTTGAACTCTTTAAGCATGTATGTATGGGGTTTAATTTATATGAATTAAACATACCATACGAGTATAACAACCTCAATTCTGTGCCCGCCTACCGACAGGCAGACCTGGCCGGCACGAGGGGTAGAGAGATAGTTTTGAATTTCTGATTGCTTACGACCGACTCAAAACGAAAAGAGGATGTCCCCTACTTCGCAACTTCCACGACAACGCTCTTTATCGCCGGCGGTTGCAGAGGCCTGTCGTTCGCGTCGGTCGGAAGATCGCCGATCGCGTCCACGACGCCCTGTCCGGCCACCACCTTGCCGAAGATCGTATAGTTATGGTCCAGCGGATAATCGGCAAGCATGATGAAAAATTGGCTGCCGTTCGTGTTCGGTCCGGCGTTCGCCATCGCGACCACGCCCTTCTTGTATCCCGCCTGGTAAGAAGGCGTCGCGGGATTGAGTTCGTCCGCAAAGGAGTACCCCGGACCTCCCGTGCCGGTTCCCGTAGGGTCGCCGCCTTGTATCATAAATCCCTTGATGACGCGGTGAAAAATGACGTTGTTATAAAATCCTTTTTGCGCGAGCGTGATGAAGTTGTTCACCGTATTCGGAGCGTCCGAGTCGTAGGTCCCGAATTGGATATCGCCCATGGTGGTTCTGAGCGTAATTAAATGTTCCATGTTTTGCGTTTGGGTTTGCGATCCGCGCTCGACGAAGGCGCGGATGGCGCGGTTGCGGGCTGAAGATTCTGTGGCGCGACCGGCGAGGTCTCCGGCGGAGCCGGCGCGTTCCTGAACATGAGAACGGCGGAGATGACGGCAACGACGGCAACCGCGACCACCGCTATAAGTGATGATTTTTTCATAGAACTATTTTACCACTCTCGTCGCGGGGAAAAAAGACAAGCCAAGACGATGTGGCTCCCTCCAGAGGCCATGCCAAGGGCAGGCAGACTTGTCCGCCTTTGACGGAAATTAGAGAAGGTAAACGGCATGAGCGGAAAATGAAAACGGCTCCGCGGAGGGGCAGGAGGGCGGGGCTGAAAAACATCATTCCAACATTCTGCAGAATGTTGGAATGGTTTATTTGGCGGGGTTGTTCGGGGTTGACCGGTTTCCTCCATTCGCCTATTTCGCGCTGCCGCGGAGCTTTCGCCTTCTGGCTTCGGCTTCACGCACGCGGGATTCGTCCATGCCAAAATGGTGGGCAATTTCATGCCAAACCGTATCCCTCACCATCTTTTTAATGTCTTCCTTATCCACGGCCTCGTCTTCGATCGGCTTTTGGAAAATAGTTATTTTATCGGGAAGCACAGCGGTATAGTTCGCCCCTCGCGATACCTGCGGCACGCCTTCGTATAAGCCGAAGAGTGTCCAGTTTGGATGGATATTCAGCTTCTTTTTCTGGGCCGGCGTCGGTTCCTCGTCGATCACGATCGCCACGTTATCCAACTTCTGTAAAAACTTTTCCGGAACCGCATGTATTCCTTCCTCTACGATTTTCTCAAATTCATCCCGCCCCAATTTCAGCATAAGCTTATTCTACCATTCCCGCCGGAGGCAGGCAGGCTTGTCCGCCTTTGGCAAAAATTAGAGAAGGTAGGCAGTGCGGGCGGAAAATGAAAAATGGCTCCGCGGAGAATAAAGAAAGAGAAGCGACTTCTGATTCAAACCAAAAGAAAATGGCCGCAGATATGAATATGCGGCCTGGTGGTAATCGTGGAAAAATTAAGCTGTCTCTTTCTCGCCGTCAATCGCCTCAAAGAGCGAATGGAGAATCTCAACGCGGGTGCGCGTGTCAACTTCTTCTCCGCCCATTTCGCCGTCGAGGTCGTCGGGATCGATCTTTTCCCTCATAAGCACTCCGACGATATCGGCGACCGGAATCTTTGCTTCGTACATGGCGTTCACGACGGCTCCGCCGTTCTCATCTTTTACAAAGTCGGCGTTCCAGATGGCATCAAGTATCTCCTGTTGCGTGAAGCCGGCCTTCGAGAGGACTCTGACGACCTCTTTTGTTTTGACCCGGACCCCGTAATTTAGACACAAAGGTCGAAACAAACTACCATTGTGTCATGAGCAACAAAAAAGGGCATCGGATTGCGAAGGAAGTGAAGGCGGACATCCTCCGCCGGGTGAAGGAAGAAGGAGTCCCCGTAGCGCAGGCTGCGAAGGACCACGGTTTGCACGAGTCCACCATCTACAATTGGCTAGGCGCAGGAGCATCGGGCGTCCCTTCCTGGGGCGAGTTCAGCCGTCTCCAGAAGCAGAACAGGGAGCTGTTTGAAGTGGTGGGCGAGCTCACCGTGAAGCTCTCCCAGGCCCAAAAAAAGAATTGACGGAAAAGCGGAACAAGTCCGCCATGGCGCGGGCCATGGGCGTCTCGCGGGCATCGCTCTACTACGTATCACGGCAGGACAAGAAAGATTGGGCGCTCAAGATCCGCATGGAAGAAGAATTGCAGCGCCATCCGGCATACGGTTCCCGGCGCTTGGGACAAGCTCTGGGCGTGAGCCGTCCGCGAGCGCAGCGCGTCATGCGAATCTTCGGCATAAGGCCGTACCGGAGGCGAGGCAGGAAATACCGGAAATCAAAGGCATCGCGGGCCTTTCCGAACCTCTTACTTGCCATCATGCCCTCGTACGCGAACCACGTCTGGGCAACCGATTTCACGGAGTTCCTGTATCGCGGCAAGAAAGTGTACGTGTCCACGATACTCGATCTTTTCACGAGACGATTGATGGGCGTCCATGTGGCGTTGCGGAAAGGATCGCCCCTCACGATACAGACCCTGGCCAACGCGCTTTTCCACCATCCGCATCCGGTCATCTTCCATTCGGACAACGGCAGCGAGTACAAGGCACGAGCGTTCACCGATACACTGGGGGACTGTGGCATCACGATCTCGCGGTCGCGGCCCGGTGCCCCATGGGAAAACGGCTACCAGGAATCGTTCTATGACAAGTTCAAGATTGACCTCGGTGATCCCAACCGGTTCGGGACCTTCGGCGAGCTCGTGGCGGAGATCTACAGCACCTTGTGGCAGTACAACCACACGCGGATCCACTCCGCCCTCAAGATGCCGCCAGTCGTGTTTGCCGAGCAGTTAGCGGCGTGGTAAAGTGAAAAAAATCGGCGAAAAAATCGTCGAATGACTGTCTAAAGAAAAGGGTCCTTTTCACGGCGCCATCGTGCGCGGTAGATCCCGGAAAAATGCTTGCCGAGGCTTCGCCACACGCAACAAGCATTCCCATATACGCCGTCGAGCAAGGAATGATTATTTTTGCGCCCTCGTTCTTCATGGCTATCTGAAGCGGGGATAAATTGAATTGTGCCTCCCTCCATACCTCCATACCTACGAGAGAGCTCCGCAATTCTTTTTTCGAATTCACGTATATTCTCTTGCTACAGAGAAATGCGCCTCCGCCTTTCTCTGCAAAAAACATTCTTTTGAGAAATGGGTCATAAACAACGCCCATAATCGGCTTCCCGCGCCAAACAAGCGCAAGCGAGAAGGTGCTCGTTGGAATCCCATGAGAAAACGGGATTGTGCCGTCAATCGGATCGCACACCCACACCATCTCGCTTCCTCTTTTCATATCGCTCAACTCTTCGCCAAGCACGTCGTGATCAGGAAAATTCTTGCGGATGGTTTTGATAACGAGTTTGTTAATTTCAATGTCGGCTGCGGTAACGGGGGTGTTGTCTTCTTTCCAATTCTTTTTCATCCCCAATGTAAAATAAGCAAGCATAGTTTTACCCGCCTTTTCCGCTAATTCCAATGCCACTTTTTTATATAAACTTTTCATTTACTTAATGCCTCTATCCCAGGAAGTTTTTTTCCGGCTAAAAAATCAAGCATTGCTCCCCCGCCGGTTGAAATAAAACTAAACTTCTTATCTAAATGGTGTTTCTTTAGGAACATCACCGTTTCGCCGCCACCGGTGAGCTTGAACGCCTTGCGGTTCGCCGCTATCGCGCGCGCTACCGCAAGATTCCCCTTGTCAAAACCGCGCTTCTCAAAATAGCCGACCGGACCGCTCCAAATTATAGTTCTCGCGCGGCGGATTTTCCCGGTGAACGCTCCGATTGTCCTCGGACCGATATCAAGCGCGGCGCCGTTATGCCATTTCAAATCCACAGGCAATATAACATTCTCATACCTCAGAATCCCGCGTAGTCCTTTTAAATCTTTTTTGTCCTTGTCCCTAAGAGATTTTTTCATACCCATTCCTTTAAGGGCGAGAACCGTATTTCCCGCAGCGCCGCCGACAAGGAACCAATCGACCTTGCTTCTGAAATATTTCATAACTCCGAGCTTGTCGCTTGCTTTCGCCCCGCCTACGACAAAAACAAACGGATGGCGTGGATGGCGCATCACGCCCCCGAGGAACTTGATCTCCCTTTCCAATTCAAGCCCGGCATAACTCGGCAGGAATTTCGTGATTGCCGCGACCGAAGCGTTCGCCCGATGCGAAACCGCGAACGCGTCGTTCACAAAATAATCGGCAAGCAACGCCAATTGTTTCGCGAACTTCGAATCATTCGCCTCCTCCCCCTTCCAAAATCTCAAATTCTCCAAAAGAACAATGGAGCCGTGCGGCGAATCAGCGACTGCCTTCTTAATATAAGCGAAGTTTAAGTCCGGCACGAACTTAACCCGGCGGCCCAGAAGTTTTTGCAGGCGCAAACCGCTTCCTTTCAGGCTGAATTTCTTGTCGCGGCCCTTTGGCCGCCCCCTGTGGCTTACGATAATAATCTTTGAGGCGTATTTTAATAAAAAGCGGACTGTCAGCAAAACCGCCCGCATCCGCCAGTCGTCTTCCGTGTTGAAGTCAAGCCGCAGGAGCGCCGTGCCTTGAAGAAGTCTGGGATTTGTTCTTGATAAATATTTGATCATTGTAAGCAATTTAATTATAGCGCCACCTACCGCCAAAATAAAAACTGCTCCGACTACACAGTCGGGGCAGTTTGTAGAGTTTTTGGTTCAAAAACAAATACCACTGTTATTCCGCGTTCAGCGCCGCGCGGGTGGCGGGACCCACGTTGCCGAGCGGCGTGATACCATGAGCCGTCTGGTATTCCATCACCGCGTCCATCGTCGCCGTACCGTAGTAACCGGTTATGGAACCAGTGTAATATCCCTTCGCGGCCAAGAGGGTCTGCAATGCCGTGACGTCTGCGCCGCTCGAGCCAAGCGAGAGCGGGCTGTAGAATTTATAGCCGCTGGATTGCGCGGTCGTCGTGCCACTTACGCTTGGACTTTGCGCGCCGGCGGTAACTTGCGTAAGAAGATTTGCAAGGTTACTTTGTAAAGTTTGGATTTGGGCGAGGATATTTGTGAGCTGGGTCTGCATTGTCTGGATCTCGGTTATCCAAGCGCTCGAAACAACTGTTTGCTGTGTCTGCGTGGTGGTCGGAACGGTCGTCACGCTTGTCAGCTGTGACGTAAAGCGTGTTGCAGCCGCCGGAACTCGCGCAAATCGTAAGCGAATCGGAGCCGACGCCCACGCCATAGAGCGCAAGCGTATTGCCCGTAACGCTTGCCTGCGCAATATTCGTACTTGGATTAGACGAAACGAAATAACCGGAACCGCCAGAAAGCGAGATGTTCATACTTTGCCCCGTTGTAATAGTGGGATTGGTCGTGCCAAAGGTGATGGCCATACTCGAGCCCGACGACGAACCGACCGTGACGTAAATCGAACCACAGCCATTAGCCACGGAACATACCGTGATAGTCGTGGCGCCACTTGCCAATCCGGAGATGGAAAGTATGCTCCCATTAAGGGCTTGCGAAGCGACACTGGAATTCGTGTTGCCCGTTACGTAATACCCGCTCCCGCCGTAAACACTCACGCTTATAACCTGTCCGACCGCTATGGACGGATTCGTCTGGCTAAAAGTAATTGTCTGGCTCGTGCCGGATGACGAACCGACGGTGACATAAAGGTAGCCGCAGCCGTTCACCGCCGAACATACGGTGATCGTCGTCGCTCCGGCTGCCAGACCAGAGATTGAGAGTGTGTTGCCATTCAGCGTTTGCGAGGCGATGCCGGAGTTCGTGTTAGCGGACACGTAATAGCCGCTTCCGCCGTAAACACTCACGCTTATAACCTGTCCGACCGCTATAGACGGATTCGTCTGGCTGAAAGACAAGGAACCGCTTGTTGAGCTTCCGCCCACCGTCACATATAAGACACTACAATTTCCCGACGTGTCGCATGCCGTTATATTGGCGCTCCCGGCCGCGATGGCTGTCACCGTAAGCGTGTTTCCCGATAAATTCACGGAAACGGCGCTGGAGTTTGAATTGGAAGACAAACTATACGTTCCACTCCCGCCGCTTATGGTCACAGATTGACTGCCACCGACCGATAAGGAAATGTTGTTCGGGCTGAACGTGAGCGCCTGCACGGTTCCGCTCTGCACATTCACATACAAATTCGTGCAATTGGAAGCGGTACCCACATAACAGATTGTCATTGTCGTTGAACCCAGCTGGCTTCCGGTAACAACAACCTGTGTCCCAGATACGTAAGCGGCGGCCACAGAAGAATTGGAATTGGACACCAAATAGATGCCGCTGCCTCCCTGCGAAGTCACGGTCACTGACTGCCCGATACCGACCGTAACGCTTGTCTGGCTGAGTACTGGCGTACCGCTTGTACCCGAGGAAGTACTGGCGCCGTAAGGCCAGGTTTGTGTAGCTGACTGCTGACCATCCACTACGACATATACCGGATAGCTGGAGTTTATCGCGTACGCGCCCGTGCTTATCGTTGTTGAAAAAACGCCGCTGGAGTTCGTACTACCGAGCGTCGTTGTGTTCGTTCCGGAAGAACTGCCGACATTGTAATAAAACACGACCGGAAAATTCGAATCGCCGATCACGTTTATCTGCACAGAATCCCCGCTCGTCACCGCGAGCGAAAGCGTCGGCGTAGCCGCGTAAGCGCTTGACGCCGCAAGCAAACTTACAGAAACACAAACCACCAAAACACCCACCGTCCAGGAAGTATTCTTCATGGTTTTTGTTATTAATTATTTATTACCTTTATTATACGACTTTCTGAAGATAAAAGTTTCGGGCGGGCGGCCAACCGAGAAAGCTGTTATCTACGGCCATATGGTATACTTAAGTAAACATGAGATTCTTCGCCCCAAAACAGCCCGTCTTTAACGAGCTGTTTAAAAATGTAGACCGGGACATAACGCAGATTACCAGCTTATTTCAAGAGTTGGTAAAGAATTTCAAGGATTTTGAGGGCTACGCCAAAAAGGCAAAAGAACTGGAGCACCGCGGCGATGCCGATACCTACGCCATCGTAGACAAGCTCAACAAAACTTTCATCACTCCTTTTGACCGCGAGGATATTTACCGTTTGGCCGGCGAAATGGATGACGTCATTGACTGGATAGAATATGTCATCCACAATATCCAAATTTACCGCCTGACACAGAACCATCCGGCTTTTAAAGAATTCGCAGAAATCATGGTCGGTGCCAGCCATTGCCTAACGGAACTTCTGGATTGCCTGGAAAAACTTAAGCATACCGAACATTTAGACCGCATTAAACTGAAAATGCACCATCTGGAAGATCGGGGTGATGAAATCTTCGGCCGGGCCATCGGCGAACTTTTCCAAAACCACACCGATCCCATCGTGGTCATTAAACTCAAAGACATCCTGGAAACTCTGGAAAACGTTATGGACAGATTTCAGCAAATAGGCGATATCATTCAGGGCATAATAGTCAAATCTTCGTAAGCAAAAGAATGCTGAGCTATAGCCTGTTGCTCGTCATAGGGATCATTTTGGTAGCGGTGCATCTTTGACTTCACGAACGGCATGCACGACGCGGCCAACTCCATTGCTACCATCGTATCCACCCGCGTGCTCTCGCCGCGCCAAGCCGTAGTTTGGGCGGCATTTTTT
Source organism: uncultured bacterium (assembly GCA_963844965.1). Taxonomy (GTDB): domain Bacteria; phylum Patescibacteriota; class Minisyncoccia; order UBA6257; family 2-01-FULL-56-20; genus REEB91. The sequence goes on along the minus strand of CAWJQC010000007.1, from coordinate 275,557 downwards.
AATTTCGTTGCCTTCCTTATCTTCGGCACTACAGTCGCTTCCACCATCGGCAAGGGTCTCATAGACATCAACGTAGTAACTCCTTATGTGATTTTAGTGGGGCTTCTCGGCGCAATTATCTGGAATATCATCACTTGGCGGCTGGGGTTGCCTACTAGTTCCTCACACGCGCTGATCGGTGGTTACGCCGGCGCGGCCGTAGCCAAGGCGGGACTAAACGTAATCATCTGGCAAGGATGGAACAAAACGATCATATTTATTTTTCTCGCGCCGATCATCGGCATGGTCCTGGGCATGATCTTTATCAGCGCTACTCTCTGGGTTTTGTATAAAACTAAAGCTTCGCCGGGACCGGTGAATATTTGGTCAAGGCGCCTGCAACTTGTTTCGGCCGCGGCGTACAGCCTGGGTAACGGCAGCAACGACGCACAAAAAACCATGGGCATTGTCACGAGCCTCTTGTTTTCTGCCGGGCTTATCAGCACTTTCAAAATTCCGCTCTGGGTCGTGCTTATGGCGCACGCGGCCATTGGAATGGGCACTCTTTCCGGCGGCTGGCGCATTGTCAAAACCATGGGCCAAAAAATCACGAAACTCCGACCAATTGACGGTGTCTGTGCCGAGTCGGCTTCCGCCATCAGCATTTTCTTCGCCACTTATCTGGGCGTGCCGGTTTCAACCACACACGTCATAACCGGTGCTATTTCTGGAGTCGGCGCGGCCAAGCACGTTTCTGCCGTAAAATGGGGCGTGACTCTGCGAATTATCTGGGTCTGGGTTTTAACCATTCCCATGGCTGCCATTATAGCCGCAATTCTTTATACGTTCGCCAGAATGGTTTTCAAATTATAGTTATTGGAAGCAGCTTTTAGACACCGAAACGCCGAGCGGGCCTGTTTTATTCGCTTGGCGGAGCGTAAGAATTTCTGCGACTCGTGGCAAGCTGGGTCTTGTTTTTTTTGCCCAATAGATAGTACTATAATCCTTAGATTATTTGAGAACTTTCATCGGAGGCAGAATAGTGAAACCGCTAATAACGAGCGATGACTGGCCCCTGATTCGCTTTATCGCCCCCGCTTTCCCGGAAGTGAACATTTTTTCGCGCATTGCCGAGCAGACCACGCCCCTCGGAATCATAAGCGTGGCGACCGCGGCAAATAAAGTTTGGGGATGGAGAGTTGAAGTCATTGACGAAAACAATTACAAAGGCCCACGTGACGAACGTGGTCTGCCGGACCACGAAAAACTGCAAAAAGAAGACCCGGCTTCGGTTGTCGGTTTTTACTGCGGACTTTCTTCCACTATGGATCGCGTTTTTGAATTGGCCAAATTTTACTACGACCAAGGAGCTATAAACATTGCCGGCGGCTGGCACGCCCATTACTGCCCGGAGGAGACATTGAAAAATAATATCGACATTGTCGTCCATGGCGATGGAGAAATCGCCATTCAGCAGATTCTCACAACCCTCAAGAACTGTGGAAATCTTGCTGATATCCCTGGAATTTCCTTCTGGTTCCGGGAATTGGACTACGAGCAGACAACTAATCCGCCACAGATGCTTGAATTGCCGGACTTGAGCGATCTTCCCTACCCGGATTTCGGTCTCCTGCGGCACGTGAAAAAGATCAAGCTCTATCCCATCGGCCGCGTCCGCGGCTGTGCCATGAACTGCGAATTCTGCAGTGTGAAAGGCAAGCCGCGCTGGGCGAGCCCCCTGCACGTGTTCAATACGGTGAAATGGCTCGTGGAAAAATACGGCGCAAAAAAATTCTTCATCGTGGACGACCGCCTGGAAGAAAACCTTGAAGGTGTTGTTGAATTCTTCAGGCTAATCCACGAAAAATATAGAGACAGCTTAGATTTCTCGGTTCAGATAAGGTTAGAAACGGCGAGGAATATCCCGATTCTTGAGACGATGAAAAAAGCCGGCGTGAGTATGGTCTGCATTGGCTATGAATCACCGATAGATGAGGACCTTAAAGCCATGCGCAAGGGTTATCTTTCCAAGAACATGGCGGAGTGGACAAAAACTCTGCGCCGGTATTTCTGGGTGCATGGAATGTTTATCTTCGGTTATCCAAACGAACAGCGATCCGAAATAAGCGTTTCAGAAATGGTTAGGCGCTTCAAGGTGTTCATTCGCGAAGCCAAAATAGACAGCATTCAGGTTCTGCACCCCGTGCCCTTGGTGGGGACAGACCTTCGGAAGAGGCTTGATAGAGAAGGAAGAATCTTTCCGCTCAATATCGTCCGTTGGAGATACTACGACGGGAATTACCCCTGCTTCATTCCAGACAACATGACGCTCAAGGAATTTCAGGAAAAACCAATTGAGATTATGAAATGGTTTTACAGCTCGTTCAGCCTCTTCAAGCTCATCTTCAAAACTTTCCATCTACACTATTTCTTTAAGGGGTGGAAGCACTACTTTGAGCGCGCCTGGCTCCGGGATTTCATAAAGTACGGAGGGCATCTTCTTATCCGGCAGTGGCAGAAAAAACAGAAGGGCGGTTCTTTTCTGGCCGACATAGAAAAATACGCGAACGAAAAGTCTGCGGGGCTGCGTTGATTAAGAAATTACGGCTTATTCACCACACATTACAGCGCGCGCCGCCCAACCGGACGGCGCTTTTTATTTTAGAACAATCAACAAAGCCCCGATTCATTCGGGGCTTTGCTGACGACTGCCAGATAATTTTTGGAGTTAGAACCTGAAATTGAAATGAAACAGTTTGGAGAAAAGGTTTCCGATAGCGCCTTCGATGGTGCCGAAGAACCCCCGATTGGAAGAACTCTGGCTGACATTATCAACAATTATGTTCGCGGTGACAGAAGTGCCGCTCACGTTACCCTGGATCTGCACACTGTCGCCGACGTTGATAGCCGAGACCGAACTTGTCGCGTTCCCCTGCTTCACGAGCGTGGCGCTTGAAATATCCACTGTGTACGTTGTCCCGTTATTCCCAGTCACGGTTAGCGTTGAATTGCCAACCGAGGCCACGGTGCCCGTGATGCTTTCTCCGCCAAGCCCGCCGAATCTGCCGAACGGCGGCGTGCCGCTGGCGAACGGCGATGTCCCGCTCGCAAAAGGAAATGTACCGCTCACGAACGGCATTGTTCCACTCACCGCGCCGAACGGACGGCCGCCTCTGCCGCGACCGAATGGCATTCCGTTGGCCGACGAACTGGCATTGAACGGATTCCCGTTCCCAGCGAAACCGCGACCAAAATTTCCATCAATAATGCTCGCGGCGGTAACGGAAGTGCCGTTCACCGTGCCCCTGACGAGCACCCTGTCCCCCACCGCGATCGCGGAAACCGTACTTGTAGCGTTATTTTTCCTCACCGTCGCATTGCTCGCATCAACGGCGTAAATCGTGCTTGACGCACGCGAGCTTTGAACACTTATCGTCATGCCATTCACCGCCGTCACGGTGCCGGTCACGCCGGAGAACGGCATCTTCATGTTGTGACGCGCGGAATTTGGTCCTCCTGCCGGGTTTCCCTGGCCAAAACCGCCTCCCTGTTGGCCCGGTTGGCCAAAATTACCCTGCGGCATTTGAGCGTGCGCCGCGCTGAAAGCGAAACCAACCGCCATCACAACCCCTAAAGCCGACACCAGAAACCACAATTTGTTGTTTTTCATACTTATACATACGATAAGTGCCGGTAAAAAGTTTCATTTTGGTTTTATATAGAGCAAATTGCGGTTTTTCACACAGAAAAAGGGCCCGGGAATCCAGGCCCTTTATTTCGTTCAGCGAACCTTTCCGGTTCGCATGTTGGGACCGATATGTTCCCTGAAAACTTCAAAGCCTATCCGAAACTTAAAATTGACTCACGACCCAACTTTATGCTAATAATCAGGTAGCTATAGGTTCCGTTGAAATTTTAACCATAAAAGGAAACGAAAAATGGGCAAACTTCCGCGGAAATTTCACCTGGTCAACGAGAATGTGTGCGTCCGACTGATGCTCTGTGGAGAGGACGTGAAAGAACTGCTCAGCGCGAACAACTGGATTGAAGCGCCAAGCGCGAACGAAGCAGATATCATCCTCATCAACAGCTGCGCGTTCATGGAAAGCGCCGAAGAAAAAGCCGTCAGCGAGATCACGAAGCTCCTCAACGCCAAACGAAAAAACCAGGAGGTGGTCGTTTTCGGCTGTCTGCCCGACATCAATCCTCAAAGATTGCGCGAGATAAATGCCGAAGGGAGATTTTTCTCCGGCCGAAATCTGGAAGAAGCGATAAATATGTTCAATCTCAGTCGTGCCGAACGCAAGATAGGTCACAAAGTGCATAGGGAGTGGTCTCGCGGCGGAAGATTGATGCGGCTGCTGAACCGCGTGTTCCTGCGCGACGATTACTTTACGTATCTCTACGACAAGGAAAAAGTCTTCCATCTCAAAATTTCAGAAGGATGCCTCGGAACCTGTACCTACTGCGCCGAACGGCTTGCCCGCGGCAAACTGGTATCAAAGCCAACAGCGGATATTATGCGTGAATTCCTGTGCGGTCTTGAGGAAGGATACTGTATTTTTTCCCTCAACGCAGATGACGTAGGAATGTTCGGCCAAGACCGCGGCGAGAGCATCGCCGATCTTCTAGAGCAAATCCTCGCGATGAAACAGGACTTCAGATTGGTGCTCACCGAATTCAATCCAGCCGCGCTTGTTAGATACGAAAAACGGCTTTTCGCGGCGCTTTCCTCGCCAAAAATTATCTTCATCACCATTCCCATTGAAAGCGGCAGTCAAAGGATTCTCAACCTGATGCAGCGGCCGTATGCCATGGAACGCGTGCTCCCTCTTCTTGAGCGCATCCGGGAGGCAAATCCTCGCCTCAAGATCAACACCCACATCATCGTCGGATTTCCGGGCGAAACCGAAGCGGACTTTCTTGCGACCTCCGCAGTCTTAGATAAATTCCACTTCAACAAGGTGAAAATCTTCCCCTATAGCGACCGCCACGGCACTCTCGCGCACTCAATGGGCGGCAAAGTGACCGAGGAAGAAAAAATCCGCAGAAAGAAAAAGCTTTCGCATAAGATTTTCTGGCAATCGTTGCGGAAAATGGATCTTAAAGCAATTCTTCTAAATCACTTCGGGTTTTAGCCCGCAAAGAAAGGAGGCCGCATGCGTTACCCATCGCTCAAAGCCGCAAAGCGCCGATTCATGAAGAACGCCAGGCAACTTACCTGCGCCGAACAATCGGCGCTCTGGCGGGCATACAACATGGCTGAAGCGGCGCATCGGGGGCAGAAAAAATTCGGAATTGAATCATATCCGTACTTCGTCCATCCGCTCGCCGTGTTCAATTTTCTCTTTGAAACGTTCCGTGTCCGCGATTACCATCTGCTTGCCGCCGCCCTTCTGCACGACGTCGTGGAAGACGGCGGCGTTGCGCTGGAAACGATTGAGCACCTATTCGTCCCGAAACACACGATATCGTTAAAGGAGTAACTCGGATGCCAGAAGCCCACGAAACCGAAGCCGAGAAGAAAATCCTCAAGGCGCGGTTCTTCAATGATTTTGTCCGCAACGGAAGCCGGGGAATAAAACTCCTTGGCATTGCCGACAAGTATGACACGATAAGGCGCGCCCCGCTCATACCGCGATCAAATCCCAATCGCGCTAAATTTCCCCGCTGGATAAAAGAAGCGGAAGCGTTCCTTGAACTCGCGAAAAAGACCGATGTAAATGCTTATTGCGCACTAGCGATGGTCTTGCGAAAATTGAAAAGATGCACCGCTAAGCGAAAGGAGGCATAAATGAACAAATGGCTCGTGAAGAAATTCACGGAAGGAAAGAGGCCGGTATTGATCCTCATCTGCGGCATGGCCGGGACCAGAAAATCGTCAACGGCCGTGCTGCTCGCCGCTGCCCTCAGGTTCGCCACCGTCATCGGCATGGACGAAATACGCGACGTCATGCGCCTTTACGACCGCCGGCCGATTATACAAGGCAGAAGCCATAACCGCTGGAGATTGTTCGGCAAGTCCACAGAAAGCAATTTCGCGAAAGGTTTTCTCGGCCACTGCCGCGCGTTGCGGAGAGGCGCCAGGGCGATTATCCGAAAAAATATCATTAGAGTCGGGGAAAACACAATGATTGAAGGAGTGCATCTTCTCCCGTCCCTATACCAAAACATCCCGGAAGCAAGGGTATTCCACATCTTGCTTATCGCCAGAAACCACGCTCACCACAAGGAACTTCTGGCGAAGAAATTCGACAGGCGCCATGGCGTTCAGAAGGCTTGGCTAAGCGAAAAGATCTGGCGCATTGAAAAGATACAGCAAAACTTCCTTATTGATGACGCCAGGAAGCATAATGTCGCAGTTTTTGTGAGCACCACTCCGGAAGAAAATTGCGAAAAGATCGTAAAATATCTCGTTGATTGTCTCAAAAAACAAGAACGGGTTCGAAAAAATGCCACGGTTTAACTCCGTGGCGTTCTTTTTTCCAGAAAAAGTTCTCATAGGATCTTTATGCCTTGCTGGGGGGCGTCAATGCTCACGGTACGGCGATCTTCGTGCAAGTTTCCTGTAACTGCCACGCGGTCGCCCTTCTTCACGCACGCCTGGAACGCCCAGCAATACGTAACCACGGTGCACTCCGTCCCGCCCGCGTTCACTCTGAAAACTCGCGGCACGAAATTACAACCGGAGTCATCCGTAACTTCACCGACGATCCTGCAAACATCCACGATACCGCTTTGCACCGGATTCGGCGGAATCTCGTTTTCTTTATACACGAACCGGAGCGTGCTCAAAAGTCCAGGTCTGATCTGGATTGACGACCATTTGTTCGCAAGCGTCTTCTCGAACGAATTAGCCCGAGGAGAAAACTCTCTGCCGAATTTCTCCGCGTGGTAGCGGATATGGTCTTCGGAAATATGCCCGAATCCGAAGTGGTGAAGCAGCTTTTCCATACCGTTCTTTACGGCGACAAAATTATCAAACCCGTAAATGGCGATATCAACGTCTTTTACGTGCTGGCCATCCATATTCCTGTTGAGGTCCACAAGGTACGAGCCGAAAATTCCTATGTCTTCAAGCGGAACGGAGAGTTTCTCCGCCAGGTAAAGAATTATGGCGTGCCACACCGTTCGCTTCTCCCGCTCCAGAAATATCCGCGTCTTGCTCCTCGGATGGAGAACTTCATCAATATCGCTCCAAGGCACGAGCGGACAATTGCGCGGAACGAAATTGTGGCGATATTCCGGATGCAGCGAAAAAATTTTCTCATTGAACTCTTTAACGTCTTTCCGGTATCTGCCGCGCCAAGGATGCAAACGGTCGCCACTCTCGTCTGGCCAAAAAACGGGGTAAGCGAGAACTCCCTCAGACGGATGATAATATCCCCTCACCAAATAAACGATGCCGTCCCTCGCGAAAAAGTAATCAAGGTCGCAGATTTTTTCCGTAAGGCACCCCCTTTTCCGAACTTACGAACTATAATCTCAAAAGGCGACTGAAGATAATATAGATTATAAATGTATTTCGCGCAACTTGAGGCGGAGCAAAACGAAGTTTGCGGCAAAGCATAAATAAGCTCCGGCCTCAGTTCATCTTTGACCAAAGCAAGGGGTCAAAACCGCCGTCAAATTTGAAGAAAACGACCCCGCGGAGACCGTAATGTTTGGCAAGCGCGATCTTCGCCGCGGCGGATCCCGCGTCGCTGAACGACGCGAAGCGCGTTATGCCGCCATTGGCGGTGGAAGAGACAATCTCCAAAGGAATTGTTGATGAGACATCTGTGCGGAGCGCCGCCGATGTCTCTATAAGCGTGCTTGAAGTGTACCAAAAACCGAGCTCGCCGGCGTTATTGCGCAAAGCGACCGCGCCAGCGGAGTTCGCTAGTTGCATGGCGGTGAAATAATTCAGACTGCGCAGCCGGCGATAAGTCGTCACTCCTTCCGACCACGTAGCTTCATATTCATAACCATATGTTGGAACGCCGAGCATTATTTTCTTGCGGCTTATCGTTTTTATCGTCTCCTTGATGACCTTTTCAACCCAATCCGTATCCGCGACCGGCGCGTAGAGTTTCCCGTTGCCCTTAGCGGCGTCCAATTTCAAATCAATCGTCCCCTGGTCATAAGTCATTATGCGCACCTCGTCGCAATATTTGTTCAGAACCGCGTAATCATTGGCGTAGCGGAGCGGATTGGGAACTGTGACATATATGGACGCGGGCGGCGTGCGCGCTTCAACCGTGCAGGAAAGAGTTTTTTTCATTCCGTGCAAACGCGTCGCGAGTCCTTGGATTAAAAGCGAAAAATAGGGCTTCGTTGCCGCGAGCTTACCTTCATAGTCAATGTCAATGCCGTCAAATTTATTGTCCTTAACCAACTTTGCGATTATGTCTTCGTGTTTTATGCGAAGCGTTTTGTTGGAGAGTAGTTTTTGGATACTGCTCCCGTCAAACCAGGCGATGGTCGGGATTACCTTTACGCCGCCGTCGCGCACGGCGGCGAGCCACGCCGGCCAAAAACCTTGGTTGATATGCAGGTCGTCCACAAGCGTGCCGTCGGAATTCACTTCATAAGAGAACGGGCTTACCTCACGAACGTTGCCGAGATGCGGCGCGATGTCGTGCGCCCCGCTCTGCTCCTGCCAAAATGGTATCCAACCGGCGTAGTAAAACGGCGCGGCGGCAAAAACAGCGGAAATGCAACCGAGCGGGACAACCGCCGCTATAGTGAAACAAACCGTCTTCATAAAATTCTTCATTTATTTGAGGTTTTCAGATGTTGCTTTAAATAATATTACTGCCGCAAGATTGTAGCAAACGGACCAGGGCCGCGTTCTCCGCTCCCCGCGGAATGCCCCGCGCAGTTGACCGGAGGAAATATTTCCTCTACTATCAAACCAGTTCAAATCAGCAGGATCAACAACAAGGAGGTGCCAGTTGGCTAAAGAGGAGAAAGGCCGCCAGTATAGATGGTTTGTGGAACCGCTTAACGCACATACTAATACGTTCTTCTCCAGAGAGTTTCCAGAAGAAAACGCTTTTCGCGGCGTCCCTGACAACGAAGGAGGGAAACACGACGTTTGGCTTGTGGACGGCGACGCTCGCAAGGTCAGAACTTTCGTGGACAGCAAAGAATCGCTGGGCCTGAAGTTCAACATCTTCGTTCAGGAGGGCAACGGCAAAATGCGTTCGGCAAATTTTCTCTTTTCCGGGAAAAACCGGAAAAGAAAAACCGCAAAAAAAAGACTAGAACAGAGGACGGCTCCCGTGCCACCGCTAAGGCGGTGGTTTTTATTCTCTCAACCTTCTGTAAATTTCCTCTTCTATTACGTGCCGGTCCATGCCGTACTTCGTGCGCGAATACTCTTTAAGCTTCTCCGCGAGTTCGCGGTCGCCGTGGTTCCAGGAAGTGCCCAGAATTTTCAAATTGAACGGCTTTGAGGTCATGCCGTTTATGAGAATCTTCGCGTAGGCGTTCAGGTTGTCTATATTTGACAGATCGTTCTGATTGAACGTCGGTTCAAACTGCTTGACGAGAAATTCCGCGTCCTGCGCGCCAACGCGGAAGACGAGCTGTGAACCGACGTTGCCGAAAACGGAATCGCGTATTTTCTCCGTAAGCTGGGCGATGAACTGGTGGGCCATAGTCAAATTCAGACGGTACTTCCGCGCTTCGGCGAGGATCGTGGAAATGGAATCGGTCGTGAAGTTCTGGAACTCGTCTATATAAAGATAAAAGTCGCGGCGTTTAGAAATATCCGGCACGTCCACGCGCGAAAGAGCAGCCATCAAAAGTTTTCCCGTGAATATCATGCCGAGAAGTCCGGCGTTGATATCCCCTATCTTTCCTTTTGACAGGTTTATGAGCAAAATTTTTCCTTCGTCCATCGCTTGCCTGAAGTTGAACGCCGACTTCGCCTGCCCGATAATCGGGCGGACATAGTCGTTGGCGATAAAATTGTTGAACTTGGAGGTGATGTAGGGCGTCATGTTCGCCAATGACGCTTCGCCGCCGGCTTTTACCGCTTCTTTTTCCCAGAAGTCAACGACCACCGGGTTCTGGATCCTTTCAAGCTTGCGCATGCGGTACTCTGTGTCCGTAAAAACCCGCGGCACTTCTATCAGGGTCGCCGGCTCGTTAGGCATATCTTCCATGAGAAGCAGGAGAGCGTTCCTCATGTACTGTTCAAACATCGGCCCCATGGTCTCGGCGACGAACAACCTGTTGAAAATGCCCTGCATCTCGTTCACAATGAACGTCTTTTCTTCCGGGCGGTTGAAATTGTAGTCAATCATATTCAAACCGAGCGGACGTTCTAAATCTCCCGTATTGAAATAAATCAAGTCGTCAATGCGCTCCTTGGGAACGAAGCTCAGGGCGTTCGCGACCAGATCGCCGTGCGGGTCAATTATCGCGACTCCTTTGCCGCTTTTGATATCTTCAAGCACCATGTCGCCGATCAAGGTCGTTTTGCCCGTGCCGGTCTGACCGATAATATACACGTGCTGTCTGCGATCCGCGTCCGTGATATAAATGGGTTTTCTCTGACCACGAAAAACGCTCTCGCCCACGAGAACGCCTGTCGCGGGCAGATTCGGCGGCGGCGGCGCCTCCCTTGACTTCAGCCATTTTATTTTCGGCGTCTCGGTGGAAGAGATTGGCAAATGATAAATGCTCGCGATTTCTTCGCTTGACAACACCATCTTCTTGCCGGCGTCAAAATTTCGGAAAATAAACTGGCGAATCAGACCCTTAGGGTTGCGCGCCCTTATAATCTTGAAACTGTTCCTGAGCGGTGCGGCAAACTGGCTGAAACCAGCCGTCATACCGTCCAGGATATCCTTCGCCTGGAATTCCGACGGCGCCGAGGCGACGAGCCGCACGTTGACCTCAAAAAGCGGCTTCGTGATCTTCGCCGTGAGCGCTTTCACGGCTTCTTCGTCAATCACGCGTTCGCTTTTCTCTTCCTGTATTTTCTCCTTCGTCTTCGGATTGAATATCTCTCCGATATCCGAAATGCCAACCGGAAACTCGTAATTCAGAACTTTTTTGAGCGGCACCCCCTTTTTGAGCAGGTTTATGTAACCGTGCACTTTTCTCTTCAGCTTGGCGGGAGCCGGACGGAAAACCAACTGCAAAGCGGCTCCTTCACCTATTTCCTTTATCTTTGAAAACGCGCCGACGATGGATTCAAAAGAGTCAATCCCCAGTTCGCTGTAAGTTCTCACCGGCAAGGCGTAACTTTCTTTTTGCTCCAAGTACGCCGCCGCAGCCGCACCATTAACGTTAAATATATTAAAATCGTCCGGCGCGAGCTCAACGCTTGCGCCGCTCCACAAACCCTGGATCAGCTTCGTAGCGGTCTCGCCAGAAAACTTCGGAACCGACATGTAAAAATGTATCTCCTCGCCGAGGTGCGGAACGGCCACTTCAAAAACAACCGGTTTCTTTATGGCCAGGAGACCGCCCAAGAGCTGCTCAAAGTGGGCGAGTTGAACTTTGAAATCACGCCCTTCAGCACTCTCGGTTTTTTCGGGAACCGCCTCCCGCGGGAGCTTGACCAAAAACAGCGCGTAATTCAGGGATTCAAATAACCTGCGCCTGACGAAAAATCTCCCTATAAAATAAACGCAAACGCCCAAGACGGCGCCGATCGAAAATGAAATTACGAGATAAATGGCCATTGAGCCCTGAAATTACTTCAGCATTCCCCTTCTCTGCAACTCCGGATAAAGTTTTCCGGCCAGAGCGTCGTGGAACGCATCCAAAATAAACGGCGGCGATTTTTGCGCTTCGGCGTTAGCTTTCGCGATGCCTTGATGGAAAGCCACATCCAAGAGATATTCAATTTCAAGTTTCACCTCGGCCGACGCGTTCTGGGCATAATCCGGCAGAGGATTCTTGGCGGAAGAAGACGGAGACGGTGGCGGTGACGTCTGATCTTGAGGACCGGTCTGCGGCAACAATTTGATTGCCTGCTTCAATAGTTCTTTCCCGGCCAAATTCTCGCCCTCGGGCGACTCGCGGTGCTTTCGTATCTCCTCGGCCAAGACTTTGATATCCGCTTCAAGAGCCGCATGTTCAAACGATTGGAATTGTTGATCGGGCATAAGTTTGAGAATATAGAATATAAAATATAAAATGTATGTGTGGGTACGAAATCAAAAATCTTTTGGTTATTGCTTGCAATTATTATTATAGCAAGCTTCCTGCGGCTATACAAAATAACGACCGTCCCGCCAGGTCTGTATCCCGATGAGGCGATGGATGGCAACAACGCCACTGAGGCGCTGCACACCGGTCAGTTTAAGGTTTTTTATCCCGAAAACAACGGACGCGAAGGACTATTCATGAACGTTCAAGCCGTCTTTCTGAAATTTTTCGGCGTTAACGAGCCGTGGGTTCTGCGTTTGCCTTCGGCGATTTACGGCATCCTAACCGTTCTCGGAATTTATTTCCTCGCGACCGAACTCTTCGGCTCCGTAAGCGTCGGCCTGCTTTCGGCGTTCCTTCTCGCCACGAATTTCTGGCACATAAATTTCTCGCGCATCAGCTTCCGCGCCATCATGGCGCCACTGATACTCGTCTGGGCCGTCTATCTGCTGATAAAAACATTCCGCGCCCAAAAACCCCTGCTCTATGTTATGTGTTCTATATTTGCTGGTATTCTCTACGGCCTCGGTTTCTACACCTATATCGCCTATCGCGACACGCCGCTTTTGGTTTTGTTCATATTGATATATTTCTGGCAGAAATCTAAAAGCGAGGGGTGGCAAAAAAAATTTTACCTTCTATCCTCTCTCTTCCTGCTTCTCGCCTTTCTCACGGCGTTGCCCATCGGCGTTTATTTCCTCCACAATCCGGCGGATTTCCTCGGACGCACTTCCCAAATCTCCATCTTCAGCTCGCCAACGCCGCTTAAGGATCTCGGGGTGAATATCCTCAAAACCGCGGGCATGTTCAATATTCACGGCGACTGGAACTGGCGGCACAACATAAGCGGCGCGCCCGAACTGTTCTGGCCTGTAGGCATAATATTCCTACTCGGGTTATTCTTGGGCCTGAAGCAAATTTACCGGGCAATTCAACACAGAATCCGAAATGCTAAGCAAGTAACTATTCTAGAGAACAAACACGCCGACCGCCGTGATATCAATTTCTCAAAATTGTTTCAGGAATCCGACTTCGGTTATTGGACCACGTTCGGCTGGCTTTTTCTCGCGGCCCTGCCCGTCGTAATTTCAAACGAAGCCCTGCCACACGCTCTGCGCTCCATTCTCATGATACCGCCGGTCATAATGCTCGCTGCGGCCGGAGGGATATGGCTTTACAACAAACTGGCAGCGATGTACAAAGAGGGCACGAAAATGCGGATGGTCGTAAAATGCTGCGTCTGTTTTTTCTTCGCTCTGCTTATTTTGGAAGCATACAATTCCTATTTCATCGTCTGGGCGAAAAATCCGAACGTCTACGATGCGTTCAGTTCCAACTACGTTGAAATCGGGCGCGAGATAAATGCGCTTCCGCCCGACGCGCCCAAATACATTATCGTAGAGGCAGGCGGCGTGCTCGTCCACGGCATTCCCATGCCCGCCGAAACCGTTATGTTCATTACAAATACTTATCTGCCACAAGACCAACAAGCCAAAAACGTCCACTACGTCCTGCCGCAGGACGAAAAGGATATTCCGGCAGACGCGTTGAAGTTTTATATAAAATAGGGCCGCCCAAACCGACAGAAATAATAAAAATCCCGATCGCATAAAGCGCGACCGGGCTCATTTGCGGCGAGGCATTCTTGGCAAATGAATGGTGCGGGAAAAATCCTTCAATTTTTTTTCCAAAAAACGATAGTGGGCGGAAATTGACCCGAGAACTCTATCGTTCTGCAACCAGCCGTTGACTTTTTTATGCATTCTTGCGGTGTGGCTCGGTAAGGCATAAGCCAAAAAAATAGTAGCGGCGGCAAAGAACAAAGCTGCTATCACGAGCAGCACAAAAGCGACCTCCAGGTCATAGACAAGTTCGGACATGCCACATCACCCCCGAAAGCGGCCCGTATAAAGATTACTGCGATTAATTATAACAAATCAAATTTTCTCCACTAACACCTCCGTAAAATGTTGTCGGTGTCCTTTTTTCTTTTTTATATCTCGTTTTGGAATGGTATTTGAAAACGATTTTCTTGCGTTCGCGGGCTTGGCGCAAAACTTTGGCTTCCACTTTCGCGCCGGCGATATATGGCGTGCCAATCTCAACTTTTTCGCCATCCACAACAAGCAAAACCTTGTCAAAAACAAAAGAATCGCCCGCCTCCGCGTTCAGTTTTTCCACCTTAATTTTTTGACCGGCGGAAACTTTATATTGTTTTCCTCCCGTCTCGATTATCGAAAATTTAGACATGGTATCGATGCTAATATACTAATGATGCTAATTATACTAATCTATAATGACAATTTTTGCAAGTTATTGAAATTTTTTCCTTGCGTCAGTATCAATGCGGATAATCCTGATTGGTTTCAAATAGCGGTTTCTAAAATTTACTATCAAACCGAGCTTTTTACCAGCAGCCTGAAGATAGCGCTGCAGTTGATAAAAATCATCTTTTAAAACAAGTTTTCTTGCTTTGACTTCTAAGATGATCTTACCATCAATCAAAAAATCAACCCGGTTTCCCGTTTTCAAAATCTCGCGTTCGCGCTCGTATGAAATACCGGACTCTTTTAACTTCTTTTCTGTCAAATCCCCGTATTGTTTTTCCCTCTCAAATCTCCCGAGCTGATTATGAACTTCAAAGCAAATGCCGACAATCGTATATGATAATTCCGGATAAATAAGTTTCCTGTTTCGGTTATTCGTATCATTAGTACTCATTCGTATATTAGCATCGATACTAATTTGCAGAAATTATAGCGGCAAAGCCAATGAAAATCAAAATCGCGAGGAATAGGGTCGCCGCGGCCAGAAGCTTGCCGCCGAACGCGTCCCTATTCTCCAGCTCCAACGCTATAAAAAAGTTCACGAGCACGAAAACAATGCCGGTGGCACCGATCTCCAATAAATCCGCCAAATTCCCGGTCTGGTTAATCCCGGCGAGGTTGTTGAAATGAAGAATCAGCGGCGGCGCGATATGACGCAGGGCGAAATACACCCAGATCGTTCCGCCCAGAACCAAAAGCAGGATCCAGCAAAAAAATAGAGCTGACTATCCTGGATTTTAAAATCTTTTTTAGCATAGAAAAATGTGGCTGCGAAATTCCGGCTTATTTTTCCCCGCGTAAAACTGCCGCCGCGTTCTCTGGGTCAACGACGTTAATGTCAACGCCAGTGGAAAGCTCGAACCCCCCGATAATGGTGATCTTGGGAACAATCTCTATGTGCCAATGATAGTAGCGGTAGCGGGTGCGGTTCTTGAGTGGCGCGGTGTGGATGAAAAAATTAAAATCCGGGTCGCCGAGATACCGCTTGAGGCGCTTGATGCCCGACTGGAGCATCGCCGCCATATCCCGCAACTCGTGCAAAGAAGTATTTTCAAAACGTGGCAGATGGCGCTTCGGGAAAACTCTTATCTCATAGGCCTCGCGCGGAACGAACGGGGAAACGAGCGCGGCGAATCTATTCTGGTCTATTATTCTAGTCTTTGACCTCAACTCCTCGGCAAGCATCACGCAATGAGCGCAACGATGATTCTTCTCGTAATACGCCTCAAGTCCGAGAAGTGAATGTTTGAAATCGGAAGGGAGAATCGGCAAAGTTATAACCTGGTAATGCGGATGGAAAATTGACGCTCCGGCTGTCGGTCCGTAATTGAAAAACGATGATGTATATAGAAGACACTTGTCGCGGGCGAGCATTCTGTAACGCGCCTGAAGCACTTCCAAAACTTTCGTTGCCATGGCGGGCGCGAGGTCGCCGAAATTCTTGCGATGGTCGCGCGTTATCAAAAGGTCATGTCTGCCAGTTCCATTTTTCAAATCGTAGGGACCGACTCTAAAGTTTTGGGCGCAGCCGTCGGCATGCGACAGAGCGGGAAACTTGTTGGGGGTCAGAAGTATTTGCCATTTCTTTTCGTTCGGCCAGCTCAAAATCGGCGGCCAGTTGCCTGATTTCTTCGGATTCTCAAATGGGCAGTCTTTTTTGGGCGATGGCTTCCGTGCCGCTTTTTTGCCGCCGATATTGTGCGGTCTGCCGCCACGTTCCGGCGCCATAATAATCCAGTCGCCGGAAACAGGGTCTTGGCGTAGTTCACTCATGGTTTATAAATCCTATTCCAATAATACCAATTTAAGATATCTTTCGCTATCGGCACGGCGTTCAAACTTCCTTCTTTGGAATTTTCCACAAGAACCAAAATGGCAATCTGCGGATTATCGGTAGGCGTGTAGCCAACAAACCACGCGTTCTCCTGGGCGTTGTTCATCACCTGCGCGCTGCCAGTCTTCGCGCCGACAGAGAAACCAAGGTCCGCCAAGGAGTGCGCCGTGCCGAGAGGCGACGTAACGCCCTCCACCATCCCCTTCTGCACTTCTTTTATTTCCGGCTGGAACGCGGAAAGGTCAGCGGTCGTACTCGGATGGCGCGAGTCCAAATTCAAAACCGGCTCGTAAATTTTTCCGCCGTTCGCTATCGCGTCCGTGTAGGAAAGAAGCTGAATCGGCGTCAGAAGCAAATCGCCCTGGCCGATGGAAACATTATATGTATCGCCCAAAAGCCACGGTTTCTTCGTTTTCGCTTCTTTCCAATCCGGTGACGGCAGGAAACCGTCGCCTTCTCCGGGCAGATCAACGCCGGTCGGTTTGCCCAAATTGAATTTTTCCCACCAGTCAATTAGCCGGCTGATGCCCAGTCCCTTTACGGTGCCGCCACCGTTCAGAATTTCCGGCGGCGAAATTTCGGGAGGCGAACCGCCGCCGACAAGATAAAAGTAAACGTCCGACGACTGGGCAATCGCCGAAGCCAAATTCACGTTTCCCTGATAGCGCCAGTCCAAATAACGGGTTGTCTCGCTGGCGTTGTAAGGATTCGGAAAATCCATGTAGCCCGGCGAAAAAATTTCCCGTTGCGGGTCAATCACGCCTTCCGCCAATGCCGCGACGCCGACCAAGGGCTTGATGGTTGAACCGGGACTGTAGTAGCCGCTAACTGCGCGATTGAAAAGCGGTTTGTCCGCGGAATTAAAGATCTCGGTCTTTATGTCATTATTGCCAGGACCCGAGAGAACATTTGGGTCAAACGACGGCAAGTTCACGAGCGCGAGCACCTCACCGTTCCGCGGATCAATGGCAATTCCCGCGCCTATCCGCTTCCCCAACGACTGAAGTCCCTCCTCCAGACGGTAATAAAAGTATCTCTGAAAATCTCCGTCAATGGTGAGACGAAGCGGCTCGCCTGGCGCTGGATCACTTTTCTTTTTCTCGCTCAAAACCTGCCCCTTGGAATCCCTGATGGTCTCCACCGTTCCGTCACTGCCCCTTAAAGATTTGTCGTGAAACGCCTCGACTCCCGCCTTGCCGACAAAGTCATCGCCCGCAAGGTCGGGGTTGGTTTTGAGGTCATTGGCGCTCGGCCTCCCTACATAACCCACGACGGACGCAAAAACCGGACCCTCGTTGTATTTTCTTCCGAATTCGCGCTCAACCGAAAGTGTCGGAAGGTTCGCGCCGTCAATTCCAACTATCTCACCCTGCATAAGATTGTCGGCTAGGACAACGGACGCGGGAGAAGACGAGCCGCTGTTCATCAAACCGCGCACATCATCGGCGGAAATTCCGAGAACGTCGGTAATCGTCCTCAACGTGTTTTCCTGCAGTTCCGGATGGTTCGCGAACTCTTTCGCGTTAAGCACGGCCGCGAATGTGGCGACATTTTCGGCAAGAACATCGCCCTGCCTGTCGTAGATCAAACCGCGCGGCGCCGTAAGCTTTTGCAAACTGCTCAAATTCGCCTGCGCCTGCGAAACGTATAACTGCGCGCCGAAAATGTTGAGATACAGGATACGCCCGGCAAGGACAAGGCCGACCAGAACAAGCACGCCGCCAAGATAAAGGAACGGCTTCGCACCGATGGGCACCTCCACGACGTCAAAATCCGAAGACACGCTGTCGCGGAGCGCTTCTTCAAGAGCGAGGTCTTTTTGTTCCTTTTTTGAGAACATGGAGTAATCGCGAATAATGCGAATTTTTATTTAATAACGCGAATTATGAAAGATACCCGCGAAAAACAAAAGTAAGATTTATTCGCATTATTTGCCGCCATTCGCGTTATTCGCGACCACTCCTTAGCTTATCACCGAAATTTTTTGTTGGCAAAAAGAAAACCGGTCGCCTTGGGCGACCGGTGGTGGCACTGAAAATCAGTAACCATAATCAAGGAAGCTGCGGAAGTTGCTTTGTGAGAAGATAATTGCGTACCTCCTCTAGAGAATAGCGCTTGAACATCTTTGCCTGCTCCTCAAACTTCATAATTGTCTCGTTAAGGAACGGGAGAAAGAGATTGGGTGCATCTTCTGGCTCACTGCGTTGTTCACGAGGATAAAACTCCCCAATCAAACTGTGGTATTTATCAAAACCACCAACGTGCATGAGCGTTTTGTCAGCCTCATGCACATAAAAGGTAAAAGTGCGCTGCACGATAACTACCATTTTTTCCCACGGCTTGATTTCCCCGCGGCGTGCCTTCTCTTCATATTCCCTGCACACCTCCAGATAGTCGTCCTCGCGAACCAACGCGATGCTGTCTTTGTAGCGCTTCGCCCGCAAGCGGGGAAGGGATTCCTTACGCCGCCGCTCTCTTCGATGTCTCCAATTATTTCCGTAGCGCTCCCACCAGAAGGGAACAATAAAGACAGCAAGGATACAAACGGCATAGAGGGCACGCCAATCCAAGCCCGAGTTTATAGCACTTACAATCGGCATTTCAAGGTACATCTTACTTCTCCCGTTGCCATCCCTCCTCGTCTTCCTAACCTTACAGGTTGGAGCGGTAGGGCTTTTCAGGCAGCAAACCCCGGTGGTTTGCGATTACACTATATGTTTGCGCAACACAATCTGTCAAGTTTTTGCAACCGCCGCGCAGGCCTTGAAAAATATGCCTCCGAACGCCAATCCGCCGATAATATCCCACAGAAATATGGCCGGAGCGGCCACTAGGAAACGCGGGCCGGCCGCAAGGTAAAAAATCAGGAAAGACAAAAAAATTACCACCGGTCCCCAGGTCCAGGCCTTAACGGGAAAAAATTTTCGCAACGCAAAAACAAGAAATGGCAGAACAATATAAAGCGCGATTTCCAAACTGAATGCCGGCTGCCAATTCAAGATAAAAATAGCGATTAGGCAAAGAAGCAATAACTCCAAGAAATTCAAGAAGAGCGCGGCTGTGACGAGCGCGGCGAGCGAGAAATTAAGCCAGACGCCGCTCGCTCCCCCGACTAAAAGCTGGAGAAATATTCCAAGTATGAGAAATATAACGGCAACCAATAACTTCATACTTATAATAAATAATTGACCGATTAATCAGTTAACGAGTCCACTGGTTAACGGGTTTAAAGTCATCAACTCGTTAACATGTTAACCCTTTAACCGTCTAACTGGCTAGCAAATTAAAATATTATTTCGCAACAAGAACCGCGCTCACGGAATTTATATCGTAAGCGAAGTTAAGCGTCGCCTCGCGGAAGAGATTATCGGAAGAAGTCGCGACCGTTGCGACTTCGCCGATAGGCAGGCCGTAGGGAAAATCCGGCGAGGCGGAATAGACGATGTCGCCGCTTGAAACGCCCGCGTTCAATGGGATAAGAGTAAGCTTCGGCAGTGTTCCGCCGCGCAAAAGCGACTGCGTTCCCGCCTTCGCCAAGGCTCCGGCGGGCAAGCCGGCAGAACCAATCCGCACGGCGGTTTGAAAATCGCTGTCAAACATGGTCTGAACGAGCGCGGTGGTGTCAAAAACTTGGCTAATCTTGCCGATCAGAATTCCGTCCGCGATAACAGCCTTATCCACCACCACGCCGTCGTGCGTTCCTGCGTTGAGCAGAAGCTCGTTCTTGAAGTTCAGCGGGTAGCGCGAGTAAACCATGGCGCCGATATAATCCGGCGATCTATCCGGGAATTGGGCCTGAATACTTCGGAGCTTCGCGAGCTCGGCTTTCAGCTTCTCGTTCTCGGCCGCCAGATTGCCGGAAGCGCCGTTCAGCTGCGTTGAGCTCGGCGCCAGAAATTTCCTCACCTCCCAGCCGTAATGCGGCTGGAATAAAATTAAGGCCGCCAAAACGACTATGAGTATAATCAATATCCAGTTAGTTCTGTGCATTTTATCAACGCTAATCAGCGTGGAAATCCGCGTTCATCCGCGCAACTACAAGTTGATTGACAGCGGCTTTGGCGGGTTATTGAGCAATGCTCTGTAGGCGTCAAAATCTTCAACCATTCTGCCCAGTCCGCGCGCCACGCAGGTCAGGGGCTCATCCACGATGCGCACGGGTACGGCCGCTTCCTTGCCCAAAAGTTCGTCCAAGCCGCGGAGCATCGCGCCGCCGCCGCAAACGTAGATCCCATGACTCAAAATATCGCCCACGAGCTCCGGCGGCGTTTCCTCTATCACCTCCCGCACGGAATCCGTTATGGTGCGCAGCGATTTCTGGATCGCGGCGCGTATGTGATTGTTCTTTATGATGACCTCTTTCGGAAGACCGGAGGTGTAATCGCGCCCGCGTATCGGCACTTCCAATCTGTCGTCCATGGGAACGGCGGAACCAACGGCGATCTTCGCGTACTCGGCCGTCGGTTCGCCGATTGCCAAACGGAATTCGTCGCGGACAAACCTGACGATGTCATCGTTAAGCTTGTCGCCGGCGACTTTCAATGTCCGCGAAACAACGGTACCTCCCAGGGAAATCACGGCGATGTCCGTCGTGCCGCCGCCGATATCTATTATCAAACTCGCCGACGGCTCGCTTATGGGCATGTCGGCGCCGAGAGCCGCGGCAGTCGTTGACTCCACGAGATAAACGCGTGAGCAACCGGCGTTCAGTCCGGCGTCCTCAACCGACTTCTGTTCCACCTCCGTAAGATTATTGGGAATGGAAAGAATGGCCCTTCTATAACTTAAAATCGGGTTGGTTCTCGGACGCCGCAAAAGCTCGCGCAAATATTCCTGCGTCATGTCAAAATCCGAAATAACGCCGTTCACGAGCGGCCGGATAACGTTTATGTGCCCCGGAGTCCGCCCGAGCATTTTTTTCGCGTCTTCCCCGATGGACAAGATCTTGTTCGTCTTGTTATTCACCGCGGCAACCGTCGGCTCGTTCACGACAATGCCGCGATTCCTGAAATACACGAGCGAATTCGCCGTACCGAGGTCAATACCAATGTCGTTGAAAATTTTATCAAAAAATTTCATGAAAGCGGTAAATAGTAATTGGTAATCGGCTGATTAGGTTGTTTGGATCTTTTCCGAACCAGCCAATTACCAGTTACCAATTACGAATTACTTATTTGTTTGATGACTTCCTTGACGTCCATTAGCTTCGTCTCCTTTTCGCCACGTTTTTTTATCTCCACTTTGTCGCCGGTTTTCTGGCTTACGACTGCGCGCCAAGGAATTCCGATAAGATCGGCCTCGGCGAATTTCTCGCCCGCCGACATGTCTCTCGTGTCATAGAGTACGTCAATTCCACCTTTTTGTAAAGATTTGTACAACTCTTCGCCCTTCGCACCGCCAAGCTCCAATAAATGCACCCGGAAGGGCGCGACCGCCTCCGGCCAGATAATTCCCGCTTCGTCATGATGAATTTCCACGATAGTCGCTAGCACTCTCCCCGGCCCTATGCCGTATGAAGCCATAATCACCGGTTTTTCGGCGCCTTTTTCATCCTTAAAAGTCAGGCCGAACGCTTCCGAGAACTTCGTTCCCAGCTTGAAAATATTGCCGACTTCTATGCTTTTCGCCTTTTTTATCTTTCCCCCGCATTCCTGCCCGTCCGGCAGGCGGGCTGGACATTTATTCTTAAGTTTAAGTTCTTCGGCTACGTCAAGATTGGCGGCATAAGGACAATTCTCGCAATGGAAAATCGTATCCTCGCCGGCGTCGCAAAGCACCTGGAATTCGTCGGAATATTTTGAGAACAGACCGCCGGAAGCCACCGTGCGCAGCGCGTTCAGACCAATTCTCTTGAATATATTGCCGTAAGCGACGGCAACGCGCTCGTAATATTTATTCAGGCATTCTTCGCTGGCGTGGAAACTATACAAATCCTTCATTAAAAATTCCTTGCTGCGCAAAAGGCCGGACTTCGCCCGCGGTTCGTTCCTGAACTTCGTCTGGATCTGGTAGACGGCGCGCGGCAAGTCCCGATAGGAACTTATATATTTCTTGGCAGCGACCGTGAGCGGCTCCTCGTGCGTCCAGCCGAGACCGACTTCTTTGCCGGAAGCGTCCTTGAATTGATACATGACGTCTTTCGCCGTTTCCCACCGCCCGCTCTTCGCCCATGTCTCCTTGTTCTGCAAAACGGACATGAAAATTTCCTGCGCGCCCGTTTTGTCCATCTCGTCGCGGATGACGGCGTTGATCTTGTTCAAGACGCGCAAACCGAGCGGCATAAACTCGTAAACGCCGGCCATCACCTTACTCACAAATCCCGCCCGCGTGAGCAGTTTGGCGCTCAAAGCGGCTTCATCGCTGGGCGCGTCCCGCGAAACCTTGGTGAAAAGTTCGGATTGAAGCATTGGTTTAGAAAATAGAAATTAGAAAGTAGAAAATAGAAAAAACCATCCAATAAACGACTTGTTTTATAAAGATTAACACCGCTTTTGGCGCTTGGGAATGGGCTTGACATTAAATTTGTTATCTGCTATAATTAAGACAGCTCAGAGGAAGAAATACTCAGGGACGGCTTTAACCCCAAAAAGGACTATGACCACGGGAAAGGCCAGCTTAAAATGTTGAGGATGGCCGAGAACAATGTTCAAAGTTCCAAAAGGGCGTTCTGGTTCACTCACGGAGCCGCTGCGCCCTTCGGGCT
The DNA here is from genome assembly GCA_963844965.1 of uncultured bacterium. Lineage (GTDB taxonomy): Bacteria > Patescibacteriota > Minisyncoccia > UBA6257 > 2-01-FULL-56-20 > REEB91. The sequence goes on along the minus strand of CAWJQC010000007.1, from coordinate 252,561 downwards.
GGCGCCGTATTCCAGTCATAAGGACTACATCGTCCACGCTTCTTGAGCACCCCGCTCACTTTCAATTCTCCAAACCCCTCGCCGGTCGGAACCGGCGAGGGCTCTTTTTTTATAAAAATATGCGCCGCAAAAGAACCGCCCCACCAAATGGTGGGGCTTTTCCGCGAAAACTCAATGACTTACTATCAACGGCCTGGATTTGTCGTCGGGGCCGAGTCGCTTGAAGCCGACGATTTCGTATTCCTCTCTGTAAGGACGGAAGTGAAGCCTTAGCCAAACATGCTCGCCCTTCCAAAGTTCAGAGTGTTTGCCGATCAGCTCATATGACTGCGGCGTGATGTCGCCGTCTTTCTCAACAGCGACAATAGTAGAGTCATAAACAATGTTTACGTTCCTGACCCAGCCGCTCAACTCCACATCGGGCCTGGCATGTGATTGATATTCAAGGACAACCATCGCAATGATGAATGAAATCGCAGCTACTACAGCTACCACAATTAATACTTTGGACAAGCCGGAACCAGCGTCATTCCTGCGCATAACTATCCTCCTTGGTTGTAAAATACCAACCGTAGAAAGTATGCGGCGCAATGCCGCTCTTTGTCAATACCAGTAGGAACGCTTCTATAAAGATCTGGAGAGAAAATGGTGAGGCCCGATGATAATTTTGCATTGGCAAAAATAAATCCCGCGGGTATCACGCCCGCGGGCATTCTGTCTTACTTCTGTTGCTCCGTCTAATGCGCGGCCTTAAACTGCAGCCAACAGAGAAGCTTTTGAAAAACTACAACTTGATAACTTTTCCGCAATATGGGCAACGGAATTTTGTCCTGTTGGCATATACTATCGTCCCGCACTTGCCGCATCGACGCGGCAAGGAATTAAATCTGCCTTCTCCTTCTATCCCGAGACGGAGTTCTTTTAAAAGTTGTTCTATCTTTCCGGTCATGTCAATCTCCTGCACTCGCAGAAGTATCACAAAGGCCACTGGCGGGCGTTGCGCCATAGCTACCTCCTCGCAAGGATAGTAATAGTATTTGATTTATCGCTACTATACTTATATCAACCCAGACATTCCTCGTCAAATCTCACTCAAAAAGCAAAACACTTAGCACCTTCCTACAGGAATCTGGACAAAAAGAAAATCACGAGTCCCAACGAGGCGAACACCGCCGAAATGATCCAAAACCTCATCGTCACCTGCGACTCGGGCCAGCCGAGCGCTTCAAAATGATGATGGATCGGCGTTGAGAGAAAAATTTTCTTGTGCCGCAGTTTTTTGCTCAAGACCTGCACAAGCACAGAAATGGATTCAATAACCAGAATTATCGCGAAAAACGGCAGGAGCAGGGTGGTGTTCGTGAGCATGGAAGTCACGCCTATCGTGATACCCAGGGACATTGAGCCGGTGTCGCCCATGAAAAACTTCGCGGGATAAATATTGTACCAGAGAAATGCCAGGAGTGCCCCGATCATCGCGCCGCCGAAAGCCGCGAGATCGTAACGGTGAAGCACGAAAGCGACGGTAGTCAGGGCGACGAAAGCGAAGAGCGAAACGCCGCCCAAAAGCCCGTCCAAGCCGTCGGTTTCGTTCGCCGAAAAAGCGCTTGCAAAAATGATGAATATGAAGATCGGTATATACCACCAACCGATCTGAAAACTGCCTACCAGTGGGACGTTTATCACATCCCAGCCGAGCTTGAAGTAAAACCACCAGGCGCCGATTGCCGCAATAATTATGTATAAAATGGATTTGTGCCTGATTTTAAGCCCGCCGCCAGCCGCGCCGCCGATGCGCAGGGTCCCGAACCAGTCATCAAGCAATCCAAGTATGGCAGCGATGAAAAGGGTCGCGAGCGGCAGATACGTTTCCGCGCGATTGATGAAATTCAGATACGTCCAGAAACCGTCAAAAAATCTGTTAAGTATCCCGAAGATAACGGCGAGACCCAGAACGGTAGACCAGATGATTATGCCGCCGCCAGTCGGCGTGCCGGCTTTCTTTTCATGGAATTTCTGGAAGATCGGCGTGTCCGTCCCACTCCTGATCTGCTTGCTGAGTTTACTTTTGATGAGAAATCTGCTCCAAAAGGGCGTCGTGATCAGGGCGACGACAAATGCGATAGTCGTTAGAACTATTATGCGAACGGTTTGAAAAATCATACTCGCTTTGCTCGTTTCTTACGAAAGTACGAAACCGTACGAACATACGAAATAGGATTCCTGCATTTTTTCGTACTTTCGTATGTTTTCGTAATTTCGTATGTTATATGTTATTTGTAGTTATTCTCAAACCAATCCAATAGCTTCTGCGTGTCGCCGAAGCGGTCCTCTGTTCCCATAACTATAATCAAAATCGGCCGCTTTTCATAGGAAAAAATTGAGAGTAGGTTGCCGCTTGCGTCGTCGGTATAACCAGTCTTACCGCCCAAAAAATCGGCGCGTCCGGCGAAATTGTTTATGCTTTTGACCGTAATCCTCGCGCCAGAGTTAAGGTCTCGGAGCGAAGCAGAAGTTTTTCGCGTTAACCTGAGAATATCTGGGTACTCGGCATAGATGTGCTGAGTAAAGGCTAAAAGGTCGTCGGCGGTGGACTGATTCGCTGCCGCAAGTCCCACCGGATCGCTGAAATAAGTACCGTCAAGTCCCAAATTTTTCGCTTCTTCATTCATCGCTTTCATAAACGCGTCGTAGCCGAAAGAGTCGGCAAGCGCCATTGCCGTTTCGTTGTTTGACTCAACAAGCATCGCATTAAGGAGATCGGCCAAACTGTATCTTTCGCCCGCCTTCAGGTCGTGGGTTGAACCGTCCACGGTAAATTCGGCGTCGGTAATCGTGGTTGATTCGTTAAATAGCTCGTTCTTGAAAATAATCTCGGCGGTCATAAGTTTAGTGATTGACGCCACAGGCCAGCGCATGGCCGCGTTCATCGCGTAAAAATTATTGCCACTCTCTAGGTCGGCAACGAGCGCGATCTTTGCGCCGGTTTCGGGCGCCTGCTCATCACTGAGGCGACTGAACACCGAATCAACAATTTCAGCACCAGACCGCGAATAAAAACCAGCGTCACCCACGCCGGCCTTATTATCCCGAACAGTGGCCGCATCAGTTGAAGATCCCACAGATAAATCAGCACCCGACGCGTCATCTATGGTATTTTTCCCGATGGCACTCGCGGCGCCATACGAATCGCCAGTCGGATTGAGCGGCGGCAAGCCGACGGCGACAGTAGAGGTGTCGCCTCCCGCAACAACCGGCGACGAACCGTTCGTGACCGCGGTGCCATCCAATCCCGAACTTCTGCTCGCGAAAACCGTAAGCACAAGCATCGCGCCGAGAAACAGAAACTTGTGAAAATTGTCGGACATGCAAATGTAAAGTTAAAAAATCTTTGAATTCTACTGCGTCAACTCGCTTTGTACGTCGCCGTAGCTCGCTTCGGGCGGTTGCTGCGGTACGGCAACACCGCCCGACGATTCAAACCTTTTGAGCAAATCCTGGAATTTTCCGAATTCTGGCAGTTCTTCGCGGTTTTTGAGACCAAGATGCTTCAGCAAATCGAACGTCGGCTTGTAGAGGAAAGCGTTCGGTCGGGCGGGATCCGGATATCTCTCAACCAGGCCACGCAAAAGCAGGCTCCGCAAAATGAAAATGGAGTTTACTCCGCGCAAATACTCAAGTCGGCTGCGCGAAATCGGCGCAAAGTACACCACGATCGCCAGAGCCTCCAAACTCGCCGGCGTCAAATCCTCCGAAAGCTCTTCCTTGATGAACTTCTCCAGGATTTTTCCGAACTGCGGTTTTGTCGTGAGTTGAACGCGCTCTTCGTCGGAAACCAACGCCAATCCCCTCTCGTCCGATTCCAGACGCTTCTTGAGTTCCTCAACAACCTCTTTCGCTTCTTCAATCTTAAGTTCCAAAATCGGCGCGATTTTCTTCACCGAGAGCGGCTCTCCATGGATGAAGAGCAAAGCCTCCAGTTCCGCTATTTTTTTATCCAAATTTTCCATGTCACTTGTTACCTGCCGCTTGTCGCTTGATTATTATATCAGAAAATCTTTCGGATTGCTCGAGTGCGATGAGCCGCTCGCGGGCAAGATGTAGTATCGCGAGAAAAATTATGATGACTTCCGAGCGCGATTTCGCCGAAGAAAGATTTTTGAATGTTGACTCGCCTTCCTTTGCCAGCCGTTCAACGACTTCGGCTATTTTTTCCTCTATGGTGACGATTTTTTCCTTGATGGATTTGGTTTCCAGCTCCAGATTCACGAAACTTTCAAAAATCTTGTGAAGTGCCCCGAAAAGCGCCTGAATTTCCAGGCCTTCGCCCGGATAAAACACCTTGGCGCCGCCCGCGAGCGGCGCGCCCTGTTCCAAAAAATACGGCCGGCTGAATTCGCGCCCCGCCTTTTTCCAAAGAGTATCGAGCATTTTCATCACCGGCTTCAGCTCCTGATAAATTTTAAGGCGTTTCTCCAGGTCCTTGATGTCCGACTCCTCATCGCTCGTTAAACTGAGGTCCGGCAAGAGCGACTTTGACTTGATGAGAACAAGCCGGCTCGCGACCGCAATAAAGTCGGCCACAAGGCGCATATCGGCGTCCGTAAGCGCTTCAAGATACTTCAAAAAATCTTCCGTAACTTCGGCCAAGCTGATTTCGTTGATGGTAAGCTGTTTGGCCTCAATAAGCTCAAGAAGTTTTTCCAGCGGGCCGGAAAACTTTTCGGTTTTTAGTTCGTAAACCATTTTGATATTGGCTATACCTATTTACTATTTAGCGCTCCTTCCGTATAAATATTCGCCGGGTCCCAGAGGAGCCAGCCGCCGTAATCTGCATTCGAAGAGCCGGGAGCTTCTATAAGCGTTGAAGTTGCGGTTATCATCGAGGGTGGCGTAGATATGAAATTCAGCAAAGCATCGTAGGTCGCTTGCATTTCTTTTTTCACCATCGTGGCGTCGTAGGTCGCGCCCAAATCAAAATCCTGAAGCCAAGGACGAAGCTTGGCCCGGTACGGCACATTGACCGTAACCGTGGCCGTGGACGTTGCCGAAGTCGAAGAAACGTTTTCTGTAACCTCTTCACCGGCCTTGAGCCGCGCGAGCGCATGGTCCATTGAATATTTTATAACCTCGTATGGATATTTCGCCGGATTCGCATAGCCCAAAAACCCGGGGGCATAGTGGGAAGGATACACCATCGGCGACACGTAATCAAAATATTTGTAGGCATCTTCAATAACCTGGCCGATGCCCAAGTCGTCAGTGTCAACCGTCGTAAGTCCGAAGACGTCGGCGGAAAGTTTAGCTTCCGGTAAATTCCCCCGCAGATATGCGAAGAAATTTTTTATAACCGTGTGCTTGGCCGTTTTCCCGTCCCAGTATGGATATCCGATATTCGTGAGGTCGCCATCGGAGGCGAAACGAACATAGTCAAACTGCACCTCGTCAAATCCGCGCGCGATGGCGTCATTGGCAATTGCCGCGTTGTATTCCCAAACCGGTTCCGCCGCAGGGTCCATCCAGGCAAGTCCATTATTATCAGTCCATGTCTTGCCTGTTGTTTTGTTTATAAGCGCCCACTCCGGATGGGCTTTAGCCAGCACAGGGTCCTGCATCACGGTAATCCTTCCGACAACGTAAATTCCCGCGTCGTGAAATTTTTTAAGCAGAGCGTTCGGTTGGGCGATTCTTATCTCTCCCTCGGCTCCAGTTTCCTTTGTCGCCGGAACGGTTGTGCGATAGGAAACATAACCGGAGTAATCCTTTATATCTATGACCACAGCGTTGATTTCGGTCTTATTGGCCAAGTCAATTATATAGTTGACTTTCGGAGCGTAGCCCGCGGACGATTCGGTCATATACACACCCTTCATGACTGTCGGTGGATTCACGAGCGGCTGCTGCGGCCCTATGTCGGAAAACGATGCCGAGGCGGAATTTGTCGCATAACTCAAGGCCGCTTGCGATGAAGTCGGCGCCTCCGGCACGGAAAGCAGGGTTGAGGATACGGCGGTGCTTGTCGCAATCGCCGAGCCGGTGGTTGCGCCGTTGCCAACAACAATCACTTCATCCGAGGGCAAAAATAAAAAAACGGCGGCGACTAAAACCGTTATTATTGCACCGCACAATAAAATCAATTTCATCGATATAATTTTAAAAAATTTGACTGCGTTTGGCAACTTCTACGACCTTTGTTTTCTACGGATATTTCATTTATAATTTAGGAGATGGCACTCGCCCTCTATCGCAAATACCGACCCAAAGAGACTTGACGAGCTTTTGGGCAGGAAACGAACGCGCAAATTCTGAAGAACGCCGCAAAGGCGGGGCGGCTTGGCCACGCCTATTTGTTTTACGGCTCGCGTGGGACCGGAAAAACCACGACTGCGCGGCTCATCGCCAAGCTATTAAACTGCGAGAAGCGCCGCGACGACGCCGAATTCCGAAAGCTTGGCGAACCATGTAATGAATGCCGCCATTGCAAAGAAATTGACGCGCAGAATTCTTTTGACGTCATTGAAATAGACGCCGCCTCCAACCGCGGCATTGACGAGATCCGCAACCTCAAAGACAGCATCAGAACCTCTCCGGCGTCCGGCGAATACAAAGTTTACATCATAGACGAGGTACACATGCTCACGACGCCCGCTTTTAACGCGCTCCTCAAAACCCTGGAAGAGCCGCCTGCGCACGCCGTTCTCGTACTCGCGACGACCGAATACGAAAAATTGCCCGCGACCATTGTTTCGCGCACTCAGCGTTTCCTCTTTAAAAAACTTCCGAAAACGAAGATCATGGAAAAACTGGCGATGATGGCGAAAGCGGAAAAAATTCAGATTGACAAACCGGCGCTTGAGCTCATCGCAGCCGCCGCGGAAGGAAGTTTCCGCGACGCCGAATCGCTCTTAGACCAGATAAGTTCATTGGAAACTCCGACGCCCGCCACTGGCGGGGTCGGAGTCCCGACCGCAAAACACGTCGGGATTGATCTGGCAGCGGCCGAAAGAAATCACCGGCCGCGTCGGCCTCAAAAAAGTGGATGGGCTGGCGGAATTAATTTTAAAAAAAGACCTCAAAGGAAGCATCAACTATCTCGCGGAACTTAACGAAGAAGGGCAAAATTTGACCCAATTCACGAAAGACCTAATCCATTATGTAAGGAAAATTCTGGCGCTGAAGATAAGTCCGGCCACGGAAACCGCGCTCCGCGGCGAGTTGACCGGCGAAGAGATAGAAAGAGTCAAACAACTCGGCACGCTTATTGAACCGGCATCCGCCGTAAAACTTCTCCAGTCCCTCATCCGCGCCTACTCCGAAATGCGCTACAGCCCATTCGCGGTTGTACCCTTGGAAATCGCGCTGATAGAGAACCTGGAATCCAGAAAATAGAAACAGAAACGAAGAGATATTGTCCTGGGTTGCGGTCATAAAATCACTATGGCACGCTTTTTGTGTTAAAATAAATGCGTGACAGTAAAAAGCAAAATTTACTTCGCCATCCTTTTTGTCGTCGGGCTTGCGAGCGTTACTTTCATATACTACAGAATCACCGGACAGGATATTTTCACGATTTTTCGCCAAGAAACTGTCACGCCCGTTGCCAAGCCCAACGAACCGAAACTGACCGTAGAAATTCAGCGGAGCGGCGGTGAGGATGTCCTGATCATGCGCTGGGATAATATACCGGCGAACACCGCACGCATAAATATTCTACCGCGCGAAGGCCGGGACAACGCAGTGGGAGCTCTGGAAAACCGTTAACCTGCAAGATATTGTTTCTGGTAAAGGCGGCGGAATCAGCGGGGGCACGGGAGGTGGTGGCGCGACCGGCGCAGGAACGGCTGGCGGAATTAACATAGATGGCGGAATATTCTCAGGCGACATAGAAAGCGGGAATTTTTCCATCTCACTCGGCAAAACAAGCGAGGGGAATGGAGACGTACGTTTATTACGTGGAGGCAGTTGCTAGTGGCACAAGCGGAACAAATAACGGCGCCGGCACCGGTTCAAGCACCGAAACCGGCGGACCGTCCGAAGAAACCGTTCTCTGGACATCGCCCATAACGCCGACGGTAATTTCAACATCCACGCCATCTACCACGGCACCGACGCCGACCACGGGAACCAACACTCCTCCGCCAACGACGCCTCCAAGTACGCAGCCATCATCAACGACGCAAAGCACGGGCACCCCAAGCCAATCGCCATCCCCAACGCCGACATCAACGACGCCAACTCAGACGCCGACGCCTACGCCAAAGCCGTCCGGAATTCCCTATTACAATCCGCAAGGCGGCATTTCGGGCTACGGCCAGCCGCAAACTGAGAATTTTTGGGTAGACCATATGGATAACAATATTGACATCGGTTGGCAGAACCTTCCCTTGGGAACGGAGAAATTCGTGGTTTCGCGCTCGGCTGACCAAAACGGACCGTGGCTAGCGGTGCTTACGCAAGAAAATCCGCCGTCAGGCGGTCCCTACTCCATAAAAATCCTGGACCAAACGCTATACGATCCATACTACTATAAGATGGATGTCTACGACGCGGACGGCGACATTACCGCCACCTATGGACCGGAATACCTGCCCGCGCTCGGACAATGAACCACGAAACACATAACACGTAGCATGAAGCACGCGTTTCCTGTTTTGTTATCACGCTTCGTGATGCGTACCTCGTGCTATATGCTATGTGATACATGATGTGCGCTTTTCTATCGCGTTATTGAAATCGTTTTCTGGAGTTCCGCCGCCGGCGCGGTCAAGGTGATCTGACCCGTGGAGGAATTCTGCATTATGTAATATCCAGTATCGTAATTGCTGTTTGAGGTATAGTGCGCGCTCGAGGTGGAGGGGTCAAACGGCAGAGCCAAAAGATATGTGGGCACAAGGCATGATGCTATGTCGTAGTTTCCGGTGCCGGGCGCCATTCGTTTCGTGGACGTCGGCACCGGACCGGCGGCGCAGGAAAACGTCTGTCCCGACTGGTCGGCAATGTTAGCGCGGATACCGTTCATGATCGTCTGCAAATCCAACGTTCTCTTGCTGTTGCGCGAACTCGCGAGCTGGCCCGCTGGATTCATGACCACAACGCTGACGCCAAGGACGATCGCCAAAAGTGCCATGGTAATAACAATTTCCACAAGCGTCATTCCGTTTCGGTTATTTCCAATCATATTATTTAATTATTAAAATTAATGGCTGGGGGATTAACGCGTTAACGAGTTAACTCGTTAACCGGCAAACCGATTAATATTATTTTATTATAATTGATAAATTATTGTACCTCCGTCCAGGAAATCGGCGTATACTGCGCCGTTGTAAGCGGAAACCCTGGCGGCGGCGCGTACAGCAAGTTTGAATCGTAAGTGTAAATTCTTGTCTGATATCCGCTATCGCCTCCGCCGTAGCCGGAATAATAAAACGCCGATCTGATGCTGGTCCCCAACATGCCCAGCGTGTTGAGCGACGTGCGCAGCTGCGTGGTGCCGCAGTTGGAATTATAGTAATAACGCCCCACCCAGCCGTTTTGCGCAATTAGCGCCCCGTCAATGTAAAGGTTATCGTCGCTCATAAGACCGACATTGATGTTGTTTTGGGCGATAAGCGATATGGTATCGCTGCCGTTGAAATTCGTGTAAAGAAGATTGTGATTGACGGTGATGCTTGAGCGCGTGCTTGCGTTGTCCGGAAACCGCGCGGAGCCGATCGTCAGCCGTTTGTTGTTGATTTGCCCCTGTACCCAGAGGTTATCTTCAAAAAACATCTGACCGTTAGCGGGTATAGTGCCTGTCGCGTACAAGGTTGACGACCCAACGCTCCACAATCCCCAATTCGTCTGACTCAAATCATTCGTGCACCTGCTCGGGGTGGAAACCAAAGAAGTAACCTTATACACGCTGTAAACACCGCTCGTTGCCAATTGGAGGTTCCATCCCTGAACGGTTGAGCTTCCGAAATAAGTGCCGCTCGCCTGCGCGGCTGCCTTTATGTTGGAAAGGTTTTGCGTGATAGCCGTGAAATCAACCATCGGCACCCCCACCGCGCGCCCCGCCAAAAAAGTGTTTGAGGCGTTGGCCATCGCCGTCGGCGGCTGCGAATCGGCGGGAGGCCCATCCGTGTAAACCGCCCATTCGTTGAGTCCGCTGTCCGGATCGGTGTATGTCGTAAGCGCGCTTGAAACGAGATTGTGGGCGACTCCGTCAAAGTGAATGCCGGCGTTCGACTGGATGGTTCCGTACACCTGCGCCGTGCTGCCGAAAAAAACGTTGTCGTTCAGAACCCACGCGTACTGCGCGAACGAGGGAACACCCATCTTCACGCTGATAATCTTATTGATGGATGGATCTGCGAGTATGGATCCGGCGCTCTGGATCGTCACGACCGTTGAACCGGCTGGAGGCGGAGTAATGGTCAGGGTAAACGCTCCGATAAGCACGCCGTTCTTATCGTAATAATTGTGAACATACGGTCCAGCGTGCCCCGTCCCGTCCTGATAATCGGTCGGCGCGTGCGCCAGGTGCCACCTGTAGTATTCAATACCGGATTCAGCGATGGAAAACGCCTGCAGTTTATTGAGATTGCGCACGGAAAGCTGGACAAAAGACGCCGCGAGCGAAACGAATCCGCTTATCAAAATCACCGCTACGGCGGAGAAAAGTATAAGCTCCACGGATAATTGGCCCTTATTATTTTTCTTTATTCTCATTTCAGTTCCCAGTTTTTGATTATCCCCTGCTACTACTTACTACCCACCACCCGCTAATTTTTCAGTTGCTTCTCAGATTCCTCAAATCCACCGTGTCCGAGAAAAATAGCGGCTGGGGCGCTTTCCCCGGATTCACGTCCGCGTAAAAAGTAATTTGGACAATCCGCACCTGAGTCACGTCCGTAGAAGTGAGAGACGGCCCCGAGCCGGTGTATGCGGGCCCATAATACGCGAACAGCGGAGTCGTGCTCGTATATGTAAGGTTGTTCACGGCTGTGGTTATGACTTCCGTTGAGGTTGCGTACACGAGCGGATTTCCCAGCGGCGTTATAACTCCTTTCTGTATCGTGCTCGTTCCGAGAAAATAGCGCACGTGCTCAAACGTGCCATTCTTGTTTATGTCGCTGTAGAAAGCGAAACTGCTCGTGCTCGCCGAATCTACGGGATACGCTCCGAGACCCGACGGTCCCGCCGAACGAATTTCCGTCGTCATTATCTGAATCGCCTCATCAATGTCGGAGCGGGATTGTAATTGCTGGCTAACAAGATTCTGCAGCACACCCAAATTCCCGCTGAAGCTCGTGACAACGAGCACGACGAGACCGGTCAGCGCGATGACAATGATGACCTCCATAAGCCCGAAGCCGTTTTGTTCATAAGTTGCCTGAATGTAAAGATTTTCTTTCATAAAATTATGTGTGAGTAAGAGAAATGGTCGTCTGGTTGAATCCTGACCCGACAGATACGGTGCTTGTCGTTTCAATATGGCTCGGCGCGGTCACGTCAACTACGTACGTTCCCTGACTTAAATTAGTGAACAGCGTCTGCGCGGGGGGGACGCAGATGGCATTGAATTCAAGTGAAGCGCTCGTAACGCTGGGAGACGTATTCGCGTCCTGCGTACTCATGTACACCTCGTAGCGCACGTAACGATTACCGTCAAAACGGCCACCCAGCGTTGACGACGCGGTGTAGAACGAACCTGCAGTTCCATCGGGACCGATAAAATTCCACGTTGCCTGATCATTGTTCGCAGCAAGCTGGAATTTCACGCTATTCGGACCAGTACTCGGCGGTTGCGACTGAGGATTCCAGGAAAACGAATATAATGTTGAACTTGAACTTCCCAAATCCATCGTATTTGAAATAAGCCAAGCCGTCGTAGTCGTGCTGTAAGTTCCGGAAGCGTTTTGCATCATAGTCAGAGTCCCCGACGTGTTGGGATTGATGCCGTTTTGACTTGTGTATTGGCCTCCTGCCCAGTTGGACTGTGTAACGAACGCGTGTCCTGTTGTTCTCGCGGCCAAAAAACCGGTAGTGGTTATCGTGACCGTGGCGTTCTGCAATCCCGCTCCCGTCACGGCGTCAACCGCGCCGATGAGAAGCGACGGGTTAGCCGCCGATTGCAGCACAAAAGTGAAACTCGCGGTTGAGCTCGGATTGATTATAAGCGGGCCGAGCGGAATAGTTCCCAGAAGATTGTACGAGGATTCGGAAAGCGATAACGCGTACGTATCCCACCCCAAGCTCGGGAAAGAAAACGTTCCGCCGGCACCCGTCACCGAGCTCGTGGAAAATTTATACACGGTCGGATTGGAAACGATGGTGCTTGACCCTGTAGTGGAGAAATGAACTGCGGGGACGGGAACGCAGACATTGTTTTCGGTGGAAACGTTAAGAACGCTCGTCTTGTCTATGAGAAACGTCACGCTTGTCACCTGTTGCTGCGCGACTGTGGCGTCGGGCTTCAGAGGATGCGGGTTTGACGGCGCTCCCAAGGGATATGTCTGATCGGAAGAATAACCGCTCTTGGTCACAACAATGTGATAGGATTGCGTACTGGTAGGGACCCCCACAAGCTGCAGTACTCCGCTTACGTTGGTCGTATCCGTAAGACTGATTGACGGCGTCACGGATGCGTTCGTCACCTGAACATTCGCGAGCGGCACGCCGATGCCGAAGGCATTCAGAACATTGATGAAAAGATCACCGCTCAATCCGGCTGACTCAAGATTTTTTGGAGCAACGGTGGTGGTAATTGCGAGGGGGAAAAAATTCGCGCACCACGAACAGCTGGCCACAAGCGTCACGAGTTTGTAATCGTTCGGCGCCGTGTCGTTGGGATTTCCGCCGAGAGTACCGTCAAAAGAATCGTCAATGTTGCGGATATCGGCCTGGATAACGAAGCTGTTGTTCCCTATGGACAAGGTCTGCTGCTGCGGAATAATGCCGGCTGGTACGCCGCCGACCGTTCCCACGGAGGCATACGGCAGGTTCCGAATAATTTCTATCTGCTGGCTCAAGAGCTGCGTCGCCGACGTGCGTAATCCGATGTTGTTTATGGAAGTCAGAATGGAAAAATACACGCTGAAAATCGCGCTGAAAAGAACGGCGATAATGCCCATGGCGATCGCCAAGTCTATAAAAGTCGTGCCTCGCCGCGAATAAAATTTAAGCAAATTCCTGTTGCGCATCAGAAGATACTCCACTTATATTCTAACACGTTTTCAATATTGATTTTGCATGCCGTACCTGCCGCGCGACTCATAACAATAATTTTTCGCTTGACACATAGTGAATACCGACGCTAAACTTTATCCAGCTCTCCGACATGACCTTATAGAGCGATTGACGGGGAGTTGCACACAAACCAATATCCTACAGGGTGAGGAGGCAATATGAAGTGGTCAAAGGCACGAGAATACTTATCCGAGATACCATGGCTCTCAAGGAAAATCGGCAATCCTTCGGAGAGAATCGCGGAAGCGTCGCGAAGAAATGTAAGCGAAAGCGAACTTCTGCGCCGCTGGATTACCGACAAAGTAAAATACATAGCAGTCCGGCCATTTGACAATCTTAATCTTTCACTCAGACCTGTTTTCCGAGAATTCAAGATCAACCCCATATGGGGACAGGATGGAGACGGCATAAGTTACAGCATTGAGTACGTTATTGTGAATCACTGCGATGTAGGCGGTCGGCGAACATACCAATTTTCGGACATCGTACAATTAGCGGGACAATCTGCGCCGGAAACAGTCCTGGATGTGGCCCGGGTTCTCGCTCGCGGTCACCAGCCCTACTATAAAAAAGCCGGGCTGGAACTGGTCTTTGAAGCCGTACTTGAAAAACGCCGTATAGAAAGTGAGACTTTCGGCGTACTCCTTGAGACATACGACATTTACAAATTTCCGCCAGAGTGGAAACCCTGACAGCGCGCCCCGATCAGACAGATCGGGGCGATTTTTATTTCCAAAAGCGCCGGGTGTTGCTTCACAAAGGCTGTTTTGCGTCAGCAAAACACCTTAATCCCATCGCGGAAACTTTCTATTTTTGAGAAGCTATCGGAGCTCCGACGGGCTTGGTCGTCCGATTTTAATCGGACGCCGTCGGAGCGAGATGCAGGCGCACGAATGCCGCTGGAGCATTCGTGACGCCGGTTCTCAAAAATAGAAAGTTGGAGCTACTGGATGCCCTGCGAAATGGAGTAAATTGGCGTGATAATGGACAAAGCAACGAATCCGACGAGAAGCCCCATGAAAAGCAGCATCAAGGGTTCAAGAACGCTCGTCAAAACGTGCAGCTTGGTATCAACTTCGTCCTCGTAATATTCCGAAAGGTAGTCCAGGTTTTCTTCCAGATTGCCGGTATCCTCACCGATGCGTATCATGCCGGTCACTAGCGGAGGAAAATATCTCTTTTTTTCGCCCATATAGGTCGCGAGCTGGCCGCCTTTCTGAACTTCATCTTTCGCGGCTACGAGCGCCCGTCTGTAGACGATATTCTCAAAAGTATTTGATGTTATCATGGCCGCCTCCAAGATTTTTACGCCGCTCTTCAAAAGCAATCCAAAGACGCGCGTAAAATTGACCATATTAACATCAACGGAAAGCGGCCCGATTACCGGCGTTACAAGAATCAACTTATCCAGAAGGAACTTTATCGGCGTTACGTACTTAATAATCATCCTAACTGCGACAACAAGAATGACGACCCCGATTATGAGCTCTATGAAATACTCGCGCAAAAACTGGAGGACGCCCATCATTATGACGGTGGTTATGGGCAGCTTGACGTTCAAGCTCGCGAATACCGGCAGAAGTTTCGGGAAAACGAAAAACGCCAGAAAACCCGTCACTCCCAAAGTCATAGCAAAAATCACAAGCGGATATATCATTGCCGAAGTGACCTTGCTTTTGAGCGCTTTGGATTTTTTGAGTTCTTCGGCAAGATACAAGAAATTCTTGGCGAGGGTCCCGCTCGATTCCCCCACGCGGATGATGTTCACAAAAAAAGTCCCGAAAAGATATTCAAATTTTTCCAACCCGTCGGCAAGAAACTTCCCGTTGTTCACGTCTTCCATAACGCTGTCTATCACCTTAAGGAGCACCTTGGAAGTCGTTTGGGCGCGGATAATCCCCAGTCCCTGGTATATCGGCAATCCGGCTTTTATGATAAGCGCCATATGCCGCGCGAAATTAATTTTGTCCTGAAGCGGGACGCTGTCAAATAATCGGGAAAGAATTCTCTGAAATTTGTTCATCCCGTTAGAAATAGGACGCGGACGGAAAAACTCCGCGCCTACCGTTGTTGCTTAACATACTTCGACCGTTCAATAGGTGTGTCATTGGAAAAGCGTCCGCGCCTGCCTGCCGGCAGGATTTCTAACGGGATTCATCGCGCTACTCGTGTATAATGCGCAAAATTTCCTCAATGGAGGTGACTCCCTTGGAAGCGCGCTCCAAGGCATCTTCTGTCATCGTGGTCATTCCGGCTTTGACAGCAGCATCCTTTATCTGCTTGGCGTTCGCGCGGTTCATGATAAGCTGGCTGATTGTCTCGTTCACTTCCAACACTTCGCGTATGCCAGTGCGGCTGATATAGCCGGTTCCATTGCAGGCGGGGCATCCTTTCCCTATGAAAAACTTGCCGTGATATTTTGCCGACTCCGGAATGATTTCCGCCAAACTTTTTATTTCCATCTCGCTAAAATTACGCGGCTGCTTACACTTCTGGCATATCATCCGGACAAGACGCTGGCCCATCGCCACGTTAACCGTTGAAGCTACGAGGAATGGCGGCACACCCATATCTATGAGCCGGGGAAAGGTTGTTGCTGAATCGTTGGTGTGCAGAGTTGAAAGCACGAGGTGGCCGGTCAGGGCCGCGTTCACCGCTATTCCCGCCGTCTCTTCGTCGCGGATTATCGCCCACCATGATGATGTTCAGGATCTTGGCGCAGAATTGATCTGAGACCGCTCGCGAACGTGAATCCTATGTCGGCGTTGGTCTGAATTTGCGAGGTTCCCGGCAATGCGTACTCAATAGGGTCTTCTATGGTCACTATGGAAATATCCGGCTTGTTCAAGGTTTTTAAAATCGTGTAGAGGGTCGTTGTCTTACCGGAACCGGTCGGACCGTTCGCGAGGATCATACCGTAGGGCTTCGTCATGGCGTGCGTAACTTTCTTCAGGTCGTTCGGCAAAAATCCCAAATCGTTCACGGTAAATCCCTGCGTTTCGGCAAGCACCCTCAAAATGGCGTTCTCCCCGTTGTACGTCGGCACGATGGAAACACGGACGCTGATTTCGCCGAAATCCTTGACCTTAACCTTGATCCTCCCGTCCTGCGAAGCAAGGTGCTCGTCAGTGCGCAAGCCGGCGAGAACTTTTATGCGGCTGATGATTTCGGGCTGGATGTCCTTGCGAATGGTCATCTTCTGGAAAATATCCTGGAGGAGACCATCTATGCGGTAACGGATGCGCAACGAATTTTCCTCGGGTTGAATGTGGATGTCGGAAGCGCGCAAGATATAAGCGTACTCCACCAGCAAGTCAACCAAGGAAACGACGGAGACCTTGTCCACCTGCCGCGCGAGATCTTTTTCTATCTCTATTTTAAGAAAAGAGGCGTCGCGTTTTAATTCAGCCATCCCGTTAGAAGCAGATCGCGATAAGTAACCTGCTAAATTTATTTAATTTGGGAAAACGACTATCTTATGTCCAAAAAAACATCAACTGTCCCGCCAAAGCGATCGCGGCTTCTAACGGGACCATTGATTACATTATAACACACCCAGTAGTGAGCCGAGCACTGCAACGCCCGCACGCTTTCATTATCACAGCGCTGACAACAACAAATTTACAGCTTTATGCAAAAACCCAGCCCAACCTCAAGGCATTGAGGAAAGCGAGGTGCTCGGTCTACTACTGGGCACACGCCGGTGCGCGCGGCCAAAAAACGCCCCGACTGCGGTCGGGGCGGACATCCATGGGTCTCGGGTACCCTACGTTACGTTCAAAATCTTCTTGATTTTCGCCACCAGTTCGCTGAAATCCTTCGTCTTTATGAAGTAATCCTCCATTCCCATTTCCCTGCTCACGTCTCCCCTTTCTCCGCCGAAAAGCGGCCACGGATTCTCCAAACCGCTCAGAAAAACGATCTTAATATCCTTCGTTTCGGGCGTTTCTTTGAGCTCCAGTGCGGTATCAATGCCGTTAAGACCCGGCGGCATGTTAACGTCCATAAGAATAAGATCAGGCTGGATTCCTTGGCTTTTTGAATTGAGTCCTTGCTGTCTTTTGCCTGGATGGTGTCAAAGCCGGCCGCCTGCAATTGCAGAACAACGGCTTCGCGGTAGTCCTTATCGTCGTCGGTGACGAGTATCAATGGTTTTTCACGCTGAGGCATTTGATTATTATAATCATATTATAACCCAAAACAACAGACATACAAAAAACCGGAAGTTGAAATTTTCGCCGCCGGACTTATAATACAAAAGCTATTGCGGGGTCGTCTAACGGTAGGACACGGCGCTCTGGACGCCGGTATCGGGGTTCGAGTCCCTGCCCCGCAGCCACCGAGTTTTTGTACGATGGACCAAGTGCTATCAGGATTTTTTGAACCGATGGCATAGTCCAAGACAGGTCGGGTCTGAGTCTGGTACCAGACCTAGTGATATTCTTAGAGTCCGAACTATGACTATGATTCTTTTATAGGCAAGCCAATATGTCTTCGGTCTTCCTTACAAGACCAATACGTGGAAACGTCCTGGCGATCGTGAACGCATGCTCTTCGACTGACATGGCAGCCATGGCGTCTTCCGCAAAAATTTGATGGTAGCCATATTCATACGCGAACCGCGCGGTGCTCTCCACGCCGATATTCGTCGAGATGCCGCACAACACAATGGTGGTGATTCCCCGCCTTCGGAGCTCCAAGTCGAGTTCCGTACCGTAGAACGCGCCCCACTGATGTTTGGTGATGATAAAATCACCCTGCTTCGGTCCCATTTCCGGAACAATTTCTGCCCAGTCCGGCGGCGGGGTGTACACCGGCATGGCTGCATCGACAATTGGACGCAACGCATCTTTCCCATCCGGGGACGGTGTGACGCGCACCAAGAACACCGGCATGCCATTCTCCCTGAAAGCATTGGCCAACGCCGCCGCGTTCCTTATTACGACCGCAGACGCATATGGAGCGGTTTTCCGTCCCGCGATGCCTTTTTGGAGATCAATCACGACCAGTGCCGTCTTTGATTTATCGATAGATGGGTTGTTCATACCTGTTATATTACCACCTTTGGATAGAACCACGCGCTGAGCATTGATATAAGCAGTGTAACAACAACAAGTATGCCAATATCAAGGCCCACCCCCGCAGTACTGCCCGAGAGCATGAGCGCCCGCAATCCGTCCACCATATAACTCAAGGGGTTTACGTTTGCTACTACCTGGAGCCATGCGGGCATGATCGCGATCGGATAAATGGCATTCGAGGCGAAGAATAATGGGAGGGTGATCACTTGGCCAATACCCATGAACCGCTCCCGGGTTTTCACGATCGCGGCGATGATCATGGAAAGGCCCGTGAAGAAGCCCGCGCCAAGCATGACAATAACAACCACTCCGAGGATTGACCACGAGGTGATATGCAATTGAATGCCGAGAATGATGGCGAATAAGAAAACGATTAGCGCCTGGGAAAGACCCCTCACGCCCGCGGAGATCATTTTCCCCCAGACCAAGGCCAGACGCGGCGTGGGAGTGACCAGTAGTTTCTGTAATATGCCAGTGTCTCGGTCCATGATGATATACAGGCCGTAAAAGATGGCAACGAAGACGACGGATTGCGTAAGAATACCAGGCGCGATGAACTGGAGATAGGTTACACCGGGCGTCGGTATCGCCCGCACCTTACTCAATGCTTCTCCGAAAATACCCAGCCACAAAATCGGCTGCACGGCGCGGGAGATGAGCTCTGTGGGATCGTGGAGAAGCTTGCGCGTTTCCATCTCTGCGAGCACATATGATTTTTTGATCGTTTGTGAAAGGTAGTGGAGCATATGCGTGACGACTATTATCCTAATCGTCGTTCAATCCGTCTGGCCCTGCGAATTTCTCGAAAATTGCCGGTTTCATCCAACTTGTTGCCAGTAAGGAAAATGAAAGCGTCCTCAAGCGTAGCATCGAACTTCCCTGTTTTCGCTTTCAGTTCTTCTGCTGTACCCATCGCCGCGATTTTCCCTCTGTTCATCACCGCGACGTGGTCACTCACCTCATCTGCCTCTTCCATGTTGTGCGTAGAGAAGAAAATGGTAGTACCAAACCGGTTGCGTAGTTCAAAGAGATGCTCCCACACGCTCTGCCGCCCAACAGGATCAAGACCGGTCGTCGGCTCATCAAGCAATAACACCTTGGGGCGATGGAGCATGGCTTGCCCAACCTCCATCTTGCGGATCATCCCGCCAGAGAACGTGCGCACGAGTGCGTCCGTATGCTCTTCCAGTTTGAGAAACGAAAGCATTTCCCGGATGCGGTCTTTCCGCTCCGCTTTCGGGATGTCATAGAGACGCGCCATAAGCATCAGATTCTCGTAGGCCGTAAGTGTACCGTCCACAGAAATCATCTGCGGTACGTAGCCAATTGTATTGCGTACCTCGGAAGCGTGGTGCACAATATCGTGCCCATCAATCGTGGCCGTACCGCTTGTGGGCGCAAGCAGTGTAATGAGCATCTTGATGGTCGTAGACTTCCCTGCGCCGTTCGGTCCCAGGAACGCGAAGATTTCTCTGGTTTCTACGGTGAACGATATGTCGTCAACCGCGGCGAAATTCTTGAACCGCTTCACGAGACGAGTGACTTCGATGATGGGAACGGTATTCGATGCGTTCATGAGAATAATTATAAAACTTTATCCCAAGTTTTGCAGATTTGCCGACCCGTCCTGGATTCGAACCAAAATAACCAAAATTCAGAAATAAAAGTGTATAGTGTACAAAATAATGCGTCAAGCCACGCGTCATGCGGCAGCTTGCCACGACGCCGAGCGTCTGGACCTGAACCGGAACCAAAAAATGGCCGCATAATTTACCGCAAAGATCCGAGAATTTCCAAGAAAATTATTAGAACCGTCTGAATCGCGATATTTGTCAGGATGAGAGCGATGACAAGCAGGGCGAAATTCGCCGTTGCCAATCTCGCGAAAAAGGAAAGAATTATGAACGGCCATATATTCCTCAGATCACGCGGAGAAGATCCGATCATTGCCCCGAGGTTGAAGAAAAGCAAAATCATGACCCAGCTCTGCCACTGCAAAAGGTTAATCTGCGCGAAAAGCCGGATTATTCCAGCAACAATATCCTGCCAGCCGGAAAATTGCGGGACACTGAAATAACCGGCCAAAAAATACCGATTGACCGCGTATAGAAAGAACAATCCGCCCATGATTGGCGCCAAAGAAATCAGTGGTTCGCCTAAGAACGGCAGCTTGGATCTGGTATGAACGACACGGGGCTGCAACGAAAGAACTTTGTATTCAACAATCTTCGCTCCGGTCAGAACGCAAAATACGGCGTGAGATGTTTCGTGAATAAAAGCGCCGAGGTAATACAGCAACCGCGTAATTTTATAATTCAAATAACGCCAGTTGAGCCAGTTGCTGACGCACCCCAGCGCAGTAATCGCCACGATGGCTACTCCGAAATTCATGATTATCTATAATTATCTATCCTATTTAATTTGCCGCAACTTTGAAGTCGGCATTTATGTCAAGTCCCGGTATGGCAAACCAAAACAGCGAATGAGAACCCACTCGCGGCAAAACGTGGTATAATCTTTATATCAAGCATAAATGGCGCAAGGTGGAGAAAAAATCTACGGAGCGGAGAAGCTTGCCAAGTTTTTCGGCGTGACCAAAGAAACGGCGAGGGAGTGGTGCAAGAAGGGCAAGCTTCCCGGATTCAAAATCGGCAAGGAGTGGAAAGTCCGGGTGGCAGACCTGCAGAAAATGATAGAGCGGAAGATTAAGATCGCTCGGCCGCGCGAAGAGGCGTCCGCGAACGTCACCAGGGACAAGCGCCGCAGAACCAAGGCGAACGGCGAAAATGCCGCACCAAGGTTGTTTTAGCTGATTGGCTCGGTTTATCAGTTTATCAATCGGACTGCAAACGCGAAGCGCGCTAGTTCTTCAGATACCTTCTCACGGCAACCAAACTGGACAAACTGGCGATACCCACTCCGAACAAAAGCTGGTACAGAAACAGTCGGCCGATGTTCGCGTAGAAATACTGGAAAATATCCAAACCGGCTATGAAAATCTTGATATACGGCGACAGAAAATAGACGATGGGCGCCGCGATCGCTACGCTCAAGATTGCCGCGAGCACGCCGGAAATTATTCCTTCAACGACAAGCGGTCCGCGGACCAAACTGTTGGAGGCGCCGACGACGCGCATAATACCGATCTCTTCGCGATTGGAATATATGGCAAGCCGTATGGTGTTGAAAACCACCAATCCGGCGACGAGCGCGAGGACAACGGTCAGTATGAAGCCGCCGCGCGTGACGTTGTTAATAATAGCGGTCAACCTGTCAATCATGGTCTTGGTGTCCGAATAACTCACCTTGTCTATATATGAACTCAGATTCGCCGAGTTCAGGTAGTCGGCTATGGTCCCGTACTGGTCCGGCTTGTTAGCTTTGATATTGAGCGACGCTTCAAGCGGATTCGTATCCAACTCGTTTATCCCCTGGCTTATGGTGGGATCGTCCTTGTGAGCTTCCTTGAAAATCGCGAGGGCTTGGTCCTGGGAAACATAATCAACGTTTTTCACCTGAGAGAGTTGCTCAAGCGATTGTTTGATATTTAAAATCTGGTCCTCGGAGGTGGTGGTTTTGAAATAAACGCTTATGTCAATCTTGTCCTGGATGGAAGCCGCCGCACTGCTGGAAATCACGCCGAAGAGCACGAGCCCCACGAGCATAAGCGAAGCCAGTACCATAATGGCCACGGTGGCCGTTGAAAGCCAGCCGTTCCGCCAGAAATTCTTTAAGCCGAAATGAATTATGCGGGAGATAACGGTAAACATAATATGACTATAACAATAATAATGGCAACGCGCAACACCTCAATCAATACGGGCTGAACGAAATGGTGGAAAATATAGCATCAAAGAGCGCGCTCGGCGCGGTTTCTGTGATAACGATGAAATAATTGCCGGGCTGGATCACGCAGAGCCTGTAAACTTTCGCGCCGGCAGTGGATTGGGGGACTGTAATTTCAACCGCGGTTTTCCCGGCAACAGTCATGTTCTTCTGTGAAACCGCCGCCGGGTCCGTAACATAAGTTTTTAGATTGTCGTCAAGCCAGGTGCTTATACGCTCGTCAACCAGAACAGGTTGCATTTTGAGAACGACTCCCCCGCCCGCAATCGCATTGGTTTCGTCTTCGGCGATACTCACCGACTCGCTTGAAGTCGTCGCAGGAACAAGTTTGCTGTTTGCCGTGTCCACCGAAACATACGGCGTGTGGTCCGGCGGATACATAAACCTGAAACCGTATTTGACGTTTTTATAAATCTTCCAGGTTGAAGTGTTAATTGTTAGATTTGACTGCGGCTGGGCTGTCGGAGATATAAATTTGAACGTGGAGAGGATTTGAGTTATTTCGTTTCCAAGATTCTCCAGGCAAAATCACAACACAATTGTCCAAGGACCAATTCGGCTTCGGATCTAGTACGTGCAACTCAGAAAGGTCGGGCCAGTCCGCTCTTTTTGTATTTGCGCCGCCAATGGTGGTGGTTGTTATTATTGGTTGTCCAAACGGCGACCCATATTCACAAGCACGAGTCGGAGTTATACTAACCTCACTCTTCTCGAATCTTAGACTTAAACATAAAATCGTCGGGGTTGGATGGTAACTCTTGAAATTCCCAATCTACAGGATATTTCATCTCAAACCCATACTTCTCGTTGCGATAGGTTTGCCAGGTTGAAGTATCAACCGAACTCGTTGCCGCCGATTGCGTAGAGGACGACACCGGACAAGGCGCAAAATCGCAGTTAGGGCCAACGCGGCCTACGTAACTTCCGTCAGGACACTGCTTTGCTTCCTGCGTGCAAGCCACCTGCGCCGGCTTTTTCAAAACCTTCGCGTAATACAAAACTCCGCCAAAAATGACGGCAGCGGCGATGAGAATTATGAGAATCGGCGCGAAACCCCTTTCCGACGCAATTTTCAATTTTACAATTTTGCAATTTTTAAACATTTGGAAGCTAAGAACTTCATCTATCCCCGGTTTGAAAATTAGAAATTGGAAATTAAAAATTTCTCGTTTAATTGTTGACCGCGGTTAACAATTAAACGAGAATGTACTTCCCTTTCGCCTCGTCCCTTATCACGCGCCCGCGATCCAAGGTAATCACTCTTCTCTCGAGCGTGTTGATTATTTCCCTGTCGTGAGTGGCCAAGAGCAGTGTCGTGCCAAGCTGGTTAATCTTTTCAAGAAGCTTGATGATATCGTACGTGTTCAAGGGATCCAGATTTCCCGTCGGCTCGTCGGCGATGATGATTTCCGGCCGGTGGATCATCGCGCGCGCGATGGCCACTCTTTGTTTTTCTCCTCCCGAAAGTTCGTGCGGGAAATTTCCGGCCTTGTCGCTCAAACCGACCATGTCCAGCACTTGCGGCACAAGTTCCTTAATTTCCCTCTGCGGCCGGCCGGCGACTTCCAGCGCGAACGCCACGTTCTCGTAAGCGTTCTTGGTCGGCAGGAGGCGGAAATCCTGGAAAATAACGCCGATATGCCGCCGGAAGGCCGGAAGGTCGCTGTCCTTTATCTTATTCACCTCGTATTGGCTGAAAAAAATTCTGCCCTTTGACGGCTTCTCCTCGCCGACAAGAAGCTTAATGACCGTTGATTTCCCCGCTCCGGAACGGCCGGTCAGAGACACGAATTCGCCCGGACTGATCTGAAAATCCACGTCTTCCAGCGCGGTTGCGTGGCTGTTGTAAATCTTTGATACGGATTGAAATACTACCATTGGTTGATTTTTTCCTGTTTGAAATTCCATCTGAGCGAAAGTTTCTCGCCGGACGGTTTAATTATATAACGGATTATTTATGTGGACAAGACGGCCGTTAAGTTAGCCCGGATTCCGCCTCTGCTTCAATGAATGAGTCCAAATCACCGGCAAGAACCTCGTGAACTCTCACGGTTTCCGCCTCGGTTCTGTGATCTTTCACCAACTGGTAAGGATTCAAAACGTAAGAACGGATCTGATTACCCCACTCCGGTTTCACCTTTACCCGAAGCTCACTCAATTCCTTCACCTGATTCTTTTCCATCAGCTGGAATATCTTGGCCTTCAGGAGTTTCATTGCCCGCTCGCGGTTCTGCGCCTGCGCCCGCTCGGCGCGGGAACTCACGGCGAGCCCCGTCGGTAAGTGTACTATCCGCACCGCCGTTTCCACTTTGTTCACATTCTGGCCGCCCGGCCCGCCCGCTCGCGAAAACTCCAGCTTCAGATCTTTTTCCGGAATTTGCAGCTTGGCCTCTTCAACCGGTGGCAGATCCGGCACGACCTCAACCAAAGCGAACGACGTGTGCCGCAGTTTCTTCGCCGAGAACGGCGAAATTCTGACGAGCCGGTGAACGCCGGCTTCTTTCTTCAGATAACCATAAGCGTAGGCGCCGCGAACTTCAAATGTTCGCGAGCGCGGATTGTCGTCAATCATTTTATGCTGCCAGCCGCGGCGTTTGGCGTAATTTTCATACATTTCAGCGAGCATCCGCGCCCAATCTTCGGCATCATCGCCGCCCGCGCCCGGATACACCGAAAGCACGGCCGCCTGCTTGTCATACCTGCCAGTAAAAAGTGTGGTCAGTTCAAGGTCTCTGAGTTTCTTTTTTATTTCGAAAAATTTGGAAGTTTTAGAAATTGGAGTGGGTATAACTCCGTGTGATAGGGAATCCGGAGACACCAAAGTAAAATCCTCATCCTTTAATTCTTTAGATTTTGAAATAGGAGTAGGTATAACTCCGTGAGATAAGGCATTCGGAGGCGCAGGAGTAATATCCTTCTCGTTTAATTCTTTGATTCCGGTCTCGATCACATGAAACTTATCAACCAAATCACGCAACTCGCCAAGAGTTTTTATTTTCTCGTCTGCCGCCGCACGGTCCGACCAAAAACCTGCGCTGGACATTTCGGCTTCCAACTTTTCTATCTCTCGCTCCTTGCCCGCTACGTCAAAGCCGCCCGGCTAACCGCCGGGCTTCAGCCTCAAGCTCCTGAAGTTCTTGTTTGTAGTCCATGAAGCTGGTTGCCTTAAAAAACTTAAGCCGATTAGAAGATTAATTCTGCTCGTTCAGGTTCTTGACAACGCCACCCTCGGAGGCAGGATCTTTGTCCGCAACAAAAATCCAACGGTGGTTGCTATCTGCCGAGCACGTGAATTTCATCTCGCCAAACCCGATACTCGGCCTCTTGCCTTTGAATTTAGCGCCGCATTCCGGACAAAGCACCAAACGACCCATGTCCAGTTTATGGATTCTCTCGCCGAAGGCATACGGTTCTTTTTTAGGCGCTTCTCTCCACTCATCACCTTCGTTCTCCGGCGGCGGCTCTCCGAGAGGTGTATCCTCGGCGGATGCCGCGAGAGCTTCCGCCGCCTTATCCATCTCTTCAGGAGCAAAAGGCGATTCCTCGGGAGCAGGAAATAGTTCTCCGCTGAAAGTGTCTTTACGTTTTCTCCCCATTAATTACGTATATTTTAAATTTATTTTCTGGAGCCGGAGACCCGCCTGCGCCGGCAGGCCCGCCTGCCGGCAGGGAGGAGTCGAACCCCGAACAAATTGCTTCGCAATTGTACGGGGCAGGCCTCCAACCTCTGCTTGGAGTTTATCCGCCTCTGGCGGAAAAGCATTGCTCCGCTTCACCCCGCCACTTCTCTGAGCCACCTCCCGGATATTTCACTGCTCGCCCCTCGACAAGCTCGGGGCTGCGCTTTCAGAACCCACGGTTCTGAATAATTTCCCGCACGGAGGGAACCCGGCCGCTTTCCCTCCGACCCACCCTTCGTTCAAATCCGGTCGGTTTTGAGCCACCTCCCGGATTTGAACCGGGACCGTCACTTTACGAAAGTGCTGCTCTACCGCTGAGCTAAGGTGGCACAACTTTACGTATAAAATTTAGCAAATTTTTCAATAAAAGACAAGAAAATAAAAGCGGCACGAAATCATCGTGCCGCGCGATGGAAATGCCTATGCGGAAACTTTCCTCGGGTCCTGCTTGTAATGGCAAACTCCCACACCCGTCATTTGATATAATTAAACAACACCACGACAAAATATGAGCCAAAAAGTTGATTCAGAACAATTTGACGTTATCGTCATCGGCGCCGGACCGGCCGGCGGCGAGGCGGCGCGTGAGCTCGCGAAGCTTGGGCGGAAAGTTCTCGTCATTGAACGCTCGCAGGAAATCGGCGAACCGAACTATTCAACCGCCGGCACGCCCAAAGAAACCATTGAAGAATTTTCGTTGCCGATGGAATTGGTTGCCGCCGAATGGGACGAAATACTTTTCGCCACGCCGCGAACAAAAGCGTCCTGGAAATTTCCGCAAACCGCCGGATATGTGTTTGATTTCGCCAAACTGCGCAAATTTCTTACCGGCGATGCCTGCGACAACGGCGCGGAGGCACTCATCGGCACGAATGTGGAAGAATTAATTGAACGAAACGGCCGCTTCGGCGGCGTAAGATATAATGGTGCCTTGGGAAGCGGCGAGGTGTTAGCTCGCGTCATCATTGACGCGAGCGGCCATCACGAATTCTCAAACGGCAAACTTCATATAAACCCGGAAGCGAAAGAAATGTACGCGACCGCCATGGAATACATGATGACCAGTTGCCCTCTGGAACTCAACCGAACGCTCGCTTTTTATGTCGGTTCCGAGTACGCGACGCGCGGTTACTCATGGATATTCCCGATGGACGGGGGCAAACACGCGAAGGTCGGCACATGCACCGTGGGAATCAGCGCCAACAGCGATGATTTGAAACAATTCCAGGACAAATTTATCGGCAATATGAAGTATTTCGCCCGCATGGAGCCCATTGAAATCCACGCTGGCGGAGCAAACGCCGATGGAGGCGTGAAACATCACGTCCACAAGAATATCATCATCATAGGAGACGCAGCCCATCAAATCAATCCGGCTGCCGGCGAGGGCGTACGGCACGCCATGAAAGCTGGCCGGCTAGCCGCGCAAGTCGTCCACGAGTGGCTATCAGCGGACAAGGATTTGCCGGCTTTGAAAGAAACCTATGAGCAGCGGTGGAGGGAAATTTTTGAGCCAACGTGGAGTTTTATAGCAGCCGCGGCGAAACGATACTGGCTTAAATTCTCAGACAAGCAATGGGACGAGTTCACGGAAACGGTGCGCGACCTGCCGCCGGAAGATTTATATCACGCCTTCTTCTTTTATGATAAGAATGCGCTTCTGAAACATCCGAAAATCGCTTTTCATCTCGCGAAAATCCAGATTCTTGACTGAATTCGGCACAACTTCCGCTTTCTGTTCCCCTAAACATTGGGTTATGAATATTCCAACCCATAAGAAAAGTCGGCTTCTTATATTCTCTCGCTTCTCTTTGCACCAAATTTTCAACGTCAGCAAATAAAAAAGGCGCGCCAAGCTTGTGCTCAAGCGCGCCCGCCAACTAAAACTTGTAGAATTTGGGGAAAACCAGCGCTCCCCCGTCAGTCAAAACTGGAGTGTTCTCGCAGGTCTCGCCGGCCTTAATCTTCGCGTAGAGGTCGGCGAACTTGATCGTGGAATCCGGCGGATCAAGCGGCGAGAGTTTGGTCCCGGCAGGTATCTTAATGTTCTTTTCGATCACCACCCTGTCCAACGCGCAACCCGGCCCTATATCCGCGCCATCAAGAATCACGCAATTCGTTATCGAGCTGTCGTGTCTCACGTTGACTCCTGTGCTCACCACGCTTTTTTCCACAACAACTCTGTCTTCGCAGATCACGCCCCATCCGAAAAGAACTTCGGAAATATGTCTGGCGTCGTCCACTTTCGCCGAACTCATCGGCCAGCGAGGCGCGGTGTATATCGGCCAGTCCCGCGAGTAAAAATTGAAAGCGGGATTGCGGCCGCACATTTTCATCTGCACATCAAACCAGGCGTCAACGGTTCCCGTATCGGCAAAATAATTCTTTTCCCGCTCGGAAGCGCCGACAACCACATTGTCGCCGAGATCGTAGCCAAGCACCTTCCGATTCTTAATGAGCCAGGGAATGCCGGAATTGGAAAGCGTGCTTTCCGGTTCGTGATGCCCTTGAACGTAGTCCAGCATATCGCCGAAAACGTCCATTTTAACGGCATACATGGCTAAATTTGCCACGCAAAAACCTGGCCGCCCCGGAATTTCTTTCGGCTCCCGCGGTTTTTCTTCCATGCCCATCACGGCATCGTCGCTGTCCACTTCCATCACGCCAAGGGCGCCACTCGCGACCTTAACCGGCATGGCGTTGTACACCATGACGGCGTCCGCGTTCCCCTCAAGTAAACTCTCAATAACCTGCCGGTAATCTATTTTTACCACCTGGTCGGCCATAGTTATGAGGACGATATCAAAACCCTCAGCCACAAGGTGGCCGCGGAGCTGGATGAACGAATCAACATCCGACGCGAAAAATCTCTCCTCCTCTCTCGGAGGAGAAAGCGTGTGGATGAACTGCCCGCGCATCTGCGCCACGCCGTTGGAGTAGCCGTCAAGGTGCGCGACAAGAGATTGGGGACGTTTCTGGACGATCACGCAGTTGTGCGTGATCCGGAATTCAGGCTATTTGAAAGCGCGATGTCTATCAGCCGGTGGCTGCCGCCGATCGGAATGGCCGGTTTGGCTCTGTATCTTGAAAGCGGCTCAATTCTGGTTCCGTCGCCGCCGGCGCAGATTATCCCCAGAACTCTGCTTGTATCTAATATTCTATATTTTGTCTTCAACGCTCCCTCCTTATCAATTCAGGACTGTGTCATATCATAACTAACTTCATTCAAAATATCAATAGCGGAATACTTTACGAAGAAAATTCGTCGTTTATTACATCAGCAAATATCCGCCGTCCACCACTATCTGGCTGCCCGTCATATAAGAAGACATTTCCGAGGCGAGAAAAAGCACAACCTTGCCGATATCGTCCGGCTCCCCCATCCGCTTCATCGGGATTTTGGCGAGAAATCCTTCAAGCACTTTCTTCATATCCACTCCGACCGCGGTCGGAGCCGTTTTCTGCGAATCGGCAACTCCCGGAGTCGCTATGCCGCCCGGAGCCACGGCATTCACCCAGATATTGTGCGGTGCGAGCTCTAAAGCCACGTTCTTCGTGAAACCCCAGACGCCATGTTTGGAAGCATCGTAGTGGGCAAGGCCGACGGACGAAGGATGCAGAGCGTCAATGGAAGTGATGTTAATAATTTTCCCGCCGCGCCCCTGCGATATCATCCGCTCCGCCGCTTTTTTCGTGCAAAGGAAAACGCCCTTAAGATTAACGGCGATAACTTTTTCAAAATCCGCCGCCGACATATTCATCACGGGGATGCTCGGATAAATTCCGGCGTTGTTCACGAGAATGTCCACGCCGCCGAAAGCGTCAACCGCTTTCTCCACCATTTTCCGAACGTCATCCTCGTTTGAAACGTCTGCATGCACGGCCTCCGCCTTCCAGCCGCCGCTCAACAATTCTTTTTTCGCCTTTTCCGCGTTCTCCGCGTTCATATCCGCGATAAGGACGTTCGCACCCGCTTCCGCGAGGCGCGAACTCACGCCAAAACCGATGCCGGCCGCCCCGCCGGTTACGATCGCCGTTTTCCCCGAAAGTTCCAGTAATTCTTTAATGGTTTTCATAATATAAATTATAGCATAATTTACTTATGCTGGATGTTAAACTCTGGTTTTTCCCTTTTTATAATTTGCTTTTCAATCTGAGCCGCTCGCTTTTTGGTAGATACTTGAGCGATCTTAAAACGAGACGCCCCCTTTATCTCGTCCTTCTTAAGTTTTTTGTGTTCGAGCAGGCGCTTAACGGTTCTGCCACGTCCAGCAATACCCGTATATAAGTTTTTGCCAGCAGTATTTGTAAGCTTATATACTATTGATTTATTTTTAGGTATTTTCTCAATGTTCGTTTTCGTAAATTTTTTGAGCCTACTAAATTTGGGCATTTTATTTCTTTTCTATCATTTCCTCGACCTTTCGTTTGGCTTCTTCTAATAATTCTTTCGCTTTTTCGCAGGATTCGTGGGATTTTCGGATTATGGGGTAGGCAATCATGACCAAGACATTCCTTGTTTATTAAAAAAGTCGTGCCACTCACCCATACATTTATCTGCGAGATCTAACGCCTCATACTGTTCTCTAATTTTAAAATTGCGTTTCGTAACAACACCGTTAGAAAAACTTGGTCCTGATATAAAAAACTCATAATTAACAATCTCGCTCGGATCTATTCTTTGATGTCCCACCTCTAAGTGCTTAGACGCATTGCAAACATCTTTGCACACCTTTAAAAATTCTGAATTTTTAATGAAATTTTCGACTACATTTTTCTTGTCGGCAATTTGGCATGAACCATCATTCTCAACCCAATCTTTCAGATGGTAACAATTTTGAAAAAACGCCAAAATGTCATCTCTGCCTTGAATGTCTTCATCGTCTCCAATATCTTTTGGAACTTTCCGACAGATTGCTTTTAGTCTAGCGTGCCACCTTTCAACCCTTTTATATTGTTCGGTAAATTGCCACATGTTTAAAAACTAAATTTTTGCTCTATTTTCTTGGTACCTTACGCCTTTTGTTGTTGATTACATTATAACATAAACCATACCGAAAATAAACCGAAAGTTATCCACAGGCAAAAGATTGGGGATGCTGGTATAATCAAACTATGCTAACCAAACGCCAAAAACAAATTTTGGATTTTATAAAAAGTTTTACCAAGAAAAGGGGGTTCGCTCCATCGCTTGAGGAAATTAAAAAGCATTTCCGGTTAAGTTCGGTCTCAACTATTCACCAGCATATTGAATCGTTGAAAGAGAAAGGATTATTGACAAAGGCGACGAGTCAGCCGCGAGGGATAGAAATTTCAAAATCAGAAAAGATGATAAGTATTTCTCTGCTGGGAACCATAGCCGCAGGCCAACCGATTGAGGCCATAGAAGACAGAGAGACCATCGCTGTTCCTCAAAGTAGATTACCCGGTTCTGGCCAGATTTACGCACTAAAGGTTGTCGGTAATAGCATGGTTGATGAGAATATCAACGATGGAGATATCGTTTTGGTAAAACAGCAGAAAATCGCCGAGAACGGACAAAAAGTGGTGGCGCTTATTGATAATCACGAAGCAACACTTAAGAAATTTTATAAAGAACGAGGACATATTCGTTTGCAACCGGCCAATAAAAATATGGAGCCGCTTATCTTCCGAAACGGACGAGATGTTTCAATCCAAGGAATAGTGCTTGATGTTATCCGGGAAGAAGGAGCGTCAACAATACAACTTCCCGAGCACAAAGAAGTTAAAAAATATGAAGAATTGCCGCTAAATAAAATCATTTGCGGCGATGCGGTAGATATAATGAAAGAGTTTCCCCCCAATTCGGTGGATATTGTAGTCACTTCGCCTCCGTACGATGCCGTACGCGACTACAAAGGAAGGCCGAAATTTAATCTCCACGAGACAGGAAGAGAAATATACAGAGCGCTGAAAGACGGCGGAGTAGCCGTAATGGTCATCCAAGATCAAACAAAAAATTTCGCGAAATCGCTGACCTCTTTCAAAACAATAATAGATTGGTGTGATAATGTAGGATTTAAACTTTTTGAGACCACCATCTATAGAAAGTACGGCGCGGAGGGCGCTTGGTGGAATAAACGCTTCCGTGTCGACCACGAATATATGCCAATTTTCCTAAAAGGAGAAAGGCCACAGCATTTCAATAAAGAACCACTCAAAATACCGTCTAAGTGGGGCGGGAAAACATTGACAGGCGGAGGCACTCGCCTGACAAATGGCACACGGATAAACACCCGACCCATCAAGATAAATCCCATGAAGTGCCGGGGGACGATTTGGGAATATCTCACGGCCGGTGACGGCAGCCGACTAAAACATCAACATCCGGCAACATTTCCAAATCAATTGCCGTACGATTTCATACAATGCTTCTGTCCCAAAAATGGGGTCGTCTTAGATCCTTTTGTTGGAAGTGGCACTACTACCGTTGCGGCAAAGAATTTGGGGCACAAGTATATCGGAATTGATATTGCGCCCGAGTACTGTGCGATTGCAGAAAAACGCATGAAGGAAGAATGCGTTTTGGCGTCACAAAACAGATTGCTCTAGAACATTCCGTTTTCGTCTATCGTATATTCAATACTCTCTCGGCTGATAATCGCGAGAGATATGGGATTTTGAGCAAGAAGCGCGTTGTAACGAGCCTTCCCAGGTTTTACGCTGCCTTTTCTAAATCGAGTGGTTTGATATGGACCCCACGGCCAATGAGCGGACGTAAATGTCCACTTAGTTTTGTCTGCCAACATTTCCAAAAGATTTTCTGCTTGAGTCCTAGTTTCTGTCTTGAGGAGGTTGGTACGAGAGTCGATGTTAACAATATTTCCTCGCGAATCAGAGATTCTTGATTTTATCACCGCCACGTTTTCCTCCTCCAATGACATTGAATTTCAAAAATAAATCTTTCAGCTCAACCATTAATTCATAAGTTGAATAATGTCTGTCTAGAAAGATTTTTTGAAGTGGACTATTTGCCTGATTTGCTCCCAAAAAATCCAACCAACTCAAGCAATTTTCTGGATAGTTAAATTGATTCTTAAAAGTTCCGTCGGTATATAATAACGGGCTCACTCCATTTTTGGTGATAGGGATGGTGTTGCTCTGTCCTAAAATAGCAAGCAGGAGATGAACTGTTCCAAGCGGATATTTGAGCTTGAAATCATTTTTAAAGTCGTAATTCCTTAGATTATTTGCAGCAATACAATTGTCGAAATTTTGCCAGTTTGGTGGTAGGTCCGCCTTGTCATACATGACCATATGTTGTCCAACGCTGCGGATATTCGGCCGGAATATTTCCATGTCGAGAAAAACACTTTCTTGAGGATTGCAACCATCTTCGAGAACGAGAACTTTCCCGTCATAAAATCCGCAAATCCGCCATCCTAGATAGTACGACATAAGGAGACCGCAAAGCAGACCATCACTATCTGGGCTTACGATACAATTTTGTCCTCGCTTAGCCATCCAGGGGTATTTTGCGAGTAAGGCGTGGTAGTCCAGTTCTGTCGAGGAACGTTGGGGTGTAATCTTGATTGGTTTTTTTATTTTCATTAATATCCCCATTCTCCCGCTTTTCCGCAAATTTTTCCAATCATGAATCTCTTCTCGCCGAAAACTCCATAATTTTCTTTTTGCGCTCCTCAAGCGGCAAGGCGCTTACTATTCCCGGCCCCATGATGCACCCGCCTTCGCAGAATAAAATATCAAGCAGCCGAATTTTTGGATTTTTTTCAAATTCTGCGAGAGCCGCTTCGCAATTCTTCCATCCGGAAACGATTCTTATTTCCTCGTCCTCGAGAATACTCCTCGCACCGCTCGATTCCGTGAGCCCGCCGTCAGTCGGATAAATGCGCGTCCCCTGTTCCGCGATGTCAAACCCACCATCTACCCGAGCAACCGCATTCCCCACATGGAACGTATTGAAAACCACCTCAAGCTCTCTGTAGGTTATGACTAAAATATTGAGTTCCGGATAATCCTCCGAGGCCTCAAGTTTCTTGGCGATGCAGGGACCGATAAAAACCGGCTGGCAGTCGGGAAATTTTTCTTTCACGATACGCGCGGTCGCGACCATCGGCGAATCGGCCTTGAACGCAAGGTACGGCAGAAGCTGCGGATGTTTGGTCCTCACGAGACGCACAAAACTCGGACATGGACTCGTGATGAATCGCGACTTAGGGTCATCCCGCAGCAACTTCACGACCGCCTCGTTTGTTCTTTTAGCGCCCGCCGCGACTTCAACAACATGCGAAAAACCCAACTGCCTCAGCCTGCCGATGATTTGCGGATACTCATACATAACCGGAAACGACGGAGCGAGCATAGCGGTGAGCTTCGCTTTATTGTTTAAAAGTTCAATAAGTTTGGCGACTTCATTCATGGTTTGTTTTATATGATTTTAACACAAACAGCCGCCAATTCTAAATTCCGAAATGTTGCCGTTGATTTTCCGGCTTCCATCATCTAAAATTAAATCAATGGAATCATATGCGCTCTCGTTAAACGTTCCCACTAAGATTTCAATATTTCTCGCACTTCTCGCAGCGACGGTTTTGGCGCCACTCGCAATTCACAGTCAGGCCGTAACGGGAACTTTTGTTAATGCCGCTCTTTTTGCCGCGACCGTTATCCTCGGCCCCGCGGGCGCAATACTCTTGGGACTCGTACCGAGCGTCATTGCTTTCGCGAGCGGAACTTTGCCCGCACCGCTCGCGCCTATGATTCCTTTCATAATGCTGGGAAATACCATTCTCATTGTCATTTTTCATTATGCCCGCCGGAAAAACGCCATTCTCGGTATCGGCCTCGCCGCACTCCTCAAATTCACCCTGCTCTACGGAGCTGCCTACTTCCTAATCTCCAAAATTCTCCCCGTAAAGATTCCCCCTGCCCTGCTCGCGATGATGGGCTGGCCCCAGCTTTTCACAGCTCTCGTGGGCGGCCTCGCCGCTTACGCGCTCATCAGAAACGTAAAGTGATTTAAGAAAAATTCAATTGCTGCCGGACAGACCGGCAGCTTGTTTTTATTTCCACTCCCGCCAAAAACTCCGGCGCCTCTTGCTGCGCAATTGGCAAAAAGTAGTTAAAAATAAAAAGCCGTCCACGCGATTGCGTAGCGGCTTGTTTATTCTTAGTTTGGCTTGGCCGAAGAAACCTTCACGAACCAAAAACCTGAAAGCTTACCGCCTATGCCCAAATCCAGGCGGTTCACCGTTTCTCCGGTAGCATCACTTAATTCCAAAAACTGGTGATGCCTGGTATGAATTGCTTCATCGTTCTCTATCGGCGCAGTTCTTCTTACAGAAAATGGTCCGGGGCCGAAAAGCTTCTTGAGGAGCTTGATATTTTCCCTGTCATCTTCCTCTGGCAGGGATTCATCTCCTTTCCACTCCACGGTGTCTCCAACCATGAAATCTTCTTCGGTTATGGTCATTTCGTACCTCCCACTGAACGGTGTGGGCGAACTTCCTACCTTGTAACATGCCTCTTTTACAATTGTCAATCACCGCGGGCTAAAGCCCGCGGCTTGTGTTCGGCTCCTGTTCCCACTGGTTTCTGATATATTCTCTCATCGCTTTTTCGTTTTGACGGCCAACGGTTTCGGCAAAGTAACCATCCTGCCACAAGCTGTCTCCCCAGAGGAATTCTTCCAGCTCGGGAAATTCTTTTCTGACAGCCCTGGACGTACCGCCTTTGAGATAAAACACCGCTTTGGCAACCGTCAGGGTAGCAGGAATTTGAAGCAATAGATGGACATGGTCGGGCATTATCTGCGCTTCATGGATGAACCATTTATTCATCTTGGCGGCTTGAAAGAACAATGTCTTGAGTCGCCCGACCATGTCCCCTCGCAGTATCGAGCGGCGGTACTTTGGGCAGAAAACAACGTGGTACAAACATCGCGTATAGCTGTGGTTGCTTGGCCAGAATCCAGAGGGCATTATCTTCATTATCGCACCGGCAGAAACCAGTGGGAACAGGCAAATAAGCCCTCCGCCCCTCGCTTCGCTCGGGGCTACGGGGTCGCCTTATCCTCGGCCTAAAGGCCGGGGCTTGCGGCGGAGCGGGTCAAATAATCGCTGGCGCATATACGCTTGCAAGTTGATTGTAACGACATTATACTTCGCAACAGAACACGGCGGATACAGGAGGTGGCAATCTTGAAAAATTGGCTTGCCTTGCTCGCAAGAAAGCTTCGTTCCGAGAAAAAGAGCGACGAAGACAGAGCCGCGCTGTTGAAATTCACGCAAAACTTTTATTACGGCGAAGCTCTCTCGGTCGGCGAAGCCCAGCAACTGGTGGAAAACGGCGTAGTGGAACTGCTCTGTGAAAACGGAACTCACCGCGGTAATGGATTTCTCATAACCGAGAACGGTTATTTCATAACTGCCGCACATTGCGTCGCAAAAGACATCACGAACGAGAAGATAAGGATGCACTCGGGAAGGGTCGCCCGCATATCGCGCGTCTGCATCAAGGATGAAAAGGCGGATATTGCTCTTGCCAAAGCCGAACTTGAAGGTCTGGCGGACGCGAAACTTTACCGCTTCATGCAAACGGACACTTTTTCCAAGTCCCACAAGAAACCGGTGGTCTTATTGACGAGAAGGAACGGCTCAATCGTTGTGAGGGGCGGGTTCACGATAGAAACGCACGAAACGAACGACCACGGCAGAGAATTGCGAACTACGCTCTGTGACGTGGAGGCTGTCCCAGGAGATTCCGGAGGAATAGTCGTCACCGACGGTTGCATCGCTGGTATCATGCTGGCCGAATTGGGCCGCAAATATCCAGTCAAAGCAGCGGCGAGCTGGTATGAGGCATTATCGCTAATTTTGAAGTACGCCACGAACTAAATACCCCACGGCTTTCGCAGGGATTTTCTTTTTCAAAAATTAAATCCAATTCGTGCTACAATTATAAAATGCTCAAACCGCATCGTCTGCACAAACAGATCCACACCGTGCTTATCGGCGGAGCGGCCGGCGACGGCGTTCGCGAAGCCGGCATAAGTCTGGGACAACTCCTCGGCAAGGTTGGCTACGATGTTTTTTTGTCGGTTGACTACCCATCGCTCATCCGCGGAGGGCACAACTCAAGCCGCATAAGTTTTTCCAAAGAAAAGATCTGGAGCGATTATTCCAATTTGGACACCGTGGTCGCCTTGAACGAGGAAACTGTGAAATTTCACATGAAGGAGCTCGCCGAAGGCGGCGTGATTTTTGCCGATAGTTTTGAGGACGAGGACAAAGCCAAACTCGGCGCGCACGCCGTGGAACTGCCGATGTCAGCCTTCGCCAAAGAGATAAACGCACTGCCGATCATGCGCAACTCCGTTGCCTTGGGCGCGACTTGCTATCTCCTAGACCTGCCGCTTGAAATTATGATTGAGCGACTGCGACTCGTATTCAAGGAAAAAGGGTATGAGGCCAACATCACGCTCGCCAAGATGGGATACGAGTTCATGCAAAAACTCGGCTTCAGGCATCCGAAGCAGCTGTATAGGGAAAAAGTTTACGACAAAAAGGAACTTATTGAGGGCAACGCTGCTTTTGCTAACGGGCTCGTGGCCGCCGGACTTAATTTCTATCTCGCCTACCCGATGACGCCGTCGTCTTCCATCCTTACCCACCTCGCGAGGAACCAGAAAAATTTCAATATAAAAGTCATCCAGCCGGAAAATGAACTCGCAGTTATCAATATGGCCTTAGGCATGGCTTATGCCGGCAAACGCGCTGCTATCGGCACCGCTGGCGGCGGTTTCGCCCTGATGCAGGAAGCATTCAGTCTGGCGGGAATGTCGGAGACGCCTATTGTCGTCGCGCTCTCGCAGCGGCAGGCGCCGGCTACGGGTGTTCCCACGCACACCGCACAAGGAGATCTGCAATTCGCTATGCACGCAGGCCACGGAGAATTCCCGCGCATAGTTATTGCACCCGGTGATGCGGAAGAAGCGTTTGAATGCGGTGCAGCGGCACTGAATCTTGCCTGGAAATATCAGCTTCCGGCAATCGTGCTTTTGGACAAGCAGATTTCCGAAAGCTTATCAACGGCGAAACTGGACGCAGGCAAAATCAAAGTTGAAAACGGCGAAATCCTACGCACCACGGAAGACGGCTACCACCGCTATGCCATAACAGAAAGCGGCGTTTCGCCGATGGCTTTCCCGGGCACGCCCGGCGCCATCGTCAAAGCCGACAGCTACGAGCACGGCGAGAACGGAATAACAACCGACGAGCCCGAACTTGTAAAAGCGATGGCCGATAAGCGATTCGCCAAGGCCGCCGGGATCAAGCACGAAATGAAACATGCCGCCGCGGTAAAAGTTTACGGCGACGCAAAAAGCAAAAACGTGATTGTTTTCTGGGGCTCAACTAAGGGCGCGGTGCTTGAAGCCGCGAAACATCTGAACAAACCGGCGAAGCTCGTGCAAATTCTCTGGCTTGTGCCGTTTGATACGGAAAAAGTAGCGGAAGAGTTCAAAGGCGCCGAAAAAACCATAGACGTGGAAGCGAACCGCTTGGGGCAGCTTGCCATGTTAATCCGCGAAAAAACCGGCATCGCCGTAAGCGACAAAATCCTGCGCTATGATTCAATGCCGTTTGACACCCTTGAACTCGCGAAAGAACTTAATGCGATACTTTAGCCAATAAATAAAGTCATTCTGAGTCCACCTCAGGCGGACGAAGAATCACCATGCAAATTAAAATGAAATCATGAAAGTTACTTTATACATGTCAACAACGCCGAACGGCCTCATTGCCAGAGAGAACGACGACGTTAACTTCATTTCGCCCTTAGGGTGGGATGACTATCGAGCGATGGTCAATAGAGTTGGTAACCTCATCGTTGGACGAAGAACTTATGAGTTAATGGAAGAAAGCGGGGAATTTCAAAATTTCAGCAACATTAAAATAATCGTGGTCACTAACGATAACTCGTACGAAGTTCGCCAGCCGAATCACTTTGCGGCTACGTCGCCGCACGAAGCACTGTCGCTTTTGGCGGAAGACGGCACGAGCGAAGCGCTTTTGGGTGGCGGCGGAGCACTGAATACCTCGTTCGCGGCGGAAAACCTGATTGACGAAATTTATCTGGACATTGAACCCGCCGTTTTCGGCAAGGGAATTGATCTTTTCGGCGGAAAAAATTTTGAGATGAAATTGAAATTGCTTGAAACCAAAAAATTGTCCGCCGACGAGATACAACTCCATTACAAAGTTCTAAAATAAACAAAATTGGTCCTATTTTCTAATTCGCGCGAATAGGAAAATATAAATAAAATTTTTAAATAACATGGAAGAGGCAAAAAGGCCCGGCGTCGGCTTCGGCGTGATGATCCTAAAAAATAACAAAGTGCTTCTAGGCAAAAGACACGCTGACCCGGCGAAAGCCGACAGTAAATTGCACGGCGAGGGAACATGGACGATGCCCGGCGGAAAACTTAATTTCAAGGAAACGCTGGAAGACGGCGTTTGCAGGGAAGCCCTGGAAGAAACCGGAATGAAAATCGCCAAAGAAAAACTGGAAACGATAAGCGTGACCAACAATATCGTTGAAGACGCGCATTTCGTGACGATAGGGTTCCTGTATAAAAACGCCGAGGGCGAACCGAAAGTGACGGAACCCGACGAAATCACGGAATGGAGGTGGTTTGACCTAAAGAATCTTCCTTCGCCTATTTTCTTCCCGAGCAAACAAATTTTAGATAAATATATGTCGCAAAAATAACATGGACCTCAATCTTTCAACAAAAGAGAAAATAACCTGGTGCCCGGGATGCCCGGACAACGCTATACTCGTCGCCTTCCGCGAAGCGGTGACCGAACTTGTGAATGCAAATTCTAAGCCGGAGAACTTCGTCGCCTGTTCCGGCATCGGCTGCCACGGAAAAATTACCGATTATCTGAATATGAACACGTTCACTTCCCTCCATGGGCGCCTTGTCCCGACCATGACCGGCATCAAGGCCGCGAATCCCGCGCTCACGGTAGTCGGCTTCAGCGGCGACGGCGACTCCTACGATGAAGGCCTGGATCATCTTGTCCACGCCGCGCGGCGGAACTCCGATGTGAATCTTTTCATCCACGATAATCAGGTCTTCGCTCTCACGACCGGCCAGGCGACGCCGACAAGTCCAAAAGGATTCAGGGGCAGGTCAACTCCCTTGGGCACGATTGAAGAACCGTTCAATCCCCTGCTCCTCATGCTCTCAGTAGGCGCCACGTTCGTTGCCCGCTCCTATGCTCCGGATATCGCAAGAACAAAGGAAATAATGAAGGCGGCGATCGCTCACAAAGGATTTTCCTTCGTAGACATCGTCCAGCCCTGTCTCACATTCAACGACACGCGTGATTACTTCGGCAAGCGCATTTATTGGCTGGACGAAAAATTCCCGACAAATGACATCACAATGGCCACGGAAAAAGCGCGCGAGTACGGCGACAAAATTCCTTTCGGAATTTTTTACAGTGCGGAAAGGCCGGTATTTGAAGAACAATTATAAATTATAAAAATGATAAAAAAAGAAGGTCTGTATTTTCCGGACGAGGAGTTTCAAAAAAAAGCTTTGTTAAACGACAAAAACATTTACAAAAAGGCGCTCAAGGACCCGGTTAAATTCTGGGAAGGGCTGGCGAAGGAGCTTTCCTGGCTCAAGACGTGGGACAAGGCCTTCGTTCACAATCCACCTTATTTCAAATGGTTTGAGGGCGGAAAAATAAACATAACCTTGAACGCCATTGACCGGCATCTGGAGAAAAACGGGAACAGGATCGCTTTCATCTGGGAACCGGAACCGACGGGCGAAAGAGAAAGGGTGTTCACTTATTACGAACTTTCACGGGAAGTCGGCAGATTCGCGAATGCCTTGAAAAAACTCGGCGTGAAAAAGGGCGACTGCGTCGGCATTTATCTGCCGATGATCCCGGAGGTGCTCATTTCCATGCTTGCCTGCGCAAGGATAGGCGCCGTGCACTCGGTAGTATTCTCCGCCTTCAGCCCGAATGCCCTCAAGGCGCGGCTTGAAGACAGCGAAGCGGAAGTTCTCGTGACTGCGGACGGCTACTACCGGCGCGGACAAGTTGTCAATCTCAAAGACGCCGCCGACGAAGGCGCGAAAGATACCAAGGTGAAAAAAGTCGTCGTCGTGAAGCGTGCCGGGAACGAAGTGAAGTGGGCCGAAGGCCGCGACCTTTGGTGGAGCGACGCGGTAAAAGGAGAAAGTGATTCCTGCGAAGCCGAAGCGATGGATAGCGAAGACCTGATGTTCATCCTCTATACCTCCGGGAGCACGGGGAAGCCCAAGGGATGCTGCCACGTTTGCGGCGGCTACGCCGTCCAGGCGAACTTCACGGCCAAATGGATCTTTGACCTCAAGGAAGACGATATTTTCTGGTCAACGGCGGACGTCGGCTGGATCACCGGCCACACCTACAGCTGCTATGGCCCACTCCTCGCCGGCGTCACTTTCATAATTTACGAAGGAAGTCCCGACTGGCCGGCGCCCGACAGATGGTGCGACACCATAGAAAAATACGGCGTAACCACTTTCTACACGGCGCCGACCGCCATTAGAATGTTCGAAAAATACGGCGCCGAAGTCGTGCGCAAGCACAAACTTGTGACGCTTCAAGTGCTGGGTTCCGTCGGCGAACCTATAGACGAGGCATCCTGGCTCTGGTATTTCAAAGAAGTCGGCGGCGAACGCTGTCCTCTTTTGGACACCTGGTGGCAGACGGAAACCGGCGGCATCCTCATAACTTCCCTGCCAGGGATCGGTCCCATGAAACCGACCTTCACCGGCTTGCCTTTCCCCGGCGTGAAATTTGACATCCTCGGCGAAAAAGGAGAATCGCTGCCGCCGGGACAAACCGGCAACCTCGTCATCCTTCCGCCCTTCGCTCCCGGACTTCTGCGCGACGTTTACAAGAACCCGAAAAAATATTTGGAAACCTACTGGAGCCAGTACGGGGACAAGATCTATCTCACAAGCGACGGCGCTTACAAGGACGAGAACGGACTGATACGCGTTGTCGGGCGGGTGGACGACGCCATCAAAGTCGCCGGCCACAGAGTTTCAACCGGCGAACTGGAAAATATCATCAACGCTCCCGAAGAAATAATTGAATGCGCCGTCATCGGCGTGCCCGACGAAATAAAAGGCGAAGTGCCCGTGGCGTTCGTCGTCTACAATAAGGAAATCGCGCCGGACGAAGCCAAGAAAGAAGTGATCGACCTCGTGAAGAAAGGCGTCGGTCCCGTTTTCCTGCCGAAAGAAGTTTATCTCGTGAAGGACCTGCCGAAGACGCGGTCGGGAAAGATAATGCGGCGCATATTCAGGAAACTCATAAGTGGCGAGGACCTCGGAGACCTTAGCACCCTCTCCAACCCCGAAAGCGTTGAGCAGATAAGAAAAGTCCTTACGGAAAAGTCAGCTGCTCCGAAAACCGCGTAGGAACGCGGCGGTTTGAAGCCGAATCGTAGCGTCTATTCCGCGAACTTGCCAACCGTTGGATTGACAAGTTTTCTGTAATCGGCGGGTAGCATCGCCACGGAGAAACTCCTGTCGCCGGCGTTGAAAATCATTCTTTCATTCCCGAAAAGCGATTCGTCGGCGAAAACCGGCAGATTGAACAGATTACCGAACGGCGGGACGCCGCCGACAAATATCCCGCCGGTCGCGGCGCCGACCTCCTCCTCGGTCGCGAAATTTATTTCTTTCACGCCGAGCATTGCTTTCACTTTTTTCGCGTTGAACCTGAGATCGGCTGGGAAAACGAGCATCACGAACCTCGTTTCTTTCCCCGAACTTCCCGTTTTCACTATAAGCGCTTTCGCGCCCTGGTGAAGAGAAAACTCCGGCCTCAATCTCGCGGCTTCTTCGCTTGTCCGGACGGGCGCGTGTTCAAAAGTTTCAAACCAGCAATTATTGCTCCGCAAAAGTTCCGTGATTTGCTTTGTAACCGGATGATAATCCATTTCTTAATACTAACGAATTATGTAAGAAGAGAAAAACAAAAACAACGGCGAAGATGTATAATTTGTTTATGGGAAAACGCGTTCTCGTGGTCGGCGGTTCGGATGAATTCATAGGCGCGCCGTTTCTCGTGGGAATTGCCGCTCTCCGCTCGGGAGCGGAATCGGTCATCATTATGGCGCCGGAAAAAGTTGCCTGGGCAATCAACGCCCTCTCGCCTGACCTCATCACCAAAAAACTGAAGGGAAAATACCTTGCTCTGCGTCACACTGCGGCGATATGCCGCCAGCTTAAAACCGCCGACATTCTTGTTTTGGGCAACGGTGCGACCACGCGGGTGGAAACGGCGGCGCTACTGCGTTCGCTCATGCTCCGGCCCGGCAAGAAAGTGGTAGACGCCGACGCGCTCAAAGTTCTCCGCCGCAACGCCACGGCAAATGCCATTCTCACGCCGAATGAAAGAGAATGGAAAATTCTCAACGAGGAAAATAATATCCGCAAACTTCTCAAGAAAAACATCGTTATTGTCAGAAAGGGCTTTCCTACAGCCATCATTTCCGCGGCAAAAACCTTCCACATGAGCCGCGTGAACCGTGGCTTGGAAAAGGCAGGCACGGGCGACATTCTCGCCGGACTCTGCGCCGGCTTCCTCGCACGAGGATTTTCCCTCTTGGACGCGGCGAAAAAAGCGGCGGCTCTCGGCAACAAAATCGCCGACCTGCTCACGAAAAAGAAAAAAGGATATTATTTTTTGGCGAGCGACATTGCCGAAGAACTATGCAGAAACGCGACGGAAAATACGGACAACCAGACAATAAAAAAGCGTCCGTAGTGGGCGCAAGGATAATTATATAGGCTAGCTGGCCTGCTGGTAGCGGTTTTTTGAAAATCATTACGCCGCAAGACTCTCGGGGTATGTCCTGATTTTACCAAGCTGATCCTCTTCGGACATATGGCCGCATTTTCTTTCCAGTTTTCCTAAGATTCTCTAGAAATACCTCCCGATTGTTTTTCGGCATGCGATAGCTGGAGCTGTTAGGATGATTAATGGGGAATACTTTATATTCTGGAAATGTAGAAGAAAAAAGTCTTCCTGTATTTTGCCCAATACACAAGATAGGTGTAGATTTTTTAATCCCGAGAATCTTAAACTGTTTTTCTAAGTTTTTTATATTTTTTCTCTTAAATTCCCCATCCTTCTTCCATTTCTTTTCTACAACTTTGGCTTTAGGTTCAAAATGAGATATGAGATCGGTCATATAAGATCCTCTGAATAGCGGCCGAGAAAAACCTTCTTTATACCAGCCATCACGCCGCCCCCCGTGAAAATTTTGTCCGAACTTAATCTTTGCAGAAGGATTAAGCCCGATTATTACGATTCGATTATGGATTTTTTCCGAATCTCTCTCGGGATCAAACGGCCACACGGCGAACGAAGCCGTGGCGAAACGTTTCAATTTTTTGAGTTTTTTGGTCATAACAATACTCCTCGAACTCCGAACCCATCTCAAGGTGGCTGCAGGTTTAAGGACTCTAAACGAGCTGTTTCAAATCAAACTCCGGGTCGGCAAGTTC
Organism: uncultured bacterium; assembly: GCA_963844965.1. Classification (GTDB taxonomy): domain Bacteria; phylum Patescibacteriota; class Minisyncoccia; order UBA6257; family 2-01-FULL-56-20; genus REEB91. The sequence goes on along the minus strand of CAWJQC010000007.1, from coordinate 208,150 downwards.
TTTTTGTTTCGCCGAGACATCGGCTTGGCTCTCAATAAGTTTCACGATGGTTCCCAATTCAAAAATTCTGTTTACCATTGAGACACCGACGATTTTTCCGCCTCGGAGAATAAGACGGGTATGCGAACCGCTCTCGGCGGAGCCGCGGCTTACAGCCGTCCGCTCGGGCAACAAACGGATGTCGCCGCCGAAAGCGACATTGAGCCCGAAACCGTGGCTCGTGTAGAACGAAACCAATTTAAACGGTTGCTTGGCGCCAGTCATATTTAAAGCGGCAACTCTTCCTTGCTCGCGCGCGCTCATCCAATTGCCGGCAATACATTGCTCTTTGAGCACGATATCATTGCATTCTGCCACGTCTCCGGCTGCCCAGACATCCGACGCGCTTGTTTCCATGAATTCGTTTACAACAATGCCGCGATTCGTCCTCACGCCCGCCGTTTTCACAAAATCCAGCGGATAGATGACGCCGATGCCGCACAAAATCATGTCGCAGTCAATTCTCTCGCCGCTTTTCGTGAGAATGCCTTCAACTTCTGCGCCGCCGAGAACCTCTCCCACTTCCGATTGGCGGACAATTTTCACGCCGGCATTGGTAAACGCTTTTTCCACGATGCGCCCGCCTTCCTCGTCAAGCATCGGCTCCCAGAAATATTTTTCAAGCATAACTTCAGTAACCTCACTGCCAGCCGCTCGCAGATTGTCTATCGCCTCAAAAGCGACACAACTTGAACCGATGACGACGGCGTGCTTTGCCGTTCTCATTTGCGCCGCGATCTCTTTCGCTTCGTCAAGCGTGCGTAGGTAACAAACTCCCTTCTTGTCCGCGCCCGGAACGGCCCACTTCCTTGCGCGAGAGCCGATGGCCAGAAGCAATTTTTCGTAGCCGATGGCTTCGCCGCCGACGGTAAGAATTTTTGCCTTGGCATCCAGGGCGGTCGCCGACTTCCCGCTCATTAATTCAATGCGGTTCTTTTCGTACCAATCCGTAGTTTTCAGCCAAATATTCGTCTTGCCCGTCCTGTCCAAAAGAAAAGATGGCTTGGAAAGCATCACGCGCGAGTACAAAGGATACGGCTCGTCCGTTATGATGGCGATGGAACCGTCCGCGTCCTTCGCACGTATTGTTTCAGCCGCCGTCGTGCCCGCAATTCCCCCGCCGATTATTAAATACTTATAACTATTCACAAAGATTGCTCGATTATTTATTAACGAATTGCGAATTAACGGATTAAATTCGTTAATGCGTTAATCCGTTAATTGGATAATTCGTTTATTTGGGAAAGATCTGCTTTCCGTCCTTGTCGTAAAGCAAAATCGCTTTCACAGGACAGGATTCGGCTGACATGATGACCACATCGTCATCAACGGCGTCAGCGCCCTTCACCACGGCTTTATTCTCGCCGTCCAATTCATAGGTCTCGGCGGAAACGGCGATACAGGAAGCCGCGCCGATACAAAGGTCGCGGTCAATGACTATCTTCCCTATTTTGGAACCGGGCCTGCTCCGAGGGTATTCTTTGGTATTGGCCATTTTTATTCTATTTTCTATTTTCTAATTTCTATTTTCTTTCTAAATTATTTCGACTTTTTTTATTTCAGGTATCTCTTCCTTCAAAAGTTCCCCTAACATTTTATTATAGGTCAAATCCGCAAGCGGGCAACCGACGCAGGCGCCGTATACTTTCAGTTTCACAGTACCTCTTTTCGCTTCAACCAAAAGCACGTCTCCACCGTGCATTTGGATATACGGACGGACTCTTTGAAGCACTGTTTCTATTCTCTTTCTGCGAATAGCCATCTGTGTTCTATAAAATATTTTTTATTTCTTCCAAGTCATCAGCCATCCGCCAGGCATAAGGCTCCACCGCCTCCGAGGTCGGCGACTCCACCGCGATCCCCTTTCCCGTCGCCTTGAACACTTCAATATCGTTGCTGTCATCGCCGACTATCGCACACTCGTCAAGCTTCAGGGAATTTGACGCGCAAAATTCTTTGAGCTGTTCCAGTTTTTTCCAGGAAGCGTTCCTCTCGTAAATCATATCAACCAAGTTGCCCTTATCATCCCAGATCAAGCTGGTGTTCGCGTACCAAAAGTCGGCGCCGACCTTCTTGGCCACAACCTCCGCGAACAAATCAACTGAACCGCTTATGAGACAAGTGATATAGCCCTTTGATTTTAGATACTGAAAAATAGGAACCGCACCCTTTCTGAGTTCCCAATTCTCAAATATTTCCGTGAGCCTGGATTTGCTCAATGGCCCGAGCGAAGTCCAAAGTGATAAGATTGCTTTTCTCCCCTCATCGTAACTCATGGCTCCACTTCTAAATTTTTCATAAATCTCCAAATGGTGTGATACTCGCAATCCCAGTTGCAAAGTGACTTTTGTCCAGGAAATGTCCGGCGACAGCGTCCCGTCAATATCAAAAACCGCCGCCTTGATTTTATTATCTTTATCGTTTCCGCCGAGCATTGACTTGCTATCTAATTATATTTTATTTTTACGCTCTTTTTTCATTTCTTATCCGGCCCGAAATATTTTTCCCTGTAAAATCTAATCAATTCTTCAACTTCCGGAACGCATTTCGGGTAGCCGATGCCGACCTTGGTCATTTTCTGCACCGCTTCAAGCGTCGTTGCACCGTCCAAAACGGCTTCTTCAATGTCCGCTTCCGTCGTCTTGGTATTCGGGTCCAAAACGCGCGAGCCCTCAATTATGATTCGCGAAACCTGTCCGGTTTTCTTGAACCAATTATTTATCGCCGAACGGAGCGCCTTATCGCCCAAGACGGAGCAATGAATTTTTCTGTCCGGCAGTCCTCCGAGGCGTTTCATTATGTCATGCGGCTTGATTTTCAGCGCTTTGTTAACTTTCATTCTGCCTTTTTCAGTCACCATTACCGAGAGCATGGAAGTCGCGGCGATGGCCGAAGCGCAGCCAAATGTCCGCCACTTAAATTCCTTGATGCGGTCGGTCTTCCGGTCAATTTTGAGCCAGACGCGCATCACGTCGCCGCAGGCCGGCGAGCCGACAATCCCTTCCGCGTCAAATTTCCCCCGCCCCGGCTTCTCCAATAGCAGATTGCGGGGACTGAAAAAATGGTCGCGCACCGTTTTTGAATACGCCCAGCTCCCGCCGGTGAATTTGTTCACGACGTCCGGCTTGGATTTACGCTTTTTTGTCTTGGTTTGCATAACTATTATTTTACTACAAAGCACCGAGGCAACGCTCGTAAATTTTCAAGAATCTTTATCCGAAAATAAAACAAAAATTACTGATGAAGGCACTTCGCTATTTTTTAGAAAATTAGACGCCTCACGAACAGCGATCGGCGCGGCCTTTTCGATTGGAAAACCGTAAGCTCCGGTGGAAATTGAGGAAAACGCGATAGATTTTATGCCGTTCTCCGCCGCGAGCGCGAGGCAATTGCGGTAACAGCTCGCAAGAATTTCCTCCTCTTTCTCTTTGCCGCCCCGCCAAACCGGTCCCACCGTGTGGATTATATGCCTTGCCGGCAAAGCGTATCCTTTCGTTATTTTCGCTTCACCGGCCGCACATCCTCCGAGCTTCCTGCATTCTTCGTCCAACTCCGGTCCTGCCGCTCTGTGTATCGCCCCGTCCACTCCGCCACCACCCATCAGGGAATTGTTCGCTGCGTTAACTATAGCATCGGCCTTAATTTTAGTGATATTGCCGAGAACAAGAATTATTTTGCTATTGCTTATCTGAAATTCATCCATGTTTTTTCCGCAGAAAATGCGGCGTTTGGCCGCCGACGAAGGCCTTGGGCTCGGATATTTTTTTCTTCGCGCCAAGTTTGAGATCAAGGGGCGATATTTTTCGCAATTTTGCCACAATGGGCGGCAGTTCGCGGAGAACGTAGTCAATATCGCGGGAGGTCGTCCCCCTGCCGAGCGTGAAGCGGATGCTCCCGTGAATATATTCGTATGGATTTCCAAGCGCGGTCAAAACATGAGACGGCTCCAAGCTTTCCGAATTGCACGCCGAGCCGGTGTTAACAAAGATTCCTTTCTCATCTAGACAAAGAAGCAGCGCCTCGCCCTCAATGTCCAAAATGGAAACGTTCAAAAAATTCGGCAGGCGCTTTGTCGGGTGGCCGTTCAGGACAACCTTCGGAATTGACCTGAGGATCCCCTTCTCCAGCTTGTCCCGCAGTTTTTTAACTCTACTTGTTTCGTGTCGCTTTTTACTTGTCGCTAACCTCACCGCTTCGCCGAAGCCGACGATGGCCGGCACGTTTTCCGTTCCCGGACGCAGACCGCGCTGCTGTCCGCCGCCGTAAATTATGGGTTGGATCGCAACGCCGCGCCGCACGTACAAGCCGCCGACGCCCTTCGGCCCATAAATCTTGTGCGAGGAAATCGTGAGCAAGTCCACGCCAAGCTTGTTTACGTCACAATCCAAAAACTGCAGTGCTTGCACCGCATCCGTGTGGAATAGCGGTAATTGGTAATTGGTAATTGGGTAATTGGAATCTTTTTTAGAAATTAGAAATTGGGAATTAGAAATTCCATTTCTAAAATTTCTGATAATTTCCGAAATTTTAGAAATGGGCTGTATCGTACCGATTTCATTATTAGCATACATCACCGAGACCAGAGTCGTTTTGTTGTCCAGAAGTTTACGCAACTCGGCGGGGCGGACGAGCCCGTCTTTGTGGGCAGGCAATTCCACGATTTCAAAGCCCTCTTTTTTGAGCGCCTCACAGGTTGAAAGAACCGCCTTGTGTTCTATGTTAGAAATAATAATTTTATTCCCGGCCTTACGGTTCGCCCGCGCCGTGCCGGCAATCGCCAGATTATCCGCCTCCGTCGCCGAACCGGTAAAAACGAACTCATCCGGCGCGCAGTTCAGGACGTCCGTTATTCTCCGCGTTGCCTCAGCGACAGCTTTTTTCGCCCTGAGCCCGAGCCCGTACAAATTTGACGGATTGCCGAACTCCTCCGAAAAATACAGCATCATCGCGCGCAAAACGCGCGGGTCCATCAGCGTTGTCGCGGCGTGGTCAAGATAGATTTTTCTTTTTGCCATTTGTTCCAGTTTATCATTAACTCGGAACAAGGAAAATACCGCGCCTGTCACATCTCCTATATTGACGGCCGGGCGCCGATGCACTACCCTATGATTAGCTCAAAACAATCCGATTCGGAGATGTCACGAAATGAGTCACAGATACTATCCGTATTCTTACAACATCTGCCATCACGTCTACAACAACGGCGGCTGCAGTTTCTGCGGCTTCCACCTGATGAAAAGTTGCGTATCGCCCGTGCCGCTCTCCGCCGAACAGATGATCCGGCATTTCAACAAGTTCGTAAACGACAGGAAGAACTATGGGGATATTCTAAAAGCCGGCAAAATTCTGGTTGAAACCAACGGCAGCTGGTTCGTGGAAATCCCGAGGCGCCTGCGGCAGCACATCTACCGTTTCGTGGAATCCAACGGCCTTGAACTTCATACGCAATGCCGCGCAACGGTCGTCAACGCGAAAAAGCTGGGAAGCGAACTGGAGATAATGATACGAGCGAGGCACCATGGAGCGTTTGACGACTACGACGCAAACCTCCTTGAGACGCGCGTGGAAGAAATACTTGAGGCCCTTCACACCGAACTCAAACCATATATGCAGATCTTCACCGGCCTTGAAGTCGCCGACGACGCCGACCTCGCGCTCGTCAACAAAGGATGCGAACTTAAGGACTACGTCGCGTTCGCGGAATTTCTGCATTCTTACGGCGCGCAGGTCGGAGCGAACGTTCTTATCGCCCCGCCACTCATCCTGGACCCCATCCGCAAAGCGCTCAGAACCGCAAAATTCGCTTTTGAAGTCATGGAGGCGAAAGAGGTCGCTTTCTGCTGCTGCATTCCACGCATGGGCTCGGTCGGACACGCACTCTGGCGACAGGGAAAATGGAATCCGGCCTCCACGACGGAATGCTCCGAAATTTTCCGGCAGACGAAGGCCCGCTATCCCGAAAAAATAGTGAGTGTCTATTTCGCACGAATCCACGACTTCCACGGCAAATACACCGGCCCGAAAATCCGGACAAAGAGCCAGAAAGCCGAGGTCAGAGAGCGGGTCAGGCAAATCGCCGGAGAAATCCTCGCATAAACATCCTGAATTAAAGATGAACGAACCGGAGGCACGAGCTTCCGGTTTTTGATCTGCAAAAGTGCGGCCCTTGCTTTTTAAACGAAAATGTCTTATAATACCGGAAGCATTTTTGGGAGGAAGATAGCGGTGAAACAACTGATCGATTTTCACGACCTTTTGCTTGTCGCAAAAAAACTCGGAATGGCAGACGCGATCATTACATGCTACAGAGGCGACGATAGATTGCGGACCGGAACCAGGCCGCGGCCGATAGGCATCGCCCGCGAAGCGTTCCTGGAATCCTTGAGCGGCAGAAACTCCCTGGAGCACATTTTCATAAAGGCCGCGGAACTCTGTCGCGAAATACCGTTCACGTGCCTCATAGATGAAACAAGTGGCGTCATCTTTGAAACTCTTATCGGAATCACCGGCTCATACGGCGATTGTCATTGGGAAGAGGGACCTCTGCTCCCGAAATCACTGGAACGGGCGAAAAAACGCGGGCTTAAGGTCATGCTCGGCCACACACATCCCGTTGGCTACGGAGCACTCTGTTCCAACATCTACTACAAGAGAACCCACCGCCACGGCGAGGACTACCGCGAAATGCGCGACTGGATGCGCAAGAACAGGCGTATTTCCCGCTATCACATCATCATGAGCCCGCTGGAAAACCAAATCGGCATTTTTGAACTTGAAAGCCATGGCAGAATACATTATCACCCATGGGAAATTATCCTCTGAGACAAAACAGCCGCGCAACAGGCGCGGCGTTTTTATTGGAACATAAATTAACTTAATAGATAATCAGAATTCCCGTTCGATCTCCAGCAACCTGTTATATTTCGCGATCCGTTCGCCGCGGGCGGGAGCGCCGAGCTTGAAACCGTCGGCGCGAACGCCTACTGCGAAGTCGGCGATGAAATCGTCGTTCGTTTCACCACTCCTATGAGAAACGACAACCGCCCAGCCCCATTCTTTCGCTTTGCGCACGGCGTCAATCGCCTCCGTTACCGTGCCTATCTGATTCGGTTTCACTATCATCGCGTTCACGCTCTCCGAATCGTGCGCAAGTTCCATCCGTTCCAGATTTGTCACCGTAAGGTCATCGCCGGCGACGAGAAGATGCCGCGGCAACTCTTGCCGCAAAGCGGCGAATCCTTTAAAATCATTTTCGGGAAGCGGGTCTTCCAAATAAAACAAATTAAATTTCTTCGCCATCACCGCGTAGGTTTCCGAAAATTTTTTCACGTTCAAACCGGCATCTGTCGCCGCGGCATCCAGTCCGAAATCAATTTTGCCGCGCAGGCCGGCGCTTTTCGCGACTTTCTCCAATATGGCGAAGGGTTCAAGCGCATCCTTGAAATCCGGCGCGAAGCCACCTTCATCGCCCAAATTAGCCGCGCTTCTGCCTTTTGTTTTTTCCAAATAAATTTTTAGCGATTGGTACAATTCGGTCGCGATCCACACGGCTTCCGAAAAAGTTTTCGCCTTGGGAATCACAAGATATTCCTGGAAACGCAGATTATTTCCGGCGTGCATGCCGCCGTTGATCATGTTGACGTATGGCCGCGGGCCTGCAGATTTTTTTGCCGGAACGCCACCAAGCAATTTCCCAATATATTTCCAAAGCGGCACGTTTTTAACCGCCGCTCCGGCTTTCACGCAAGCAATGGAAACGCCCAAAATGGCGTTCGCCCCGAGGCGGGATTTCATCGGCGTGCCGTCCAACCTTATCAAAAATGAATCAATGTCGCGCTGGCGCGTAACGTCAAAATTTTTAAGCTTCGGCGCGATAATTTTCTCCACATTCCGCACGGCAACCTCCGGCGGAACGTAATGCGCCTCAAAAGAACCCTTGCTCTTCCCCTGCGGCACAGAACCAGTTACCAATTTCCGGTTACCAGTTACCAGTTGAACTTCTATCGTCCGTTCCCCGCGCGAATCAAGAATCTGACGAGCGGTTAACATCATTTTGTATGTCATACAATAATATTAACCCCATTTTTCGGGAAAGGAAAACGGAGCTAGAGAAATTGCATTTTGATAGCGTCAACTTACATTCTCCGCGCTGTAGCGAGCGATAAGACCGGTACGCATCGCTTTTCGGTAAATCGCCGTAAAAACACTATACGCAAGAATAATATAAAATATGGAAAGAATAATTCCCCAGATGAGCGTGGGAAGAGAAAACCCTCCGCCGTTAATGATGCTGCGGATGCCCGCAAAAACATATGAAGGCGGGAGAAGCTGCCCGACGTATTGCATCCACTGAGGCAGCGTCGTCAAGGGGTAAAACACTCCCACAAACGGGGAAAGCAGGGCAGGAATAGGCCAGACGAACCACTCGGCCGATGGTCCAAGCCGGAGCACAATGCTGATGCCGAAAATTCCCAAAGAGATGCCGAAAAGAAAGAGGATGAGGAGGAATAACGCAAGAGAAACGCCGTAGATGAAAATTGAAAGCCCGAAGACGAGAGTCGCAAACATAAGCATGACAACGAGGGCCAGTATGCTTCTCATAATTCCCGTAAGCACGAGGCCGGCAATATACTCGGATATCCTCAGCGGTGACGCAAAAATGTTCAAAAAATTGCGGGACCACACATCTTCAAAGAATGACATGGTGATGCCTTGCATAACTTGAATCAGAAAATCCCACAGGAGGACCGCACCCAACAAGATGGGCACAAAACTGAACCCGGAGCCGGCTATTCCGGTAAGGTATTTACTGATGAAGCCCCACAGCGTGATGTCTACGGTAATCCAAATAAATATCTGAATGAAGCGCGTGCCGTTGCCGCGAATGAGATAAATTTGGCGGAGGAATATTGCGTAAATGCGTTTTATGCTCATGTAAAATTATTATACGGATTCCAAAGCGAGCGGTTCGCGGGCAATCGCGATAAAAAGTTCTTCAAGGTCTTTTTTGCCATATTCGCCGGGAAGCATCTTGGGATCGCCTTCAAGAATAATCTTGCCGTGCGAGAGAAAAAGAACGCGGTCGCAGACGTCCGCTACTTCATGCATATTGTGGGATGTCCACAAAATTCCCCCGGCGCCGCTCGCGGCATAATCTTTAATTTTCGCGCGGACGATCTGGGCGCTCGAGGGATCAAGCGAAGCCGTCGGTTCGTCAAGGAGAAGAAGGTCGGGATTATTGAGCATCGCCTTCGCCAAACCCACCCTCGTTTGCTCGCCCGAGGAAAGCACGCCGCATTTGGTATTCCTGAAATCCTTAAGGTCAAAATTTCCGAGGCATTCCTCGATGCGGTTGCGCAAATCCGGCACGCCGTACATCAGCCCGAATATATGGAGATTCTGAAAGACCGTCAGATTGCCGGGAACTTGCGCGTAGACCGCCGCGAAATTGGTACGCGAGAGCACCTCGCTGTGCTTCTTTGCGATATCTTTTCCTTTTATCCGGATGGAACCCCCGGTGGGTTCCAAAACTCCGAGAATCATATTGATAGTCGTCGTTTTTCCCGCGCCATTCGGTCCGAGAAGACCGACAATCTCGTTCGGGTACACCGCAAACGAAATATCGTTCACGGCAACCGTTTCGCCGTACAATCTCCGCAGTTCACGCACCTCAAGAACGGGGTTGATATTTGTAGCCATCATTCAAGTATAGCAAAAAAATTTTAACCCCATTTTTCGGGAAAGGAAAACGGCGCCTAAAAACTTGACGACGGTGGTTTCGGCGACTACAATCCAAGGTGGCACTAACCAGTTATATAGAAACGCAGGAGGTGGACAGTGTTTCAGAACATACGGGAATTCAAGTGGAAACTTCGGGGAGTTCTTGTGAGGCACATTGATGCCGCGCTCAGGGCTACAAATCAACGCGGCCTCTACGGAGAAGAAGTGGTGGAGGAAGTTTACAAACTTCTCACCGAAAATGAATTGGCGAGGGTTTTCTTTCCCAAGGAAGACCCGGGAGATCATTGGAGCTACGACGGCGCGTTTTCAAGAATCGCCGACGATACCCGGCCCGGCGACTGCAACTCGCGCACGGCCTACATGCGTTACGAATATTTCAGCGTCGTCAGGTTCAATGGCACCTGCTTCGCTATCGGTTTGGGATGCAAATGGCCGGCCGGCTATTACGTGGGCGAAAGGTACAAGAACGACATCATAATTTTGTGGTCTTCCACGAAAATCCACAACCAGGAAAAACTGCAGAGGGCCATTGTCAATCAGTGGTGCAGCGGTTTCGCGAGGTCACCTATCATTGGAATGAAGGACGGAGACCTGCAATTCGGCCCCCACCTGGAATATCGTCCCACAGCCGATTGGCTGATAAACGAACTCAAACTCCAGGATTTCAGGATTGAAATAGACGACAAGGGCAATCCCAAAGAAGGTACGGCTATCTGGAAACTTTTTCCGCGAACGGACACGCGCATAATGTGGCGGAGGGAACTGCCGATGGTCATCGCCAAAAAGATAATCACTCACCTCAGAACGAAGGGCTTATACTGAGAAAACCAGAACTCGCTGAAAATTTATGACTCACGCACTGCGTGGGTCGTTTTTTTTGTGTGCATTGACCCCTAACGTCCCACAACCCAATTTTTTGGAGAAGGAAAACGATAAATCCTAGCTGTTAAAATAAACCCCCTCCAATGAGGGGATTTTGAGAACCGGTGCTAGGAGAACAGACGCACAAGCCATTTGAGCAGCCGCTTTAAGGGCTCTTTGAGAAAATAAGTTCAGAGACATTCCCCGACGAAAAGGGAGCCTGCAAGGCCGCAACCGACAGCACTTCGCGTGCTAATTCAAATCGGTCGCGAGAGAAGAAAGGACACGACAATGGATACTACCGTCACCGTCCACCGAACGAAGTCACGTCTTACCGCCGCTTGGGAATGCGGCGGTGGGTACACCAACACCGGCGATGCGGTCATCATCTGTGACCGCGAAGGAAAATCCAAAAAGCCCATCTTCGTCCCACGCAAGGGATACGCGAACCGCGAACACGCTCTTTTCGCCATACTACCCGGCGATTGCTTCGTGTTCGCCAATGCTGACCGCAACGATACCCGCATCGCAATCGCGAGAGTCGTAGCGAAAAACCCCGGCGTTGACGGGCATGTCGGCAAGGTCTCCGGCAAGGAAAAGGAAATCTTCTTCCTGGAGCCCGTGGCGGAGCGCGAACTTGGCCAATGGGACAACGAGGAAGCGGCTGCGCAATTCGCTGATGCAGTTGCAGCGGCAGACAAGAAGGTTCGCTGTTATCACTGCCGCGAAGCGCACTATCTCCAAAGGTCGGAGGTGGACAATGGCTAACCCAACCTTGACGATTGGAAAGATAGAAGACGACGGGGACCGCATCCTGTTATATCCGGCGGATGATGACCAGGTTATTCGCGACCTCGGCCTTGGAACGGCGCGGACGCCGGCACGATTCCTTGGCGGATTTCACATCATCGCTTCTCCGGCGATTGCAAAGAAACTCCACGAAAGGGATGTGATCGAATATGAACCCTTCGGGGTTAACTTCGGGTGGTTCGTATCGAGAGTCGACCCCCACTCCGGTTAAACTCCAACGGCAAAACGGCAAATCTGACGAGGACCAGAAACTCGGCGGGCAGGCGTCAAACCCTGTCCGCTTTTTGTTTTCCAAATATCCTACTTCCTCCCCATCCCCTTCTCCTTCTCCGCTACCGCGACGGTCGTGCGCGCGGCCGACTGTATCATCCCCGCCTGCCGGCAGGTCCACCATTTGAGCCACGCCGCCCGATAAGATACAAGCAAAAAAACCGCCCGGTAAACCGGGCAGCATTATGTATTGTTCACTACGAGAGGCGCGACAGGAAATCAGTTCGGCAGGTTGGTTTTCTGCGGAAACGTTTTTTGCAGGATGTCGGCACCTATGAGTTCGGAGTGGATAATTCTCTCTATTTCTTTTTCCAGCTCTTTATATGCAGACATAACGAATCCGATAATCCTGTTCTGAATTTCCGGAGTGAGCTCCCTCATCTTTTTAACAATCGGAAGCCGCTCCATTTCAATAAGCTGGTCCACCTCTTCGTTCGTAAGAAGGTCCTCGTAAGTTCCATAGACAAAATCGAAAACCCTGTCACGAACCACGGCGTAAATTTTCTTTTGAATGTTCGTGGCTTTAGCGCCGGCGGTGTCCCCCGCCAATTCCAAGGAACTGCGTAGCTGGTCATACATCTGCTCAGTCATAGCCACATATTGTTCAACAAGCTCCGCCGCCTCAAAATATTCTTGCACTTTCGCCCTACCGCCATAAAACACCCCTTTCCGAATCAAATTAATGGCTGGTCGCATTATACAGCCATCGATTATTTTTGTAAAGCGGCATCTCCACCCGGCGTGTAAACTACGGCAGTTCGGGTGGTTAACGGGACGCCAAAAGTGCCGGTCAGCCGCTTATCCCCTCTTCAATTCTTTCTCCTTCTCCGCTACCGCGACATCAATCCTGTACGGAAAACTTAACGTTCGTGGTTTTCTCCAGTAATTCCAACGTGGCCCGTACCGATGGATTGCCCGTATTCCTTAATAAAATTCTTTTGCCATAAGTCTTTCCGAGCGGCGTCAGGAATTCATCGCCCCACGACGGAGAGAATGTCAAAACGCCATCAAAATCGATGTCGATGTTTTCTCCTTCTCTCACGTCGCGCAAAAGCGGCTGCAGGGCAGCGAACGATTCGCGCCCCATTTGCCGTGAAATGAGCGTTGTGCCGAATTTTTTGAGCTCAATGATCATTGATTTTAATACGATATGAATGCGAAGCAGCCGCGCAAACTATTTTTGCTTTTAGCTACCGTGAAGTTTTGACTTTTGCCATTCATCGTAAGTTCCGCATCTCCGCTTTGGAAGAGCAGGCTAATCGGGTTTTCCGAGATTACTTCCTTTACGTATTTTAATCCATTTCCTCTTCCTTCGGGAGCACGCCCCGAAATCACTTCCGTAAAAGCAACTCGCAACGCATCTTCAAAGTTGTCCAGTTGCGGCCTTACTCTCTTTAATGTTTCAAGAACGCCGAGTCCGCGGTCGGCAAGCACGATATGCTTTTTATTGAGGTCATATCCGAAAAATATTCCGGGCGTGTCGGGCCACGATCCGAGATTGTGGTCGTATGAATTATTTCCTATCTCTCCCGCAATCGAAACGAGAAGCGAAAATAGCTCTTTCACGGTCCCGCTGCGGATCATGTCATCCTGCATTCTCGTGAGGCGCGCTTGAAAGGTCGCGCTCGTCTGGCAATAAAGGGTTTCCGGAAATTCGGCATTCGAGAGAACCCAGTCGTACGCCAAGCGAAACAGATCGCTTAAAAATAGTTCCACGTCTTTTTTTCTGTAGTAGCGGTCGCCGCCGGGCCGTTTCCTTATGGATAGAAAACGCCCGCTTTCGTCCCAACGGCGAAGTGTCATGATAGAAACCCCAAGCAGTTCGGCGGCCTGGCCTATAGTTATCAAATCATCCTCATTTTCCATAAGAAAACGGGCTCTTTGTGCCTTAGGCGTAGTTTAGCATATTTTTTAAATCTATACAAGCAGACTCTAAATCTATACATTATTGCTCAAATCCGCACATTTTGGCCAAAAACCTGCTCAACTCTGACTACCCTCTCTTCAATTCCCTCTCCTTCTCCGCTACCGCGACCGTCGTGCGCACCACGGTGTCGGGGTTCAGGGACATGCTGTCTATTCCCGCTTCCACCAAAAACTCCGCGAAATCCGGATAATCGGATGGCCCCTGGCCGCAGATGCCGATGTATTTTTTGCGCGCGTGGCAGCGGGCTATCACTTCCGCGATGAGTTTTTTCACCGCGTCGTTCTTTTCGTTGGCAATCTTCGTCACAATGCCGGAGTCACGGTCTAATCCCAGCGTGAGCTGTGTCAAATCGTTGGAACCGATGGACATGCCGTCAAAAATATCCAGGAACTTGTCGGCGAGTAGGACATTGGAAGGAATTTCACACATCACGTACACCGGCACGGTCGCAGAACTACGCGGAACTGACGCGGAATGACGCGGAAGTTTTTTTGTGCCGTCCCGATGGCGATTGGCAATATATTCCGTGATGAGTCCGGCTTCGGCCATCGCTTCCTGCGTTTTAATTCCCTCTTCCACCGTGCGGCAGAACGGCACCATGGGAATAACGTTCGTGAGCCCCATCTCTTCGCGGACTTTTTTCACGGCCGCCGCCTCAAGCATGAACGCCGGCCTGAATTTCGGGTCATAGTAGCGCGAAGCGCCGCGCCAGCCGATCATCGGATTTTCCTCCTTCGGTTCATACGGTCCGCCACCGAGCAAGGTGCGATATTCGTTTGTCTTGAAATCCGAGAAGCGGACGATGACGGGGTTCGGTGAGAAAGCCACGCCGATCTTCGCGATGCCAAAAGCAAGATTATCTATATAATATTGCTTCGGATCTTTCCAGCCGCGCATTTTGGCTTCAATCGCGCGCCGGATAACGGACGGCTGCTTGGATAAGTTGAGCAAAGCCATCGGATGCACTCCCATCCTGGACGCGATGATGAATTCTTCCCGCGCGAGCCCGACGCCGCTCGTCGGCAGGAACGAGGTTTCAAAGGCGCTGTCGGGAATCGCCACGTTCACCATGATGTGCGTCTTCGGCCGGGGAATTTTTTTCAGGTCGTGCTCAACCACTTTGAATTTCAAAAAACCGCGGTAAACGTTGCCGGCGCTCCCGGTCGTGTCCACCGTGATGGGATCGCCGGTCTTTATAATTCTCGTCGCCTTCTCGGTTCCGACCACCGCCGGAATTCCGAGTTCGCGGCTCACTATCGCGGCGTGCGAAGTGCGACCGCCCTTGTCCGTCACTATCGCGGAAGCCATTTTCATTATCGGCTCCCAGTCGGGGTCGGTCATCGTGGTCACAAGCACCTCTCCTTTTTTGAACTGACCGATGCGCTTGGCGTCCAGTATCACGCGTGCTTTTCCCGTGGCAATCTTGGAACCGACGGACGCGCCCATCACGATCGGCTCGCGGCGTTCAAGCGGAATATATTCTTTGACTTTTGAAAAATCCTGATTGGCGTGGATGGTCTCCGGCCTTGCCTGAACTATGAAAAGTTCGCCCGTGACGCCGTCCTTCGCCCACTCCATATCCATAGGCGTCCACTTTTTGTAGTGCTCCGTGTAATGCTTTTCAATGATGACTCCCCAGCGCGCGAGCTCTTCTATTTCCTTGTCTTTGAGCACGAACGAATCGCGCTCCTTCTCGTCCGTGGGAATTATCTTCGTCTGCTGAATTGCCGCGCCGCGGTGGTAAATCATTTTGCGCAGTTTCACTCCGAGTTTCTTTTCAATGATGGGGTGCTTCACTCCCTTGTTCAGCCCTTCTTTCCAGATAAAAAATTCGTCGGGAGTCACCTCGCCTTTCACTATCATCTCGCCCAAACCCCACGAGCCGTTGATGAGAACGACGTCCTTGAAACCGGACTCGGTGTCCAACGTGAACATCACGCCGGAGCAGGCGCGGTCGGAACGCACCATTTTCTGGACGCCGGCGGAAAGGCCGACTTTGAAGTGGTCAAAACCGCGGTCGTGGCGGTAAGAAATGGCGCGGTCGGTGAAAAGCGAAGCCATTGTGGCACGCACGGCCTTGGACACTTCCGCGGCCCCGCGGATGCCGAGGTAGCTCTCCTGCTCGCCGGCGAAGGACGCTCCGGGAAGATCTTCAGCCGTGGCGGAAGAACGCACGGCGACGTCAACGTCCTTGCCATAGCGCGCTTCAAGTTCGCGATACGCTTTCACGATTTCACGCTCAAGGTCTTTGGGAAATTCCGCGCGTGTTATGGCGTATCTGATGGCCGAGCCGCGGTCGTGCAGGTCTTTCAGCTTCTTCGTATCCAGCCCTTCAAGCGTTTCCTTAATGAATTTATCAAGTTTCGTTTTCTTCAGAAAATAAAAATAAGCGGTGGCGGTGACGACAAAGCCGGACGGCACGGGCACGCCCTTGCTCTTGAGCGTGCGTATCATCTCGCCTAGGGACGCGTTCTTGCCGCCTACGAGCGGAACGTCCTTGATGCCGACTTCTTCAAATTTGAGAATTAATTTTTTGGATTTCATGCTCGCTATTGCCCGCTCTTACGAAAGTACGAAATTTTACGAACGTACGAAATGTGGTCACCTCAAATTTAGTTTTCGTAATTTCGTATATTTTCGTATTTTCGTAAGATTGATGTTTATTCTTTTATCGCAATCACCAAATCCGAAACATTTGAACCAGTATGGTCGGTGAGCAAATAATTCCCGGATTTTTCAAAAACCGGATATGAGTTGCTATTCTCCAGTTCTGCTTCAATATCAAAACCGGCTTTCTCCACTGCTTCCTTTGTAATTGTATCACAAATCGCGCCGGCGAACTCGCCGTTGTCGTGGCCGTCGGAGGCCAAAGACAGAACGAGTTCTCCTTCGCGCACTTCCCGTAGGGCGGAGAGCGCGAGTTCCAGGTTCCGTCCGCCGCGTCCAGTACCTCTCACGGCTACCGTCGTCTCCCCGCCGTATAGAAAAACCGATTTCGCGCCGACATCATGCAAATTTTGAACGGTGCGCAAACCGACGTCCGCCGCCTCGCCCGCGAGGCATGTCGTCATGATCTGCGCCTTGAAACCGAGCTCGCCAGCTTTCGCCTCCATCGCCGTGAGCGCGGTGTCGTTGGAAACTACGAGGACGTTTTTGACCTTTTGGAAATACTTATCTTCCTTCGGCGTATCTATCAAGTTGAGCTTGCGTTTCTCAACTTGATATTTTTCCACTATTTTCTCGGCGTCTTCAACCGTCGTTCCGTCCTTCACCGTCGGGCCTGAAGACACAAAGCCCAGATCGCCTCCCGGCACGTCTGAGAAGATCAGAGAAACGACATTCGCGGGATAGGCGCACTTCGCCAAATATCCACCGCGGGCGAGGGACAAATGCTTGCGGAGCGTGTTGATTTCTTGGATTGTCGCCGCTTTGGCTATCAAAATTTTCATTATCCGCGATTCTTCGCCGCTTTTCCGATCATCAGACGGCAGGCACAAGAGAGTTGAGCCGCCGCCGGATACCACGAAAATAACCAGATCGTTTTCCTTAAGACCATGCAAGGTTTTGACTATCGCCTTCGCCGCCACAACATTTTTCGCCGAGGGCAGAGGATGGGTCCCCTGGAACGCTTTTATTTTTTTGAGCTTCGGCGCGGGTTTCACGTCAACCAAAATCCCGCTGGCGAGATGTTTTCCCAAAATCTTTTCCGCGGTTGCCGCGGCTTCCGAAGCAACCTTGCCGATGCCCACAAAAATTATCTTGCCGATATTTTTCAGCGAAAAGCTTTGTCCCCCGACCTCAACCGTGCCGTTTTTGAGTCGGACGTTGTTCTTTATGATTTTCTCCGTATCAATGGCTTCAAGTCCTGCCTCGGCGAGCAAAAGCGCCGAACGCCGGAGTTCGGTTATCGCGAGTTGGTCAAGATTCCGTATCTTACCCATTACCTATTTATTCTAACAGAAGCGGGTATTATTTTCCTGATGGGCGGACAATATTCGAATCACGATGATTCAGGAAAACGAAAAGGACAGCATTACTGCTGTCCCATACTTGGTCCGGCTCAGTCCACGTTCTAGAGAGAAACGCCGACTTCCTTGAGGGCTTTGGCTACAAGGAAAACCGGAACGTTGAATAACCTCACCGCTCCCTGTGGCGGCTTGAACGGAACGGGCTTCTTGAAACGTTTCAGGTTTTTGAATTCGTAGCGATATCGTCCGGCGCCAATGAAAATGTCGGGCCTTCCGTTGGCGAATTCTTTCTCGATTTGATCCGCCTCAGCACTGGTAAGCTCACGGACCGGAACAAGCTCACCAATGCCGACCAGTACACTGCGGGGGGCACTCTTCGGATCAAGACCGTGCGCCTCCGCCACATCCCGAGCAGTGCTCGTAGATGTGTAAAGAAGTGTCAACCCTGTGTGGTTCCAGCGCCATGTGCGCGTTTTCGCCGAAAGCTTGCCGCGAAATAGCAACTCGTTGTATGGAAATGAATTCGGAAATGCGGGAATCGTCCCTCCGTTCGCTCTGTTCTTCATTTTTATACTCCTCCTTGGATTGGCAACAAAGCCACGAAGATGTTAGCAAATAACATCGGAAGGGGTCAAGTGGCGTCATTGGACGCGGCTGAAGCCGCTCGCGTTAGGGCGTTGTGGAAGAAGGCGATGCGCTCGGTTCGCTGCCGGGCAATGCGCAGCCGCTTGCCGAGGATAAATCCTCAAGTTTCTGTTCGCCTTCAAGCCGCCTGCCGTCCGGAAAAACCCATGTCGGATAGCCCACGACCCCGGCAGATTCACAGGCCGCTACCTCCTGTGTGCACTCCACGTAATTCACGTACTTGAACGAATCGCCGAAAGCCGCCTTTTGGTTCTGGCAATGAGGACACCAATAAGCGCCGTACATTTTAATTCCTTTTGACGAAAGGCACTGGGCAAACCCGTCAAGCGTGCCTTTGGCATAGGGCGATCTCGGGTAAAAGAGAAAAGCGATAAGGAGAATGGCGATGCCCAAAACCACAAATACCAGGATAATGTATTTCCTATTCATCGCAGCAATCAACTAATTTATTAACGATATCTTTCAGGGTCCAGGGTTTTTCGCTAGCCGCGGCTTGTTTAAATCCGGAAGCATCAATCAACTTCAGGCGCAGCGCCCAAAACATGGAATAGATCTTGAACGCCTGTTCAAAAACTTCTTTCGCTTCTTTCAGCTTCTTGTCGCCCCGCAACTTCGTCCCGACCTCTATCAAGCGCATCGTTGTCGCCAAGAGATGCTTGGAAATGCACCACGTCTCGCCTTCGTGTTTGTCTATCATTTTGGCGAGAAGTTTCTTGCGCATTTCCCGCACCTCGCCGAGCAGGTCAAAATATTCCTCCTTGCCGGTTTTCTCGCCGGTGAAAAAGAAGTGTTCTTCCAAGCTGACGAGGTTCATTATCGCGATGCTCAAATCCTCTTCGGTGGACAAATCCACCGTTCCGGATTTTTTCATCGCTTCAACTTTTTTAACCAACGCTTCAAAATCCTTTATTTCGTCCATAGGATCATAATGCAAATCTACGAATTATTTATGCGAATACCGCGAAAATTTTTCGCATTATTCGCATACAGTATTCGCAATTTTCGCATTATATAATTTTAGCCGTTAGAGGAAGAAAATTATCACTCCCAGAACGACCATTACGATTCCCGACCAGAATCGCATGTTTCCCGTGCTTGATTTTTTCCACTCCTGCACTTTCGCAAGAAGTGATTGTTCGCTCGCTATTAATAAGAATATAACGAGCGGCAAGATGAAAATCAAATTAAAGAGCAGCAAATACGCCAAACCGGCAAGTCGCGTCGCCTGATCGTGCAAGAGCCCCAACACCACGAGATACGGCCCGCCCGTGCAGGGAAATTCGCCGAGACCGACGAGCGCTCCCAGGGCAAACGCCGTGGGAATGAAACCCTTTTCCATAAGCAGCGCCATTTTATTGTGCGCCGACTGCGGAATGCTCAATTTTATGGGGAACTTCGGGAAGAAAGAGTTTATGAGGTTTATTGACCCCAAAACGAAGAGAATCACCGCGCCGATTTTCGCCATAAAGTGAGGCGTGTTGAACAACTGCAACGCCTGCAAAGCGCCGAGGCCGATGCCGATGTAGACGAGAAAAATTCCCAAAATGAACGCGCCTCCCGCCTGTAGAATATGAGCTCTGGACCTGCCCAAGCTGAAAAGAAAAGCGATGGTAAGAAGCAAAACCGAATAAGCGCAGGGATTTAAGCTCTCGGCTAAGGCCGCGACGATGAGAATTAGCAGGAACCACTTGCCGCCCGCGGACGCACCAGCAAAAATATTCGCGCCGGCGGAATTGAAGTAGATACCCACGCCGAGAACCGCCACGGCGACAAGCACCAGCCAAAATAATCTTTTTTTCAGCATAATTTTTACTTTTGATTTACTTTACCGCTCAACTAACAACAAAAAATCCCTTTTTCGGGAAAATGAGCGCGCGATAAAATCCGCCGCGACCAATCCCGCCCTCAGCGGGATGAAGCGGTTCCAAGCGGGCGCTCTTAGGAAAAAGCAGGACTGTTTTCACAAAGAGAAAGCCAACGCAAAAGCCGCCGCGTAAGCGGCGAACTGGGTTTTGCAAGTTCCGCTCCGAAACGGGCAATTGCAAGGTTCGTGTCCGCGAAACCGGGCGCCACAAGTTTAAAAGCGGCCGCAAGGGCTAAAATTGAAACCAAAAGCAGCGCGCCGAGCGCCGAACTATAACCGAAAACCGCCGTTGAAAAACTCTTGAGCGCGTTCATGTGAAAGTTTATGTAATCCAACGGCGCCGATGCTTCCGGGCACATTCCGCCATGCACCGTGGAAACGATGCAGGCCTCGTGGTGACTCGTCATAAACTCAACCCCGATGAATCCGAAAACGGAAATGGCGACGAAACTAACGACTATTAAAATTGTAACAACACGTTTCATCTGAATGGTAAGTAAATTATACACCAACAAAATCGGTGGAGTCAAAGATGGAACTTTTCCAACTCTGCGGTGGGGGTGAGATTCGAACTCACGATACCCTTTTGGGGGTATAACGGTTTTCAAGACCGTCGCCTTCAACCACTCGGCCACCCCACCATAGTTCAGAAATATCTTACCGCAGCGGCGGAAAAAATGGAATCCTTCTGACCGTAACGTGGTGGACCAGGCGGGAATCGGACCCGCGATCTCCTCACTTGCCCCGTACCAAAAAAGCAAAATTTTTGTTGTGGACCCGAGGGGAATCGAACCCCTATCTTCCGGATGCAAACCGGATGCTCTGCCACTGAGCTACAGGCCCGGTTTGCTTTTTGGTGCGGGGTTGCGCGCCTGAGGTGTTCTGCCACTAAACTACTGGCCCTCGCCATCAAATTATGCATACAAATGCAAAATCGCGCAAATATCAGGGTTCCGAAGCAGACGACCCTCAAACAATTTTGACAAAAAATCTTTCGGACAGTGCTCCAATTCTTACCACCTATAAACATGCATTGCTATATACATCGCGAGCATTCCCAATAAAAAGCCAAGAGAAACCAATTCCATGGTTCTGAACCTTCCCATGCCACCCACAAGCCATGTGATGCCGTTAACAACAGCAAGGACGATGATAACGCCGATCACGTATACCGTAAGAGAGTGCGAGGGATTCATAGCTTAATTATAGCACGGCGCACTTCACGCGCGGGACAGAACTGAATGTCGCAAGGCGCACAAATAAAAAAGCCCATTTGGGCTTTTTTATTTGTGCGCAGGGCAGGATTCGAACCTGCGTAGCCCGAAGGCGCCAGATTTACAGTCTGGTGCAATTGACCGCTCTGCCACCTGCGCCACAAGCTATGCTTCCTTCTGTGTTTGATTATCGCCTAAATTTTCCGTGTTGGCAACCTCCTTTTCCGCATTCTTTTCCGCGGCGATTTCTTTGAAATCAATAAGTGGCTTCGGCTTGTCGTTGCCGTTTTGGTGCGCCATTCGCCTCCGGTTTGATCCTTTGCAGATGGCCGCTCAGGGCGTTATCAGTTTTGAGAAGCAGAACCTTGACCTTCCTCAGAAACTTCACCGTAAAACCGTTCAGGGCCGTGTCAACCTTCTCCGGGACTTCGGACGCGATCCAGCGTTCCAGAATATTTTTCTTCTCCGGTTGCGGCTCGGGTTCAAGCCGCGGCAATGCGCGCGCCACCACGTAGATAAGCGCGCCCGCGGAGATCATCAGAATATTGGTGAAAATGAATTGGAACATGCCAACTTCGCCCGCGAGGGCAAGTTACAAATTAATTGATTTCTATCCTATAAAATTTGTTGACTCTGATATTCTCGCCTACTCTCGCTATAACCTCATTCACGACATCCACTACCTTTCGGGTTTCATCCTTAATATATAACTGATTCAGAAGTTCTTCAACATCGGCTGGCGCGGACGCGGCTATTTGCATGGCAAGTTCGTGCGCGAGCTTCCGAAAAGGATCGGAGCGGACGACGAAATCGGTTTCGGCCCGCAAGTCCAGAAGCACGCCGATTCTTTCGTTGTGGACGTAGGAATGGACAAGCCCGGCGCCGGTGTCCCTGTCGGCCCGTTTTTCAACTTTTACAAGGCCGCGTTCACGTATTAATTTTATAGCGGCATCAAAATCGCCGCCGGCTTCACCGAGCGCCCTCTTGCAGTCCATCACGCCGGCTCCTGTAATTTCACGTAGTTTTTGTATGTCCTTTGCGTTATTTCTCATACCATAAAAAACAGATTTGACCGCGCAAGCCACCGTATAAAATAATTATAAACTATTTTTTGCCTTATCTGCCGGGGGGGTTTCTGCCTTCGCTTTTTCCTCGGCAAGTTTGGCGGATGCGCGCATAGCCGCGGCTTCTTCCACTGCCGACTCAATCCTTCCCAAAAACCAATTTATACTCTTGCGCGATTTATCGTTTCCTGGAACGAGGTATTCCACCATATCCGGGTCGGCATCAACATTTGCCAGGGCAATCACGGGGATCTTCATGCGCCTTGCTTCGCGAACCGCAGTGCTCGTGAAGATTCGGATCAATAATTATCAGCACGTCCGGTTCTCTTGTTAAACTTTCAAGCCCGCCGAAAAGTTCCGTAAGGCGGCCCAATTCCTTTTCAAGCATCAGGCGTTCTTTCTTGGTGTATTTATCCGTCAAAGCTCCGGATGCAAGGTCACCGCGAAGTTTTTTAAAATATTCGATCCGCTTGGAAATGATCTTGAAATTCGTAATGGTTCCCCCGGCCCACCTCGTAGTCACGCTCGGCAGGTTAAATTTGTTGGCCAGTTTTAAAATACCTTCCTCGGCAGGAGGTTGCGTGCCAACAATAAGCAGGAGACCGCCGCCTTTGACTTTTTCTTTTAGAAGTCCGGCGGCCTTGTCCACAGCTTCAACGGTTTTCGCCAAATTGATGATTCCGATGCCGCCGCGGTTAGCGATGACGTAGTCTTTCATCTTCGGGTTGATCTTTGACTTCTTGCGGCCGCAGAAAACACCCGCGTCAATCATTTCGCGGGAAGCTTCTTCCGGATATGCAATTGTCTGGCCGCCAGCGGCAGCCAATTTATCTTCAGCCATATCAGCCATATAAGAGAAAATTATAGACGACCGCGCTCCACAAGTCAAACGCGCATAATTCACAACTTGATAATATCGCGGAAATAAAAAATAATTGATATTGTGGGCCTTGAAACCAATGACAACGAAATGAGCAGCAAGCTTACTATCCCCGAATCGGAATACGTGATCACCCATGCGCGGAGCGGCGGCAAAGGCGGGCAAAACGTAAACAAGGTGGAGACCAAGGCGGTTTTGCGCTGGAATGTCCGCGGATCAAAAGTTCTGAGTGACGAACAAAAAGAAAAAATATTGGCATACGCTCCGCTCGCGAACCGTGTGAATGACGTAGGTGAGGTAGTTCTTTATGAACAATCACAAAGAACGCAGAAGCAGAACAAAGACATTGTAGCGGAAAAACTCAACCGCTTCGTGAACGAAGCGCTCGCCGAGTGCGCCCCGCGCATCGCGACAAAAGTGCCCCACTCGGCCCGTGAAGAACGACTAAAAAATAAAAAGATAACCGGCGAGAAGAAGGCCGGCCGCGGCAAAGTGCACGAATTAGGCTCTTGATAAAAAACAAAAAGCGCCGTAGAATAAACACGGCAGCTTAGAGGAGGTAGATGATGATCTTAAAAGACGGGCGCAAAATGACCTTGAAAATTGAAAAGCGGGGCGGGGCCGGTGGGTGGAAAGATAAACAGGGGGAAAGCTTGGCAATTCTCGTAATTCCTTTCAGGGGCAGTTTTAAAGAGGCGGAGGGGGAAATTGGAAAACTTGAATGCCTTGCTTGCAAAACGAAAGTTATTTTCGGCCATGGAAACAACGTTTATACAAACTCACCGGAGGGTCGCACCGGCAAACACCTGAAATATACTTGGCGATTCGTCGGAGCCCGGTCCCATATGGCGGAGTTTATAGAGAAAATCCTGTGCCACTGAACGGGCAGGTAAGTTTGCGAAAAAATTTGACCCGAAGTATTATAGTAACCGGCACTTGCAAAAGGAGGTCGCAGCAATGGCCAGCCTAATTCAGTCCAAAACGGACGAAACGAGAGTTGTCTGCATTGACGTAAATAATACCGGGCTACCAAGGCTTATCGGAGTCGCTAACGAATTTAACATAGCCGACTTCCAAATCCGCTCACTTCGATCCGCCCATTCCTTCAGTTCGTTCAATGTGAGATTTACCATCAAGCAAGATAAATATGATTTACTGGTGACGGCCATCAAAAAACATATGCACCTCACCGAAGCGAAAATTTCGTAAAACTCCGAGCACGCCACACAGCCACGCAAACAACGTGGCTAAATTTTTTCTCTGTCGTCTGGAGAAAAAATATCAAAACCTTAATATCCTCTTGCTCAAATTTTTGGAGAAAAAAGTGGTCACATTGTCAAATTCAGATGTGGCCACAAGGTAACAATTGTAAATAATCTAAGCGTCCAGAAGGCCCGCTTTTCTTAGTGCCTCGATGGGATCTTCCTCAAATTGACCCACTCCCTCATCGAAACGGAGCCAAAGTGAATTGCCGGCTTCGTAGGGTGCGTTTATTGAAAACTTGATTCCGTGATATCCTGCCGCGGACCTGAGTGTCGTCACGACCCTTTGCAGAATGTTTGGTGTGTCCGGCGCCGGCGTGACATCCAGAATAGAGATTAGTATGTGGGATTTAACGTTGGGATCGCCGCAAGCAAAACGTGTCGCTTCAACTCGCATAGGTTATTTACCTCCTGGGTCATAAAAAGGTTCCGCAGTAATGATAATTCTTGGTAGTAAATTTTGTCAATATCTCCAAAAATTTGAGCAGGAAAACTTTTTTTCAAACAAAAAAACGGCTCTTTGATGTCGGCATATCCTACTTTCCCTTCGCCCGAAGGCGGTAGTATCATCGGATGCTCGTGCTTTCACTTCTCTGTTCGGAATGGGAAGAGGTGGGACACACGAGAATAAAACACCGACATCAAAGAGTCGTTTTAATCTTTAAATTGCTGTTTTCGCTTCGCGAAAACACCTAAACTTTCTGAACGGACGCAGTGTGCTGTTTTGGAGAAGCTTTCGGAGCTCCGACGGGCTTGGTCTCGCCTGAAGCGAGCCGTCGGAGCGAGAAGCAGCGGGCGATTCGCCGCTGGAGCGAATCGAACCGCGGTTCTCCAAAACAGCACACAAGTCAGCATTGGGATGGTTGGCAAAACAGGTTATTAGTACTCCTTGGCTGAAATCCTTACGGATCTTACACCTAGAGCCTATATGCGTTGTAGTCTTCAACGAAACCTTGTCGTGCCTCGCTGCCGCTCATCACGAGTATCGATACCAATATGCAAGTGAATGCTAATGATACCAATGGAATCAAATTCGCATCATTAGTACGATTAGTATATTTGCATCGATACCGTGCCGAACGATAGTGAGGCACGACTACACCTAATCTTGGGGTAGGCTTCGCGCTTAGATGCTTTCAGCGCTTATCCCTTCCCGACATAGCTACCCGGCGCTTCAGTTGGTACCAAAGCCGGTAGACCAGAGGTCAGTTCAGCCCAGTCCTCTCGTACTAGGGCCAACTCCCCTCAAGTGTAAACGCCTGCAGCAGATAGAGACCGACCTGTCTCACGACGGTCTGAACCCAGCTCACGTGGCACTTTAATTGGCGAACAGCCAAACGCTTGGGAGCTTCTTCACCCCCGCGCTGTGCCGAGCCGACATCGAGGTGCCGAGCGAAGTCGTCGATAGGGACTCTCGGACTTCACCAGCCTGTTATCCCCGGAGTAGCTTTTGTCCGGTGTCTCCCACCATTCTATAATGTGTGGTCGGGTCACTAACTTCTGCTTTCGCATCTGCGCGGCTTGTAGGCCTTGCAGTTAAGCCGGCTTTTGCGTTTGCACGTCCTGCCCGATTTCCATCCGGGCTAAGCCGACCTTAATAAACTCCTCCGTTACTTTTTTGGAGGAAAACGCCCCATTTAAACTGCCTACCAAGCACTGTCCCGGTTGGGTTTCCCTACACTCTCTGGATTTCCAAAATTTATCTAGAGAGTGTAGGGTCCCCAACTGGTTAGTCGCTAAAACTTTGAAGATGGGTGTTTCATTGTCGCCTCCACCCCGCCCGAGAGCGGAGCTTCAAAGGCTCCCCACTACGCTACGCATCAAAGCCCTAGAAACAATACCAAGCTGCAGTAAAGCTTCCGGGGTCTTTTCGTCCCGCTGCAGGTATCCCGCGTCTTCACGGGAATCGCATTTTCACCGAGCTTGCCTCTGAGACAGTCCTTTGATCGTTACGCCTTTCGTGCGCTTCGGAACTTACCCGAAAAGGAATTGCGCTACCTTAGAACGGTTATAGTTACCGCTGACATTGACGAGGGCTTGAGCCAATCAGCACACGCAGCACGCAACATGTAACATGGAGCAGGTTTTATTTATTTTTTCTTGTTTTGTGTTACATGCTATGTGCTACGTGCACCGTCGGCCTTGACCTTCTCGCATCGGTCAGGCGTCACCCCCTATACATCCTCTTGCGAGTTCGCAGGGAGCTGTGTTTTTGGTAAACAGTCGCCAAAGGGACTTTCGCTGCGGCCCAACCGCACCTCGCTATGCTCGTGCGGAATTTTCAATATATAATTTTCAATTTTGCAAACAGTTTGAAAATTAAAAATTGTAAAATTTTAAATTCCGCGCCGAACGCAGTGAGGCACGGTCGGGCAGGCCATATTGCTAACTTACGGCCGCTTGTTTGCCGAGTTCCTTAGAGGCAAATCACTCGTTCCCCTAGGGCTTCTCGCCCAATCCACCTGTGTCGGTTTCCGGTACGGATTCTCTACGGCGTGACCGCCGCGCTTTTCTTGGAAGGCTCTTCGCCTGCGTCGGCCCGGTAAAAACCGAACCTTCGGTCGGCCTCCAACGTGCCTCGCTCCGCTCGCCACCCAATAATTAATTATTAACGAGTTAAAGAGTTAACGTGTTAACGGGTTTTTTGTTTTCAACTCGTTAACTCGCAACTCGTTAACTGAAAAATTGTTTAACTATAGTGTCGAACGCAGTGAGACACGCTTTGAGGCAAACCATGCCAAACCAATAAGGCACGCAAGCTTATTTCCTCCGTCATGCGGCAGATAACCATAGGGAAGGGACGGAATATTAACCGTCTGTCCATCGCCTGCCCCTTTCGGGATCGGCTTAGGGCCGCCTAACCCGTGGTTGATTGCCAGTGCCACGGAAACCTTGGATTTTCGGGGTTCCAATTTCTCATTGGGATTGTGGTTACTCATACCAACATTGTCTCTTCGTACCGCTCCACTCGCCCTCGCGGGTCGAGCTTCAGTGCAATACGAATGCTCTCCTACCACTACCTCGCGCTGCGCGCGAGAATTTCCAATTTTGCAATTTACAATTTCCAAACCATTTGAAAATTGAAAATTATTACCTGAAAATTCTTGTGCGGAGCACAAGGTAATTCGTAGCTTCGGTACCATGCTTAGCCCCGGTACATTTTCGCGCCCCCTGCCGTCGAATAGTGAGTTGTTACACACTCTTTAAAGGATGGCTACCTCTAAGCCAACCTCCTATCTGTTTATGGCAGAAGACTACCTTTAACACTTAGCATGGATTTAGGGACCTTAGCTGACGATCTGGGCTTTTTCCCTCGCGACCACGGAGCTTAGCCCCCGCAGTCTGACTAGCGCAGGTTCCAATCGCGGTATTCGGAGTTTGATTGATTCGTCGGCCTTTCGGCCTTTACGAATCATCCAGTGCTCTACCCCCGCGAAATTTTCTGCGCCGCTAGTCGTAAAACTATTTCGGAGAGAACCAGCTATTACCAGATTCGATTAGCTTTTCACTCCTTACCTCAGCTCATCCGAAGGTTTTGAACAACCCACCAGTTCGGGCCTCCATCCGCCTTTCGGCGGATTTCACCCTGGCCAAGGCAAGCTCATCTGGCTTCGGGTCTATGTTGCACTGCCTAACCATCTCAAATTTTTGGACTGTTGACTTTCTATTCGGCTCATCCTAAAATCCTTCCAGATCTACAGTCGCCCGACAAAAGGAGTTTGCGTGGCCCAACATTCCATCTGGACCAGGAAAAAACATCGATCGCACGTAAGCGGCAGGAGATACTTGAGGCATCGTGGCCTTCAAGAAAAACTGGACGCTCAGGTCAGAAAATTAGAACAAGAATTGGTATCTCGCAGACCGGCAGCTAAAAACTGACCGGTTTTTATTTTTCAGTCCAAAAATTTGAGATGGTTTTCGCCCTATTAAGACTCGCTTTCGCTGTGCGTACGCATCTTATAGATGCTTACACGAGCAATGCAAAATAAGTCGTTGGCTCATTCTTCAATAGGCACATTGTCCCACTCGTCCCGCCTTGCGGCAGAACGTTCGTGGTTCAATTCCTTGTAAACGAATGGTTTCAGGTTCTATTTCAACGGCCTCACCGGCCTGCTTTTCACCTTTCCCTCACGGTACTTGTTCACTATCGATCATCAAAAGTATTTAGCCTTGCCTGATAGTACAGGCGAATTCCTCCGAAGCTAATTTACCTCAGAGTACTCAAGGATAAAAACGAGAAGTTGATTCGTTTTCGCCTACGGGGCTATCACCCCCTTTGGCGCCCCTTTCCAGTGGGCTTCGGCTAACAAATCAATTTGTAACTCCTTTTTAGATATAACGCTGGTCGCCGCTCCGCCGTTGGCGGATAACGCTCAACGTTATATCCAAAGTGTTTTTACCTTATAACACCAAACTTTTCTTGCGAAAACTTAGGTTTAGGCTCTTCCCTTTTCTCTCGCCGATACTAAGGGAATAACATTAGTTCTCTATTCCTCCGCTTACTGGAATGTTTTACTTCAGCGGGTTTGCTTTTTGCCTTGCGGCAAAAAAATTGAGGTTTGCTCAATTGGGTTTCCCCATTCGGAAATCCCCGGATCACAGGTTGCTACGCACCTCCCCGAGGCGTATCGCCGCTACGCCGCGTCCTTCGTCGCCTTTTGATGTCAAGGGCATCCACCATTCGCTCTTAATTTTCCGCCTTGCGGCGGAAATGCCAACCATCCCAATGCTGACTTTAACCCCGACTTTACGTCGGGGTTGCCGAGACTGAGAGAAAGAGCCCTACACATTTTAGTTTCAAAAAATGTGTAGGGTGTAGGCGCGGGAGGGAATCGAACCCCCGATAAGGGCTTGCAAGCCCTCAGTCTTGCCACTTGACGACCGCGCCGAATCCAAAAAATTTGGTGGCGAGAGAGGGATTTCAACCTTCGAACTCCGCGATGGGAGAGCAGGGTTACGGCCTGCCGCGATTAGCACTCCGCCATCCCGCCACAAACAAAAACCAAAGAGCTAAAGATTTGGTGGGCCCGGCTGGATTCGAACCAGCGACCTCCCGCTTGAACAGTCGGGCGCGCTGACCAATCTGCGCTACGGGGCCCACACAAATTTCCTTCTCTCAGTCTCGGCTATGCCCTGCTCGCCACGAGAAATTGTCCCGAAAAACAATAATGCGATTATATATTTTTCGAGAATCCCGACTTGCGTCGGAATGAGATGTGACGCAGGGCTTCCGATATACAAACCCCGACTCTACATTTCGGGGCTGTCCGCGCCAATAAGGGCGGGCATTATTTCAAGCTTCGGTCGGCTCTGAAGAACCAAAAAACCGCTGGTAAAGCGGTTTTTCCGTGCGCCGAAAAGCGCGCGAAAATCAGCCGCTTCTACCTGAAAGTTTTTTGAGCTCGTTCATTCTTGATTTCAATTATACTCCTCCCCAAAACCCTGTCAAGGCGTCTGTGGGGATGGTGTGGATAACCCCGCTCCGGGCGTTTGCTCCAAGAACCGCGATAAAACTTCCCCTGCGGAAGTTTTTCGCTGCCGCTCGACGACAAAATTTTGCTGCGCAAAAACCCAGCTTTTATCGCCTCCGCAAGCTTCTCAGAGCAAGCGCCTTATGCTCATAGAAAGACGGCGATGCCGGCAAGCAGGCTACCGCAAATTAAGAAAGTATCTCGATTTTTAGGTATTCTTAATGGCTTCCTCGATAAATCTAAGATCTCTCGCAACGATGAATGAACCTTCATAAGTATCGGGCTTGCTGTTTCTCAACAAATTGATCGCAGTTTTCAAGTCTACCCATTGTGCCTGAAATCCATCATCAATCTCACCCTGCTCAAAATGAGGGTTTCCCTTCTCTCCTTTTACGTTGGCGGTATAGCAAAACGATTCCTGTTCCTCATCCTGGGCATCAGGAAAATGACGATGTTCGATTATCTTTCCTATCTCCCCCGCAATCTCAATATCGCAACCGATTTCTTCTAGACATTCTCTTCTGAGACCCGCTAAGACATCCTCGTTCTTTTCGATGCCACCACCAGGAATTTTATAATAATGGTGATTGGTAACATGGAGTAATGCTATTTTCCCTTCTGAATCAAAAACAACAGCTCGCGCAGCTTTGCGTATCTTATAGTTCCGGGGGAATCTTTTTCTCCGAGCGTCATTAAAAGTTGCATACGAGAATTATATCAATTTCAGGTCCTGCCGGGTATTGTTTTAAAAACCATAAATTGTGTAATATAAGCACAATGTCTCCAAGGCAAGCCATCAAAAACTGGCATATCGGCAAGATATCCAAACTCTATCCAGTGAAGACCGGCATTTTCAACGAAACGTATATCGTCCGCGCGAATACCGGGGTTTACGTTCTTCAGAAACTCCATCCGCTTATTTCGCGGAAGGAACCAACGGAAAATTATCTGGCAGCTTCCGTATTTCTCGCGAGCAAAAACTTTCCCGCGCAACGCATTATTCTCACAAAAAGGGGGAAGCTCCTCGCCAAAAACGGCGCTTGTTTTTGGCGACTGTTAACGGCGATTCCCGGCCATGTGTACACGCGAGCCAAAAATATAAAAATGGCGGAAGAGGCCGGACGCGAGCTCGGGAAATTCCACCTGACACTCAAAAACTTTAAAACGCCCGTCAAGAAGCCACTTCCCATGTTCCAATACGACGCCGTTCTCAAAAAACTGCGCGAACACAATAAAAAATTGATTCAGGATAAGGACGCCCGTGTGCACAACGCCGCGAAGTTATTAATCTCCGAATTTCCTTCTCATTTCCTGCCGAAAGATCTGCCGCGCCGCCTCATCCACACCGACCCGAAAATTTCCAACTTTATTTTTGACGACAACGACTGCGCCGTGGCCATGATTGACATGGACACGATCCAGAAACTTTCCCCTCTTTGCGATCTCGGCGACGCCCTGCGTTCCCTTTGCGGAAAAAAAGAGGACGACCAGCGAAACACATTTGATACAAAAAAATACCGCGCCTTCCTCCGCGGCTATAAGCTTGGCTCAAAAAACTACTTGAGTGAACGCGAGTGGCGGCTCATGCCCAAAGCCACCGGACTCGTGATTCTCGGTCTCGCGAGCCGCTTCCTTAACGACTACATTGATGATTTTTATTTCGGCTGGGACAAGTCCAGATATAAATCAAGAAAGGAGCACAACCTTGCTAGGGCTCTCGGGCAAACCGCTCTATACAAGGACTTTGTCAGAAAAATGAAAAAAACTAAACCAAACTCGCGCAAAGAACACAATCTCGCCCGGTAGTAGTTCTGCGATATTTTCCACCACAATTCGGAGCAATTTCATAGCCACAATCAAGATAAGCTATTTAAGAAACAGCACCTCGCTCGACAAAATTTATACTATCCGAATTGCAATCGCAGAATCACTACCGGGCTCGCCCGCACGTTCAGACAAATCGCGCTTTACAAAGACTTCGCGAAGAAAATCAAGTTGTAACACCGATTCAATCTACCGTCGCTTTGCGAGAATTTGGCCAGCGAAGAATTTTTTTATTTTCCGGGGGTCGTGGCAAAGCGGCGCACGCATTATCACGTCATTTTTTTGCTGTGGACGAAGTTCGGAGGACACGAGATCGGCAACCACGATTTCCACGCCAATGCCTTTCGCGTACCGCAAATCATCGTCGGTGACTCTTGTTTTCTCAAATCGGTCTTTCACGATTTCCAAAATCTTCTTATCAACATCCTTATTCAGCACGAGAACATCAAAGGGGTGCCTCCCCAAAACACGCTCAAACCATCGTAAATAATCGCGGAGCGTATAATAGCTGTCCTGCCCTCTGTGCGCCAATAGATTAAAAAACCACATTTTCTTCGCCTTACTTTCTTTCCACGCGGCGGCGAAACCTTTAACGTAAATATGCGGTAAAACACTCGTGAAGAAGTGACCCGGTGCGAAAATAAGATAATCCGCCTCGCTTATCACTTTTCGTAAGTCAGGATTAATCCTCGCGCCGGGATCAAGATATAATTCTTTGATAGATGCCTCCGCGAAACTTAAATGATCGGCTATCTGCTGCTGGTCACCGAGAATCCTTCCATTGGATAACTTCCCGCAAAGACGCGCGAAATCGTATGAAATCGGCATTACCCGATTCCGAAGACCCAATAAACAATGCAATTCGCGCACGCCGTCGCGTTCCGTTTCGCACTGATCCAAAAAGGACCGCAACAGAAGATTTCCCGCGTTCACGCCAAAAAGATTCCCCCGCCCAAAGCGGTGGTTCAACGACTGCAAAATCTTTCCATCCAACCCCAAACTCGCGAAAACGCACTGCCGAAAGTCGCCGAGAGCAATGCCGCCATAGTCGCGCCTGATCGCGCCAGTGGAACCGCCGTCGTCAAAAACGCTGACAACTGTTGTCAAACTGATGGGCAAATCTTTCAACGCCTTCGTAAATGTTGACGCGCCCACCCCTCCGCCGATAAGAACCACGCTTTTCTTTTTCATTGCCGTCTATCATACCATAAATATAACTTTCACAAAAGCATTCGGCCCGTAACGTACAATTTTTCCGGCTACAAAAAACCAGAAAAAGCTCGGGCGCAGCAATCGTTTACAGTATGTAATACGAAAAATCCCGGATGCTTATCAAAAGAATCAGAACTATCAGGAACGCCAATCCGACGTTGTTGATCGTGGCCTCAACTCTTTGCGAAAAGGCGCGGGAGCCCTTGATTTTTTCGATCAAAAGAAGAAAGAATCTGCCTCCGTCAAGCGCGGGAAACGGGATGAAGTTGATCGCCGCGAGTCCCAAGGATATCTGCGCGATAATAGAAACGAAGTACATAAATCCGAGCTTGCTCGTCTCGGACGCGACCGCGACAATGCCGATCGGACCAACCACGCCGGGAATCAAAGAGGCGTGCAGAAGCAAACCGACCACAAGCTGATACAACGCCACGTAGGTCAATCCCAAAATTTCAACGGATACCCTAAAACCATCATAGAGCGAGCTCGGCAAACTTTCGGCCACTGGCCCGCCTTCCGCGATCTCAATTCCTATGGCTCCTTCGTTGGGAGCGGTTTCGGTTCTCGGAACAACGCTGAAAGTCAGCTCTTTGCCGGCGCGCAGGACGCTTATGGTTATCGGTCTGCCGCGATTGTCATCCACAAATTTGATGAAATCCGTATAGTTCGCGTAATGTTCTATGACGTCGCCAGCCAAGAGACCCACTTTTTCCGCCGGAGAATTTTTCTGCACGGCGGCTATCGCAAGCGCAGAGGGTGCCCCGACAAAAAAGACAAGCGACAGCAGAAGCCAGCCGATTATCATATTCGCGGCGACGCCGGCAAAAAGAACGAGGGCTCTCTGCCAAACCGGCCGGAAGTTAAACAATTTTTTCTTTTCTTCTTCCGAAACACCGCCGGCTTGTCCGTCCGCCTGTTCTCCGACTTTACCCGAAGGCGCTGAATCGTCCTCGCCGGCGATTTTCACGAACCCGCCGAACGGCAGCCAATTTACGCTGTATTCCGTCTCCCCTTTCTTCTTCGCGGTAATCCGCGGCGGGAAACCGAAACCAAATTCATCTATTTTCATTCCGAAAAGTTTGGCCACAAAAAAATGGCCGGCTTCGTGGCCGAGAATCAAAAGCGAAAGACCGATGATAACGATAAGGACGATTAACATAGATTATTAGTTAAATTAGTCGGTTAATTAGTTAGCGAGTTGATTCGCGTGAATTATGAATAACGCAGGGGGCTGGCCGCTTACTCCGCCAGCTCCTTCAGTTTTCCTTCAACCATCTCCTCCACTTTCTTGTTCGCTTCGTCCACAGCTTTTTGAATTTTTTCCTTCGTTTTAAAAACCTCATCCTCGCTCGCCTGCTTGCTCGTCTCCGCTTCTTTCAATTTCTTTATCGCCTCGTCCCGCTTCGCCCTGATTTGAATTCTGTAGCCCTCGGCGGTTTTTTTGACAAGCTTTGTGAGCTCTTCCCGCCGCTCGTTGCCCAAAGGCGAAAGTGTCGCTATCACGTTGTTGCCGTCATTCGTAACGGAAAGCCCGATTTTCGCGCTCTCAATCGCTTTAGCGACAGCGCCCACGGCATTCTTGTCCCAGACATTAACCTGAACGCCGCGCGGCGGAAGAACCGAGAGCGAACCCAGCTGCTTCACCGTCATCCACTGGTCATAGACGTTAACCTTGATGTCCGAGATAATATCCGCCGACGGCCGGTTGCCCCGAATCGCCCGAAGTTCCTCGTGCAATTTATCCACGACGGTTTTAAGCGCGGATTCCAATTCTTTTAGATATTGTTCTGCTATGGGAGGCATTGATTCGGTGGATTATTGAAATAAATTTTCCAATTGCAAACGCGGATTGAGATTAAAGTAGGCAACTTCGCGCCTCAACTCCAGAAACTTGTGCCAGTTCACCCTCCAAACTTTTTGCGCGATTGAGTTGGCATCAATCATCGCTTTGGTTCGCAAAAAGTTAGGAGGGCAAGGCGCTTCCGATGAAATAACAAGTATTAGCGCGTCAAGAAATTTCGGGAGGTCAAAATCTTCCGGTGCAAGCAATCTTTTTATGAAATCACGCTTATCGCCTTTTAATTTTAGCAAATCATCGGCCAACTTCAAAAGCGCCTGGAATTTTTTATCCCGAATCATCGCCGAAAGGAGGCCCGGTTTCCCGAACGAACGCGCCACAAATCCTTCCAAATTTTTGGCGTCGGGAAACTCTCGCCTCGCCCAATCCGCCAGCGCCCTCCGGGGAACAACAGAAAAATAAATTTTCTGGAGCCGCGAAGTTATCGTCTCCGCTAACCCGTCAATATCGCTTGTAATCAAAATGAGGAGTGTGGAATGCGGCGGCTCCTCGGCAACTCTGAGCAGGGCGTTTCTGTGCCTCCGACGTCATAAGTTCGGCATCGTCAATTATAACCGTGCGATAGGCACTAGTGTTCGGCTTTTGCCAGAGGAAATTTTTTATCGTGCGGATGGAATCAATGCTTACCGTTCCTTTCGCGTCCGGCGCAATGAGCAGAGTATCTCTTAATAATTTCGGTTCGCTGAAATCGTCGGTCTCCAAAAAATTCGCGAAGTTCTGAGCCACAAGCCGCTTCCCGACCATCGCCGGACCGTAAAAAATGTAGCCGTGCGAAAGTTTTTTCTCGGCTGCCAGCCGTTTCAGGTCCTCAATGATTTTTCCGTGGCCGATGAGCATGCTCTTTGTTATGATACAACGGTCATTTTTGAATAAAGGCTCAGGGTTTGCCGCGCGTTGGGTTCTATGTCTAATTCGCCGAGCGCAATCTTAGGCGGAACCCATAAAAATTCCTGCGCCTCCTCGTTCAAACGGACACGCTTATCTGTCACGCGCACGATTTTATCCACAAAAACATGCTGAATGCCGCTCAAGTAATAACCGGAGTTTTTTATCTGATCAAAGGTGCATATGTGTTCGCCGATGTACGATTTTAAACCAGTTTCTTCTCTGATACTCGCGGGTTAACGCATCATTAA
Organism: uncultured bacterium; assembly: GCA_963844965.1. Classification (GTDB taxonomy): domain Bacteria; phylum Patescibacteriota; class Minisyncoccia; order UBA6257; family 2-01-FULL-56-20; genus REEB91. The sequence continues at coordinate 172,104 of CAWJQC010000007.1, read as the reverse complement.
GTCGCTCATTCCTGCGCACCCTCCCGCCGACGATAGAGTACCGCCCGCCCCACTTGTGCGTCTTCACAAGTAAAATTTCTTTTTCTTTCTTGTCCGACACGTATTCAATAATGCCGCCGACGGCAACCACCGAGCCGGGTACCATAAGCTCTTCCCATAATTTGTGTATCTTAACCTCGTTCGGCTTGATTTGCGGCTCAGGTAAGCGTTTTTTTTCTTTTATGAATTCAGCCAGCAATTCCGGTTTCCAGATGGAGTTCGCGTGGAGATACGCCGGATGATCGGCCAGTTTTTCCACAAAGAAACATCTCACGTTTGAAACTTGCGCAATGCCGAGTTCATAAGAGGCGCTTTTGCCGATATATCCCTCGGGATTTACAAAATAACTGAAACCGTCCTCGCCAAGGCATTTAAGATTATGTAAATAGCGAAGTTCAATCAGACGCGGATCCGCATCGCCGTCGCCATCAAAAATCGCGAAACCATTCTCGATCTTTTTGATCTCTTCGGCTCTCGGCGCGAGCACTTCAATGCCGGCGGCAACAAAAATGCGACGAACCCGTTTTATCTCGTCAAAATACCTCCCAAAACTCCCGTGAAGTATGCAGCGAAACAGTTTTTGCAACCCAGCTTCCATATTATCTCTTGTTCAAAAGCGTCCTCTTATACATATCCAAGTGGTCCAGAATCAGCCCCGTGCCTTTGGCGACGCAGAATAACGGATCCTCGGCGACATAGGCCTGCACGCCCAAAAATCTTTCAAAAAATTCCGGCATATTGTGAAGCTGGACGCTGCCGCCGGAAAGAATAATCCCCTTCTCCATGATGTCCGCGACAAGCTCCGGCGGAGTCACGTTAAAAACGCTTTGAATTGAGCCGGCGATATCCACGAGGAACGGATTCAGTGCGTCCGCTATTTCGTTGGAATTGATGACATATATCTTTCGGCAGCCCGGTTATCAAATCGCGGCCGCGGAGTTCATATTCCATCTTTTCTTTTGTCGCCATGCCGAGCCGATCTCAATTTTCACGTTCTCGGCCGTCTGCTCGCCGATGGCCAAGGCGTATTTCCTTTTCACATAATCGCTGACTGCCTGGTCAAATCTGTTGCCGGCAATGCGCAAGCTCGTCCAGGAAACTATGCTGCCCAAAGCGATGACCGCCGACTTCGGAAGTGCCGCCGCCGATGTTGATGATCATGTTCCCCGAACGGGCGTTAATTGGAATTCCAGCGCCCAAAGCGGCGAGAACCGGCTCGCGCACGATAAAAGCGTTTCCCGCTCCGGCTTCTTTCGCGGCGTTCGTAACGGCGCGCCGCTCGGTCTGCGTAATTCCAGCCGGAACCGAGATGACAACGTCCGGTTTGAAAACATTGAACCAGCCAGAGGCCTTGGAGATGAAATACGTAAGCATCGCCTTCGTGATGTAATAGTCGGCAATCACGCCATCCTTAAGCGGCCTGTAGGCGACGATTTCTTCCGGCGTCCGCCCGATCATTTCCTTCGCCTCCACACCCACGGCAAGCACCGTATTGTCGGGCTTAATCAAGGCGACAATAGTCGGCTCGTTGATGATAAATCCCTTGCCAGGCACGAAAACCACGGTGTTGGTCGTGCCTAAGTCAATACCGATTTTCTTGGTGAACATTGACTTAAATCTATATCTTTTGAGTATAAAAATCAACGCCTCTCCCCATTGTCATCCTGAGGCAAAACCGAAGGATCTCCATGCAATAAATCTATGAATTCAGGATTTTTCTCTTTGATCAACGCCACTTTCTTTTTTAGCACCCACCCTTTGATTCGTTTCTCTGCGGTGATGGCCTCCTCCGGTGTCTTGAATTCTTCGAACCACACCAATTTACATACACTATATCTTGATGTAAAACCCGGAACCGCTTTGCGAACATGCTCACCCATTCGCCGCACGATGTCGTTCGTGATACCAGTATAAATAACCGAATTATACTTGTTAGTCACGATATATGTGAAATAACTGCGCGTGGAGATTCTTCGCTACGCTCAGAATGACTCACTCACCGTTCCGTTCTTTCAATCTCCGCTCCCAGCTTCCTCAGTCGCTCATCTATCTTTTCGTAGCCGCGGTCTATCTGATAAACGTTACCTATCGTTGATTCGCCTTCCGCCAATAAAGCGGCGATGACAAACGCGAGACCGGCGCGGAGATCCGGCATTTCCATCTCGCGGCCGTGGAGCGGCGTCGGACCCTTAATCAAAATCCTATGCGGGTCGCATAGGACGATATTCGCTCCCATTCGCTTCAGGTCGTCAGCGTAAGCCAGCCGCCCCTCAAAAATCGTTTCAAAAATCATGCTTTCGCCTTCGGCTTGCGTCATAAGCACGGCGTACGGCGCCTGAAGGTCCGTGGGAAAGCCGGGATATTCTTTTGTTTTGGCATTCGCGGCCTTGAGATGCTTCGGCCGCCCGACCTCAATCCAATTTTTTTCAACTTTCAAATTCACGCCGGCGTCCTTGAGTTGAATCATAAGCGCCGAAAGGTGCTCGGGGTCGCAATCGGTTACTCTGACTTTTTTCCCGAGAGCCGCGCCCAAAATCAGGAAACTTCCGGCTTCAATCCTATCCGGAATGACGCGGAACGGACGCTTCGCTTTGAGCAACTTGCCGCCGGTCCCTTCAATTTCAATCATCGGTGTTCCGGCTCCCTTTATCTTCGCTCCGGAGTTGTTCAAAAATTCCGCGAGAGCCGGAATTTCCGGCTCGCAGGCGGCGTTACGCAAAACCGTCTTCCCGTGCGCCAGTGCCGCCGTCATCATTAACGTTTCCGTTCCCGTCACCGAGACGACGCGGAAAGTGAAATCCGCGCCGAAAAGTTTCTTCGCCGAGACCCCAAAACGATTTTTCTTTTCCTCCACTTTCGCCCTCATCGCCCGCCAGCCGTCCAGAAATATATCAATTGGGCGTTTCCCTATCACGCAGCCGCCGGGATGCGGAAAAATAACATTGCCGCTCCGCGCGAGAAGCGGTCCCGCGAGAACGATTGAAGCGCGGAGTTTGTTGGCAATTTCGGTTTTTATCGCCGTTTCTCTGACGACGCCACAATCAATCACGAGCGTCCGCTCGTCCGGTTTCTTTATCGCGGCTCCCAAGTCCATAAGCAATTCGGACATACGCGCCACGTCCTCAATCTGCGGGACATTTTCTATCGTCACGGGGTTCGCGAACAAAAGCGAAGCCGCCATCGCCTTCAAAACCGAATTTTTGGCGCCCATCACTTCTATTTCGCCCGAAAGTTTTTTACCGCCGTGGATAATGAATTTCATCCCGCTAGAAGCAGGTCGCGGTCGTACCGCCCTGCATACATTTTTTTACCTCACTCAACTTTTTCATAGTATAGTATTGATAAATTTATTTATTGCAACGCGACCGCGCCTGCCTGCCAGGCAGGGCTTTTAACGGGATTCATGATTTATTATTTTTTCCTAGTATTTTATCTACTTCTTCGCGCGATTCGGGGATTTTTATATCCCTGCCCAACGAATCAAAAGCTTTTTGCAAATCGTCGCCAGCCCCCAAACTTTCGGAAATTTTCCTTATATCATTAAACGTCAAGCCGGAAATAATTTTTCTTGAAACAACGCTTATCTCTTGATGATTTCTGCAAAAATTTCGAAATTTATAGACCAATCCTCTGGAAAGTAAGGCTTTGGCAACCAATTCATCGCCAACTTCCTTATTGAACATATAACGCCGGTACAATTCCGCGTCATAATCGAATATAAAGGGCGAGTCGCTGAATTTCGTCTCTACGCCCCCTGGCCAATCCTTTTTTAAACCGCTGGCCAATGCCGTGTGATCCGCGCCTATGCTCATTAAAACATTTATACCGCCTCCTTTTTTAATCTTGTCTTTAAGCGCCTGGTTTTTCTCGACTAAATCTTTCAATCTGCTGTTCGCCAACGACTTTATGTACTTTTCCCGTTCCTGCTGCGCAATTGCATACTTTTCCGAAGCTCCCTTCATTTCCGAGACCGCCTCGTCAAATTCTCCGTCCAAAAAACCGAGATAAGCGTCGTACTCGCCCTCAAGAGCCATCACGGTGTCTTTATGTGTCTGATTATCTCCGGGAACATCGAGGAATTCTATCGGTTTATGTGAATTGTAAATTATCTTATATTCCTCGGCTAGGACGGGGTCGTCTTTTTCGAACTTCGACAACATTTCTTTAAATGTTTCCCCGTCTATCTCTCCAGCCGACATCCTGCTAAAGAGTTCCTTTTCCCTTTTATCCCATCCAATAGATTCCGGAACGTATATATCAGCTTCTTCGAAGAGCGCTTTCAATTTATCAAAATCTCCTGCTCTGACATGACCCGAATAAAATATCGTAAAATTCATTTTCGGTTCTTTTTCTGCTTCCACCTGCTCCTCCTTCTGTTCGATTACTTCCGTCATGGTCCTATGTGCTCTTTCAAATATTCTTCGAGTTCGGCTATTTTAATCCTCTCCTGTTTCGCCGTATCTCTATCACGCACGGTAACGTCGTCCTCCTCCAGCGAATCAAAATCAACGGTGATGCAGCAGGGCGTGCCGATTTCATCCTGCGCGTAGTAGCGCTTGCCGATGTTGCCGCGGTCGTCCCAAGCGACCACGAACTGTTGGCGCAAATCGTCATATATTTTCTTTGCGAGCTTTATAAGTTCTGGCTTGTTGGCCAAGAGCGGAAACACCGCCGCCTTATGCGGCGCCAATTTTGCCGGAAGTTTCAAAATAACTCTGTCGCCATCCTCGGCATACGCTTCAAGCATTACGGCAAGCAAAAGGCGCTCAACACCCATGCTCGGCTCAATGACGTGCGGCCAGAACTCCTCTCCGGTTTTCGGATCGCGGTACTTCAGGTTAGCGCCGGAAAACTTTTCATGATTCTTGAGGTCAAAATCCGTTCTATACGCCAAGCCGTAAAGTTCTTTTCTGCCAAACGGGAAATTGTATTCAAAATCCACGGTTTTTGACGAATAATGCGCGCGGTCTTCCTCTTTGATTTCGCTCTCGTGGATGCGCGCCGGTTTGATACCCAGATCCCCGACCCAATCCAGCATCTCCTTGCGCCAATAGTCAAAATATTTTTCCCAGTCCTTCTCGCGGATGAAATATTCTATTTCCATTTGCTCAAATTCTCTTGTCCGGAAAACGAAATTGCCCGGCGTTATTTCGTTCCTAAACGCCCTTCCAACCTGGGCGATGCCGAAAGGAACGGTCTTGCGCGTTGTGTTCAAAATACTCTTGAAATCAACGAACATCGCCTGCGCCGTTTCCGGCCTGAAGTAAGCGACGGATTTCTCGCCGTAGGCGGGGCCGATGAACGTCTTAAACATCATGTTGAAATTGCGCGGTATCGTAAACTGGTCTTCCGCACCGCAACTCGGGCATTTGTCAAACAGGTCGCGGACCCTTTTCTCTTTGTCGGCTTCCGAAAGCGTTCCCAAGAATTCCTGCTCTTTCTTCCAGCTGCCTTTTTTAAAAAGCTCGTCGGCGCGGAAGCGTTCGTGGCACTTTTTGCATTCAATCAACGGGTCAATAAATTCTTTGAGATGACCGCTCGCTTCCCACACCTTGGGGTTCATTATTAAAGCCGCGTCCAATCCCACGATGTCGTCGCGCCTGTGCACAAATCTGTCCCACCAGAAATTTTTGATATTATTCTTGAGCTCCACACCAAGCGGCCCATAATCCCAGGAGTTGGCAAGTCCTCCATAAATTTCCGAGCCGGGGAAAATAAACCCTCTGCGCTTCGCCAAAGACACAATCTTGTCCATTAATCGCCTTTATCTGTTTTGGGCATATCCCTGTTTTCTATTTTCTGCTTCCTAATTTCTAATTCTCCACCGTCCTGCCTGTATCCGTTATCGTTTTATCATACGGAAGGGAGGTGTCCAGCGGCGGAGCAGTAGCGTCGTACACCGCTCCAACGAAAGAATCCGTCCACTCAACTTTCGTTTCCCCCAGAAGCGACACGTTTTGGTTGACCTGCGTGAGTGACGGCGTGTTTTCTATCTGGAAAACCGCTTCGGCCGGAGCTCCAGTGATCCCTTTCGTTGCCGGCAAAGAACCGACCTGCCACGTAACCAGGCCGGAATCCGGATTGTACGTCGGCGTGCTACTCGCGATATTGGAACTCACAACTCCAGTGAACCGGCTGCCTGACTGCAGATACGCCGAAACCGTGATATTTGCCACGTCTGTGGAATAATTTGTGAGCCGCCAGTGTATGGTGTACTGCGTCGGCTGATCCACTCTCGGCGGGTAAGGCCCTTGATTTAAAATCCCGCTCTGCGCGTCGCGCCAATACGCTTCCGCCGCCAGATCAATTTTTCCCGCGACTTTGTCTTCAATGCTGGCAATGGAAACCGTCTTGTTCGCGGCCGTATTTGCCGGAACCGTCGGGGATGAATCTGCGCGTCCAGCCGCAAGGTGTAATTTTTGTCGCTCATCAGCCGGATCGGAAAAGAATCTTTGACTTTGATCGCGAAAGCAACCGACCCTCCCTGTCCCGGAGCGATGCTCTGGAGCTCCGGAGTGTTCGCCGCGAACCAATTAATCGTATCGGTCAGCGAATTAAAGTAGGCTTTGGTGTCAACCGTCGTGAAATCAAACATTTCACCGGTAAGTTTGGCGCTTATCGTAACGTCCTGCATGGTAACATCGGAATTATTCACGTAATTAAGATTGTAAGTAACGGGGTCACCGGCATGCAGTGCATTATCCGCCGTGCTCCGGCGCGTGACTTGAAGCGCGAGCGGCGCCGCGGAAATGGCCACGGACGCCGTCTGGCTATTGATCGTGTAAGTATTACCCATAAGGTCGGATGTTAAAGAAGCGCCGAAGTTGAAAAACGACTTTTCCGGCCCAACAACGCTGCCGGTTATGGATATAACGCCGCTGGAGCCGGAAGCGAGCGTCCCTAAATCCCAAGAATTATTGCTCCCGGACTCGGGCTGCATCGTGCTGGATTTGAATCCGAATATCGGCGGATAATCAACGTTTAAATGCAAATTTTTGAAATCGTGGCTGGTGTTGTTTATGTACGAAACCTTGACTGTGAAATCCTGGCTGTTGAAAATGCTCTGCGGCGCGCTCAGATTCAAACCGATTGCCGGTTGCCCAACCGAGAGATCATATTCTCCGACACTCTCAAATTCGGCGCTTGTGCTCCCGCCCGTCGCGTAGTCAAATTTAGCCTGGATATGTTTCAATACATTGCTGCCGTTCGTAACTATCAAATTAAAGGACTGTTGATTGACGCTCCCGGGCCCGAAATCGCCTATGGTTCTCTCATCAACGCGCTGGTCGGCCTGCGATTCCGTAAACGAAACGCCGTCGGGCAGAACAAGCGAAACCCTCGCGTCCCGGAGAACAATGTCCGAATAATTGGAAATCGAAACTGTGAGAGTGAACCCGTCGCCGGCCAGTATCGCTCCAGGATTCAGAAATTCCATGCCCACATCCGGCCCCGCCGGTTTCCGCAGAAACGCGAAATAAAATAAGACGGCTATTACCGCGATAAGCGCCGCCACAGCGATCAATATGGGGCCGCGGTTGCGGTGCTTCGCCGATTTAGACCTTCCGCTCTTGCCCACCATGGCGTCTTTATCACCCTCCCAAGGCGAAATATAACTTTCGTTGTACTTGTTGCTCGGTGACATACGAGTTAAAAATTATTTATTAACGCATCAACGAATTAACGAATCAAAAACCGAATCCGTTAATACGCAATCCGTTAATTCGTTAATCAACAGACATTAAATATATATTACCTCATTCTGGTCCAATTTTGAAACGCAATTCCCGCAAAAAAAATCCTGCCCGGGAATGCTGAAAGCGAGCTTCTCCGCGCTATTGCAAGCGCCGCATCGCGCCACGCTGGGATCCCACCCCAAAATTTTCAACACCTCCGGCCAACCGAATTCGCCACTTACAAGCTCGCGCCAGAGTCGCAAATCCGGCTCGGCTTCCGCGAGAATCAAATTCAGGCGATGCAGATCGGCAGGAGCAATACTCAGCCGCAGTTTTTTCAGCACATCAACTATCTGCAGACCATTCTTTTCAACAATCCTTGCGTCAACAAGATTTCCGGGCTGCAAGTGTCCGGCAAGCTTGGAAGTTATCTTGCGCGCGCTCTTGGCCTTCGCCACAAACTTACCGAACCGCTTCGTAAAAATAGAAAGGCGCAGGTCAAGGTCGCCCACAGGCTCGCGGTTCAAAATTACGGCTTCGCCCAGATATTCCTGCATAGTCCGATAGTGAACTGCGATTTTTATTGATTGCCCGATATCACAGTTCTACTACCGGGCATAAGTAAATTTTAACACGAAAACAAAAAGGCGGCTCCGCTGGGAAAGACGAACTACGATTCTTCAAAATGGAAACTGGTACTCCGTGTCCCCTTGGAAGGAATTGAACCCTCATCTTTCCCTTAGGACGGGACTGCTCTATCCGTTGAGCTACAAGGGGAACCAATGCGAAACAAGTTGAACTACGGGGGCGAATCGTATAAACTATAAATGATTATGGCTTGAGAGGCAAAGGTCGCAAACATCGGACATTATTAACAAATATATGTGGAGTAATTCGTTGGGCGCCGTGTTCGGCTTCGGCGCGCTCAGCGCGGGCGCGGGATTCGTCCTCGCCATCCTCGTCATCTGGTCGCTCGCGTGGAAGGGCCTTGCCCTATGGAGAGCAGCACACTTGGGCAGTAAAATTTGGTTTGTTGTTTTGCTTGTAGTAAACACGGTCGGCATTTTGGAGATTTTGTATCTCTACGTTTTCAGCAAGAAATCTTCCTCCGCGGATAATCAGCCTGTAAAATAAGTAAGTGCAAGACGATGAAAACAAACGGCGGATATGTAACTGCCGAGCAAGGAAAAGAGCTAGAAAGACAGAGAATGGAAAAGATGAGGGAGATTGATGGACGCGTGGAGAAGGTGGCGGCGAAATTGAAAGAGGATGGATATAGATTCGGCATTGAAAAAACGCCGACGCAGTTTATTATTTCAATGAACGGCGTCGCCCACCACCTAATGAAAATGGATAAAATCCCGATCTGCAAGGAAGATGAAGACGGCAAAACTATAACAGACAACCCAACAATAGAAACCGTTATAAAGGCGATAATAATCAATCCGAACGGCAGCATCTACGACACGATACATTCTCCCGAGTTCAAGAATAACAGATCAAAATCTGCCAATGGGCCTGTAGTATAGTGGCAGAACGCTTCCATGGCATGGAAGAGGTGGGGGTTCGATTCCCCCCAGGTCCACGAACAAAAGAAAAAGGCGGTCGGCGACGGCCGCCTTTTTCTTTTGTTACCTGGTTTTGAGGGAATCGAACAGCGGAGGGGGTCGGGGAACCGCGCTCGGTTCCCCGTGTAGGAAAATATTAAAAACCGAGGGTTTTAAAAAGCACAGGTCGCCTCAGGCGACCGAGCGCGTGAGATTCCCCCCAGGTCCACGAGCAATAAAAATCCCCACTGGCGGGGTTTTTGTTACTCCTTGCGATTGGCTGATTTTGTTTTATAATCTGGTAGATTAAACAAAAGGGGAAATGGGTGGTCGGAAAAACGGAAATGTCCAAAAATAAAATTTTCACGTTCGCCACGCTTGTCGCCATAACGGCTCTCGGCTTTTATCTTCACCTTTTGAATATTTCTTATCCGCCGCGACCGGTTTTTGACGAGGCGCATTTCGCGACCTACGCCGCGGATTACGTGAAGGGCGTGCCGTTCTTTGACATCCATCCGCCGTTCGGCAAGTTAATCTACTCGGCGACCCTGTCCCTCGCGGCAACGCCGCAGAACGTCAAGAATACCGATTTCGTAATAATCAAAGGCCAAGAAAAAGCCGGCGGCGACGAGATAACCGTTACCGGCGGCAATTCACCATTCAATAATTTTCCATACATACCTCTGAGAGTAGTGAGCGCGATTTTCGGCGCGGCGCTCGCCTTAATTTTTTATTGGTTCCTTAGAAGCCTTGGCGTGCCGAATATTGGCGCCATCTTAGGGGCGTTATTTTTGACACTTGAGAACGCATTGCTTCTTGAAACGCGCCTGATTCTCATGGACGGGATGTACCTCGCTTTCGGTTTTGCCGCTCTAGCGCTTTATTTCAAAAAACCGCAGTGGCCCACGGCCGCGGGCGCCGTCTGGGGACTCGCCTTGGGAGTGAAGATGACGGCCGTAGTATTCGCGGGACCCCTCTTGATTTATTATCTACTGAAGAAAAAAACCGGCGAAACCGCTGCAGAGAAAAGCGACCTGAAAAAATTTTCTATAGCCGCGGTGCTTGTGTTCCTTATTGTCTTTTCCGTAAATTACGCGATATTTACGCCGATGGAGCATCTGGACGTTCTGAAATCTTTGGGCATGATATCCTACACGGCAACACCTCGTCTCCCCTACCTCACAGCTCCGCTTGCCGATCTCTTCTTTTCTTTCGGCAACTATGTCGTGGGTAGTCCAAATATACTTCAGAGTCCGTGGTACTCTCTGGCCGGCGATGCAAATTCCCATGACATATTTTTACGAGACAGTCGCGAACCACGTGAAACAAATTGTCCTTACCGGCAATCCCTTCATCTGGTACTCAAGTACTCTCGCCGCGATCTGCGCCTTGGCCATCCTGCCGCGCTATCTTAAAAAATTCCTCCGAACACGCGCTTTCGGGGAGAACAAGCCGTTTTTCGTTCTCCTCGCCGGTTTCGTTGTATCCATCCTGCCCTTCGCCACAATCGTTCGCCGCAGCACGTTTCTTTACCACTACTTCCCCGCCTACATTTTCGCCATTGGCCTTCTCGTCTGGTCCATAACGAAGATACTGAAAGTTGACGACTGGAATTCTCTTACGCTTCGGCGGGGCGCGGTACTCGCCGTCATCGCCATTTTGAGCTTCGCTGGTTTCCTTTATGCCGCGCCGTTCACTTACGGACTTTGATTGAAAACATCCGTGGAAACCGGCCAGCTATTCTTTCCTGCGGCGGGCATGGAACGCCTCGTGGACCTCTCTTAGTTCCTTGTTCGTGAGATGCGTATAAATCTGTGTGGTTGAAATGTTCGCGTGGCCCAAAAGTTCCTGAACGGAACGCAGGTCGGCGCCGTTCACGAGCAGATCCGTCGCGAACGAATGCCGCAATTGGTGCGGATGTATCTTTTTCGCGATGCCGGCTTCGCGCGCGCGCCGTTCTATGATTCTCTCAACCGCCCGCGGAATTATTTTGCCGATAACCTTCCCCGCCCTGGTTAAACTCACGAAAAGCGCCTCTTCGGCGTCCGTCCGCTTATCAAGATAATTCTGTATCGCTTTTTTCGCGGAATCGGAGAGGAAGACGACGCGCAACTTGTCGCCCTTGCCGCGGACGGACAACTCTCCGCGCTTGAGGTCAATGTAACGCGAAAGACCGCACAGTTCGGAAAGCCGCAGACCGGTTGAAAAGAAAAGTTCCAGTATCGCCTTATCGCGCAGGCTGCGGAGGTCCGTGCCTTTCGGTGCGGCAAGCAACCGTTCCAGGTCGCCGTATTCCAGAACTTCAATCTGCCGTTCGGGAATCTTGGGAAGCTCTATCTTTTCCGGCGCCAGAACTTTTATGTCGTGCCTCGCGAGATATTTCAAAAAATTACGCAGGGCTATCACATAATAACTTTGCGTCACCTTTTTTATGCTGCGGTTTACCCCGCCACGATTGGCGGGGCGAGCGAGGTACATGCGGAAATCCCGCACGGCGGATTCCGTAATGTCGCTGGGCGTTTTCGCTTTTGAAAACTTAAAAAATTCCCTAAGATACCGCTCATAATTTTCCCGCGTCTTCGGCGAGCGATTCCGTTCTATTTCCAAATAATTCAGGTAGTCCCGAACCAAATTTTCTACTTCCGACATTGATTCCATTATATCACAAAGTGTCGCAAAACGGGGGTTATTGCAACAAATCGGTAATTTGTCGCAAAACCCCACGCGCGTTTTGCAACAGCAGAGCAGTCGCAAAACGCGCTGTTCAGAGCAGTCAGACAAAAAAATACCGTCCCACAAAGGGACGGCACATACATAATACTTAATTTTCCACCCGCTCAACCTCAGGCCTCAACGGTCACATGGAAGCCGCTGTCTTCCATGCAATGCACGAGCTCCTCGTAACTTTCGGGAGAAAGTTTTTTTCTGGCGCACAGATGCAAGGTGCATTCCACGGCACCATTGAGATGCCTCACGCTACACAGGACGGGACCATCAACATATCTCAGGGTGGCGGCCGTGCAATCCGGTCCCCACGAAAACTTCCCGCATTTCACGACCACAACCCTATTCTCCTCGGAACCGCCGATAACAGCACAGTGCTCGCCGATTCCGGCATCGCTCACGATTTTTCTCACAACCATCTCTAGGGCCATGATGTCTGAGAAATCAATATTGGAAAGATCGGGGTTGGCTTCTTCGGATAAACCCTGCATTCTCCCTCCTTATCCGTATTGCGTTCAAAGCTTCAACCATAGTAAGTCCGCCGTTTTCCTTAGTCAAGAGCATAACAATCCGGCCATCCGGTTTGCGTTTAGCGGCAATTGCCAGTTCCGCACACTTGATATAAAATCAAAAACGGAGTTGAAAATAAGTCAAGCATAGAAATGGAGGGTTGGCAGAGTGGTCTAACGCGCCGCACTCGAAATGCGGTTGGGGAGAAATCCCCTCACAGGTTCGAATCCTGTACCCTCCGCAGGAGTGTGCACCCGTTCGAGGGACAGTTCCCCTATATTTTTCAATGTTTCCAGAAGCTCAGATTACGCGACGAAAAGTCGCAGGGGGCAAGGATTCGAACTTTTTCGAGCTTGAATAACGCGGCCCTCAAGAGCATTAGAGTTTCTTCCGAAGATATTCAAAAACCACGTAGCCGATAAGTCCGGAAATTATGGCGATAAGGAAATTGTTGATCGTAAAAATGTCCCGAAGAGCAAAAATCAAACTCTTCCCTTGTCCGTTTGCACGAGTAAACTCGCCCATCAAAAGATTGGAATAGAATAGGAAGATTATGAAACCGATCTCGATTATTGCTCTCCAAATCGGGGTCAACTTTCGAGGATTTTGGGGATTTGAAGCCATTGGCCAATTATAGCAGACTACCCGCGATAGGATCTACAGACACACGGCGATACCCGCCCGCTTTTGATCTAGCGCACGCTTACATAAATCCCAAGTAAAGCAAAACCAAGCCCAGAATAAAGGCAACAATTCCACCGAATATGAGCACGCTGTCCTTGTTGCATTTCTGGTATAGCGAGATAGCGGGGCCGGGAAGTAGGAGGAGAAAAGCTCCCTTTATGACCGTGAGCCATCCGAGGATGGTGACAATGAGCGGCAGACCGGGGGTGGTCCAGTCATTGTTCATCACAACGATGACGGCACCCATGGTCAAAATGAGAAAACTCCACAACCACAAGAATCCTCGGTCCTGAGTTACCTTTTCAAGGCCGGCTGACACGTTCTTTCTGTCGATAACCACCGACAAGCCCATTACCGCGAAAATGATTCCCAGTGCTTGAGTAATAGGGATAGAGACATCCATGTATTTATGATTGGCAATATAAAACCGACCTTTTAATTATTATAACTCTCTAGGCGGGGGTAATTGAAGCACGTCTATATCTGGAGTTATGCACAGCCCGTGGCGGTTGACAAGAAAATCCCAATCTATTAAGATACTTATACATTAAGTTACTTAATTGAATGGCCATGAAAACAAGGAAACAGCGCATTGAAAGCATTGCTGAGGGTATGTATGCGATCAGACGAAAATTTATGACGCAGGGCCTTACCGGCGCTAAGAAATCCGGCAAATTTTGCCATCATGCGAAAGGCGACAAGCATCATATCACCCCTTCCCAGTGGGCAGTATTGGCTATTGTGACAAAAAAGGAGGATATAAGCATTAAAGAACTTGGAAAATGTCTTGGTATAACGAGCAGCGCCGCAACCCAGCTGGTTGACGAACTTGTGAACAAGGAGTACCTCGTGCGCGAGAACAACACTCGCGATAGGCGCGCGCTTTCGTTGAGACTTTCGGACCAGCATAAAAAGCGGATGGCCGATATGAAAGCCAGGAACCTGCAAAGATTTACCGCCATGTTCAATGTTCTTACCGACAAAGAGTTGGCCCAATACGCCGCCCTCAGTAAAAAGATTACTGATGGTGTCCCGCAATAATTCCCAGCAATATGATTGAAGTAAAAAATCTAACCAAAAAATACGGCAATCTTACGGCGGTAAATAATGTTTCTTTCACGGTACACGACGGAGAAGTATTTGCTTTCCTCGGTCCTAACGGTGCGGGGAAAACTACCACAGTCAAGATGCTCACGACGCTTCTTCACCCCACTTCAGGAACCATGACGCTCAACGATATTGATCCGGTGCGCGAACCGGAAAAGGCGCGCCGAACATTCGGGATCGTCTTCCAAGACCCGAGTTTGGATGACGACCTGACCGCCTGGGAAAATATGGATCTGCACGGGGTGCTCTATGACGTGCCGGATGTAGAGCGGCGGCAACGAAACGAAGAACTCCTGAAATTCGTTGACCTCTGGGACCGTAAAGACAGTTTGGTCAAAGAATTTTCCGGAGGCATGAAACGCCGGCTTGAAATCGCACGGGGACTCTTGCACGAGCCCAAGATTCTTTTCCTTGATGAGCCGACAACAGGCCTTGACCCTCAAACAAGAAATCTCATGTGGGACCGCCTGCAGGAACTCAACAAGACCAAGGGAATGACGATTTTTCTCACGACACATTATATGGAGGAAGCTGACAGGATGGCGGATCGTATCTCCATAATGGATGAGGGTAAGATTATCGCCACTGGGACTCCCGACGAGCTAAAGAAGCAAACGAATACGGAGTTCCTTGAGGACGCGTTCCTCGCGCTCACAGGCAAGACCATTCGCGATGAAGGGGCCGGTTCCGCCGACCATGCAAGAGCCATAGGCCGCCGAATGGGAAGAAGATAACGCCCTCAACATATGAAAAAAATCTATTATCTTTGGCTTCGGCAAATCAAGAAATATCTGCGCTCCAGGGCGCGCATGATCGGCACTCTCGCCCAACCGATTATATTCCTCGTCATGTTCGGTTATGGTTTTGGCGGTTCGTTAGGAGCGGGAGGGGGCAACTACCTTGACTATCTGGCGCCCGGCATCGTCGGAATGAGCATCATATTCACCGCCATTTTCACGGGCATAGAAGTAATTTGGGACCGTCAGTTCGGATTTTTGAAAGAAACACTGGTAGCTCCGATGCCGCGCACCGACGTTATGATCGGGAGAACCCTGGGCGGCGCAACCGTCGCCACCATACAAGGCGTTATCGTTCTCGTCATATCAACCTTCTTTGGTTTCCAACCGACAAGCTGGGCGGCGGTTTTTCCCGCGATATTCATAATGTTTTTAATCGCGCTTATTTTTGCATCGATCGGCACCATCATCGGCTCGTTTCTTGACGATATGCAAGCCTTTTCGCTTATCATGAATTTTTTGGTCATGCCGCTTTTCTTCCTTTCAGGCGCGCTGTTTGAGCTGCAAGGATTGCCGAGTTGGCTTACGTTCATCTCCCGCATCGATCCCTTGACGTACGGCATTGACGCCCTGCGTGTCCTCCTTGCCAACATTGGACATCACGATTTAGGATTTGGGACAGATGCGCTGGTTCTTGTAGGGATGGCGTTGACATTTTCATTGCTGGGCGGCTACTTCTTTGATAAAATTGAAGTTTAAAACGCATAGTCGGTATATTATATAATTTATAATTATTGTATAATCAAATAATCTTATGGAACGGTCTAATGTTATAAAAAAGTTTTTCGTTGTCCATTTCCGGTTTGTCGCCGGGGTTGCCGTTGTTCTCGTTGCCGGCGGCGCGGTGTGGTATATTTTTTCCAACGCGGCGCCCACGCTTGGTTCTTACGCCGTTGCGCGCGGTAATGTCGTGGAGGCGCTCGACGAGCCGGGAACGGTGGTCGCGGAGGATAAGGCAGGCATTTCTTTTCAGGAAGCAGGTAAGATAGCGCATGTGTATGTGAAAGAAGGGGATGTGGTGGGCACCGGAGAAACGCTTGCGGACCTGAACGGTGCGACGTTCAAAGCGGGCGCTGAACAGGCAAACGCTGCTCTTGCGGCGGCTCAGGTGAAACTAGACGAACTACAAACGGGCGCCACATCGCAGACGATCGCCGTATCGCAGGCCGCGCTCGCGTCCGCAGAACAATCGCTCGCGAATGATTATACGGGAATTCCCAATACTTTGAATGACGCCTACGCCAAAGCGAACGATGCGGTGCGCACCCAGCTCGCCGCATTCTTCTCAGACCCAGAAGGAAATAATCCACAGCTTACGTTCAGCGTGAGCGACTCTCAATTGCTTAATAATATTCAAAATCTGAGGGTTTCCGCGAGCGCCGACCTCAACGCATGGCAGACGGAATTGGCAAATATGACCGCAAGTTCTCCTGATGCGGTTTTTGATACGACACTCCAAAACGCCGCGGACTATCTCTCGCCGATCCAAAACCTTATGAATGAGGCGCTGACGGCGCTCACCGACGAAGAAGGCCTGTCAGCGTCTACCGCCGCAACTTACAAGACTTCAGCGACAACGGGATTGAATGAAGTGAACGGGGCGGTCACGGAGATCACCGCTGCCGAACAGAATATTGCTTCCGAAAAATCCGCCATCGCGCAAGCGCAAGCGGGGTTGAACCTTACGACCGCCAGTTCAACATCGCAGGAGATCCAGGAGCAACAGGCAGCCATCGCGCAAGCGCAGGCCGCTGCCGCTGCCGCGCAAGTTGCTTTGGACGATACTTCGCTTGCTGCGCCGTTCCCCGGTACGGTGCAAGACCTCACCGCGCAGGTCGGACAAGTGGTGTCACCCGGCATGCAGGTTCTTTCGCTCGTAAATAATGGCGGACTTGAAGTTCAAACCTATGTTTCCGAATATGACGTCGTAAAAGTTAAAGTTGGCGATGCGGCCGCGGTAACTCTGGACGCGTTCGGTACCGGAACGACATTCCCAGCGACCATAACGGCGATAGACAGCGCGGAGACACAAGTAAACGGCACGCCTTCGTACCTTGTTACGCTTTTCTTCACGAATCCAGAGCCGCAAGTGAAAGACGGCATGACGGGAAACGTTCACATCGTCCTCGCCGAAGACGACGGCGTGATCTTTGTGCCGAGTCGGCTCGTACTCAATAACGGCAACGAATATTTCGTGCTCGTGAAAACCCCCGCTGGGACTGAACAAAAACAGGTTCAGATCGGCCCTGTTGGCGACAACGGTATGACGGAAATTACGTCGGGGATAAATGAGGGTGATACCCTCGCAAATTTCTAATCTATTTTTGACATGGCCGAACAAGAATTAAAAACAGGACAAGAAATAAAGGGTAACCGCCGTGTAATCAGGGCCACGGTTATTGTCGCCCTCGTTGCTTGTGTCGTAATCGGCGGCGGAGCATACTGGTACGTTTCATCAAGGACGGTCTATATCGACCTATCGGTCGTCCAGGCGCCGGTCATTAACTTATCGCCGGCGAACTCTGGTCCGCTGCAAACGGTGTTTGTGAAAGTCGGCGACATGGTAACGGCGAACCAGCCCATTGCCCGCGTCGGGAACGGGATCGTTGAGTCGGAAACGAGCGGCGAGATAGTTTCGATCGATCAAAACATCGGCGAGTTTGAAAGCGCACTGACCGGACAGTCCGTCGTGGCGACGATGATTGATCCTACCCAGCTTCGCGTCGTGGGCCACCTGGACGAAGATAAGGGACTTGCAAGCGTGGCAGTAGGCGACCTGACGAAGTTCACGGTGGACGCGTTCGGTTCTAAGGAGTATTACGGCGTTGTTGACGAAGTGGGCCGGATCTCACAGGGGAACACGACTTCCAATATTTTCAGCCAGCGTCCGACATATCAATTCAATGTTTATATCCGTTTCAATCCGGCAAAGTATCCTGAGCTCAAGGACGGCATGTCGGCGCGCATTTGGGTCTACACGAAGTAAGCCGAAGGACGATCAAATTCACCAGCTCATTAATGCCGCCTTAACGCACATAGAGGCGGAATTTATTTTGTGAAATGCTACAATTATGAGATGAGTGAAGACAAAGTTATCTCCACGATAAAAAAAGTGATGCCGGCGGTCGTCTCCATCGTCATCGCGAAGCATCTGGAAGATCTGGAAAAAGAAATCCCGCAAGAAACTCCGTCATGCCCGTTTCTTCCCGGCGGGCCGAGCGGTCCGAAGCTGGAAATTCCCGAAAACATGATGGACAAGCGCGGCATGGTGGAAATCGGCGGCGGCTCGGGATTCATCGTCAGCGAGGACGGAATTATTTTCACCAACAAGCACGTCATCAACGATTCCGAAGGCGGAATACACAGTCATCTTGAACGACGGCCAGGAAATTTCCGGCAGAGATCTTGAGCCGCGACCCCGTAAACGATGTGGCCATCATAAAAATCCAGGCGGATAAACTCCCGCCTGTGAAACTCGGCGACGCAACCAAACTTGAACTTGGCCAGAGCGTGATCGCCATCGGCAACGCGCTTGGGAATTTTCAAAAACACGGTTTCTTTGGGAATCGTCTCCGGGACTCTCGCGGGCGATTTCCGCGCAAGCAGACCCGGATGCGCCGCCGCAGGAAATGCGCGGCCTCATCCAAACCGACGCCGCCATCAATCCGGGAAATTCCGGCGGACCGCTCGTGGATTTGAATGGCTTGGCAGTCGGCGTGAATGCCGCCATTGTCTTCGGGCGCGCAGAATATCGGTTTCGCCATACCGATAAACGCCGCCGAGCGCGACCTTGACGACATAAAAAAATATGGCCGTATCCGCCGTCCGCTTCTCGGCCTTCGCTATATGATGATCGACGACAAATTCAAAGACAAAATGGGCCTGCCAGTTAATTATGGCGCTTCTAATCGTAGGCAAGGTCCGAGCATGATCATGGCGTCATTGCGGGAAGCCCCGCCGACAAGGCGGGCATCAAGGAAAAAGACATTGTTCTGGAATTCAACGGCAAAAAACTGGACCGCGACCATCCGATTCAGGATTTTCTGGAAAATATGAATGTGGGCGAAGAAGTTGAACTGCTCGTCATGCGCGGCGAAAAACAGTTCTCGGTAAAAGCGGCGCTGGCGGAAAGGAAGTGACGCTCGGCATTTGTTTCGGGAACCGCGGTTCAATTTGCTCCAGCGGCAAGTCGCCCGCTGCATCTCGGCGATTCGCGTCGCCTAAGGCGACACCAAGCTCGAATCGCCTCCGATAGCTTCTCGAAACGAACGCCTCGCTTCTAAGGCCATAAGGTGTTTTTGCCTCTCAGCAAAAACTATCTGTTCATAAAAAACGGTCGCTTCGGGAGAAGCGGCTTTTGTTCTGAAAAAGAATTGAATGCGAGATGGTTCAGAAAATTAAATTTAATCCATTCAGCCTGGCAAGCGCCGCTTCTTTCTCTTGCGGAGAATTAAAAGTGAACTCAACCTCGGCATAGTTGCCATTAAGCGACCCCGAAAAGCTCCGAACATCAAATTCACATAGAGCGGCGAGCATCTTTCCTAAAGCTCTTTTTTCAACCATCTTAATTTTCAGTACATTGTCCATATCCCGTACCTCCGAGCTCTCAAGGAGCTTTTAATTTCCGGCGAGCGAAGCTCAACCGGATAGCCGCATTATACTGCAACGCAAAAAATAAGCAACAGCGGACTTGTGGAGCGATTAACTGTGTTATATACTAATCGCAGCGTATTAATAAGGAGGGCGACAATGAACGGACCGGCGGAAGATCTATTGAACGAGATACGCACGATTGATGACATTAAATCGGGCCGACTGCCGGGCTACTTTTTCCCAAAACTTATGGAACTGGGTGCCCTGATTATCGTTCCGTTCGACGAAAAATCACTTGGAAACATCTGCTATTATCTTCACCTTGGTAATCGCTTCCGCATCCCGCGTGAAAATACGACGCCCATCGATCCCGCAAGCAAAGAGTCGATTGAAACGGCCTTCGAGCCATATATGGGACTTGGGAGATATGTTCTAGGTTCGGGTCAAAGCATTATTGCCCAAACCAGAGAATCGCTTGGCATCAATAAGTGGCTCTTGGCCAAACTGGAAAACACCACCGAACTTGGTAGAATCTTTCTGAACCACGCTTCACATGGATTTATCCATCCCGGTCACGGCATTACCAAACCCTCCCAACTGATGGTTGAACTAACCAATCTAGGAACGTCTCCCGTCGTACTTCAACCCGGTCTGCAAATCTTCAGAATGTATATTGAGAAATTGGCATACCAGGCGGAAGAGCATGCAGAGAAAGGCAACACTCCGAGACTCAGAATGGACGCGGATGACAGAAGTTAAGCCATTCAAAAGACCGCCTCCGAAGAGGCGGCTTTGATTTTTTATGTTTATTCCCCTGTTTCCTATTTTCTAATTTCTAGTACTGGTACAAATCCACGAGCAGTCCGTTTTTGTCCAAAAGCTGGAGCTTGTCGTGATATTGGTCCAAAAATGTGTAGCTGGTCCAGACACGCCATTCGTGGCTCAGAAAATCGGAGTCGCCACTGTGCCTCTCGTAACACCCTTTAAAGTTTATCGTGGTTAAATAATTGATGCATCCGTAATCGTTTTGAGGCACCGGCGGATTGGGAGCCGGCAGCGCGCAACTGTACAAAGACGTAATATAATTCTGACACTGGCCGCTGAAACCGGAAATGTCGGATTGGCTGATGGATGGACAATCTTGTGGCAGAGACGGATTGAAATGATTTGTGTCCTCCAAATAGCCCGTGCATTTGTTGAGCCGCAAATTTTCGCCGATGGCGCTTGCCGAGGTGTAGATATTCACGTAGTCCCCGCTCTTCAAAACAATATCATCCGGCGCGGCAAGCCCCGACGGGTCGTATAAATTCACCGCCTGCGGCACAACTTCGCCGCCAGTGTTCGCCCTGAGCATCCATCCCGTCACGTCAACCGTATCGCTGCCGTTCAGATTCGCGTATAAAGAAATCTGCCCAACCGAATAAAACGAGCCGGCCGAGACGTAACGAAGCCGCACCCTGTGAAAATACGGCGAGAGTTGATCGATCGTGTAACCGGTTGGAATATCCGAAGGATTAATCGAGGACGTCCCTGTCTGTTCATACCACGGCACCGCGGCAGAAGAATTGGCGGGCGGAGTGGATGATTGTTCATACCACGGCACGGACGGAGGCGCAGATTGCGAAGATGCCGGTTGCGTTGACGACACCCCCCCTTGCGAGGAAGACGATGACGAGGAAGGTGGGAACAAGCGGGTCAATCCCGAAGTGAAGGACTTAAGACCAGAGACAAAACCGGAGTGAGCTAAAAATATCCCGACGCCGATCACCACTATAAAGATCAATATCATTATTGCCCTCGCTCCTCCCTTCATTCTTTAATTAAAGCACAATATTAATTAACTTGCTCGGAACGTAGATCACGCGTTTGGGTTTTGCCGAGCCGAGAATATTTTTAATTTTTTCCCTGCCCAAAGCCAGCTCTTTCGCTTCCGATTCGCTTACGCCCGCGGCCGCCTCCACGCTGTCACGCACTTTGCCATTCACC
Organism: uncultured bacterium; assembly: GCA_963844965.1. Classification (GTDB taxonomy): domain Bacteria; phylum Patescibacteriota; class Minisyncoccia; order UBA6257; family 2-01-FULL-56-20; genus REEB91. The sequence continues at coordinate 150,444 of CAWJQC010000007.1, read as the reverse complement.
TGGATCACGAGCGTGAATGTTTCCTCTTTTATCAAATTTGCGTCGTATTGTGGCCACGCCTCGCGATGGATGGAAGTTTTTTTGCCAAACGCCCCACCCCACAATTCCTCCGTTATGTGCGGAGCGAACGGAGCGAGAAGTTTCAAAAATATTTCTCCGACTTCTTTTCCCGCGCCGGTCTTTTCAAGGTCGTTCAAGAGTATCATAAGTGCGCTAATGGCAGTATTGTAGTGGAATGTTTCAATATCTTCAGTGATCTTTTTTGATCGTCCGTTGTAAATTTCTTGTAACATTCGCATTATTTTGTCCATGGTTCGCATTATTCGCGATTACTCCATAGAATTTCCAAACGCGCTCCAGAAACCGCGAAATCCCCAAAATGCCCTCGCTTTTCCAGCTAACCGTCGCCTCGTGCGGACCAAGGAATAGTTCGTACATGCGGAGGCAATCCGCTCCAAAATTTTTCACGATTTCGTCGGGACTCACGATATTGCCGCGGCTTTTAGACATCTTCTCGCCGTCGGGACCGAGAATTATCCCGTGCGGCACGCGACGCAGATAAGGTTCCGGCGTCGGCACGAATTTTTTATCGTAGAGAAATTGGTGCCAAAACCGCGAATAAAGAAGATGAAGCGTCGTATGCTCCATGCCGCCGAAATAAACGTCAACCGGCAGCCAATGCCTAAAAGCTTCTTGATATTTGGAAATTGGAAATTGTAGCTCTTGGCTAGCCTCGCCTTTGGCGGGGAAATTGCCTGCCCGCCGAAGCGTCGGCGCGGGCGGGGAAATTCCTCGCATTATGTATGCGAGGTAATACCACGAACTTCCGGCCCACTGCGGCATGGTGTTAGTTTCACGTTTCGCTCTCCCGCCGCACTCAGGACACTTTGTATTCACCCAGGAATCCACGGCAGCAAGCGGCGATTCGCCGGTGCCGGTAGGTTCGTATTTCTCCACTTCCGGGAGTTTCAGCGGCAATTCCTCTTCCGGCACGGGAACAATCCCGCACTTCGCGCAGTGGACGAGCGGAATCGGCTCGCCCCAATAGCGCTGGCGCGAAAAAACCCAGTCGCGCAGGCGATATTGAATTTGTTTCTTCCCACCGACGAGTTTCGTAATTTCCCATTTGGCTTTTTCGGAATTCATACCGGTGAATTTATCAGAACCAACCAGAACTCCTTCCTCAATAAACGGCCGCGATACGCCATTAAGGCGCTCCCACAACAAAGAATCGCTGGGGTCGTTGGCGATAAAATCGGCCACTTTATCCTTATCAATCCACACAACGCTATGCAATTTCTTTTCTTGTTCAGAAATTTCATCACTTTCGCCATTCAAGAGTTCGAAATAAATCCCGTGACCAACATTCCATCTGTTTTCGTTTTTATGGGAGGCAAAAAATTTATAGTGAATCTCGTTTCCAAGTACTTTTATAAATTTTACATTCTTGAATCCGGTTTCTTCTCGTATTTCCCTACAGGCAGCTTCTATGATGTCTTCGCCACCTTCCACGCCACCGATTACAAATCCGCGCCAGTTATCGTGCACCCAGCGCAGACAAAGGTACTTATCCTCGGACCAATGTTTGATGATACAACTGACTGTGTTGCGTTTTTTTGTAACACCGGTCTCTCTCCAAGCATCTAGACCTCCTTTCTCGATAAATAGCGGGGCTATAACTTCCCTGATCGGTAATTTATACCTCTTCGCAAATTCAAAATCCCGTTCGTCGTGCGCCGGCACAGCCATGATCGCGCCCGTGCCATATCCCGCAAGCACATAATCCGCCACCCAAATGGGAACTTCTTCCTTCGTCGCCGGATTAATCGCCTTGATTCCTTTGAGCTCCACGCCGGTTTTTTCCTTTCCTTCGGCAATACGTTCTTCCTCTGATTTGCCCTGAGCAACTTTTATATATTTTTCAACTTCCCCCCAATTTAATATTTGATTTTTAATTTTTAATATAAGTTCGTGTTCCGGCGACAAAACCATATACGTCGCACCGAAAAGCGTGTCGGGGCGGGTGGTGAAAACCTTGATACTCGGAAAAATTTCACCAACGAGTTCGGAAATTTCCTGTTTTGGCAATTTTTTTCCGAAGTGTCCCCTGCCGTCAAAAATCAAAAAGTTGGCGTTCAGATTTTTGGCAATATATTCACCCGCTTCAAATGGCACCCATTCATCGTCCCTTGAATGTAGAACAACAAAACTGTCGCAATGAGACCGTATTTTTTTGAAATCGTAGGGTTTGCCAAAAAAACCCCGCGATTCCTTTTTGGCATCTCCCCTGTCCGAAGCTACTATTATTACCTTTTTAACGACTTTCCCCGACCTAAGATTTTCCAGCCACCTCAAAATCGCCACCCCACCGCGAGAATGTCCAATAAGAATAGTATCTTCATCGGGATTCGCTTTTTCTATTTCACGAAGCCATGCTTCAAGTTCGGGATTGTCGGATTCCGGCAGACGAGGCGCAATAAATTTAGTACAGCGCTCTTGAACTTCTTCCGCAAGCCACGGATACCACTTTTCGTCAGGATTTGCATCTTTCCCATGCATCAATATTACCTTCTTCGGTTTTTGCCCAGCGACTTCAAAATCTATTTCCGCTCCTTCCGAACGGCCGATCCAGTTTTCCTGCTGAACTTTTATTTTTTCCGGCCAATCAAGCGTCTTCAAACCTTCCAAGAGTTTTTCGGCGTAGGCGGTAATTTTGAGGTACCACTGCCGCATTTCCTTTTTTTCCACGAGCGCCCCGCAACGCTCGCAGCAACCGTTAATTACCTCCTCATTCGCCAAACCGGTTTTGTCCTTCGGGCACCAATTTATAAGACCGGTGGCTTCATAAGCCAGGCCGGCTTTCCAAAGCTGCAGGAATATCCACTGTGTCCATTTATAGTAATTCGGGTCGGTCGTATTTATCTCGCGCGACCAGTCAAAACCCATCCCCCAGCTTTTGAGCTGCTGCTTCGCATTTTTCACGTTCCGCGCCGTTGAGATTGACGGTTGAATTCCGTTCTTGATGGCATAGTTCTCCGCGGGCAGTCCGAACGCGTCCCAGCCGATAGGATACATAACTTCATATCCGCACATCCGCAAATGGCGGCTATAAACGTCTCCAGCAACATAAGGCCGGAGGTGCCCCATGTGTAGCCCCTCGCCAGACGGATACGGAAATTCAATCAGAACATATTTTTTTTCTCTCTTGCTCTTGTCGTCGGCACGGTAAAGCTCTTCTTTCTCCCACGCCTCCTGCCACTTTTTCTCTATTTCTCCGAAGTTATACTTCTTCATCGTTAAAAAAATTGTAACTCAAAAAAACGCGGTTAACAACTGCCCCACCGGTGTAAACTTTTTTGTTTATGTGCCTCTCAAAATCTCAAACCGAAAATTTTTCCCGTATTTTCCCGAATCTGCTCTGCCATCTTTTCAATCGAAAGGCCTCTTATTTCCGCCATCTTCTTAACAACCTCTACCACATACGCCGGTTCGTTGCGTTTGCCCCTATGGGGCACAGGCGCGAGATACGGCGCATCTGTCTCGGACAATATCCTGTCCACCGGCAGAAAACGCACAACTTCATCGTAATCGTGCGTGAATGTAATAATGCCGTTAAAAGAAAAATACGAACCCAAATCAAGTAATTTTTTCGCCAACCCGAGATTGCGGACGAAAGAGTGGCTCACAAAGGGAACACCTGCCGCATGACTCTCTAAAATATTAACCAAATCATCAAATGCCGGCCCCGTGCCGGACTTTTTTCCGTCTCGGCAGTGGAGCATTAAGGGCTTTTTTATTTCCCGCGCAAGTTGTATCTGTGCCCCAAGCACCTGCCTCTGTTTAGCGCCTTCATTTCATTCCATGTCGCTTGTCCCATGTCGCTTGTCGCACGGTAATAGTCCAATCCGCATTCCCCTACCGCCACAACTTTTGGTCCAGCGCGAGTTTTTTATAGTACTCATGATCGAATTCCTCCGCCCTGCTCCAGAAGCCAGCAGACGCCGACCCATGCGGATTTAACGCGGACTTACGCTGAAAATTTTCCGCGTCTGTCTGCGTATCATCTGCGTCTGTCCGCGGTAGGCCAAGTTCATCCTCGTCGTGAAACGATTTACCGGTATGAATCGGATGCAAACCGACCGCTGCGAAAATTTTTTCGTTCTCGTATTCGTGCGCGATTTCCACGGCCCGCCGCGAGGTGTCCTTCTGTGTGCCGACATTCACCATGCCGACGCCCGAACTCAAAGCGCGCCCGACGGCTTCCTTATAATCGCCAGCGAACGCCTGAAATTGAACATGCGTGTGCGCGTCAAAAAAAATTGATTTTTCCGATTGACGGTCCATATGAATTAATTTATCATAAATCCAGTTTAATTGTTAAAAAGGAGCTGCATGCGACAGGAACAAACCGTCATTGTCCTGGACTGGAATGGAACGCTTTGGGACGACCTATTATTAAATTATGGCAGCGTGACGCGAATCTTCAACTCCTTCGGCTTACCGGCTCCGACCATTGACGAATACCGTTCGGAAATCGGAGCTGATTTCATGGATTTCTATCGCCGGCACGGCATACCGGAAACCGCCACGCCCGAACGCCTAAACACAATCCGCAAATCATACCTTGACGAGCACCACAATGAAGCAAAGCTGCGCGATGGAGCCGCAGAACTCATCAACTCCTGCAAATTGTTGGGTGCTGCGGTCGGCATCCTAAGTGCCGAAGACCACGGCATTCTCTGGGAAAAATTAAAGGTGCTGGGTTTGACGCCACCTCATGTTTTACTTTTCGCCTGCGGCAGCTCTTTTGATAAAACCGAGGCATTCTGGGATGTATTCGCTTTTATCGACGGCCTCATTGATTGGAAAAATGCCGTATATGTAGATGACACCCGCGATGGCCTGATTGCCGCCAAAAAACTGGCTGCCAGATGGTACAACAGCACTCACGGACAAGTACTGAACACCATCGGCTTCAGCGGCGGCTATCACTCGCATCAGCGGGTTATGGAAGCCGCGCCAGATTTTCCAAAACATGGCGAGAAAGCAATATGTTCCATGCTTCAAGTACAAACGGCCATACAGACCATTCTGACTTCTATTTAAGGCGCGGGAATAAATCCCGCCCTTTTTTATTTTCAGTTCGCCGTCCCAATTTATGCACTCAGTTATCTTGCGCGCGTTCCCGGCAAAAATGGCCGAAGCATCGCCGCCACATTATCCAAAATCACTACCAAATTGAAAACTGTCTGTGTTTTTTCCGCCGCATCCTTTATCCCCCACGGCGCGGTCTTATTCACATACGAATCGCCGAAGCCGGTCAAATCCCAAATCGCGGCAAGCGCCTCGTGGAATTTGAATCCTTCCGTTTTTTCCGAAACCACCTTTTTTGTTTTTTCTATATATCCCGATATCTCGGCATCGGGTTTTAAACCTTCCGAAACTTTACCGAGGCCGGCGCCGAGCGTTAAAACGCGCGCGGCAAAATTTCCCAATCCGTTCGCTAGGTCGCCATTGTACCGCTCGCGCAATTTTTCTTCCTCAAAATCTCCGTCTTCAAAGGCGGGAATCTCACGCAGTAGCCAGTAGCGCAATGCGTCCGTGCCGTATTTTTGGACCAAAAAGAACGGGTCCGCCACGTTGCCCAAGCTTTTGCTCATCTTACTGCCGCCGCTAGTAATAAAACCGTGTATGAGAATCTGCCGCGAAGTGGGCAATCCGGCCGCCATAAGCATCGCTTGCCACATTGCCGACTGTTGGCGAAGATTGTCTTTTCCCGCGATCTGCACGGCATTCGGCGCCGCTTCTGTCCCCCAAAAATCGGCGAACTTCTTTTTGTTCTCCGGCCAGCCCAAAGCCGATACATAATTCACCAAAGCGTCAAACCAAACATACATCACATGCTCTTCGTCCCCCGGGGACGGAAATGCCCCACGGCATCTTTTTTTTGAGGCGCGAAACGCTGAAATCCTGCAAGCCGCCCTCAACAAATTTTTTTATCTCATTTAAACGCTGCGCTTGGCAAAACAAAATCCGGATATTTTTCGTAAAGCACGAGGAGGGACTTCTGGATACCGGGAGAATTGAAAAAAATAATTTTCTTCCTCTATTATTTCAATCTCAAGATTCGGGTGAATTATGCAACGGCCGTTCTCAAGCTCGGAGTCGGTTTTTTCCAGTTCGCAGCCAACACAGTACTTGATCTTATAGAGCTTTTTTTCGATATAACCGTTTTCGTCGCACTTTCTCCAAAATTCCCGCGTGGCATTCACGTGATGGGGATCGGTCGTGCGGATAAAATTCGTGTAATCAGCGCCAAGCGTACGTTTTAAATCTTCGTACTTCTCCGCACATTCATTTACGTAAACCTGCGGGTCTTTTTTTTCTTCCACCGCTCTGCGATATACTTTCAAGCCGTGCTCGTCCGTCCCCGTATTAAAGAACACATCATCGCCCGCGAGCTTTCGGGAGCGGGCGATGACATCCGCCTGGATAATCTCCAGAGCGAAACCGATATGGGGCGGCGCGTTCACATAAGGAAGCGTCGTCGTAATGTAAAACTTTTTCATACGCTTCGCTACAGCAATCCGAATCTGCGAATACATCCGAATGCTCCAAATGGTTTTTGTTTATTCTATTTGGGTCATTCGGATGAAATTCGGATTTTTCGGATTGCATTAAATAACGGGTTCCGGTTCTTTCGGCCGTTTCTTCTGCGACCATTCGTCAAGCGCCTCTTCAAAAACCGCGGCTGCCGGAACGGAGATCAAGGCACCCAAAACTCCGCCGACCTCTATGCCGATTAAGAGAGCGATGATGACTATCACCGGATGCAAACCAACGGCGCGCCTCATCAAAAGCGGCACCAATACGTGTGATTCAAGTTGCTGGATAATTAGAAATGCTATCAAAGTATAAAGCGCGAGGGATACGGACGTGGAAAGCGCCATAAGAACCGCGAGCGCGCCGGAAAGAATTGGGCCCACATAGGGGACAATTTCAAAAATAGCCGCCGCTATGCCGAGGAGAAAAGCGTGCCTCACGCCAAGAAGAACGAGCACTCCCCAAACCGAAAGCCCGATTAGCAGACTCAAAAAAATCTGCGTTCGGAACCAAAAGCCAATTCTCTTCCTTGAGCGCTCATAGATGCTCAAAGCCGACTTCTCGTAATCGGCGGGCAGCACGGCTTTTATAAACCTCTCCACTCCGTCGCGGCTTATGCTCAAATAAAACGAACTTACGATCACCGCCATGACAAGCCCGAAACTTCCGAGAGTCTTTGAAAAAACATCCAAAGGAGAAGCGCTCCCGGAAAAAAATTGCTGCGAAAGACCGCTCAGAAGCGTGTTTACCGACTGCGAAGTTCTCAGACTCTACGAGTGATGTCCAAATGACGCCGGCCGTTGACTTATCAAAACCGAAAAAAATGGAATTCAAATCAACCACTATCAGGGGAATAACCGTATAAATGACAATAATTATGAGCACCAAGCCGGCAAGAAAAAGCAAAATCACACCTAGCGTTCTCGGTATGCCCACCCTCTCAAAAAAATTCACCACCACCTCTATGCCCGACGAAATAATTATGGCAAGAAATAACCCCAAAAGAATCTGCCTCCCCAGGTAGAGAACCGCGACAAGCAAGGCGAAAAACAAAATCCGCCACAGAGTAACCCACGAAATTTCAGATGTCCTTGTTTCCGGCATACGAAATTTGTCTTACGAAAATACGAAATTGTACGAATGTACGAAATGGCATGGCTCACCTTTTTCGTAATTTCGTATGTTTTCGTACTTTCGTAAGGAATTATAATTTCAAGATTTTTTTAAACATCTGTGATTTTTTGTAGGGCCCGATGATGGCAAGATTAAGTTTATCGGCCCTAAAAATATGATTCGCGACGGCTCTTACCTCCCCAGCCCTCACGCCTTGAATTTTAGCAATTAATCGCTCAACGGGCAAAACACGCCGGGTTAATATTTCCTGCTGACCGCAAAATCCGGCAAGCTCATCTGATGTTTCCAGCCCTAATATCATATTCCCAACGATATGGTCTTTTGACCTCTGAAGCTCACTTTCGCCTACCAATTCCTTCTTCAGGCGTCTCATTTCCTCCAAAATAACATCTATAACCAGTTTGACCTTCTTATGATCCACGCCTGCAGAAACAGCAAGGTAGCCGTGATCAAGATAGAGGTCCGCCCCAGCATCAATATAATAGGCCGCGCCCATTTCTTCTCTCACTCTTTTGAAAAGCCGCGAACTCATACTTGAGTAGTTTCCAAGAACGTGCGCCAATACCTCTATGGCATATCTTCTCTTGTCAAATAGGTCGAAAGCCCTCACACCAAGCACGAGATGGCTTTGGTCGGAATTTTTAAATTTAACGAACGTCGCCGCTCTGCTTTGTTTGTCCGAAGTTCTTCTTTTGCGGACTACGGCGTAGCGCCTTAAGTCGCCAAAACGCTTCCTAATTTGTTCTTCAACTTCTTTTTCGTTAAACTTTCCCGCAATTGCTACCACTGTTTTAGGTGCTATATAATGGATTCCGCGATACCTCAAAAAATCGTTCTTCGTGATCTTTCTTATGGTCTCTTTTTTTCCAGCAATGTCCCACCCTGCCGGCTGGTCACCATATAAAAGCGAAGTAAAAAATTCTTGCACGCGCCGTGGCGGCGTATCTTCGTATCTATTTATTTCCTCTATAATCACTCCGCGTTCTTTTTCTATCTCCTCTTGATTAAATAACGGATTTAAATATAAATCGGATACGATATCCAAAATTTTTGGCAGCTTGTGATTTTCCGCCTTACCCCAATAGCCAGTGTATTCTTGCGAAGTAAAGGCGTTGGTTTGGGCGCCCAGTGCCGCCAGCTCCTCGGCAATCATGCCAGGCTTCGGACGATTGATGGTTCCTTTGAACATCATGTGCTCCAGAAAATGCGATATGCCGTTTATCTTATTTGTTTCGTACTCAGAACCGGCCGCGACCAATATCAAAACCGTCGCCGCCAAACTCTGAGGCTGCGGCGCGAGGATGATTCTCAAACCGTTGGCTAAAGTTATTTTTTTGAATACCATTATCACTGCTCAACTTAATTCGTCACACCGCGACCAACCAGAACATATTAACTTAAACGATTGTGCGAGTGATTGGTTACGCAAAAATCAGCTCGTTATCGTCGCTATGTCCTCCGCAAAGCTCTTCGCGCGGTCAACGACAGCCTCCCCGTATGTCCAAAGATAGCTCCGCCAGCGCGAGCCGGCGTAATATTTCGCGGCCGTGCAGCGGTTGATGCTGTCGTTCACGCTGTAAATCGCCTTACAGCCGGTCATCCCATCCTTCAGATAAAGCGCCGTGGCGGCGAAGGCGTCGGCGTTGTTCCATGGCGACGCCGGTGAATTGCCGGTAATTTTGGATACGGCATCCTTATAAAAATTCCACGTTGAAGGCACGAACTGCGCCGGACCCATCGCGCCGCCGTACACCCCGTCGCTGTTCGGGCAAGAAACGGTGACCGTGTCGGGACTAATGGCAAGCTCGCTCATAATTTGCAGGAATAACGTCTGATTCGCAGGACTCATCGCCGTCTTATAGTTGCATTTACCGACGTTCTGCCCCAGAGCCGACTCACGGTCAAGAACGGCCAGAATCAAAGACGGGTCAATTCCCGTCGCCCCGCCGGCGAGCTTCGCATACTGGTAGGCATCCTCAAAACTCAGTTCACCGCCTCCCAACAATTGAAAAATCCTGCTTCTGATCTGCGCGGCTGTTTCCTTGGTTTGCTGGAGGAGCGTCTGATATTTGGATTCCTGTCCCTTTGTCTCGGTGAGAAGTTCGTTTTTCTGTTCCTTGGTGTCCGCGATTTCGGCTTTTTGACTCGCTTGATACGCCTGGGTGGTTTCAGCGTCGGCCTTCGCCAAAAAGAACTGGTTTTGTTTGTCCTGAAGCTGGTTTTTCAAATCGGTAATCTGCTCAACGCTGACGCGCAAATTATCCTGCAGCAATGTCACGTTTTGCGCGTCGGCGAAGAAATCTGACAAGTGAGGATTTTGCAGAAAAATCTCCACAAGGGATTGGCTCTCGCCTTCGTAAAGCTCCCGAAGCAGCTGGGCGAGCGAAAGTTTCTTCGCCTCAATGCTGGATTCCGTAATGTCAATCTGCGATTTGGTTTCGTCTATGTTCTTGTTAATGTCCGCCAGGGTCAGATTGATGGCTTGAATCTGTAGGTTCAGCTTCGCCACCTTATCGTTCAGAATATCTATCTCGCCCTTAAGAGAATTCCCCTGTTTTTGATAGCCGGTTATCTGGTCTTCGTACTGATTTATCTGATCCTCCAGTCCCGCGAGCTGCGTTTCAAGCTGCTGCCGTTCAGCGGTGCTTGTCGCGCTGGACTGGCCGGATGCAAGCATAAAAATCGTCGGCGCGGTGACGGTTCCCAAAACCAAAAAGGCCGCCGCGAGAAGGCAGAGCAGCAACTTGAAAAAATTGGTGAGCGGCAGGCGCAGAACTTTCTCGTAGCTCAAATTCAACCTCTCGGGCAAGGCCGTAAAGTTATCGCGCCGCCCAGGGATTTTAGAAGAACCTGCCCGCCGAGTGCTGCGGCAGGCAGGCTTATGTCACCTAAAACTTTTGGCTTCGGACCCTTAGATCTGGCCATTACTCTATGCTTTTTTCGGGGGCTCTTCCTTCACGGGCTTCACAAGTGGTTCGCCACCCTCTTCTCCCTTAACCTTTTCCGCCGCCCGTTCCGCCTTCTTTTCCTCGCCTTCAACTTTAACCGCACTCATATCAACCGGCGCTTCAACTTTTTCTTCCTCCTTGGCCGGCGGCGTAACGGTTGCGATAACCGTCTCCGGATCAACAATAACGCTTACATCCTTCGGCACCTTAATGTCCTTAACGTAGATGCTCTTATTGATATCATCCAGCGACGAGATATCCACTTCAAAGCTGTGCGGCAAATTTGCCGGCAACGCTTCAACCTCAATTTCGGCCATAGCTTTATTTAAAATGCCGCTTTTTTCCTTGACCGCCGGCGCCTCGCCCACAAATTCAAGCGGAATTTTGGCCTTGATTTTCTCGTCCATGCGCACGGCGTAGAAATCAACATGTTCAACTTCGCCGGTCAGGTAATCTTTCTTAACGTCGTATATGAGCACGGGGTGTTTTCTGTTCTCCACAAGCACATTAACTACGGTGTTCGCGCCGGCCTGCTTCCATGTCTTAAGAAAATCCTTCGCGGGAACCGCCAAATGCAAATTTTTAATCCCGCGGCCATACAGCTCGGCCGGAATCAGGCCCTGTTCACGCAGAGACCTTACCGCTTTGCCAAATTTTTCTCTTTTTTGAACAACGAGTTCCATATTAAAACAATGTGGCGTGTCATTCTGAGCGAAGCGAAGAATCTCAACGAGATCCTTCGGGCTTTACCCTCAGGATAGTGGCTCCGCCGTTAATTTTTCGCGTTTTTGAACGGATAGATCCATGGCTATAGGATAACAAAAAAATAAGCCGACCGCAACTCTCTACCTACAATATAAGGCCGCGGCGGCTGAAAAAGTTACTTGAAGCGCACAGTGCTGCGGCTATATTTTTTGAGCCAAACTGCTCTCACTGCGCCGCAACAACTAAGTTTCTCTCCTAAATAATTCCAATCTCTCTTTTACGATTTTTTTAATTCCTTCTACCGCCGGCGGCAGAATTTTATAGGGCGCGATTTCGTCGGGATTGTTTTTCAGTCCCTCTTCCACGCCGCGGCGCCAAGCAAGGCGGATTTCCGTATTTATGTGGATTATATTGATTCCGGCTTTAATAGCCGCGACAAAATCTTCGTCAGCCGTGCCGGAACCGCCATGCAAAGTAAGCGGAATTTTCACTGCATCCTTTATCGCCTTAACGCGAGCGATATCCAACCGCTTTTCCGCGTAAGTCCGCGTACCGTCCGCGCCCGTCCGCGCTAAGAGCCCGTGCATATTGCCGACCGCCGGCGCCAGAACATCAACACCGGTTTCTTTCACGAACATCTGCGCTTCTTCCGGCATCGTAAGCTCTATCCCCTCCGGCCGCTCCTTCATCACCTCCGATGAACTACCGATGTAGCCAATCTCCCCCTCAACCAAAATCTTTTTATTTATGGATTTTACGAGCCGCACCGCTTCTTTCGTCAATCTAATACTTTCCTCCAACACGGACTCGGAGCCGCTTGCCCCTCTCCCAACGAAGTTAGGTGTGGGGTCAAACAAAATCTCGTCAAAACCGGCTTCGGCGGCTTCCCGGACCTTTTCCAAAGAATGCGTGTGGTCGGCATTCAAAAAAATCGGGTAATCGTATTCTTCGCGCAAACTTTTCACGAGCGCGGCCGCTTGCCAGACCCCAACGAATTCCCGCTCGCCCTCCGAAACCCCGACCATAACCGGAACATTTAACTCCTCCGCCGCCTCAAAGATCGCCTTAAGACCCGCAAGGTCGGAAAAATTGAAATGCCCAATGGCAAATCCTCCCGCATCGGTTTCTTTGAGAAAGTCCTTTAATGCTTTCATGAATCAAATCTTTTTTGGCTTGAAGGATCTTGGAGCCTTGTTCAGTAATGTCAGAATCTCGTTTTTGGTAAGGAGACCGGTCTGAGCTCCAAAAAACTGGACGACGCGCATAGATTCAACCGGACCCCATCTTAAAGCGTCTTCAAGCGGAAGGCCGTAAATAAGAGCCGCCATAAAACCAGACGAAAAGGCATCGCCCGCTCCGGTACGCGAAACCGGCGGCTTGGGATCGGAGTGTTTCGGAATGAACAACCGCTCGCGCCCGTCGGACGCGTAGGCTCCGGAGGGACCGTCGGTAATCACGACAATTTTCGGACCCAATCCGTGGAGACCGTAAAGAAGTTTTTTGATATCTAAATCGCCGATACCAAGGATATGTCCGGCTTCCTCCCGATTCACAAAAAGCACGTGGCTTCTTCTATAAATATCTCGGAGTTTGTCCTTTCCGAAACGCAGCTGATAAGTTCCAGGATTGAAACCCATACGCACGCGGGGATGGCGCGCCAAATAATCGGCGAGCTTCCTATGGAACGGCAAGGTATGTTCGCCCATTGAAGAAAAGTAGATCCAATCGGTACTTCCCAGGAGATTGGGGCTGTAATAATCGTAATTCTCGTGTTTTATCAAGATCGTCCGTTCGGCCTTGAACGTCAGCACAAAATGATAATTCGTTGGTATTCCCTTGTTGATCTTCACGAACTCAGGGCTTACCTTCTCCCGCCGATATACGTCCAGTATTTGCTTACCGTAGTAATCGTCGCCGATGGCGGCAAGGATGGCGGTTCGCAGGCCCAAACGCCGGGTACCCACCGCCACGTTTGATGAATTGCCGACTGCAGGCATCACTACGAGCGAATCGTAGGGAATTTTATCCCCGAAAGCCATGCAAAGCTCGCATTGCTCATGATTTTTGTCGCAATGCACCGATGCTTCACGAAGCTGGATAAAAGCGTCAACAACGCAATCCCCCACGGTCACCAAGTCATATTTTTTTCTCATGCTTATTTATGTGTTTTAGTCACGCCTTTAGTAATTTTAGCTCTATTATCCTAGCTCACAGAACCGAGCAACAACGTCAAACATAATTAAAGTATAGCAGAAAATCGGCGCTTTTAAAAAATTTTCCGCGCGCAGAGCTTAACTTTTAGGATCCACGACTTTGCCCAAGAAAAGAATGTCGCCGTTTTCAACATCCTGAATTAAAAAGATAAACGGGTGGTCGGCGCGGAAAATTACTCGCGGAGGCGGCACGAAAACAGCCATCGTCGGAGCGAAACCGAAGCCTGTCGCCGCGGCAGCCTCCGTTCCTTTTTCGTCCACGGCAACGAACGCTTTGTGAACTGCGACGTCAATGTAAAGGTCTTTTTTGCCGTCAATTCCGGAAAAATCGGCTATCCCCGGATGCGAATCGAAGGCCAGTGTCATGCCCATCCCCTGAAGCAGCTGACCAAGATCGTATCCTTCGCTAAATGTGAATTTCGGAATATACATGTCAACCTTCCGGCTAAAAGCCTGCCTTTCCCAGTCGGTGAGATTTTGCGGCGAGAGCAAACTTTCAACGTGCGAAGGATCGTCGCTCTTCGGCAAAATAATCACCATATCCAACTTGTTCCCTTTATAGGGCAGCTCCAATAATTGGAGGTCGTCCGTTTCGGCGTAAGCGTACTCGTTATCCGATCCGACCGACTGCATTGTTGGGACTTGAACGCTCGCTCCTCCCATCGGGCGAAACGTCGCTGGTTTCGTTTGACCGGCCTCAAAGGCGTGAGCCCAGGAACCTTTGAAATAAATGGCGTCCGTAAGAACAAGTTTGGCCTGCTGGCTCAGAGGACCGTCAAAAAGCGTCGGAATCTTGCCGCTGGTTTTGTCCGAGACCCACTTATTTACTGCGTCCGTCGCTTGCCCGGGATTGCCGGCAAAATCAAGATTCGTTGCTTCGCCGCCGTAGTATTGCCGGACGGTGCTCAAGTAATCATCCAGAATCGGAAAATCGCGCTCTACCCACACCGCATTCGCGACATTTAACGCATACTCGCTGCTTGTAGAATTCAAATCGTTGTATATTGCGAGTAGTGCCGATTTTCTGGCGTCGGCGTTATCGGGAAACTCAAATACGTTCTGTATCTGCAACGCAGTCTCGCCTCGTGCTCCTTCATACACCATTCCGGCCGCTTCAGAGATACTGTAGGGTGAGAAAAAAATATTTCCATTGGATGATTCTTTAATATCCTCGTACGCGTTGAAAGCAAAGCAATTGTTGGCATTCACGAGGGCGCCGATGGCATCCGAAGAACTGGCTTGGACGCAGGGCTTGTAAGAAAAATTACTTTGGAGTTTCTGAATTGATCCGACGGGCTCGGTGCCGCCGGAATAAAGTTCCTGAGCGCGCCTCGCTGACCCGAAGTAAAAACCGGCGCCGACCGCTACAATCACGATGAGGATGACTAAAATCCATTTTACTCGCGAAGAACGCGGACGAGGCGGCAAGCTTAATTCCGGCGGAACTGGCATAGGATTATTATCCATAACGCGGCTGGGGATTTGTTTTTTTACTCGCCCAACTTTCGGAGACAGATTACTTCTTCCGTCTTAAAACTTTTCTAATCGCCACCTTTATACTATCAACTCCCATTCCGTACTTTTCTACAAGCGCCGCGGGTGGGCCGGATTCGCCGAAGGTGTCGCGCACTCCTACAAACTCCATCGGCACCGGTGCGTGTTTAGCCAAGAGCTCGGCAACCGCACCACCAAGGCCGCCTGCGATCTGATGCTCCTCAACGGTAACTACCGCGCCGATTTTTTTCGCGAGCTCCGCGATTTTATTCTCATCCAGCGGTTTTATCGTGTGGCAATTCAAAACTATCGTGCCGATTTTTATTCTTTCCAAATCGCGCGCAGCAATAAGCGCGTTGTACAACAAACTGCCGCAACCGACGATTAAAACCGACGGCTTCAGCCGTCGCCCCGAGCTTGCCGAGGGGTCTCCCCAAAAAATTTCAGCTTTGCCAGGCACGAACGGAGTCGCTTCGGTTGTCATTATGGGAGTTCTTTCGCGCGCGAAACGCAAGTAAACCGGTCCCCAAATATGCGCGGCGGCGAGCGTCGCCTTTCGCGCTTCAATCGCATCGCACGGCACAATCACTTTCATGTTGGGCAATGTCCTCATCATCGCGATATCCTCCGTTGCCTGATGCGTCGCGCCGTCGGGACCGGTTGACACGCCGGTATGATGCCCAGCGATCTTCACGTTGGAATCGTTATAAGCGATAGTTGTCCGAATCTGTTCCCAATTACGCCCCGGAGAAAATGTGGCGAAGGAGGAAATGAACGGAATTTTTCCGGAAATACCCAGTCCCGCCGCGATCGCCGCCATATTCTGTTCGGCAACGCCGCACTCAAAAAATCTTTCGGGGAATTTTTCAGCGAATGCGTTCGCGCGCGTGGACTCAGTGAGGTCGGCGGTCAATGCAACAACATTCCGGTTCGCTTCGCCGGCCAAAAGCAGACCCTCGCCGTAGCCGTCACGAATCGGCTTTTGCTCCACCTCTACCTTAAAAACTTTTTCGGATAATTTTGCCTCTAGGTTAATCACGGTTTTATTTTATGAATTCGAAAGTACGCGCAATGTTCTCGATTTCGGCAGTATCAACAAACTGGTCGACATACACCGAAAAGAACAGCTGGCCGTTAATAAAATTGTATTGAACATATCTGTTATTCTGACCGGTCAATGATTGCGCGGCCTTGATACCGTTGAAATCTACCAACTGCGCAGGCGTTTTGAACCAACTTGGCTCGTTCTTTACAAAATCTTCGATATCCGAATAGGTCTTTCCGACGTTCTTTATGAGTTTGAGCGGCTGACTATCAATAAATACGTTAAGTCCGGGAATTTCCTCACCTTCGCCGTAATTGCCATGGGGATAGACGAGCAGATCGAATTCGTGAACTACATCCGAAATTTCTTCGGCAACATAGTTTGACGGATACTTCACCTCAAACCCATACTCCTCGTTGCGGTAGGTTTGCCAAGTAGAGGTATCAACCGACGCTTGTCCCGAACTTGCTTGCTGTGAGCTTGTCGAACCAGTCGAGGAACCTACGACTTCGATTGTTGAACTCGCCGCGGCTGGCGTACTCGAAACCGTCGCCGATTGCTCCGCTGGCGCCGCCGCTTGCTCAACCGCTTGCCTATTCTTTGTTGTATTTTTTACAACAATCCCAGCGATCACAGCCGCGGCAATAGCAACGACAACGATAAGAATTACGAAAATTGGCGCGAAACCTTTCCTGCTCATGAATATTTCTCTTGTTTCCATTGTATTTCTACTTTGTTTCTGTTCTACTTTCTACTTACTACCTACTACTTTCTAACTATTCGTGTTCGCCTCCTATTTTTCCGCCCAACGTTCTCAATTCACGCAAAGCCTTCTCCGCTTCCCCCGGCTTGAACGGCTTGCTGTGCCAGAGATAGTCATACTCCATGAAACCAACACCCCTGCCGGGAATCGTGTGGGCTATTATCACAGTCGGCTTTTCGTAAATCGCTTGCGCTTCGGCCACGGCGGAAATAATTTGGCGGAAGTCGTGGCCGTCGATCTCCAGAACTTCCCAGTTAAACGTTTCATACTTGGCGCGCAAGGGTTCAAGCGGCATCACGTTCTCCGTAAAACCGTCTATCTGAATGTTGTTGCGGTCAACGACAACGGTCAGATTGCTCAATCGGTTCTTCCCGGCGAACATCAACGCTTCCCAAGTGTTGCCTTCCTCGTGTTCGGCATCGGAAGTTAAACAATAAACGCGGTATTTTTTGCCGTCCAGCCGGGCCGCGAACGCCATTCCGATTGCCTGTGAAATTCCGCTTCCGAGAGGACCGGAGGTCGTCTCAATCCCAGGCAAGGCTTTCCTATGCGGATGGCCCTGAAGCCGCGAATTGATCTGGCGCAAAGTGTTCAATTCCTCCAGCGGAAAATAACCGGCACGGGCAAGAGCCGCGTATTGAACAGGGCAGATATGGCCGTTGGACAAAACCAGCCGGTCGCGCCCCTCCCATCCGGGGTTTTTGGGATTGTGACTCAAAATATGGAAATAAAGAGCGGCGAAGATGTCGGCCATCCCGAGAGGTCCAGCGATATGTCCCGAACCTGCCCCCGAAACCATCCCAATCACGTCCTCGCGTAACTTGTTCGCGATAAATTCCAAATGCCTTATTTTTTTCTCGTGAAGATCCAACATAAAAATGTAAAGTTAAAAAATCAAAGTTTAAAATGACAATTAAAAATTAAAAATGGTAAAGGTTTTAAAAAAAAATCAATTTTGACATTTTGCATTGTCATTTTTCATTTTGATTTTTACATTTTAAACTTTCCTAAGTTCTTTGTACGCCCTCTTCGGGTCCTTGCTTCCGAAAATATATGTCGCGGAGGCGACAATATCCGCTCCGGCCGCTCTTACATCGCGGGCGGTCTCCGGCGTCATGCCTCCGTCAACTTCAATTTTAGCACTCGGCGCGAAATTCCTCAAAAACCTGATCTTTTCAAGGACAACCGGCAAAAATTTCTGGCCGGACGGACCCGGATCAACGGCCAAAACCTGAAATTCCCCGAATAATTTCAAAAATGGCCAAAGTTCCGAGAACGTCGTGTGCGGCGCGCTTGAGAGCATCGCTTCCACGCCGCGATGTTTGGCTCTTTGCGCCATATGCTTCGCACTTTGCTCGCTTATTGTCTCCGCGTGCATAATCAACCGCTTCGCGCCGGCGGCGATCCAATCCTCAATATATCTCTCCGGCTCCTCAACCATCAGGTGAGCTTCCAGGTTAAATCCCGAACGCAAGTTCGCCCACTGGGTAGGATTTCTCCATGACCTGTTGAATGTGAAGCGTCCGTCGGAAACGTCCAGGTGTAACCAGTCGCCTTTCTTCAGAAACTTTTCCACGATTGCGACCTTCGCGAGCACACACTCAAAATCTTTGTCGTGGCAATTTATTACGGGGATAACCTCCATTATGGTTTCATTGTAGCACAACGACCTCATGGCATTTATTGACACGAAAACCGAATTCGGCGTAAACTTGTCTCAGCTCTGCCAATCATCCATCAACGGAGGGAAAATGAAGCAATACTTGACGGAATCCGAAATAGAACGCATTCAAACAGAATTCAAAATCCCGGTTGGTTCATCTCACCCAAACACGGGCTGGATAGCGTCGCTATACGCTAACTCGGTCATGCCCACGGATTTGGAACTGGAACAAATCAGAAGTTTTACGGCATACCTAATCAAGAAAACGTATAACGAGAAACACGCCGAAATACTCGGACAAATGCCGCTGGCGCAAGAATCGTGGCACGACACAACGATACTCTTCAAGGGTCCGGATTCGACGAACGAACAAGGTTGGTTCTATAGGAGAAAGTCGTGGGGCGGAGATGGTCCCACCTACGTGCCGGACCCCTGCGGCGAAAACTACCGTCCACTTTCGCTTGTCGAAATAATGGACATGCACGAAAAAGTATTCGCCACAACCTCAGAAAAATGGATTGCCTGGAAGGAAAAGCACTGTGACGTTTTTCCCGCCAGCCAGCCAGTCCACGTTGAATAAATACGAAAACAGCCATCGCGCAGCGGTGGCCTTTTTTATGTTCCAATCTCCCGTCAGCGGTTCTCTATTTGGGAAATTTTTTCAAGCCGCCTTTTATACTTGGCATCTCCGGCGAACGGTGTCTCCAAAAAGATCCCCACAATCTTGAAGGCGTCCTCCTCGGTAATAAAATCAGCCGCCAGGCTCAAAACGTTCACGTTGTCGTCGTGACGGGCGTCAAAAACATGGTCGGTGCTAAGAGCCAAAACGGAGCGCACGTCTTTGAACTTGTTCGCCACGATATCCATCCCGACTCCGGAACCGCAGATCAGAATTCCCTTATCTCGTCCCGGTTCGGCCGCCACTCCCTTCGCGACTTTCTCGGCGTAATCCGGGTAATCGTCGTTCGCGTCGTACTTCGCGTTGCCGACGTCAAAAGATTCATAGCCGCGTTCGCGCAGAAAACCTTTTATCCGCTCTTTTAAATTGAACCCGCGGTGGTCCGCGCCGATATAGATGAGCATAATACAAAAATTTCTAATTACTAATTTCTAATTTCTAAATAAATTTTAAATCCCAATCATTCACGGCATTCGCACACATTCGCAGATTCGCATTATGTTTGAATAAACTTGAACGTGGAGAGGATTTGCTGCAAAACTTCGTCAGAGTATTTTCTATAATAAATTTCTATTGTTAGGTCGAAATTTTGTGTGGGCAAACTGAGCTCCACAATGTTGGGTACCTCCTCTTTAATCGCATACGGATGCAGATTAAAAACTGTGCAATTTATTTCTTCCCTGTTGTAAGTCCCGAAACCCCAATCTCCCTCTAGGCACTGATCGCCAACTTTATAAGAAGTTTCGTGAGACAATCGGCTTTTCCATATAATTTCATCCTTGCCTTCATAAAACGCAGCCGGTCCCTCTTCGGTGTTTTTATAGTCATCGGCTATAATGTGGATCATGAGCTCACCGGGAAGAGGGCTCTCCGAAGGACTGCGTATCTCTAATTCTGCCGGGTATTTTACCTCAAATCCGTATTTCTCGTTGCGGTAGGTTTTCCAATTTGAGGTATCAATCTGACCCGAAGGAACGGCGGGGGAGCTGTTCACTTTTTTCTCCGCCTGAACCCGAATTTGCCTGTCAAAAAGCCCGCTCCAAAGCAAGGTTTTATTCACGCTGTCGTGAATCAAAAACGAAGTCGTGAAGTAAAAAGCGGCGTAAAACGCGAAAGCGGTGAAAATCGCAATCAAAGATATTATAAAAAGTATTAAACTGACGTTCCGCTCGCTCATGTTAAGTTTCCGATTCTTGTTCGCCGCCGGCAATCCGCTTCTGTATTTCGGCATCTTCGGCATCATCAATGGCGTGTAAAACACTTGGATTGACCGGCAATTCCGATATTTTTTTTCCTCCGCGCATATTTTTGCGCAGAACAGTATGCGGGGTGTCGCGCCCACGCTTGCCATGACTCATTCCCTCGGTGCTTTTCGGCTGCCAAGTCCTCAGTTTTTGTATTTGCACAGACCTTTCTTTCTCCGAAACATCAAATTTTTCTTCAAGCACTCCCATAAGCTTCTCAACCAGTTCGTCATCACGAAATCTCGTTCTATCGGGCGCAGGCGCCGGGCCTTTCTCTTTTATTTTTCCCAGTTCACTTTTTCTCAATTCAAGCCGTTTTTTAATCATAGAATTGGCGATGTTAAAAAGCAGATCGCGGGCAAGTTCCGTAGATCCGGCCTCAATTAAATCTGTGAACTCTTTTTTAGTTTTTAGTTCTGCAATGCTGGAAGAAATTTCCAGTTTGTCAAAAGGCTTCAAACCGGCAAAATTCCGCAACAGTTCGCGTATCATTATATCCCGAGGTTGCAGCTCGCGGCCCTTAAATTCTTTGAACATGTCTTTAGATTAATTCCGCTACTTTTTTTACGTGTTTTACCAGCGTGGAAACGTAGCCCACGTCGCGATTCGCTATACAGCAAATCGCTCCCTCACAACCCTCGGTTTTGAGTAATTTCCTACACGGGAGGAACCTCGTATTTTCCTCCCGACCCCTCCTTCGGCCAGCTATGTCGCCACTAAATAAGTTTAGCAACTTCTTGTACATGTTTTATTAGTGTGGCGACATATCCGGCTTCATTGTCATACCAAGATAGAACTTTCACCAAATCGCCGTCAATTACTTTCGTGAAACCCAGATCCACAATCGCGCCGTACGGTTCGCCAACGATATCCGAGGAAACAAGCTGGTCCTCGCTCACTTTAAGAATCCCCTGCCAGCGCGGCGAAGCGGCGGCTTTGCACAAAATATCGTTTATCTCCTCGGCCGACGTCTTGCGCTTGGCAAGGAACGTGATGTCGGAAACGGAGCCGGTGGCTGTCGGCACGCGTAAAGCGACCCCGTCAAATTTTCCCTTAAGCGAGGGTGTTACGCGCGTTACGGCAATTGCCGCGCCGGTCGTTGACGGCGTGATATTCTGCGCCGCGGCTCTGCCCCGCCGGTAATCTTTCCCGCCGCGAACCGGACCGTCCACCAGATTCTGCGTCGCCGTATAAGCGTGTATGGTAGAGAGCGTCGCCTTGAGAATTCCCGGATTTTCCGAGAGAATCTCAATCACGGGAGAAACGGAATTCGTCGTGCAGGAACCATTTGAGGTTATGGCGCATGTTTTCAAGTCGTCATCGTTCGCGCCCATAAGAACCGTCCTGCCGAGCGCGCCGTCATCGTCTTTCGCCGGAGCCGTAAGCACCACTCTCTTCGCGCCGGCATCCAAATGCGCTTTCGCTTTTTCGTATGACTCAAAAAGCCCCGTGGACTCAACCGCGATATCCACTTTCAGGTCCTTCCATGGAAGCTGCGCCGGGTCTTTAATCTGTAAAAATTTTATCTCGCTGCCGTCAACAACCAAGTTGCCGTTTTTCGCGCCGACATTCTTCGCGTAGCGGCCGTAAACCGTGTCGTATTTCAGCAAGTAAACAAAATTTTCCAAATCGCCCAGGTCATTTACGGCGACAATTTCAAAATCCGGCGCGCCGAAAGCGGAGCGGAAAAACAACCTGCCGATGCGCCCGAAACCATTAATCGCTATGCGTGCTTTTTTCATCCCGTTAGAAGCAGATCGCGATCAATTGCGATCTGTAAAATTTAATTTTAATAAAACGACCGTTCATTGTTAGGGTGAGCTGTGGTTGGTCTATAAAGCAATCGCGGCTTCTAACGGGATTCATGCTTTTATTATAACAAAAAAGGTGGCGCAAGCCACCTACATAACACTCCAATGAAGTTTAAGTTGGTTTCTGAACTTGTCGATTAAATGCCTCGTGAGTAATCCAAGAGTCGGAACGCCGGTCGCGCCAAGCGTCTCTACGTAATCTTCGTCCGTGGAATAACCTGCCGAAAATTCCTTCTTGCCATTCTTGCTGACGGTCAAAGAACAAATATCTCTCGAAACATTTCCACCATATTCGATAGAATGCCGTTTTTCGAGAACCAGCTCCATCCCCTGCCATTGCGCCTTAAAACTTATGCGCCAGCTGTCGCCTTCTTCCTTGGTAAATTTCACCGGCCCCCAGGCAATCGCTTCCTTTTCCGTTTCTTTATAAATTTTTGTGACATTCTTCGTCTTCTCGTTCCGCAAACAACATTCCCGCCTCCTCATAAAAACATTGCGCTATGCTTATATTACATCTTTTAAAAAATTAATGCAATCCAAATAAAAAACCGCCCAAGTCCAAACCGGGGCGGCTGCAATAACAACTTATTGCAATAATGAACTATTCTTCTTTCTCCCAGAACTTTTCCGAGGCGCCGAAGATAAGTTTCTCCGGCGGAATGCCAAGATCCATAAAAAGTCGTGCGTCTTTCATGGTCTTTATGCCGCCGGCAACCTTTATCGCAAGACCCAAATTGTCTCTTGTGATAGCTTCCCACATCCAGGCAACGTGCTGAACTTTCACCTCTAGCGGTATTCCGGCGCGAGGGATATTATCAATAACTCCGGTGCTGGTTTTGACGCAGAACACTCCGGCCCTCCCGACAAGCCGAACCGCTTCCTGAATCAGCTCTTTGGTCCAAAACTCGTGGCCGGTTTCAAGGATAACCTTGGTCCGTCCGGGAAATTTGCTCGTAACGGACTTCAGCTCTGCAACCAATAAATCGTAGAATGTCTCTTTCATCTCCGGGTGTTTCACCGCGGACATGATCAATCTGGCATTCAATACCGTATCAACCTCGTTGACGCCCGTTTCTTTCATAATTTGTGCCTCGGAGATCTTAGCCAAACCGCTCCATCCCTCCGGGAAGTCCACAACCGCGCATATCGGCACCATCGACGGCGAGAAACCCTTGCAATAAGAAATTATCTCCAAGACGGGCGGTATGCAAACCGCGCGGACAATTTCCCGGTTAGCGATCGCATCCAGGCACAGCTTTTCATAATCACCCAGCGTCGCCCACGATTTAAGGCAAGTAAGGTCAACACAGCAGCCAAGTTCTCCCATATTAGTCATCTCCTTTTCAAAATTTCTTCCGAAGCCATTCTATACCAATAAACGCCCGGTCGCAATACCAACGGCAACCGACAGTTCTCAATTACTGAGCCGACACTTTATCGCCGACTTTTATGCCGTATTTCGCGACATCGCCGGCGTTCACTTCCAGCACACGGTCAACCGGTTCCGGCGGATAATATATCTTCAAATCCCAAACCGACTTGCTAGGTTCCGGTGCGGCGTTTTCCGCGAAGCCGGCCACCTTGCCCTCCCAGGTTTTGCCCGGCAAAATTTGGGAGGGTGAACCTTTTATCCAAATTATGTCTATAGGAAATTTCATATCCTTCATCCAGAAACCGTAATCGGACGGCGCATCAAAAATGAAGAACATTCCGCTGTCCTCGGCCAAACTGTCGCGCCCCGAAAGTCCGCGCGCACGCTCAAGCGTCGTGGAGGCAACTTCAACCTGGAAAGTTTTTGTGCCAATCGTAACCTGAGCCTTGCGAAGCGCGGGGTTTTGCATTCCCAAAAAGTAGTAACCAAAAACGACCGCGGCCAAAACCACAAATAAAACAGCGATTATAAACACGTTTTTGGTCATTTGCCCAACCAAGTTGTATTAAGTATATACGGCGCCGGGGAAAAATAAAAACCGGAAAAATTCCGCATTATGAATATCTCTTGGAGCGGGTCATCACGAGAAAGAAAATGAGGCCAACCACCGAGAATGCACCGGCGTAAACGAGCGCCGCCGAAGAGCCGATGTTCGTCCAAAGAAGACCACCCACAATTCCCGCGAACAAAGATGAAAAACCGATGGCCATATTCAAAAATCCCTGGCCCGTCGCCAAAATTTCCGGCGCCAAATTCTTCGCCGCGAGCGCGCGCTCAATTCCGTCAGTTGCCGCGGAATAAAGCCCGAGGACTACGAACAGCGCGATGACAGCGAGCCGATTCGCGGTCATTGCCAATCCGAAATAAGCGAGCGCCGCCGCCAAGAACCCGCCGGCGATGACATAGCGCTCACCTACTCTGTCCGATAGCCGCCCCAAGGGAACCGCGGTCAGGACAAAGGTCAAACTGTATATAAAATACATGAGCGGTACCATATCGCCGGGAAAGCCGGCCTCTTTTGCCTTCAGCAATACCAAAAGTATAGGCAGGGTACCGAGACCGAAAACAAACAAAGAAAAAACCGCGAGGGCAAATTTCTTGTTATTTCGCAGGAGCTGAAAATTAAGCTTCGGCCTTGCCTTAACCGCTTCCGCCGCCGGAGGTTTTCCTTTCTCCGACGCTTCGGTCGGAGTCCCGACTCTGGGTCGGGACTTTTCTTTCACGAAAATAAAACTGAAAATCGCGCCTACGCCTATCACGAAGGCGATCAGAAAAAGATGGCGGTAGTTGTCGTGAAGCAGGGGCAGGAGCACGAGCGCGAGAAGCGGACCGAACGTCGCGCCGAGCGTATCAAGCGAGCGGTGAAAACCGAAAGATTTTCCGAGCTCCGCTTTGTCCACGGATTCGGAAATCAGGGCGTCGCGCGGCGAGTCGCGGAATCCCTTGCCGATGCGGTCAACGACGCGAAGCTCAAACACCTGCCAAAAACCGGAAACCAGCGCTAGGAACGGCCGCGTGGCGACCGAGAGCACATAGCCCAGGACGGTCGGCAACTTGCGCCGGCCTATTTTGTCGGAAAACCAGCCGGAAAAAACCTTAAGCACGCTTGATAAGGCGTCCGCCACTCCTTCAATGAGGCCGACAAAAAAAGCCGGCGCGCCCAGAACGCTGGTGATGAAAACCGGCATCACCGACTGCACCATCTCTGCGGAAAAGTCGTTGAAAAAACTTACGAGCCCCAGAAAAAATACGTTGCGCGTGACGCCGAAAATTTTTTTATCGTTGTCCATACCTAGTAGAGCCCCGTAGAACAGCGAAGCTGTCTACGGGATTAAAGTCCGGTAGAGAGCTTTGCTCTTCTGCCGGAGAATTTCACATTATAATAGTTCTTCGGCTTTTTCGACTAAGCCGTTGATTCGTTCCTATTATGTTGATAGTGGGAATGTTCATGGGTGGGCAATATATGGGATGCCAATTCGAAATTTTCCTACTGGGTATGACGGAAATTTTAGTATTGAATCCCAAAAAGCACAACGCCGGCGGCCACGCTCACATTAAGCGATTCTTTCCCGCCCCCCATGGGAATCTCCAGAATTTTATCGGCAAGTTTCAAAACCGACGGCGGCAGGCCATTGACCTCGTTGCCAAGCACTAAAGCAATTTTCAATTTTAAATTTTCAATTTTCAATTTGTAATACGGAATTGATTTTTTTGATTGCTCAACGGCAAAAACTTTATAGTTATCTTTTTTCAATTTTCTCAAACAGGCGCTTGTCGCATTAACCTTTTCCCATTCCACGTATTTCTCCGCGCCCAGCGAAACCTTCGCGAACTGCGGGCGGATTTTTCCGAACCGGTCAATTAGCGCCGGCGTTATACCGCACAAATAAATCTTGGAGACGCCGGCGGCATCCGCCGTACGGAAAATAGAACCGACGTTGTGCAAGCTTCTTATATTATGCAGAACCACGACTACCTCGGACATATTTTCCTATTCCTCTGCCTAAACCCACTACGACGTAACGAATTTAGGTAGGGGGGAATGCGCGGCGACAGAACATAGTCGCCGCGCATCCGGACCGCGAAAAAAACCGAAGAAAAACGCAATCGCAACATTTTCGGGAGTCTTTAGCCCTCCTTTCTTCCCAGAAAGAAGCAACGCGTCCTCAAAAGCCGAATCGGTGGGGTTGACAGCCCTCGTCAAAGCGCTACTTTCCTGCCACAACGTTTTACCGCTTAGATGGCAGTACTCTTCACGCATCCGATTTTCATCGGCTCCTCCGCGTTTCGAGCGGAGAATGAGCGACGAACCGCCTCTTTCAGCCAACCGGGCGTAATGATTATCAGGGACAGCGACGGAACATCGGTTCCGCCGGAATGTAGAACCACATACAATAATACTCCCAGCCCATAAAAAGTCAAATGCCGCGGGCGTTCAATAATTTCCGGGCAACACGGAGAGAATTCGGCGCGGCTTCCTTGTGTCTTCAGAAGTAGAATGCTATTATCGCTTACAGTTCACCGAAGTTCAATTCTATGACGCTTCAAAAGGAGGGGGGGTGGAACAGCAACGAATGATAAACGCTAAAGAAGTTCTGCGATTTGCCGCGGCGTGTCACGATTGCTACAACTGGAAAATTGGTGAGAATGGACACATACACGCTCAAAGCCTGGAAGGTGAATTGTGCCCGATTACGGCGGTGTGCTACGCCATCAAGGGAAAATATCATCCTCCTGAACAATGGGCTCTTGCGGCCAAAGATATTGGCCTTCCCCACGATGAGGCGACCAAATTGATGGATGCCTCCCGCGGGCTCAAGGGACATGATCCCGAGCTAAGGAAACAGGTGGAGAAAATCCTCGTTCGGAGAAGTTTATAACATCCTTTGGCTATCCCGCTCCGACCACGGTCGGAGCGGGGCTTTTTGTTTCCGCGCAGACCGCGCCCCTCACACTTGACTTGAATTGAAGAACAGCTATTATACTGACAGTTGTCCGACAACGACAAAAGGAGATAAACGATGGAAGTTGAGGTTAAGGTCTTAAGCGTGATAGCGGCCGAACAATTGCCGATATCAATGGTATTCTTCCATAGGTCAGGCCAGAAGATAACTGGTCCAGCCGACCTTTACTGTCTTAATATTGACTCCGAAGCCGTACTTTCAATATTAGCGGCAAAGGGAGCCGGAGATAATATACCGACGCCGCGCTCCAAAGTGTACGCGACGTTGAGCAACTGCATTGACGCGCTCGGCGGACATGTTCAGAAAGTAGTTGTGAGCGATTGCCAAGGTGACGCCTTCCAAGCGCTGATATTCATAGAACGCGGCAACGAAGTGATAAAAATTGATTCGTCACCTGACGAAGCCATAGTTTTAGCGGTACTCGCAACTCGCCCTATCTATATAGAAGAAAGCGTCCTTGAAAAAATGAAGCAGGGTCTTCAAAGCGAGCACAAAACGGAGCGGATGAGCGACGCGCAAGCATTGGAGTTCTTACGAAACATTGACACGAACAAAATTCCGAAAGGCCTGAGCTGAGAGCACGAACCGCAATTCCAACACAGCAATTACTAAGACCAAAAAACCGAGCCAGAAGCTCGGATTTTTATTTCCCGAAAACAAAAGAGGCCTTGCACAAAAAGGCCTCACAAGGATACGTCCGCGATTGCCGCGCCCTACGCAGCCCGGGCAAGCACTCGTGGTTCGCCGAACGTTTCAAAATATTCCTGGCAACTCACACAACGGGTTGCCCAAGGAACGCTTTCCAGGCGCGGCACCTGCGGAATTTCGGCGCCGCAATCTTCGCACTGCCCGTAATGGTAATGGCCTTCGCGGAGACGCCGCAGGGCGTAAAGGATGTTTTGCCTTATATTTTCCTTCACACCGATAACGGCCACGGTCGTTTCCTCTTGGACCACAACCAGCCGCGCGTCATCACCCAAAAATCCAAGCAAGTTCAGTTTCTCGGTTTCGCGCAAAGTTTCCACCTCTGCGCTAACCCTGGGCAATAAGGCCAACAAACGTTTTCTAACAACGTTAACATCCGCTCTTTCTGTCATCCTTTTCCTCCTTATACCTGAAGATTGCTTGCAAGATTACTTACTTCACAACTGTCGTACTACTGCCCATTATACATAAAACCATTAAAACGTCAAGCGCTTTGCCTGTTCCCCAAAATTCGTGCCCGCGGGACACCGTTTGTTTGGAACATTATGAACCTACTGTTGGACAACGCCGTCGCTCGTGAAGTAAGCGTCCTCAATGCCGCTTCCGGAAAGCCAATTACCGCCGGAATAAGTATCGGACGCGGAACCGCCGAAATAACAGCCAGTGTTCGTGCACATGAAAAGGTACAAATAACGCTTTCCCAGTTCAAGCGTGGTGGACGGAAAAGTGAAATTGATGTCGTGCCAGTCGCTGTCGTAGAGATTATCCGCGCCGGCGGAAGCCGGCGAATCCTTGCCCGTGCAATTATTGTAATCATCGGGATAAAGAGGTGTCTCTATTATGAAACGCGGATTGTTGCCGGCATCTGCAGTTTTGTATTTAACCCGGACGTTGCTTATCACGCTCCCGTCCCCTGTCACGTTCTCGCAGCCGACGGACATCGGCAATGTTGTAGAAGCATCAAAAACCGTCTGGCTCGGAGGCGGTGTTGGATAAACGTGAAGCGCCGTGAAGTCCGTGTTGCCCGGTGTTCCGAACTCCAGCCAATCCGAAGTGTCGCCCCAAATATTCACGGCCCTCGCGCGCCAATGGTAAAATCCGTTCCGCGGCAATTTTACGGCAACTGTCGCCGTGCCGCCGGACGCAACAAAAGAACCGGCTGCGTCAACGACAGGATTTGAGAACCACGCGCCCTGCGACACGGTCGTGAACATTTGTGCCTCCAGCTGCAGGTGACCCTCCGGCGATGACTGCGGCACCGCGCCGAGAGCAACCGCGTCCCCGCTTATCTCGTCTCCTTCGCCGATCGCCGTCGTTCCGTCCGGCTGATATTGCGCGAGTGAAGAAATATTTAGAACCGGCTTATCCGCCACGATGTACGGATAAAAAGTATAAAGTTCTTCCACGCGCCCCGTGCCATAGGAAAACCAGTTGCGCATCGCCGTGCCCGTGGAACTCGTGCCCAGGAGATAAACATTTCTGTTCTGCTCGCTCTGATAGGTGTCCAGGCGATAATATTTATCGGGCGAGAGTGTGATGTTCAAGCCGCCAATCGTGACATAACCGGCGCTCGTGCCGAACGGCGCGTTATCGGAAATCACCCAGTGGTTGCTGGAACTTGCGTAACCCGGGTCGTTAAACTCATCAAGCCAAATGTGCGAGGCGAAATCCGGCCTGATGATATCGGCGTATCCGTAGAACGTGAGCGAGTGTATTGTTCCGGAAAATCCAGTTCCCAACTCGTACCAGCTGTCGGAGTAATCGCTTCCAATTGATACCGTGGAATCAACGCGCTGGGCAAACATGGATGAGGGAACGTCGGCCAGCAAAACGGCAATCCCTGAACCGGTGGAAGTGGTCTCTCCCGAGCTGGAATTTTGCTGGGAGGAATCGGTTGAAGTTGCTTGACCCGAATCGGTTGAGGAGGCCTGCCCGGAACCGGCTTGCTGTGAATCGGTTGAACTCGCGGAATTTGTGGAATCCGTCTGCGAGGAACTCGTTGAATCCGTTTGCGATCCGGCCGTTGACGCTCCTCCCGCGTCCGCGAGCACGATGCTCACGCCGCCCGGAGAATTTCCGCCGCCGCTTGCGGTAAGCAGCGCCGAACCGCCGCCGGCAACCGGCGCAATTTGGGTGGATGTCGGCGCGACACTCGCCGCAAACCGACCCCGCAGTAATTCAACCAACCTGCCAAGCGCGGCCGCGAGTTCTTCCTGCGACGACGATTGAGCCGGAACATCTCCGACAACGGTGGACGACAACATTCCAACATTCTCAAGAATGTTGGAATGTTGTGTAGAATTTGTCGCGCCAATGCTTGGACATCCGACGTCCCCAACATTAACGCAATTCTCGGACGTCGGATGTCCTGATGTTGCATTATTCCCCGAATTAACGATGTCCGACGTCGTTAATTCAGGGACAATCGTTATCTCGTTCGGGCCGGTAATCGTCCCGAACGCGTCGGCAATCAACGCGCCGCCGCTGCCGAACCAGCCGCCGACCGTGGAGAAAGCGTTGCCGATGAAACTTCCAACCGTATTCGCCGCCTGCACAAATTCACCATAAAGAGAGAATCCGGAGACGACGGGCTTCACCACGTCCTCGTTCACCGTCTGGAACTGGAAATCTTTGTTGACGACGGCGTCCTGCGCCTGCTTTTGGAATAAAGCTATCGCGCCCGCTCCGTTCAGAACCGCCTGCCGGGCGAGATGAGAAAAGTAGGCATCAAGGACAGGGTGATAATCTTGAAGGTTCTCAATAGAATATCCCGTAAGGATATTGTTGTTCGCATCTTTCGTTTGATGAACTTTTACCAACGGAAACTCTGTTTCATTTTCATCAATTCCATATCCGAAATTCCCGTCATCTCGGACGATTTTCGGCAGAGAATACTTCGCCGAGTTAATCGTATCCTTGGAGAAAAAATATTTATTGGAATATTGCGCGACGGAAATCAAATAATCCTCAATTGATGTTTTCGCGGGCGGTGTCGCGTTCTCGGCGCGAAGCGCGTCCACAATGTGCAAATCGCCAATCGTCGTACGCGTCCACTTGGTCGCGTATTCCTCGTACGGCGAACCGTATTCGCCCGCCACGCCGCCCAGGTCAACGTGCGTATCGTTCCTCGTGTGCTCCGGCACGGCCATATCTTCCAAAAGATGCAGGGTGTGGCCCAAAGCAATATAGGCGTCTTTCTTGTCGCCGTCGGCAAAATATCTGAGCCCGCGTTTCCATGTCCAGTCGCCGCCATAGCGGCCGTATTCCAATTGCGTGAGCTCGTCATTCACCCAATGCACGGCGGAGACGGGGTCTGCCGGCGCGAGAAATAGGTCGGAAAATTCCAAGACAAAGCTTGACGGCAACTCTCCCGTGTTTTCGCCGGTCCAACCCTGCCCGCTTATCGGGTCGTAAAAATGGTTCAGCCACCTCGGCGGCGTGTCTTCCTCAACGCTCCCTTGTATAATCCATTCTTTTTCCTCCGCCGTTATGGAATTTCCGCCGTTGTTGTAGAAATCAACAACCTCCTGCGTGAGCGCCGGATGTGTCGTCAAATTATCGTAAGCCGAAACGACACCGGGATACGGCAGGAAAACAAAACAGAAAATCAACACAACAAAAAGTTGAGCTCCGCGGCTTCCAACGCGCATTTGCTTTATCAAATGAGTAGATCCGCGGAGCGAAATCCCGCACCATCCCGCCAGGCGGGATTGGTGCGCGGATAGCTTATTTGCTATTCGCATATATTAAATGTTCCGCCGCAAGCTACTCCAGTGCGGCAGAACTCGTTATTGAGTTATGGGCTATTTACTATTCGCTACAAGGTAGCAAACGACACGAGCGGCGTCAAGCGCGCGTATCAACGAAAACCAACCTGTGGATAACTTTCGGTTTTCTTTCGGGTCGGTATGATATAATGGAAATATGATCACTAAAAAACAAAAGGAGGTTCTGGATTTTTTTAAAACGTACTCAAAAAAACATGGCTACTCTCCTTCTATCCCGGAGACAGCTAAACATTTTAAGCGAGCAGTCGGAACCATTCATGAACACCTTCAGAAGCTCCAGGAAGGCGGCCACCTGCGAATAGAAGAGAACAAGCGACGCGGCATTCAAATTTCTGAATCGGAAAAAATGGTTAGCATCCCCCTGTTAGGCATCATAGCTGCCGGCCAGCCGATTGAAGCTGTTGAGGAAAAAGAAACCATTGCCGTTCCGCAAAGCAAACTTCCCCGCTCCGGAGAATTCTTCGCTCTACGCGTGGTCGGAAACAGTATGGTTGACGAAAATATAAACAATGGCGATCTCGTCTTGGTTAAACAACAGGGCGTTGCCGAAAATGGACAAAAGGTGGTGGCACTTATAGATAATCACGAAGCAACGCTTAAAAAATTCTATAAAGAACGGGGCCGAATCCGTTTACAACCGGCGAACAAAAACATGGAGCCTCTAATCTTTCGAAATGGCCGGGATATTTCCATACAAGGAATAGTACTCGATGTTATCAGCGAAGAAACTCCCTCTACTGTCACCTTTCCGGAAACAAAAACAGAATATAAGCAATACAAAAAGATACCGCTCAACGAAATTTTATGCGGAGATTCGATTGAGGAAATGAGAAAACTTCCCGCCGACTCAATTGATATGACCTTCGCGGACCCTCCATTTAACCTAAATAAGAAATACGGCAGCTATAAAGACAAAAAAGCGGCGGAAGATTATATAAAGTGGTGTGAGCAATGGCTAACCGAGATGGTTAGAATAACTAAACCAACGGGCTCTATTTTGGTCCACAATATACCAAAGTGGTTAATTTATTATGCTAATCATCTCAATAAGATTGCGGTCTTTAAACACTGGATCGCGTGGGATTCAATGAGTACGCCTTTAGGCAAAACCTTATTACCCGCACACTACGGAATACTATTCTATACAAAACTTCCCAAAGGATTTAAATTCCACGAACTTAGGGCGCCACATAAGAAATGCCGGAGTTGTGGCAAAATGATCAAAGATTACGGAGGAAAGAAAAGTCAGATACACCCGCACGGAACACTTCTAAGCGATGTTTGGGCCGATATTCACCGCATAAGACATAATGCGCGCAGAGACGCCCATCCGTGCCAACTTCCGGAGCCGCTACTTGAACGCTTGATTCTGATGACGACGGACGAGGGCGACGTGGTACTAGATCCTTTCGTTGGGGCAGGAACAACCGCATTGGCCGCAAAGCGACTCGGCCGAAACTATATCGGTATTGACATAGATCCAAAATATAAAAAAATTGTTGCGGACAAGCTCAAAAAAGTTAATTATAGATCAAGTAACGGCTATAAATACAATGGCGATACCCCAGAAGTTGCATCAAAATATCTGAGAAATTTAACGATATCCGAAGATGAAGGAATCTATCCGATAGATAACCCCGCATTCGCTATTGCCAGAAAACAAATTAATAAAAAAGCTAGCCCTGTGAACGTCAAGAACCCGAGGATGCTTTTTTAATAATTAGCTTGTGTTTTTTGATTATTCGTTTTGATCTGTAAATTATAGTTTTATTAAATAACTGCTCAAACTGACTCAGGTTTTTTATCGGCGGTTCGGCGTCGAAATTTTTTGGCCGCAAATTTCCGTCTTTTTCTCTATATTTAAGAACGCTTCCCTTGCTAAGTCCTAAAAATTTATAAAATGGGGCTATTTCTATACTCAAGATCTGTTTCGTTTTTTTATTAAAATTATAGATTACAAAAACATAGTATATATTTTCTCCCCCAAATCTTTTAATCTTTTTGGGCCACTCGTTCAACGTGCCCATATCGTTCTCGCTGTTTTTAACGGTAACCCATTTGCCCTTTCTGTTCTGACTTTTATTGCCGGATTTAAACTCTATCGCAATGGGCGGCGCAGTTTTTAACTCAAAATCAGGAAAATAATTTTTATGTGGTGCAACAATGTAATCCCGATTATTTCTAATAAAACCTCTCTCTTTAAAAATTTTGACAATAATATTGCTAAGGTGTTTCTCGATGGCCGTACCAAAAGTGCGATAATCGAAACCGCCAACAGCAATAACTCGCTGCAAATTAGACAAAATCTCTTCTCCTGCCGAGACTAAAGCCTTGATTGCCGCGCCTCCATTTTTTTTCCTAATTTGCTCTTGTGACATATCCCCATTCTCCCACTTTTTCGCGAATTTTTCCAGCCCCGATAGTAGAAATTGCGAAGGCCTACGGCCACGATTTTTGGTCGCAATTTCACCATGGGGCTCATGGGTAGTAGCCCCGACGCAAGGTCGGGGCAATTAACCTAGCCGGGCCAGAGCAGTAGAACGCGGTATCCTCCGGATATAAAAAGGCCGCATTCACCACCCTGCTTCGCACCCCAATACTAAACCCCGATGAGCACGGGTGGGACTGTTCGATGGTTCGTCGCAACTACTTTTTTAAAAGCAGAAGAGCCAATCCGACTACCCGCTCTTTGTCTTTCGGACTGCTTTCCGCAACGAGCAGAGTGAGCGCCGTCAAGGCTTCGGGAGTAAGGCGCGCGGTATTCAGCAATCCGGCTTTTCTCAAAAACCATACGAACGAAAATGCGCCTGCTCGTTTGTTGCCGTCAGTGAACGGATGATTCTTAACCATAAAATACAAAAGGTGGGCCGCTTTTTCTTCAACACTTGGATAGAGGTCTTTGCCGCCGAAGGATTGGAGTACGTTGCCGACTATACCGGTCACGTTTCCTTTCTGGTGTTCAACCGCGAAAAGTTCACTGGCTTCTTTTTTGGCCGTTAATTCCCGCCTAAGTTCAAGGAGCGCGGCCGAGAAATCCTGCGCCGTCAGTTTAACCTGTTTTTTTGTAGCGCCGCTCTTTGGCAGAGCGGATTTGTCGTAGGCATCCAGCGATACCCAGGTACTCGCGAATGTCTTGATCAATTCCAATACATTGACAATATCCACTGCTCCGCCCGTTGGAAGAAGTTTTTTTACATCTTCCACCGCTTTCAGAAAAACTTCGTAATTCTGGGCAATGCGAGCACGGTTGATGGTATAGCTATCTATAATATGCGCCCGCAAGGTCTTGGTTGCCCACTGGCGGAAAGTTATCGCCCGTCCCGAGTTCGTCCTATATCCGACTGCTAAAATCATATCGAGTGAATAAAGAACAACTGGTTTGTCCGAATTTGCAATATGCATTTTTTGCATATTGCTTTTTTTGTCAACCTCGCCGTCCTTGAAGATATTGCTTATGTGCCGCGAAGCTACTGACTGATCAATATCAAAAAGTTTAACGATCTGCGCCTGCGTTGCCCAAATCGTTTCTGCGCGCAAGTCCTTACGAAATTCTATCGCTCCGTTTTTGGCCTGATATATTACAATTTCATTTTTTATCGCCTTCTTTTTCATGGTTTTGTCTTATTGTCCCACTTTTTCGCGAATTTTTCCAGTCAATAAAAACCGCTTCTCGGCGGATTTTTTCAAGCCAGTGCCAAGCGATGCTGTGACGGACAGATAGATGACAGACGACTGTTGGCCAAACCCTATTGCCTGCCTGCCGGCAGGCAAGAGCCACAAGAACTACTAAATTTCTATAATCTTCCAGATGCCGTTGGGATAAAGTCTGAAATCAACAAAAAGCGGCTTCTCTATACCATACGTATCTTTATTCTCAGAAAAACTTCCTTCGGATTGAAGATCGGTTTTAAGCAGACGCAAAACATTTTGTGTGTTTTCCTTCGGACTGTTCTGTAAACTGCTTAATTCCTTCTCCTGATTGTCCCCTATGAAATACTTGCTCGCGAGGACGTAGTTGCCTTTCTCCACGGCGTCAACGTAGAGCTGCAGCGTTTCCTGCGGCGTTTTGCCGCCGTAGGTGTCCAAGGCGAGACGCGCGTTGTAGTCCGCGATTTCTTTTTGGAGCGACTGTGTGGCGTCGTTCGCCGCCCGCTGCTCTTCCAGTCGCCCATAATACCTCGCCGCGACAAAAGCCCCTAACGCCAAAAGAACGAGCGCGACGAGCCCGACCGCGAACTTCCAATATTTCCCCCTCTTTTCCTCGTTCATATTTATGAAATTAACACCGCGACCGCGCATCGTCAAGCGGCCCCAACTCCATACCGTGCTCGCTTTATCTACCCGCATTTTTTAATAGTCAGTAATAGTCAACAGGCAGCGCACAGTGCAGGTTAACAATTGTTAACCTGCGGACGGAAAAACGATGAAAAAATGACTGGGGGGATTTTTTCTCGGTTTTGTTTTCTGTTGCTCGGTTAACAATTGTTAACCGGCGCCAGTTGATGTCCGGGATACCACGCCCCTGGCGGAGGACTCCGCCAGAGATCCCGCCGGCTACAGATTACCATTCTGACAAAGTTAACAATTGTTAACCCGCGCCGATTGATGCCCAAAGTCCACCACCAAGGACGAGCCACGTGACTATGCGACTATGGCAGGTCACCATTCTAATTGTTCTAACTATGTCAAATCACTATTCTGACAAAGTTAACAATTGTTAACCGGTACTGGTTGATACTCAGAGCCCCCAACCAGAGGCAAATCACTAGATGAGCCACCATTTTGACTATGATTTTAACTATGGCCGATTACCATTCCGACAAAGTTAACAATTGTTAACCCGCGGATATTGTGCTAAGGTGGAAAAATGAAAATGCGGAGAATGGCGGACGAGATCAACAAGGAATTCATATCCACGGCGGAACTTGCGAAAGTTTTGGGCATCAGCCGCGTCGCGGTTTTCAAAAATATAGACAAAAAGAGAATTCCGGCAACCCGCATCGGGAGGGCTTTTGTTATCAGCAAAAACGATCTGCCGAAAATCCTGAAATGGTTCGCATCCCGGAAATTAGCGCGAGAAAATCGCGCCGCGCCATTAGCAGCCAGGTGAGCTACGCGCCTCATTACACCCTGCTCTTCCCGCCCGCCGGTTAACAATTGTTAACCGGCGGGCGGTGAGGACGCTTGAATTACCCGACGGCTCGCCGTAGGTTTCTATCGGAAGCTAATCCGCCCTCGGCGGAAACGAAATCGGAAAAAATCCGAAAACATAACCGCCCTACCAGCAGGCAAACACCCGCGGAAATTTTTATGGCGGCGCGAATTTCTGGCAACTACCGACAGGCCATTCCACCGAAGTTTTTTATGGCGCGCCGTATCCGCAAAACACAGGATTGGACATCGGAGAGTATCGCTTCCTCCTTCAGCCGGATGACCGTCCAGCCATGATTAAAAAGAAAAGTGTCTTTGGCGCTATCGTACGCTTGCTGGCGGGCGCCGGCATGCGCTTTCTTATTGTCGCACTCAACGGCAATTGAGCCGCGTTCGCAATGGACCGCGAAATCCAAACAGTAATGTTTCCCGGCGCACGAAACATGGCACTGGGGAATGGCGCGGATGTGAGAACGCTTGAGCGCCGCGCCGACGATCTCCTCGGTCGGAGCGACGTGGTAAAGCTGTAAAATGGTCTTCACGGCAAGCAGCCGGTCAAGGTCGGCGAAACCGAAAGACAGGCGGCGCGGCGGCACGTTCCGAATTGGCCGCGGCAACCGCGTGACCCTGCCGACGCGAATCCTCAGATACCTCTCTTCGGCGTTCGGATGCTCCCTTTCGTCCGGCAGCAGTTCGCGCCGCTTCTCCACAAGGCACCGCGCGACGCGGGCGTAATATCTGATGCACTTGCTTCGCCGTCCAAAGCGCGCCGGTTCGTACAGCGCCAAATAACGAAACTTCCGCTTGGGCACTTTAAGAAGCGGGATCCTATACCAATGTTCTTTGAGAAATATGTCCAAATCCCGCTTGCGCTTGAGAACGCCCACGAGGACTGTTGCCTTCCCCGCGCCGATGTTCCTTATTTTCATCTGCTTAAAATTTGCCGTTTGCCGGGAATTTCCGCGGTCCCTGCATCATCCTACATTTAAGCGATTTCATCAACTATTCCACCATTCGCCCGAATGATGGAGCGGTTCCGCAAGGCAAGCGCGATGTGTCGCAACGTAATCAAAAAAAGCCGCCCGGTGAAGCGCGATGGGCGGCCTACTTATCTTTCTTTTTCTCCTGCTTCTCCTCTCTGGACTCTTTCGGCTTTTTCGGCCTGGCGCCGGCAAAAATAAAAGTTACTGCAGCGGCTTCGGCCACGATAAATACTATAGCAAAGATCTGACCGAACATAATTCCACCTCCTTCGCAAGATCTGGTTTAAGTATAACAGAAACAGCCGGTGCCCGGTAACGCACGGACAAATTAAAAACCGGGCATACGCCCGGTTTTTAATTGGATTGTCTTTTCCGTTTCCGAAGGGGAACTAGAACTTTGTCGTAAGCGGACTTCCGAGTCCAGTAACGTAATCGTAGCCACCTGAGGCCGTACAATAAAGAGCACACGAACCATTTCCGCCGCTCATGATGTCGCGGAAGTAGGATGCATAGGAGACACCCGAAGCGTCCGGATAGAATTTCTGGTTTGAGGCTGTGCCGCCGAGCGCTTTGATTGCCGCCCATTGAGGTGCTCCGACGCTTGTGCCGCCAACGACAAACCAACCCTTATATCCCTGATAAGCGTAACTGTCATATACCGAAACACCGGAATTGGGATCGGCATCATACGACACATCCGGTACCGCCCGATACTTTTTTGCATCATTTGGAATATTATACGTTGTCTGGTAGCCCGGCTCAGACTCGTAGCCGCTCAATCCTCCACCACTCCCGCTCCAGGCCGTTTCAGAAGATACTGCGCCGTTCGCCGCGAGCGTAAGTGTTGTCCCGCCTACGCCAACGACATTTGAAGAAACCGCAGGCCATTCAACACCGTGTCCGCCATCTCCCGAGGCGGCAAAGAAGGTAATGCTATTGCCGTTCTTGCTCGTAAAATACGAATCATAGCTTGACTCGCCTGAAAATTCGCTGCCACCCCAGCTCATAGAGACCGCCACAACGCCACGCTGAGATCGCGCGTAATCAACTGCCGCAAGAAGGTCATTGCCGCTCGCCGATTTCGCAATCACTAGAAGAATTTTTGCGCTTGGCGCAACAGCATGAGCCCACTGGGTATCGAGTGATTCCTCAAGCCCCCAGCCGCTGTCGTTCTGAACTCTCGGGGACATTAAAACCTCGCTGAAGTT
Organism: uncultured bacterium; assembly: GCA_963844965.1. Classification (GTDB taxonomy): domain Bacteria; phylum Patescibacteriota; class Minisyncoccia; order UBA6257; family 2-01-FULL-56-20; genus REEB91. Next base: position 111,411 of record CAWJQC010000007.1, on the reverse strand, counting down.
CGCACTGGTAACCGAAGGCAAGCCAAACTGTTTACTGAAGACATTGAGGTCGTTTTCTATGTTCGGATCGTTGTATGCGTCCACGATGGCAATCGTCGTTCCGCTGCCGCCGGTTGCCGGCAATTTATATGCGCTCTTTATCGCTGTCGGCGTAAGGCTGGTTGTCTGATCGGGCCTAAGAGCGGCGGCGATAGCCGTTATATTCCCATGAGAATCTTCTCCTCTCACATGGATAGGATGATGAGCTTCAAAACCGTCTATCGGCTGGCGAGCAAAAACAAAGGACATCGCTCCCGCGAAAGAAACAAGAGAAACAATAATGCCGAAACAAAACAATTTCTTGGAAACCATTTTAAATTTTATAGATAATTAATAATTATGTTTAATTAATTCAATCCATCGACCCATTAAGGACATCTTACCATAATACCTACACTCAATCAACTCGCCTTGTGAGGGATAGGTCTCTTGCCGTCCTGTCCAACCAGACAGGCTACTGACGTCCTCAACTAAACTAAATAAACATCAATTCGGCAAATCTTGTGTGGATAAAACTTGCGCGCAAATGAACTCATACCAGCCAAAACAAAAAGCCGCGCGGGCGCGGTCTTTCGTGAGCCCCGGGACACATATCAACATTTCTGCTGAACAACTCTGCCTTACGACTTCGTTCTCCTCATCCCGAGGCTCACCTTAATTGTAGTGCCGCGGTCTGCCCGTAAAGTGGCGCGTTGTGCACACCCCTGTGCATAAGCCGGTTTCGCCTTATAAAATCTGCGCGGCTGCTTCTTTCCGGCGGACAGACGAACCGCGCCTAATCAAAAAATGAAACGAGATATTGGTCTATGTCGCGCTGGGCCATCTCGTAAAAATATTCGTTCGTTTCGTGGAGATGGGTCGCCAAAGCCACACCGACGAAACGCCAGTGCCACGGTTCAAACTGGTAATAGGAATTGTTTTCCGGATAGGAAAGCGTGAAACCGAATTCGTAAGCGTTCGCCGTAAGCCAAGCATAAGCGGTTGAACTCGCGAATTCTGAAAGGTTTCCACCGACCGCGGGCGTCGTGAAGTCGCAAGCCGTCCCCAGCTGGTGCTCAGAATATCCCTGGTCGGCAGAAAATTGGTTGGCGCCCGAACCGTAGACCATTTTGTATTCGTACTTAAGCGAAAATTGCTCATAGAAAGACCGGTAGGCGGAAAGAACGCGCAGTTCAACTCCGTCACGCTTGGCCGACGCGAGCATCGCCGTGATGTACGGCAGAACGCCGGAAAGTATGAGCTGGGGTTTTTTCTCGTCGTAAAGATAATCCGAACCGATAGGTGAAAGTTGGGCGGGCACGTAATTTTCGCTCAAAAAATAAACTTTGGAATATTTCATCAAAAGCTCCGGGTCGGTCGCGGCCAGCTTCTGAAGCGTGCCGACCGTTCCCGAAAGGTCGCTGATCTGCGACGCGAACGAATCGTTCCTAGTTTTTTCCGCCGTGAGCGACTCCGAGAGATCGGAGTTGTCTTTCTGGGACTGCGACAAATTCCCCTCGAGGCGCGTAAGCGCTTCCTCGGTGGTCTTCAAGGACTGCGTGAGCGTGGTATTCCGCGCCTCAAGAATTTTCTTCTCTTCGTTCAGTTTCCAGAAATAATATCCCCCGAAAACCAAAAGCAAAATCACCGCGGCGACTCCCGCGAGCGTAGGAATTTCTTTCTTTGGCAACTTCATAAGGTAATTTTAACACAACTAAAAATAAAACAGGCCGCCGGTTCTTGACCGCGCGGCCGTAAAAACTCAAATCGGTTCAGGAAAATCCAACGCATCGCCGGCTTTTTCTCTGGCGACTTTTTCAAGCTCGCTCCCTTCTTCCGCGATGCAATAGATATTGGCCCAGTCACACTCAGAGAGATGGTTTTCAAACAACTGTGCTTTCACTAGGAAAACATTGTTCTCTTTCCCGACCAAGCAATTATACCTGCCGACAATATCCATAAGGTCTCTGGCCGATTTCACTTTCTTGATTTCGGCGATAACCCCGGGATACTTCCTTCTCCTCGCCCTCCTCACCGCGATTCTCTATCTTTTGCCATCTTTCGCCAGCGGTTCATGTGAAGCCTGGGACATTTTGGGCAGTAAATGTCTCGCCGCGATGATCACCACAAAGAGCATGATGGCAAGCAACAAAATGCCCATATCCAGATGGGCAACCCATATCCCGCTAAGCAACGCACACCCAATACCAACAATCTGTATTTCCACTCCGCGCCTCCCGTGTTTTCTCAAAAATTAACGCCAGCCGCAGTTTAGCGCGAACTGCGGGCGTGGTCAAGCTCACGCGCCGTGACCGAACACTTCCCAACAAACCGATTAAGAAAAAACGAATCTAATTACGCGCGGTATATTCCTTCATGATCGCGGCCAATTCCTGCAGGGTCCACGCCTGACGGCTGAACTCATCCTCCGGCGCCGAGACGGCGCGCTCATCAAGCGTCTGTTCAATGTCCCAAACGTCAAATCTCGCCGCCATTTTCACGAAAGCTCCGTACCACGGCAGTTCTACTTTCACGTCGTCTTCCTTATCAACCGACACATCTACGTTTACTTTCATTGGCACGATCCAAAGAAACTTTCCCTGGACGGCATAATCCACCTCCGTCGTCTCGGGACTGACCATAATCAATCTGATATTCGCGTCACGCTCCGCTACGTCCCGCCCGAACGTTCTCATGTCGCTCACGGTTTGAACGAGCAAAGGGTCGCTTGTCGTCGCGACAGCCGGCACAACGGCTGGAGCTTTCAATCCGACAATTTCTATATCGTCTGTCCTCCCGACTTCCCAGCCGCGCTCCGTAACCGGCACGCGGTTCACGTCCACACCGGCAGGAATGGTCGGGCGAATATTCCCCGTTGACGAAGCCGCATTCACATCCGCCGCGACCCGCGCCACGGGAGCAGACAGTGCCGCGATTCCCGCTAATACAATAAAAAAATAAGCGCCTCTCATCTCTTTATTTTAGCCGCAAAGTAAAGATTCGTGAATATCGGGTTTTCTAAAACTAAAAGGATTATAATTAACGGTATGACAATATCAAAACCAAACCACACCGGTTCGTACCTGAAGTACGTCATCGCGGTTCTCGGCATCATACTGGTCGTTTTGTGTTTCGCGCTCTACAGGGAATACCGGACCTTGCGCAGGTCGCAAATTATGCGCGACCACACCTCCTTTTTGAACACTCTTCGCGGGCGCGGCCCGCTTTCACCAGAAAACTCCGGCATCATCCAGGGCTGGATGACATTTGACTACATAAACAGAATTTTCAACCTGCAGCCGTATTATCTCAAAACAAAACTGGGGATATCGGACCCGCATTATCCGCGCGTTTCTCTTAACCGCTGCGCGAGTAACCAGCACATCACGGCAACCGTGTTCTTAGCCGTCGTCCAAAACGCGGTGCGCACCTACTCAACAAGCACGGTACCCAGCGCAACAAAATGATTCCCCTGCTCGGTTCTCTTCTATCCTACGTACTACTATATAGATATGAGGCGATCTTCATCATCGTCTATTCCGCCGCGGTGATTCTGCCGCTTCCCGGCAATGCCATGCTCCTCGCCATAGGAGCGTTTTCAAGCCAGGGGTATTTCAGTTATTGGCTGGCGCTCACCGTTGCCGTTACCGCCAACACGCTCGGCGACTTAACCGACTACGCGGTTACAAGAAAATACAGCAGGTGGATTGTCCGCGTCCTGCGGCTGGAAAAAATTGTCTTTTTTACCCGGCTCAAAGAAGAACTGGTTGCTGATGCCGCGGCGACGGTATTCGCGACCCGCTTTGCGGGATCGCTAAGCCCAATTGCGGCGATTCTCGCCGGCCTCGTGAAGGTGCCGTTCAAAACCTTCATCACATATGATTTCTTAGGTAACTTTATTGAACCTTTCGTTGCGCTGTCCCTTGGATACGCCGCAGGAAGCTATTGGGGCGATTTTTCCGGTATCCAAAGCACCATCGCCGGCATCGTTGCCGTCGGAGTCGTAATTTTTGTACTAGTAAGAATTTACCGCAGGATAACAAAAAAATATTCCCGATAACCTCCGCAGCAAATCTCCCGACATCGCGATTTTTTCTCCGGATTTTCCCCGGCGCTGAAACGCTCGCGCAAGCCGCGCCCGCTGCTCACAACACGCGAAAATATTCGTATCGCAAAAAATTTTTGGCAATCACCCTGTTTTCGGAGCGGAACTGCCCAACATCGCCTATCTGCGATCTATGGAACCGCAGCGTCTTTGATTTTATTTTAGAATTGACGGCTATCTTCAGATCGTGCGCCGCGTGACGGACGCTCTTTGAATACACGCCGAATTTCCTACGTTGTTCAAGACTTCGGAAATTCTTGACGAGATGCGGCGAAGCAGCGAAAGCTATGAAAGGAACTTTCAGGTCTCTTGCTATTTTTTTCGCCACGGAACCGACGGCGATGTGGTCAAGATGCCCGGAAATTCCGTCCGGACCGAAGCTCAAAATCACGTCGGGCTTCAAACACCGCGCAAGTGGCAGGCATCTTTCGTAAATTTTATTTTTATTCTCCGTGACTCTTCCATCGGGAAAATCAAGAATGCGCAGTTCCATCACCTTCAAAAACCGCGCCGCGGCTTCAAGCTCCTTTGAACGGATGGCTTTAAGCTCGCGCGACGTATGCGGCCTTGCGAGATGGGACTTTCCCCTCTCGCCGCGGGTAACGCAAATGATGGCGTTCTTTCCGCCCGCCTCGCGATTCTTGTGGATAGTTCCGGCGGCCGCGAAACTCTCGTCGTCGGGATGCGCCACAAGAACAAGCAAACGTTTGCCCAGAAAACTCCTAAGCATATTAAAAAGCTAATGGAGACACCGAAATATTTGATGAAGAACGCCTCCAAATCACGCGCTCTCAATAAAGTCGCTGTTTCCTTTCTCCAGCCGTTCTCTCGCGCCGAAGTAGGCACACCAGTCGCAGCTGTCGTTCGCCGCGGGAAGTTCATCAAAATCAAGGCAGCTTTTTACCTCGCGAATCGTTTCCTCCACCCAGCCGTCGTTTCCTTTGTAGGGAATCACCTTGACGTTAAATTCCAGCTTGGCGTCAAACGCTTTTTTGTCCGTGTCGCCGTTGCAGTAAACGAAATAGCCGATGTCGGAAACATCAAAGCCGTTCTTGCGGAAAAGCCACTGGTAAACTTCCATCTGCCGCTTGTATCCGCTCTGCCACTCGGCGTCAATGTTAACTTCCGATGTTTTTGAGGTAGCTTTGTAATCCACGATATGCAATTCTCCTTTCGGATTTACCCAGACGTCGTCAATGCCGCCTTTTATCGTGAGATTCGTCGGCTCGTGGAAAAATTTTATGCCCCGAAGGCGGGAATCGCGCCACTCTTCCAGCTTTTCGTGCGCATAGGGCACGGCGTCAATGCCATATTTTTTCATCAAGGGATGCTGCGTGTTCGCGGCGCGGTGGATGTCAAATTCTTTTTTGAGCAAAGCATCAACCGCCGTGTTCAAACTGAAAGGAAAACCCGGCGGCCTAGCGGTGCCAAGACGCCTGTCCAGATAAAAACACCGCGGGCACTCTATATATAGGTCAATGCCGGAACGGCTGACGACGAACGGCTCCGGATTCGCCGGATTGTATAAATTCCTGCCGCGTTTCGGCTTGTAATATTGGGACATGTTGTATTTTGATTACTCCTTTAATTATCCACAGTTCATTGACTTTTAATAATTGCCCATGCTATGCTTACTTTGTAGCCTCAAGCTACCCTGTCCGTCGGAGACGGATCCGATATCCAAACCTCGCCCTTAACCGGGCGAGGTTTCTTTTACGGCGGCAATGCTTCCCTTAATTGTCTGCGCGTTTATATATAAGTCCGCGGTTTCTTTTAGGGAATGAAGTATTTGACCTGCAGCAATAACAATAATTTTCTTCCCCCTTCTTTTTAAAAATCGGTTTAAATAAGTAAAATCGCTATCGCCGGAAAGCAAGCAAAATGTATTGTATTTGTCCAGCAAACGAATTGAATCAACGCTTATCTCTACATCAAAATTGCTTTTTGGAATTTCAATATACCTGCCCATCAAGTCTTCTTTAACAAGCCTCCCGTTTGCGCTCGCCAACTCTAACTCTTCAAGATAATGCTTTATGAATTGTATTGGTTTGGTAATTTTAACAAATCCATTTCTCTCCGCCAATACCAAAATATGCCAAGATCTCTTCATGCGCTTGTGCCATCCGTAGTAAAAGCGCTTTTGATCAGAGAAAAGATTCAAAAATTGAGCGAGTTTTGCGATATCAATTATTAATCTTTGATTCGGCTTAATGGTGTTGTCCTCCCAGTCGCGCCGGTCTTTCTCATACCAATAATTAACGTTGCCGAAGTCTACAAAGCTGAGAATTTTTCCGAATTTTTCTTTGTCAATGCCCAAATTCTGCAGTTTAAATTCATCCAAATTCATAAAATTCTATATTCCCAATTTTTTTGCCCTGTTTTCGGGTTTCGCAGGTTTTGCTTCCTTATAGTAGGTTTCCTGAAGCGCCACGGCCGGAGGCAGGTCCAGTTTCTTGCCGCTCAACAAGTCCTCAACCGTTATAATCTGAATTTTCGGCAAATTTTCCTGGGAGTAGTCAACCCTGAACGTTCCCGCCTCAACCGCCTCCGTTCTCATCGGCTGAGTCGGCTTTTCCAGCGTGATGAAAACGCCGCCGACGGCCTTTTCCCGTTCAACGTCGCTCTTAAGCGTGGCTACGTCGTCGCGATGGACGCCGCCGCTTTTCACCTGAACCAAAATTTTCCCAAGCTCTTTTTTATTGTCCTTGACCGACTTTACGATGGTAATTATGCCGTCAATCCCCTTGTCCGCGCCGCGCATATTTTCTTTCGTCTTGCTTTGCGCCGGAACGGCGTTCACCAAATCCAAAACCCAATACTCAAAGGCAAATCTGTCCTTTTTGGCCAGTTCCTCCGCTCCGCTCAAGTCCTTTGGAATACCGTCGGTGCATATTTCGTTCCGTCCCACTCCCAAGCCGTCTATCAGCCGGTGTTTTATTAAATTGATGGCAAGCATCGTAATGTCAATCACCGCGGGCTAAAGCCCGCGGCTTGTGTTCGGCTCCTGTTCCCACTGGTTTCTGATATATTCTCTCATCGCTTTTTCGTTTTGACGGCCAACGGTTTCGGCAAAGTAACCATCCTGCCACAAGCTGTCTCCCCAGAGGAATTCTTCCAGCTCGGGAAATTCTTTTCTGACAGCCCTGGACGTACCGCCTTTGAGATAAAACACCGCTTTGGCAACCGTCAGGGTAGCAGGAATTTGAAGCAATAGATGGACATGGTCGGGCATTATCTGCGCTTCATGGATGAACCATTTATTCATCTTGGCGGCTTGAAAGAACAATGTCTTGAGTCGCCCGACCATGTCCCCTCGCAGTATCGAGCGGCGGTACTTTGGGCAGAAAACAACGTGGTACAAACATCGCGTATAGCTGTGGTTGCTTGGCCAGAATCCAGAGGGCATTATCTTCATTATCGCACCGGCAGAAACCAGTGGGAACAGGCAAATAAGCCCTCCGCCCCTCGCTTCGCTCGGGGCTACGGGGTCGCCTTATCCTCGGCCTAAAGGCCGGGGCTTGCGGCGGAGCGGGTCAATGCCGACCCAGTTTCTTTTCAGCCGCTCGGCGACGGCAACCGTCGTGCCGCAACCGCAAAACGGGTCAAGAACCCAATCGCCTCTATTCTCCTCCACCTCCTCTGTCTCTGTCGCAATCAGCGAAGGACTTGGCGGAGGTCCGTTAGACGATGCCTTAATAATTCTTTCCAGAAGCGCTTCGGGTTTTTGGGTGGGATAATGCAATCTTTCTTGTGCTTCACGATTTAATTGCTGAATTCCCACCCACCAATCGGGAGGGATGGCGCCTTCATCAAGATAATATCTATAGACCTTACCACTTTTTGCATCCTTCTTTTCTTGATATTCTCTTCCTTCTTCGTCTACTGCGGTTTTCATGTGTGTCCCTTCTTTCCGTGGCACAGCAACGGCCCTTGTGTTAAAGATAAAGTTTCCTGATTTTGTATAAAAGAGAATTACATCGTGTTTACTCCCCCAGTGTGTTTTACTTCTAGCTCCGATTTCATAACACCAAATAATTTCGTTTTGGAAATTCTGTTTTCCGAAAATCGTGTCCATCACGATTTTCAAATAATGGCTTGCGGTCGGGTCGCAATGCAGATAAATACTGCCGGTTGACTTCAAAACGCGCCGCAGTTCAATGAGCCGAACTGTCATCATTGTAAGGTACGCAAGCATATCATTGTGTCCCACGAGTTTTTCCATCGCCTGCATCAAATTGACAATGTCAGCGTTGATTTTCGTCCTTGATTGCCGCATGCCGACAAGTTCCTCAAAAGTTGCCTGCGCCTCCGGCGTCCAATGCCAAGAATCCTCAAAGGCCTTAATTTGTGCCGGGCTGTCCTGCAACCCTTCCTTATAAATTACATTGTAGGCACGGTTGGAATTGAACGGCGGGTCAAGGTAAATCAAATCAAAACTCTCGTCGGGAATTTTCTCGCGTAGGATTTCCAGATTGTCGCCGAAATATAAAGTCCGATTTTTCAACTCGGTCATTTAACTTTGTCGTGATTTACGATTTTTTCTTTCCCAATCCAGTTAAGAGAGGGCATTGCGCTAAGTTACCTACACTTGTTCAGAATATCTCTGAATCTTAGGCCTGCTTTCGCCCATCGCGCATTATGTTTTTTTGCTTTCTCGTAAGCCCACACGGCTTTTTGTCGCGTGACAAACGTATCTTTAACCATCCACACCAGAAGGTCTGGCGGCCGCATAAATTTAAATCCTTCAAGCTGAGCCTGCCGGATCTGGTCGTCGTCATTTGTAAAAACGAAAAATGGCTGCTTATTCTTCTGTAAATATCTCCCAAGATAAAAATGCTCGATATCAGCTTGACTGCGCCTATTCCTTTTCATTCTCAAAAAGAAGGGCGAGGAATCCCAAAGTGGAAATTGGTTTGATTTTATTAAAGAACCCAACTCTTTATCTGGAATAACTTGTGCCGGAAATCCCAAGGGGCTTAATTTTTCAAAAGTCAAAGAGCCATTAATGGAAGACAAAACAAAGGATTCCTTACTATTTAATTCTGACGCTGTATTCGAAAGGTCGTTGACAAACAAATTCTGAACGTACGACTGGAATGAAAGCTCTCTAGCAGAAGAACTCGTAGTTTTGATGGAAACGTTTTGAGAGGAAAGAAAGCTGAAAACATTGATATTCGATTCAGTAATCCAATACTCCGCCTGTTGCCAAGCAGATTGATCGGGCAGTAAAATAGAATTCTTGTAATCAGAAAAATTCATGGCTATTTCCACCCTTGCCCGATGATTTTGAACCCGACTTGTTCCTGCGGAACCTGAATTGGTCCTTGCGGCGTTTGTTGGACCATATTTACCTGCTGTTTTCTGTACTCAACGGAGATATCATAATAATTTGAAAGCTGGCGGCTCTCAATGTAGGCAATTTTATAATCCTTTCGGGTCTGCACGGCGTTCGCGCCCAATTCGCCTTCGGGATTCCAGATTTTCCCAAAATCCAAATCTTTGTTGTATTCCTCCAGGAGGTCGGACATCGCTTTGGAAAGATTGGCGTCGGCGTCAACGACGGTTTTAAGCCCCAAATCGTCTTTCGCTTCTTTTCTACCGATGAAATACTGGTGAGAATATAATTTTTCGGTGAAGTAATCAACGATTTTTTCCACCTCTTCTTCTTTGAGCGGCGTTTTGTGGCTTTTGATCAACCGCTTCGCAAGGATACGAATAAGGTTATGGATGCGGTTTACGTTTCCAAGCGCGAGCGGATGAATTTGCGGATTGGCTTCAACGAATTTCATAAATATGCGGGCTAAATCTTCGTCGCTTTTTATGCCGAATTTATTTTTTGCCAGTTCAAAATATGCCATCACATCCTCAACCGAAATCGGAATGCGATTTTGCGGATTCGCCGGGTCAATCGGATTGAAAACGTTCGCGGTGGAGGGATCAATCGGCGAAAGCTCCGAAAGGTCGCTCATCACAATTTCATCCGCTCCAAGCGCAACCATCGTTGCCGCACTGTGCGCTTTATATGGCACCAGCACGGAAAATTTGTCGCAATATTCGCGGATCATAGACACCAGCCGCCACGGCGCCATCGTATCCCCGCCCACACTATAAAGGTAAAGGTCTATATTCTGCGTTTTCCCTATATTCCGAAGCTGTTTGCTCACAAGCGGCACAATGTCCATCGCTATCCGCGCGTTAAACGGCCCCTGCCTGTCGCTCGTAAGGTAGGTTATAATGCGCGAGTGCCGCGCGCCTTCTATATATTGTATAATCTGTTTTTTATCCATCCCGTTGTTCTTATTTTATCATACTTTTTAAATTTCCTCAACCGCAAATCTCCACTGCATTATTGCCCTTTCCGGCTCAAAATCAACCTGCCGAAATTTCTTTCACGAATTCAAATGTGCGGAGCGAGCGGAACGCCCAATCCAAAAGCACCGCGATGCCGAGGACGGATAAAATTCCGAAAGCGACGAGGCCAAGCGGGCCGCCGCCCGCGAGGAACACATAGAACGCAAGCGAGCCCGCGCCGCCGTATATGAGCGAGCCGAAAATGAATCCGAGGCCGGCAAGCGACGTGCTCAGAACTTCCGGGTCGTCGGTGTCAAAATTCGGGTAAACTGTTCCCATGCAAAGCCCGAATGTGGTGACAAAAGCGATAGCGAGCGCGACAAAAAAGAGGAATAGCACCGCATCCGCGAGAGGAACGCCGATGATGAAGGAATTCGCGGCGCCCACGGCTAACCCCATCGCCATGAAAACCGCTCCGTAAAACAAAAGTTTTGCCAAAAAAACTTTTTCAAGCTTCAAAGGCGCGCTGCCGAAGATCCAGGCGGTCTTGCGCTCCGTGCTGAACGAAGGAAAAGCGAAGCGCAGAACGAAGGCGCTCGCGAAATAAACCGCGACGACTATTTCCAGCGCTTCAAGCAAAGCCACGGACGCGAGCTGGCTTGTCCCGTAATGAACCATGTTGCGGCGGATGAAAAACCCGGCCGCCACCTGCACGAGCCAGAGGAAAAAGAGAAAACCGAACCAAAGGACGTTCCGAAGTTCGCGGAAGTTGACGAGCGCTTCCTTTTCAAAGAACGCGCCGAGCGGACTCTTCAAATACCGCGGGAAGCGAACCGGCCCCGTTCTCACTCCGCGCACCGCAGTTTTCGCCTGAAGATGCCCCTCGCGCAAAATTTGCCACAACTCCAGATATGTCAGGGACGAAATCCATACGAGAAGAAATCCCAAAATAAACATAACACCGAGCTGGATAACCGCGAGAAACGCCTCACCCACCAGATTATTTTGCAAAGCGAAAAGGGTGAGCGCAACAAGATGCGACGGGAAAATCCTGAACTGCCCGAGAATAACATCTGTACGGGAGAAATTCCACGACGGACTGACCGGCGCGAACAGTTTCAAAATATCCGCCGTTCCGATCCTCTGCCAGGCGAAGAAAACGAATGCCACGAAAATAAGCGCGACGAGAAGCGCGACCCGCCCAATGGTCAAAAAATTTTTCTTTGACGGAACGGACAAGATATACGCGCAAAGCATCACGATAAAAACCGCGAGCGAAACGGCGAATCCGACCAAAAACACCATTGCCAAAAGTCCGAGCGCAATTCCCGCGAGTCCGATATTGTATGAGGCGCGGAAACCGAGGAAGGCAGGCAGGGCAACGATCAAAAGCGGCCAGACGGAGGAAAGAAAAATTCTCGCGTAAGCGCTCCAGAAAACAGTTTTGAATTTCGGCGAGGCGATGAGCCAGCCGTCGTTCTCACCGCGGAAAAGCGTGAAGAGGCCGGTAACGAAGGCACTCGCCGCGACGAGAGCGAAAACAACGAAGAAAAGCCACTCAAAGAGATAGAGAGGCAGGGCGGATTTCAGATACTGGTCCGCGGACGTGAGCCGGAACTCCCAGCGGAAAAAAACGTAGATGCCGACCGCCACAAGGAATATGACTGCGAGGAAGATCAAGGCCGTTATGGCCTTGGCGAGGCGCCTGTTTTTGAAATAACGGCGGGCCTGTAAAAACCGGAAACGAAGTAAATAAGCGAACATTATTTTGTGAGCACGAGGTACACATCCTCAAGCGAGGCGCTACGCCCGAGCCTGGCCCGCGAAACGAGTTTCGGGAAGGGCGCCGAAGCAAGAAGTTTTCCTTCCCTCAAGACGCCGATAGTGTCCGCGATCTCCTGCGCCACGGGAAGCGTGTGAGTCGCGAGAAGCACGGCGCCGCCTCCGGCGGCGAATTTCTTGAATTCGTTTTTCGCGACCTCGGCGGATGTCGGGTCAAGGCCTACGATCGGTTCGTCAACCAGAAGCAGTTTCGGTTTATGGAGCAGTGCCGCGATAATTGTGAACTTCTGCTTGTTGCCGCGGGAATAATCCTCAAAATACCCCTTTTCTATTCCTTCCAAGCCGAAAATTTTGAGCAACCCGCTTATTTTTTTCGCGCGTTCGTTCTCCGCGACTCCGAAAAGCGCGCCCGTGAAATGCAAAAACTCCTCCCCGGTCATCGCCGGCCAGACGGACGGTTCGTCCGGAACATAGCCTATCAGCTGTTTTGTCGCGGCGGGATCCTTTTTCACATCCGCCCCGCCGACGCGCACCTCGCCCGCCGTCGGCCGCAGAAGTCCGGCGACGGTTTTTATAAGCGTGGTCTTTCCGGAACCGTTCGGCCCAATCAGTGCATAAATTTCTCCGGCTTTCACGTTAAGCGTCACTTTGTTCACCGCCCCCACCGGACCGAACTTTTTTACGAGATTTTTTATCTCAAGCATCACTATTATTATAACCTCTCGCGCCCATGATACAAAAATGCGAAACGACCAGCCGCAACCAGAATCTGAAATGCGTCATTTCCGGTTGACGTTTCGCGTCAGCCCGACGAATTTCATTATATTCTCGCATATGGTTTCCGAATCGTAATTTATCTCGTGGCTCCCGTTCTCAAATAAAATTATCTTTTTGGGCGCGTTCAAAATTTTTTCCGCGTACTCGCCTACCGCTCTGTAATCGGCTATGGGATCCTTGCAGCTATGGAGGAAGAGAAGGGGTGTCTTTACTTTGTCCAAATTTTCCAAACATTGCCTCTCCAAAAAATTCACAACTGTTTTTGAGGCACCGATTGGAGGCAACCTCAATATTTTTATTTTATCTATTAAATTCCACACAGGATTGATGATGGGAAGCAAAAAAAGGCCGATAGATATTAATTTTCTGTTCTTTAATCTGAACGGCGTCCCAACGCTCACGATATAATCCAATTCTGAATGATTTTTGGCGTATTCAATCAATATTGAACCGCCGAGGCTTATACCGACACCAACCACAAGTCGGCATTTGCTCCTGACTTTTTTGACCAAAGAATCAAGATTCTCAATGCACGGCTCAATTCTCAACTTGGAAAAATCGGATACGACGCCGTCGCCCCAAAAATTTGTCGCTATCGCCGCGCATCCGATCTTCTCAAGATAACTTTTTATAGGCTTGAGCGGATCGGGATCTGAAGCGAAACCGTGCAGAATGATGAAGCATATCCCGGACTTGTCCAAATTTTGCGTGTTCATCTTATAAATTATTGGCGGCGGGCTCAAGGTGACGCGAGGAATGGCAAAACTCTGTGAACCGCGAAAACTACACCTTTTAATCTATCACAAAATTTTCTGTTAGTCGATTAACCACACATACCAAAAGTACGCGTGGGATGAGTGGCGGCTGGTTTGATCTCCCTCTCGCGAGATTTCGCGAGGTCATAAATTCCCGGAATTTTGCGGATTGGGATTAGGCTCTACGACAAACTGGTCACCCGAAAGAGGATCGCGTTCATAGCTTTGGCCGGCCGACAAAAGGCAGCCTGAGCAAGAAGCAGGATAAGTAACGGAATCAACAATGCCACCGTCCTTATTGTAAAAAGTAAGTGTGGTGGTCGTGTTCGGCAAAGAAGCCGAGCGCACGGCGTCCGCCGGCGGCGTTGAGTTGTAGCTGCTGAAGCCGATCAGGAAATATCCGCCGCCGTTCACGCTGGTCTTGTCCTCGGTCTTTGAACCTATTGAAACAAGCGAGCTCGTGCCGTTCTTGAGCGACCAGCCGGGAAGGTCAACGGCGGCAGTGCCCCCGTTGTAAAGTTCAACGAATTCTTTTCCCGCGTCGCTGCCCACGGCATCATAAAAAATTTCGCTGACAACGATGCCGCCAGAAGCTGGTACGGCAGGAGTTGAAGTAGGATTCTCCCCACTTTGATCATCGCCTGAACTTTGCGAGGCCGTTGGCGAAGACGGCGCGAGCGACTTGAACATACCAACAACCGCCGTCGTGCCGTTCACGGCAAACACACAAACGCCAGTGCCGCTGCAGGGGCCGGACCAGCCGGCAAATTCCGAATTGCTGTCCGGCATGGCGGCGAGAGTGAGTAATGTCCCCGAGATATACGATTCCACGCAATCCGTGCCGCAATAAATTCCAACCGGACTGGAAATAACCATACCGGAGCCGTCGCCCTGGGACGAAACGCCGACCGTATAGGACACGATTGAGGAAATCGGAGTGGTTGTGGCCGCCGAAACGGTTGTCGTCGTCACCGTCACCGCCGTTGTTGTCGCTGCAGTAATCGTGGAGGTACTTGCGGTTGTAGTTGCGCTTGCGACAACCGCTGGAACAGAATTCTCCGCTTTGGGCGTTCCGCCGGGAGAGACACTCGTGTGCCAGCCAAAATCGTGGGCATTCCGCTCCATCGTCGCTTTGGTTGGATTATCCCCGGCAGCCCAACCGGAGGAAGCGTTTACAATTTCATCGGAGAGCGTGCAATCCGCACCGAAGAGGCGCAAACTCATTCCGGAATTCGTAAGAACGCCCGAATAAATTTCGTTCGCTTTGATCCCAGGCACGGAATTATCGCTCGCGCGTTCAAGCAGGTAAAATCCGCCAGCGTTGAACGTGACCGAACCGCCAGTGCCGATTTTATCTCCGGCGCCGAAAATAACTTTAAATTTTCCCGAACTGTCCGAAATCTGCCAGCCGGTCAGATCAATGTCGTCGCGGGAAATATTCTTGAGTTCAATCCACTCTCTGTTCGCGGCGTGAGCCGCGGTTTCACCGGCTTGCGGCGCGGAACCCATCCAAGCAATTTCATTAAAGATAACCTTACGAGCCGGACTACCAGCCGAGGCAAAACCGCAAAGAGACGTGGCTGGAGCCGAAGAATTTTTCGCCGACTTACCTGAAGACGTCTTTGCCGTGGCGTCGGAAGGCGCGGAATCGCTTCCGAAACCCGCTCCAAGCGAAGAAGCTGATGACGATTCCCCGTTGGAGCCGCCCAAAGCCGCGCTTTTTTCGCCGCTCGCATTCAAAATTTGAGACACGGAGACCATTTCACCGCTCGCGTAATCTTGGACGGCGCCGGATGACGCCGTTTCGGAAATCGCGGACAGCGGCGAAGACGACTGCGGCTCGCCGCTCATGTCAATCTCGAAGGCCAATTTTCCTCCGCCTCCCGAACCAAGCACATCACGGAACGTATTAAGCGTCAAAGCCGCGGTTTTGCTCAAAAATGCCTCCGGTACGTCAAATCCGTAAATAAATCCGCATATGCCAACCACCAAAACGGCGGCGACCACAACAATAATAAGCACGAATCGCAATCTGCGGCTATTTTTCTCCTTTTGTTTTTCTTCTTCCAAGCCAAAAGTGTCCATATTCGCGGGAATCTAACACACGGAATCCCAAATAAAATCACCACTACCCTATCAAAGACGGCCTCTTCGCGTCAATACGCCCCCAAAAAAATCACCGCACCGACAAAAAACATCAGTTACCAGCGCCTCCAAGCGTATTTCCATTGAAATGGCAGTGCGAACGGTTCATGCCATACACAAAATGTGTATCTGGGGTAAAAATTTCCCGGATCCGAGCCGGACTTCAATATCCAGGCGAAAGTTATCCCCAGTTTCCGTGAAAAGCGGATAGCTTGACGTGCTAAAATCATATTGGGTTGAAAAAACAGATTTATCGTTATCACCATGCTCTTCAAGAAGTTTCCGTTCACGGAAGTAAGAAAGCGCGATGGGAGAATCGCGCCTTTTGATCAAACGAGAATAGTAAGCGCAGTTTCGCGCGCGATGCAGGCGGCTCAGGAAGGCGATCCGAAGGACGACGCGGAGAAAGTCGCCGACCAGGTGATAAGTTCGCTCGCAAAAAAAATTGACAAAGACCATGTTCCCTCCATTGAAGAGATACAGGATGTCGTTGAGGAACAGCTCGTGATGATGGACTTCGCCAAAACCGCGAAAGCCTACATCTTATACAGAAAAAAGCGCGCCGAAATCAGGGAACAAAGGAGACAGATCCCGGAACACGTCGCGCACCTTGCCGCCGAAAGCAAAAAATATTTCAGAAATCAGCTCGCCGAGTTCGTGTATTACCGCACCTACTCCCGTTGGGTAGACGAGGAAGGCCGCCGCGAAACCTGGATAGAGACCGTTGACCGCTACATGAACTTCATGAAAGAAAATCTTGGAGGGAAGCTCAACGACGATGAATACGCGGAATTGCGCGAAGGAATTCTCCGTCAGGAAGCGATGCCTTCAATGCGGCTTCTGCAATTCGCGGGCCGCGCGGCGCGCGCGACGAACGTCGCCGCTTTCAATTGCTCATTCATAACGCCGGAGAAGCTCGAGGACTTCGCTGAGATCATGTACATCTCCATGTGCGGCACCGGCGCGGGCTTCAGCGTTGAAAGCCAATCAGTCCAGCAACTCCCGCAAATAAAAAAACAAACCGGAAAAAAATTGCCGACCCACATTATAGAGGACAGCAAGGAAGGATGGTGCGGAGCACTCACGTTCGGCCTCAAAGCTTGGTTCGGCGGCAAAGATATCACATTTGACTATTCAAAACTCCGGCCGGCGGGAGCTCGCCTTAAGACCATGGGAGGCAAAAGTTCTGGACCGGAACCGTTGCGCGCGCTCTTGGATTTCACCCGCCGCAAAATTTTGGCTAACCAGAACAAGCGGCTCTCGAACATTGACGTCCACGACATCATCTGCAAGATCGGCGAAGTCGTGGTGTCGGGCGGCGTGCGAAGGAGCGCGATGATCTCCCTCTCCGATCTGGACGATCCACTAATGCGCGACGCGAAAAAAGGACAATTCTACATCACAGAACCGCAGCGCTCCATGGCCAACAACTCCGCCGTCTATACCGAAAAGCCGAGCGCGACGCAATTCTTGGAAGAATGGCTCGCCTTGGCGAGAAGCGGCACGGGCGAGCGCGGCATATTCAACCGCGGTAGCATCTTAAACCAAATTCCCGAGCGTCGCCGCAAAACAATAAAACCCTATATCTCAAAAATCGGTACAAATCCCTGCGGCGAAATACTTCTTGAGCCGAAGGAATTCTGCAATCTGTCGGAAGTTGTCGCCCGCGCCAAGGACACCGAAGAAACCCTGCTCAAAAAAATCAGCTTGGCCACGATTTTGGGGACATACCAGTCAACGCTCACAAACTTTCCTTTCCTTTCAAGCGAATGGAAAAAACACTGCGACGAGGAGCGACTCCTTGGTGTCTCCATCACCGGCCAATGGGATTGCGAAGCAGTGAGGAACGAACAAACGCTCCGCAAACTGCTGAATCGCGCCATTGAAGTCAATAAGGAATATGCAGCGAGGTTCGGCATCAACCCCTCCGCCGCGATCACCTGCATCAAACCATCCGGAAATCTTTCGCAAACCGTTGACGCCTCTTCCGGCCTCCATCCGCGTCACTCCAAGTATTACATCCGGCGCGTGCGCATCGCTTCCACCGACGCTCTCTTCCAAATGCTCAAGGACCAGAAGATCCCCTACTATCCGGAAGTCGGACAATCAACGAACGCGGCAAACACTTTCGTGATTGAATTCCCCATAAAGTCGCCGGAAGGAGCCGTCGTGAAAGACGACCTCACCGCGCTTGAACAACTGGACTACTGGAAAAAAGTGAAGGTGAATTACACGGAGCACAATCCTTCGGTGACCATTTCCGTCGGCGATAAAGAATGGATCGGAGTTGCGAACTGGGTCTACGACAATTGGGAAATAATCGGCGGACTTTCTTTCCTGCCGCGCGACGACCATTCTTACCTTCTCGCGCCGTACGAAGAGATCACGAAAGAGAGGTACGAAGAAATGGCAGCGAAAATGCCCGAGATAGATTTCTCGCAGATCCTTCTCTACGAGAAAGATGATGAAACGGACGTAAAGAAAGAATTGGCGTGCGTCGGCGGCGTTTGCGAAATAGACGAGGCCGTGGCGAAAATCGGCGACGAAAATCTGGCCAAATATACTTCCTAACCAAAGATACCGCGCCGGAAGAATCGCGCCTGCCGCACAACTACCCGTGGCTGATCGCTTGCCACCGATAAACCGTCGACTATACAAAAAATCGCGCCTGCTGTATAAATAAAACAGCGTTGCTTTTATATTTTATGTGGAGGCTGCTGTGTTACCCATTATTTCTACTGTCTTTTTGATCGCTTTGGTTGCCGCCGTACACGAAACTGGACATTGGCTTGCCATGCGCAATCTCGGCATAAAAATAGTGAAAATCGGCTTAGGCATGAAAATAAAATGGCTCCCCTCCTTGCAGCTGAAATTCCGCAAATATCCGATAACAATAAATCCACTATTTTTCGTTGGAATCAACCTTGAAACGTCGCCCGATACCACAGAGAAATTCGGGAAACTCGCATACAAAGACGCTGCTCTTTTTCACGGAGCCGGCATGTTAGCAAATATTGTATTCGGAATAACCTTGCTTTCCGCCGCTTTCCTTATCGGCTACTGTCCAAAAAACCAGTGGTTTATGATAATTGCCGCCGCGAGCTGCGCGGTAATTTCCGTATTGATTATTTTCTCAAAAATATTCTGTGCCTACGTATTGCCGCTTCTTGGCCCGATAGCCGCCGGACTTCTCTCCTACTACACCTTCTGCGCTTTTATAATCCACCACAACGCCGTCACAACCACTACCGCGCACGCCGCAGGGACATCCGCCCCTGACTACGGCAATATTGTTGTGTGGCTAATTATTGGAGGATTCTTCTCTATCTTCCTTATCGTACTCAACGCTTTTCCAATACCGTTCACTGACGTCACTGACGAAACGAAGATATTAAAGCTCGCCTGGAAAAAATTGCGCGCCTGGCACCAAACAAGAACGCCCCGATTCTAACCGGGACGTTTTAATTTTTACGCCGCCTTTCCTAACTTTTCCAACCACTCGGCTTTTTTCTTTTTTTTCAACATTAAAGTATGATCTCGCAGCATTGCGGCTGGCGAGATTGAAAAAAATCTGTTTTTTTGATACATTAATAAGAATAAGGATTCCGGCGTAGCTCAACGGTAGAGCGGCTCCCTGTTAAGGAGAAGGTTCCTGGTTCGAATCCAGGCGCCGGAGCCCAGTTGGACAAGTAGCCAATTCGAGGACCGCATCAAACGGTTTTCGCATTGTAAACTCTAACTTTTTGCCCGATGTAAAGGATAGGTTTCTTTAGACAGTGATTCGACGGCTTTTTGCCGTTTTTTTTCGTTAAGCCGCAATCTTCTCGGCAAACACGGACGGCGGCATCTTGAGGGCGGAGTGGATCCGCGTGTGGTTGTACTGCCACAAGGTGCTGTAGATCTCCGCCACGAGCTCGCCGAAGGTCCCGAACCGGTTGGGATCACCGAGGTCAATCTTGAACTTGTCATAGAACGATTCCTGGTAGCCGTTTTCCCATGGGGCACCGGGCCGCGACCGCGAGATCGTGATGCCACAGTCCCCCAGTGTATCGGTGAACGCTCGTGCCTTGTACTCGCTGCCGTTGTCCGAATGGAAGATGACCGGATGCGGATGGTGGAAAAGCGCGTTGGCCAGGGTCTGTATCGTGAGGGGCGATCCTTTCCGCAACGCCACATGGACGCCCATCAATCGTCTCGTGAAAAGATCGAGTATCGTGGACACGTACACTTTCTTGCCGCGATACAGGAACTCCGTGAAATCGGTTGCCCAGACGTGGTTCGCGTACGAGGGCATGATGGCAAGTAAGAGGTTCGGAAAGGCCCGCGATGCCTTTGATTTCCGGTATTTCCTGCCTCGCCTCCGGTACGGCCTTATGCCGAAGATTCGCATGACGCGCTGCGCTCGCGGACGGCTCACGCCCAGAGCTTGTCCCAAGCGCCGGGAACCGTATGCCGGATGGCGCTGCAATTCTTCTTCCATGCGGATCTTGAGCGCCCAATCTTTCTTGTCCTGCCGTGATACGTAGTAGAGCGATGCCCGCGAGACGCCCATGGCCCGCGCCATGGCGGACTTGTTCCGCTTTTCCGTCAATTCTTTTTTTGGGCCTGGGAGAGCTTCACGGTGAGCTCGCCCACCACTTCAAACAGCTCCCTGTTCTGCTTCTGGAGACGGCTGAACTCGCCCCAGGAAGGGACGCCCGATGCTCCTGCGCCTAGCCAATTGTAGATGGTGGACTCGTGCAAACCGTGGTCCTTCGCAGCCTGCGCTACGGGGACTCCTTCTTCCTTCACCCGGCGGAGGATGTCCGCCTTCACTTCCTTCGCAATCCGATGCCCTTTTTTGTTGCTCATGACACAATGGTAGTTTGTTTCGACCTTTGTGTCTAAATTATCCTATCCGGGTCACCTTTTGCAGCCAGAAGATAAAGTCGGGCTTAAACCTTGCCATATTGTTTTCTTTTGGGCTGTAATACGGCACATGAACTTCGTCCAGCGTTTGATCGAGCTTTGAGAACATCCACCAATCAAATTGTTTGAATACATTGTCGTCCTGCTGTAGGTATTCTTCCAATTGTTCTATGAAACGGACTTCGCTTTCAACATCAATAATGTGGTTGAGATAATCAACTTTTTCATTTTCTGAAATAATCAGAGGAATGTAGTAATGGTTTTGGATATATTTGATTTTTAGCTTTTTGCTCTTGTATTCAAAGGTCTGCGCGTCAAACAAACTCGCCTGCTTTCTCGCAAATTCTTCCCGCGATATTTTTCCGTATTGTTTATCCAGTTCTCGCTGTCTTTCTGGATACTCCTTTATTTTGCCGATTTTCTGTTTTATTTCTTCAAACTTCTCGCCGTCATTAAACCTTATCCGCTTGAAGTGGACGATCTCGTTTTCCAGTTTTTTGAATTTATCAAATTCTTTATCCCTGACGCTGAAGTAGTCCAGTATCCTATCAACCAGCAAATCTGGCTCGGAAATTGACCTCTCCTCGTTAAGGTCAAAGTATTGCTCGGCTGTTTCAAAACTCTCGGCTGTCTTTTTAATAACCCTTACTTCACACTCAAATTTTGCCAGAGTTACTTTATCGCCAAGATAGCTGAACATTGATTTTGCGAGTGCCAAGTCCTCTCGGCTGATTCCGTATTTCTGCGGCTCTTTTTCTTCGGCAAATATCTTTTCCGATTCTCGGTAAGTAGGTATAAGCAACAGCCGTTTTTCAGCATCTTTATTTATAATAAATTCGGCACCTAAATCTTGCTCTTGTTTTTCTTCTTTCAGCGCCTTGATTATTTCCTTCAGATTATCGGCGTTTGTTCCGAATACGAACAAGCTCTCAAGCGCTTGTATATTGCTTCGGATTTTATTAAATAGCTCTGTCTTTATTTCTTTTGCGTTGTGCAATTCCAAAATTCTTTTCCGTTTATTCTTTTGCGGTTCAATTCTTACGCCTCGGCCAACGGATTGCAGGACAAACTTCTTTGCGTCGCTTCCGATGCCGATATTTACGAATAAGAGAATGTTCGGCCTGTTTGAGTCCCAGCCCTCGTAAAAGGCACGGGAGCCCATCAGAATGTTAATTTCGGAGTCATCGTGGTTGATCCGCTTAAATACGCTTTCATTCTCAAAGCTCTCGATTATTTCATAACCCTCAAGCGTTTCCTTAAGCCATCCCGAAATATCCCCGATCTTAATCAGCCCGAATGGTTTTTCAGAAGTTTGCAGCTTAAAGATTATTTCGTTTCTGTTATTCGGAATTTTCAAAACCTCGATATTACCAGAAGATTTTGCGTTGAAAATCTGCTTCAAAATATCCTTATAGCAGATTTTTTTGAGCGAGGCCTTATCAATCTCTACATTTATGCCCTCAAATTCATATTGCGGATTTTCTTCAAATTCTTTTATGAGTTCCTCTTTGGCTTTTTCAATCAAGTCGCCTCTTATTTCATTTTTGGCTATCTTTTCCAGTTCGGAAAAGAACAGCTTTAAGTCCGCATCTTTCGTATCAACGGAATTGACGAGAGTAAGAAGGAGTGGGCGATGATACAGCTTTTTATCCTGTTTCCGAACCTTCTCAAAATACTTATTGATATATGTAAGCAGTATCAGCGTTTTCAAAACGATTTTCTGCTTCGTAATTTTTGAGAAGTCGTCTTG
Organism: uncultured bacterium; assembly: GCA_963844965.1. Taxonomy (GTDB): domain Bacteria; phylum Patescibacteriota; class Minisyncoccia; order UBA6257; family 2-01-FULL-56-20; genus REEB91. The sequence goes on along the minus strand of CAWJQC010000007.1, from coordinate 88,880 downwards.
ATCGCGGAAAGCCGTTACTTCCGCGCTTGATACATAAATATGCTTGCCGTAACCATCCTCAATGAATTTTGAAAGATTGAAATTAAAGGCACAGGTTGCGTAATCCCGCGGATCGGTAAAGGTAGCGGAAAAATTGAACAGAAAGCCGCTTCTTGAAAGGATTGAATATAGAATCTGTCTTTTGCTGTCCTCTCTATCGCCTTTGTGCGCCTCATCGAGAAGAACATACCACTTGCCGCCGTTATCATAATTTTTGAAATTGACAATTTTTTCTTTGTGCTCGTCTGATATTAAATCCGAGCGGTAGTAGAATACCGTTATCTCGTTTTTTGCAAATGGCAGAGCGTTCTCGCGCTTGACGCTCTCATAATCTTTCAAGCTCTTGAAGTTGATTCTTGTTTCAAAATTGAAGCTATTGAATTGATCCACATGATTTTTGAATTGTTCCAAAAGGTCGTCCCTATGAGCCAAGAACAGAATATCGTTTTGAGGAATCTCTTTTTGCCTCATTAAAGCGCCGAGCATATCAATGAGTTTTACGATAATCAGCGTCTTTCCAGAGCCCGTAGCCATCCAAAAGCTCATGCGGTTTAAGAAGTGGGCAAAAGCAATTTTGCCGTCTGTTTTCGGATAATCCGTATCAAATTCCAAAAGATGGTCAGCGGCTTTTCTTTCTCGCGTCAAATCATAATCAAAATCCGCGCCCAAGCCATTTGCCTTATATTGTTCATAAAGCTCTATTTTGTTTCCCTTCCTATCTTTATAAAAAAGCCAGAGCGCTTTCAGAGCGTTCCGTAAGCCATTTTGCTGGAAGCCAAATAGTGTTTTATCGGAAGAAAACCTGCCGAAGTCAAAGTCCTGCCATTTCGCGGGCAGATCATCAAACGGGATGTCCTCAACTATGTCTTGTAAATACAACTTCGACATATTTACCACCAAATCAATGGCTTAATAAGTTTGTAATCCATATCGCTTGTATCTATCTCGCTACCATCAGAAAATTCAACCTTATTGCCCTTGATTGTCTTGATCCATTTTCCCGTTAGGTTCGAGAGCGTTTCGGCAATATCAATATCGGGATAGAGCTTACTTAAATCAACCATCACTTGACCCGGATAGGATAATTTAGACACAAAGGTTGACCCGGATAGGATAATTTAGACACAAAGGTCGAAACAAACTACCATTGTGTCATGAGCAACAAAAAAGGGCATCGGATTGCGAAGGAAGTGAAGGCGGACATCCTCCGCCGGGTGAAGGAAGAAGGAGTCCCCGTAGCGCAGGCTGCGAAGGACCACGGTTTGCACGAGTCCACCATCTACAATTGGCTAGGCGCAGGAGCATCGGGCGTCCCTTCCTGGGGCGAGTTCAGCCGTCTCCAGAAGCAGAACAGGGAGCTGTTTGAAGTGGTGGGCGAGCTCACCGTGAAGCTCTCCCAGGCCCAAAAAAAGAATTGACGGAAAAGCGGAACAAGTCCGCCATGGCGCGGGCCATGGGCGTCTCGCGGGCATCGCTCTACTACGTATCACGGCAGGACAAGAAAGATTGGGCGCTCAAGATCCGCATGGAAGAAGAATTGCAGCGCCATCCGGCATACGGTTCCCGGCGCTTGGGACAAGCTCTGGGCGTGAGCCGTCCGCGAGCGCAGCGCGTCATGCGAATCTTCGGCATAAGGCCGTACCGGAGGCGAGGCAGGAAATACCGGAAATCAAAGGCATCGCGGGCCTTTCCGAACCTCTTACTTGCCATCATGCCCTCGTACGCGAACCACGTCTGGGCAACCGATTTCACGGAGTTCCTGTATCGCGGCAAGAAAGTGTACGTGTCCACGATACTCGATCTTTTCACGAGACGATTGATGGGCGTCCATGTGGCGTTGCGGAAAGGATCGCCCCTCACGATACAGACCCTGGCCAACGCGCTTTTCCACCATCCGCATCCGGTCATCTTCCATTCGGACAACGGCAGCGAGTACAAGGCACGAGCGTTCACCGATACACTGGGGGACTGTGGCATCACGATCTCGCGGTCGCGGCCCGGTGCCCCATGGGAAAACGGCTACCAGGAATCGTTCTATGACAAGTTCAAGATTGACCTCGGTGATCCCAACCGGTTCGGGACCTTCGGCGAGCTCGTGGCGGAGATCTACAGCACCTTGTGGCAGTACAACCACACGCGGATCCACTCCGCCCTCAAGATGCCGCCGTCCGTGTTTGCCGAGAAGATTGCGGCTTAACGAAAAAAAACGGCAAAAAGCCGTCGAATCACTGTCTAAAGAAACCTATCCTTTACATTTAGATATTTCCAACCGCTCCATCTCCCTCAAAATGTAAAACTTGGAATACAGATTTTCCATATAATTCCTATCCGATAAGACACTTATAATAGCTTCTGGAACCTGGAGCTAAAATAAAAATGAACGGTCTTGCGCCGTTCATTTTTATTTCTCGTTTTGACAGTCTGGATTCGAACCGAAGGAGAGGGCCGGGAGGAATAACAATCTATTTTATTGCAAAAATCCTTACCTCGTGAATACATCCAAGATGCTCCCTAAAAACTTCTGCGTTTGTCGCAAGAAACTGCTTGGCGGAGTCGGCAGTTGTGGTGGAGTTGGTTGTTATGGCGGGCTTGGTTGACTTGGTGGAGTAGGCTGAGTCGGAGGTTGCGGTGGAGTCGGCTGGCTGGGTTGACTGGGTTGTTGATTATTCGGGCCTTGCGTCGGCTGATTCTGTCCAGATTGTCCCTGTTGACTCTGCTTAAATTGCTGACACTCTGTTTTAGCTTCCGGATGCGCCTGGCAATACGTCTTACATTCTTCGATGGTTTTGCATCCACCGGGGCCCGTCTGAGGTAGTAGCTGTGATGGTTGGCTGGGCTGAGTCGGCTGGCCCGGTTGAGTAGGTTGGGTTGGTTGCATAGGTTGGCTCGGTTGAGTAGGTTGGGTTGGTTGGTTACCTTGGCCCTGTCCTCCCCCGCCACTACCTCCGCCGCTACCACCACCGTTGCCACCTCCTCCGCCACCCTGTCCTTGTCCGCCCTGATTTTGTCCGGCTTGACTCCCCGGACCAGCCGGAGCGGTTGGAGCGGTTGGAGTGTATTGGTCAAAACAAGTCTTCATTTGTTCGGCCGTTTTCTGATCTGGTATAGCGTTTCCGCTTTTTAATTTTTCAACCGTGTCTGCGCCTAAAGAAGTAGTTAAACAGGTTAATATCTCTGCGGGCATATTATTAAAAGAATCTTTCATTTGCTGCTGGCTATCTTCTATTTTCTTTAGGTCTTCCGAGGAAATCAGTCCGTTATCCTTGGCATAATTAAAGCAAGTTTCGGAATTATCCGGATTATTGCAATAAGCATCGCACTCGTCTTTAGTCTTACATCCACCCGGTCCTTCGGGCGCTGCTTCTCCGCCTATAGCTGCTTCTGCCTCTGAAGACGTAATCGCCCCATTATCCTCGGCAAATTTAGCGCATTCTTCAGCATGGGCATCTTGAGAACAATAATCCTGGCATCCTTGCGCACCGCTGCAAGTAGACATAGTAGTTCCTTTTGCTATAAGAGTAAGTATTGCCTGAACTACTATCATTTCGGAGCGTGACGGAATTCCAGCCTCGATACGGAACTTCTCGCAAGCATCCGCGTTCTGCGGTTTGCTGCAAAAAGCCGGACACGCATCACCTTCGCACGGAGGCACGGCACCATTTTTTATAGCGGTCAAAACTTTGCGCGCATTCTCCTGATCCTGAGCCGGCAATATTCCTGCCTCGGTGCCGAAATTTATGCACTCCTCCATATGTTCAGCGGTCGCACAATATGCTTCACATTCCTGCTCACTATTGCAGCCCAAAGGTTTGACACCTGTTTTAATGGCTGCCAAAACCTTTTGCGATTCCTGTAGCTTTTGTTCGGACATCAATCCGTTATTTTGCGCAAACGTAATACACTCTTCTATGTGGCTCGTATCGCCGCAATACGTGTCGCATTCGGTTTCTCCCTTGCATCCGCCCGGACCAACCATTCCGCTATCCGCAAATTTTTTAGCGGCAGCCACTTGGTCGGAACTCATTAAATTATTGGCTTGGGCAAAAGCCAAACAGGCATCGGTATTCTTGGTATCGTCGCAAAAGGTTTTACAATCCGCCTGACTTTGACAATTGCCCAATTCCGGAATCGGATACGTGATACTTGCGGATAAAGTTGTCGTACTTTGATCGGCCGGGGTCTGCGCCATCGCCGAACCGACAATAACACCGGAGATCATTACTGAAGAAATTAGTATCAATACGCTTAAAGTTTTTTTATTCATAGTTTTTATTGAAAAGGATTGGTTTTAATATCTGAAAATGGGTTGGTATTTTTATAGGGATTAACATCGGGGACATTCTCCATTGGATTAGCCGTTGTGGTGCCGAAAACACTCCCGGCTACATTCTGATCAATAGACTGAACCGTTTTTTGAATATCCGTAACCGCTTGTTCGGCGGTAGGAGACATTGGTTTTTTATAAAACCACAAATAATAACCGGCTAGGCCTAAAATTAATAACACGAAGACACCTAAGACGCTTATTAGTAATTTTTTATTCATAATATAATTATATCCCTTCCAAAAATTAAAAACAGGTGTCAAGCGCAGGATATTATGGCAAGAGAAATAGTGAATAATGCAGTAGGTGAAATTATACCCTCATTGCTTCTGCCCTCAAATTTGGGATGTAAATATACTCATTTTATCGCTGGATGACGGCTCTAGCGTCGTCTACTATGCCGCGCAAGAAGAGGTCCTTTGTTATAATAATTTCTTGCCGCCGTTAATGTGCCGTTTCTGAGCGTTGTAACGCCTTTATGAAACAGAATTTAAAATGCAGATTTTCCATATAATTTCTATCTGAAAGGACACTTATAATAGCCTCTGGATATCGGGGGCTTCCAATTTTAGGTTCGATTCCTGTTGTCATAGCAAGCAATATTTTTTAATTTTGTGTAAGGAAATCGGTGCACAAACTGTGACTTCCCTTTTGCGTGGCAAGCGCTACGATAAACTGCATGAAGGTGCGTGAAGTAATGATTGCGCCTGTCGTCACGGTCTCGCCGAAGACAAGCTACGAGGAGACGGCGGCGCTTCTTCATAAGCACAAAATCAGTGGCATGCCAGTGGTGGACGACGCGGGGAATCTCATCGGCATTGTTTCGGAGAAAGATCTCTTCCGGGCAATGTTCCCGTCCTACGAGAACTACGCACGGGAACCTTACGTGTACCACGACCCGGAGCTTCAGGAAGATGAAATTGAAGAGATTCGCGCGCAGCCGATAGAAAAATATATGAACAGGCGCGTAGTCACGATTGACGCCGACGCCTGCATCCTGAGCGCCGGCGGCCTTATGCTCGGCCGAGGCCTCCATCGCTTGCCCGTGGTGGAAAATAAAAAGCTGATCGGCATCATAACCCGCAGAGACATCTACGGCACCATTTTCAAGAAACATTTGGGGTTCTGACAAAACGCTATGCTATAAATAAATGCCCAGTAAGCTATAAAAACGCCCCGAAACAAACGGGGCGTTTTTATTTTCTAACCAACTGTCCGGTATGATATTGCAAAATCTATCGTAATGGCCCAACGATTTGTAACCATCAAACACACAACAACGGAAAAATAACCGGTTATGATATAAACCTCATTTCTCCCCCGCAGAAAACTTGTAATACCTCACCTTGACGAAATCCACCGCGAAAAGGTAGAGCACCATCAGAATTAGAATGACAATCACCGACGCCGCGGGCAACGGCACGAAGGAAAACCACGCCTGAAACTGGGGCATATAAATGATCGCGAGCGAGAAGACAAAAGCGAGCACAAAAGAGACGTTCAAAAGACGGGATGGCTGCTTTGTTTTCCAGAAATTTTCTTTGTTTCTTATCGCATAGAAAACAATTAATGCCAAGAAGGTAAGGAAGACGTAAAGGCCTGTTGCCACGAACTCTCGGGGATGTGAGCGGATAATCAAGAAGTAGAGAAGTTCAAAAAAAGCCGTTGGAATTCCCAGAATAAGCGAGATGAACACCAGTTCTTTCGTATTGTGTTTTTCCGGCCGCACTACTTCTACATCTTCAACCGTGTCGGACGAAATTGTGACGAGAGGAATGTCTGTAATCACATTCGTCAAAAGTATTTGAATCGGGAGCATTGGTAAATAGGCAGACAGCAAGTATAAAACGGCCAGTGCAATAAAGGTGCCAAAATTATTTACCATGGTGTATTTAATATACTTATTGATATTCACGAATATGGACCTGCCGTATTTTATGCCGTTGATAACGACCTCAAGGCTTTTGTTGAGAAGAACAATGTCGGAATTTTCCTTGGCGATGTCCGTGGCCGAGTTGACCGCGATCGCCACGTCCGCCAGTTTCAGCGCCGGAGCGTCATTGATGCCGTCTCCCTCGTAGCCGACGACATTAGTTTCCTTGAGAGCCCTTATAATATTGTATTTATCGGTCGGAGAAACTCTGGCGAACACATTGCATCTCCGAACGGCTGTCCTGAATTCGTCCTCCGACATTTTCTCAAGTTCGCCGCCGAGATACACCTTATCTTCCTCTTTATCTCCCTCTTTCACCAACCCTATTTGCTTTCCGACATACTCGGCGACCTCTTTGCTGTCTCCCGTCAGGATTTTGATTTTTATGCCAAGTTTTTCGGCAAGGTAAACGGTATTCTTGGCCGTAGGCCGCAACGGATCTTCTAAACTCACATATCCGAGGAATTTCAAATCGCGTTCGTTTTTCAAAATATCAAAATCGTTAGCATATGATACTTCCTTGTACGCTATCGCCAGATGATGCAGGCCTTTTCTGCCTTCCGCGGCGATGTCTTCCAGATATTTCGCTTTTTGCTCGCTCCCGCTAATTTCAAAGACCGCTTCGGGGGCGCCGATTGAAAGCAGAAAGTGTTTTCCGTGCGCCGCATCCTCAAGCACCACCCGGCTTCTCCTGTCATACGGGTCAAAAGGAAGTTCTTTCAAGATCTCTGAAATTCACCGCCTCTTTCCTCACGGCGTCGGAAACATATCGGTTGAACGCGTCGTCATACGAATTCTGCATCCTTCTCTTTCTGCCTTTCAGGGGCGTAATGGCGGCGTAGGCAAGCTCCTGAAACAATTTATCATCGGCGGAAACAATTTTGTTTATGACCATTCTGTTTTCGGTGATGGTCCCTGTCTTATCGGCGCACAGCAAATCCACATTGCCGAGATCCTCCAGCGACGACAGGCGTTTAACTACCACATGCCTTTTGGCGAGTTTCAATGCTCCGTTTGACAAGGTAACCGTGGCGATAACCGGCAGAACTTCGGGCACCACGGCAACGGCCATGGCTATGATAAAAAGCAAAAGACCCGCTGCGTTTGAAAATCCTCCGTTCAAAATCAACTTGAGCGCGAAAACCAGGGCCAAGCCGAGGAGAACAACTTTCATCAAAGAAGAACTGAATGACCGCAGTGATTTCTCATACTGCGTTTCTTTCTTTGTTTCCGTTGACAACCTGGCGATAGTTCCCAATTCCGTGTCGTTGCCGATCGCATAGACAATCCCAACGCCCTCACCTTTCTCAATGACGCTGCCAGTGAAAACGAGGCAGTCGGGATTTTTGGCGATATCATTTGAGACACGCTTAACGACCGGCACCGACTCGCCCGTAAGCTGCGACTCGTTCACTTCCAGATTGTCGGCTTCAAACAGCCGCATGTCCGCCGGAACAATATCGCCTTCGCGAACGACAAGCACGTCTCCGACAACAATCCGTGATTCGTCCAATAACACAATCTGCCCGCTTCTCCTGAGGCGAACTTGGTGGCTGATAAACTTTGAAAGTTTCTCAACGATCTTTTCCGATCTATATTCCTGAAAAAATCCCAGGGAGGCGTTGACGAGGAGAATAACGGCGATAATCGTCCCATCCGAATAATCCCTAATCCAAAAAGATATCGCGCTCGCCGCGACAAGAAGATAAATCAGTGAGCTTTGGAATTGGCGAAGCAAAACTCCGAGCGCGCTAACGCCTTCTTTTTTGAGAATATTCGGACCGTGCTCGCGAAAACGTTTGGCGGCTTCTTCTTCGGTGAGACCGTTCTCGGACGATCTCAATTCGCCAAAAAGCCCGCTCAAACTTATCCCGAGAACATCTTGTTTGCGCATTGAGAACTTTTATTTTTTCTCAGCCAGAACACTATTATAGTACCAGAATAACTGGATTTACTTAATGAGCTCGAATCCAAACCAAAATCCAGCCAGCCGAAAAAATCATTGCGCCCGAAACTTTCAAATTTCCCAAAAAAATATAGAATTAACAGGTGAGCGCTTACGCTTGGTATCAAACATTAACGAAGCCGTCGTGGGCTCCGCCCGCCTGGCTCTTCGGGCCGGTCTGGACAGTACTCTACGCGATTATCGCTGTTTCTTTTGGCGCGACATTCTATAAAATCGCAGAGGGCCAATTGCCAAAGATAACGGCTCTGCCGTTCGCCCTGAATCTCGTTTCCAATCTTGCCTTCGCGCCGATCCAATTCGGCCTGCGAAATAATATCCTGGCGGCAATCGACATTCTCCTCGTACTCGCTACACTTGTCTGGACAATCGCCGCGATCTATCCCTACGCGAATTGGATCGCCCTCGTAAATATTCCGTACCTCCTCTGGGTCTTATTCGCGACAGTGTTGCAACTCACCATAACGGCCCTAAACTGGAATTAGAAAAAGAAATCCCGGACTATCGGAAAAGAATGTTCTACCCCTCGGGCCCGCGCTCCATGGTCGTCGCATTTGAAGAAGTATCAAAAAACATTGGGTTAGAAAGGCGACGAATCAAAACCGATTTCTTTCCGGGATTCGTGTAAACGCCCGAAATGCGTCATACCCATGCCCATGATTCTTCAGATATTATTCATAATTTAACGTCTATGTTTAGATAAACCTCCAAAAACACCACAAACAACCATACTGAGCTTGCGTGATTTCTTTTGGTTGTGCTAAAATGGACACTGTAGGCATGAATAATTTGGAAAATCTAAAAGACGAAGAACTTATTCTCTTATCGCGCAAAGGCGATGAAACGGCTTTGGAGGTTCTTATTAAAAGATACCTACCGTTGATTTATGGTTTTTCGCGGCGCTATACCGGCGACACCGACAAAGCCGCCGATATCGCGCAGGAAACATTCATCAAGGTCTGGCGCAATCTGAAAAAATTTGACCGGACAAAACAATTCAAACCGTGGCTCTACGCCATCGCCAAAAACACGGCGCTTGATTGGCTGAAGAAGCGCGGGGCCTTGCCGTTCTCTTCGCTCGCGACCAGAGAAGAAAACGAAAATCCGATTCTTGAAGTGGCCGATTCGCTTGCCCTGCCCGACGCCACACTGGACATTAAGATGGCCGCCGAGAAAGTGAATGCGGCCGCCAACAGTTTGCCGGAACACTACCAAGCGGTAATAACGATGCGGAACAAAGAATATCTAACGTTCAAGGAAATAGCCAAAAAATTAAAGAAACCGCTGAACACAGTCAAAAGCCATTACTGGCGCGCCATCCATCTTTTGCGCAGCTACGCCAAAGCGCCGGAAAACGAGGATTAACGCACCAAAAACGCCGGTCCCGCCGTATTATTGTTATGGAACAAGGCGATAAAACTGATATTTTCCTTGACAACAAGGAAGCGGCGACGCCGCCTTCTTGTCTTTGTGGCAAGATAATGAACCGCATACGCGCCGAGAAAAAATTTGAAGTGGTTCGAAAGAGAACGGTATTTTTCGTTTTCGCGCTTTTCGGTTCGGCAATCGCTTTTTTGGCCGCGTTCTTATCGCTGGAGGGTGCGCTTGCGGAGTCACAAATATTCAAACTCCTTTCGCTTATCGTCTCCGACCCTCTGTCAATCGCGGCCAATTGGTTGGACTTCGGTTCGTTCCTCCTGGAGTCACTCCCCGTTGTTTACCTGGCAGTTTTCCTGACTACACTTCTCGTCCTCCTTGAGTCGCTCAAATATGCCGCCAAATACGCGAGCGACACCTTCTCGTTCTCAAAACTTGTAAAGAGCAACTAAGCGATGAACTACAATAATTTTCTCCAATCAAAACTTTTCAAGAGAATCGTCATCGGCGTCGGCCTGCTTATTATAGTTTTAATATCTTTCGGCGCAGGGATTTTGGTTGGCTATAACAAGGCGCGGTTTTCGTACGCCTGGGGAGAGAACTATGGCCGCAATTTCGGAGGAGAACGTCATAACATATTAGGAATTCCAGCAGGCCCAGGATTTATAGGCGCCCCAGGAACTCCTCCAAACCCTGGCCCCATAAATGCGCACGGCGCTTTCGGCACGGTTCTAAACACAACGAGTTCCAGCATAGCCATAAGCGGCCAAGACGGATCGAGAGGACCGCAACCATCCTTCCTTCTACAATCATGCGTGAAGGCGGTGAAGAAATCCAGATTGCTGATTTTAAAACCGGTGACCCGGTCGTTGTCATCGGCTCTCCGGACGAAAGCGGCCAAATAGAAGCAAGTTTCATACGTATTCTGCGGTAATAAATTAATTAATATTTAAATATTGAATTTTATTGAACATGAAAAAGATATTAACAAATAAAAAATTTCTCGTTATAGCAGCAATCGTTATCATTATCGCCGCCTACTACGCCTACGGCGCAATCAGAGGTGGCACTTCCACTAAGTTGCAATACGTCACAACTAAGGCCCAGAAAGGAACGCTTGTCGTTTCTGTTTCGGGCAGCGGGCAGATCGCGGCCTTGTACCAAATTGACATAAAAGCGCAGGTTGCCGGAGAGATAACGTGGATAGGGGTAAGCGCGGGCGACAAGGTCAAAGCCAATCAGGCGATAATGAAGATGGATGACACCGATGCGCAACAGGCAGTTGCAAACGCAAAGCAATCCCTCGTAACAGCAAAGCTCCAACTCCAGCAAAGTACGGCTCAGGCCCCGATCGATTACCAAAAAGCGCTTGATACCCTCACCACCGATCAAGATAATTTGCAAACCCAATATAACGATGCGTTCAACACGCTATCGAACACCTACTTGGACCTGCCAAACGTCATGACCGGCATGCAAGACGTCCTCTATGGCACAGACATCAACCCGAAGGCCAGCCAGTGGAACGTAGACACACTTATCAACTTATTCAGCGACAAAACCACATCAACAATGGAAACACTTGCAGACAGCGCAAAAAGTAGCTACGCGACCGCGACTGCAGAATATGACCCGAGCGTTATTGCCTATAAACAATTAAGTCGGAATTCGAGCGGCGACCAGATTGAAACCATACTTGAACAATCGATTGATATGGCGACTGACGTTGCGCAAACATTACAGGACGAGTTGAATCTACTTGGGGCGGCGAACGATCTCGCGACTCAGTATAATCGTTACCTCCCGACGGCGGTAAATACGCTGCAGACAAATACGCGGAACTATTTGTCGACGGTGAATAACGACCTGAGCGCTCTCTTGTCCCAGAAAAACACGATCGATACAGACAAGCAGACGATTACAGCCGACAAGCAGAACATCGCGCTACTCCAGGTCGGCAATCCCAACGGCGACAATCCAATAAGCCTTCAGATCGCTAATAACAATCTTATAACCGAGGAGCAAAATCTTGTTGACCTGCAAAATGATTTGAGTTACTACACGATCGTTGCACCGTTTGACGGCACCATTGCTTCGGTCAGCGTGAAAGTCGGCGATACGGCAAGCGGCGCCGTCGCAACAATCGTTTCCGACCAGAAATTCGCGCAGGCGACATTCAACGAGACCGACATAGTCAACGTAAAAGTCGGGCAGGAGACCACAATAACGCTTGACGCACTGCCGGACGTTACCTTTACTGGAAAAGTTTCGGAGGTTGATCCGGTAGGAACCGTATCTCAGGGAGTTGTGAGCTACGGCGTGCAAATCGTGCTGGACAATTCCACTTCGGACGTAAAACCCAGCATGAGCGACACGGTTAACATTATCACAAACGTAAAATCAGGCGTGCTTCTTGTGCCAAATTCTGCCGTTACGACAAAACAAGGAACTTCGCATGTGAGCGTCCTAGGGTCAGACGGTAAGCCGAAACAACAGGAGGTAACCGTCGGCCTATCGAACGACACGATGACGGAAATAGTTTCAGGCCTGAACGAAGGAGACGCCGTCGTTACGCAAACCATAACTTCTGGCACTTCGCAAGCTACTACGGGCGGAGGGGAACCAGACTTCCGGGTCTTGGGGGAGGGGGCGGGATACTCATAGGCGGCGGTAGATCTGGCGGCGGCTAAATCACAATGATCGAACTGCGCAACATCACGAAAATATATAAAATCGGCGACGATGTTGAAACGGTGGCGCTGAAAAACATTTCTTTCACCATAAAAGACGGGGAATTTGTTTCGATTATGGGACCTTCCGGTTCCGGCAAGTCAACCCTGATGCATATCCTGGGAGCTCTTGATACGCCGACGAGCGGAGAATATCTTCTCGATGGAAAAGACGTTTCAAAGTTCTCCGAAGACGAGCTCGCCGACATCCGCAACGAAAAAATAGGTTTCGTATTCCAGCAATTCAATCTATTGCCCCGCGCTACGGTATTCCGCAACGTAATGCTGCCCCTCATTTACGCCGGCGCGGCGAAAGAGAAAAGGGAGGAGGAGGCGAAGCGCGCACTTAGAGGTGCGGCCCTGCCCGAAGCATGGTGGCAACACCATTCAAATCAGCTATCGGGAGGACAAATGCAGAGAGTAGCCATTGCCCGGGCGCTCGTGAATAATCCGACGCTTATCTTAGCTGACGAACCGACCGGCAATCTTGATTCAAAAACCGGCGAAATAGTCATTGACACATTCCAGAACCTGCACGAAGAAGGACGCACCATCGTGCTCATCACGCACGAAAAATACATCGCCGAACACGCCGAACGCATAATTCACATACTCGACGGCGAAATAGCCACAGACGGCAAAAGTCACGACCGCCGCATTGTTCACGTTAACCATCAATGATCATCTCCGAACTATTTCACGAGGCCTCGTCCGCCATAACGGTGAACAAGGTGCGGTCGGGCCTCACAATATTGGGCATCGTAATCGGCATCGGCTCCGTCATCGCCATGGTTTCCATCGGCCAAGGTGCGCAAGGATTCGATCACCGCGCGAATCCAATCAATTGGATCAAATCTTCTAATGGTAACTCCGGGGCAACAAAGAACTTTGGGCTACGGTGTGCGGGCAGGGCAAGGAAGCGCGCAAACCTTGACGCCGGACGACGCAGACGCGATCGCAGGGCTGAGCGGCGTGGAAGCGACGGCTCCCAAATCAGCGGCAGATACCAAGTTATCTACAAGGGTGCGAACACCAACACAAGCGTTGTGGGAACTGTCCCGGCGTATACACAAGTACGCAACGTGGCAATCGATCAGGGCGCTTTTATCACGGATGCGGACGTGACAAAATCCGACAAGATTGCGGTTATTGGTCCTACGGTCCTGCAAGACCTCTTTGGCGTAAATGCCACCGCTACTCCGGACGAGGCGATCGGAAATACCATCAGGATAAAAAGCATTAACTTCAAGGTTGTCGGCGTCACTGTATCCAAAGGCGGCACCGGATTCGGCAATCAGGACAACGTCATCTATGTCCCGCTTACAACGGGCCAACATTATCTTTTGGGAAGCACGTCCTACGTTTCCGAAGTAGACGTCCAGGCGCAAGACCAGAATTCAATTTCACAAGTGCAGAACGAGATCACCGATCTGCTTTTGGGCAGGCATAACATTTCCGATTCTTCGCAAGCGGATTTCACCGTTCAAACTCAATCGGACATTGTCGCCACGGCCTCAAGCGTTACGAATACGTTCACCATGCTTCTCGCTTCCATCGCCGGAATTTCACTTATCGTCGGCGGCATAGGGATCATGAACATGATGCTCACGACCGTGACCGAAAGGACGAGGGAAATAGGGCTGCGCAAAGCAATTGGCGCGAAAAAAAGGGACATAAGCATACAGTTTTTGCTGGAATCCGTGATGCTCACGTTTGTCGGCGGCATTGTGGGGGTGATACTCGGCTGGATAGTTTCATTCCTGATAACCAGATTCGCAAGCATTACCACGAGCGTTTCTTGGTGGTCGGTCTTCCTGGCCGTAGGCGTGTCGGCGCTAACGGGAATCGTTTTCGGATATTATCCCGCCCGCCGCGCGGCCGGCCTCAATCCCATAGAGGCCCTGAGATATGAATAAAAATCGTTTGCCCGCCCAATTTATTTGAAATTCCGGCGGGTTTGGTCGAACGATTGCAAAAAAAAGTCCATTACTAAAAATAAAAACACAACAAATATGGTTTCAAGTAAAAACAAGTCCACCTTCTTAAGTATTTTCCTTGCCATGGGCATTATCGCGCTAAGCGCCCCCATCTATCCGGTCTACGCGGCGGGACCGTCGCTTATAAGCGCGAAAGTGACAAGTACCAATACGATAACGCTTCTGTGGTCGGAGCCGGTGGCTACAAGTCCCGGCGATTACAGCGGCTTCACGGGGTCACTTTCCGGAGCCGCTTTGATGTCGGTGAACGGCAGCGGCACGAACACCATCACCCTTACCTTCAACGGCACGCCGTTCCAGCCTGGCGCGACCGGCTACCTCTACATCGGCAGCGGTGTTTACGGCATAAGCGACACAACTTATTTCTCCGGCGGAACATTTCAGGTCACAAGCGCCGTCGTGCCCATCCTTCAGTCATTTTCCGCAAACTTCAATAATATAAACAACGCCTTCTCTACCGTCGGCAGTATGGTAACAATTTCGTTCACCACGAACGAGACCGTGGTGAATCCGACCGTAACCATTTTAGGCCACACGATCGCGGTGAACGGGAATGGTTCCGGCCCGTACACGGTAAACTACACATTAGTAAGCGGTGATCAGGAAGGAACCATTCCCGTCATTGTTTCCTTCACGGATGCCCAAGGAAATTCCGGGCGGGCAACGGTAAACATCTATGGCAGCACGAATTCGTCAGCGGCCATAAGCGGTTATATCACGTCTGACGCCACGACGGCAGGCGTGTTGAGCGTGGGAGGTTCAATCATCTTCACCCTGCATCTCGGGACGGCGCTGCCCAACGCGAAAGTAACCGGCTATTACAATGGCGTTCTCCTTTCTTGGTATACAAATGACGGCGGAGCGACATACACGGCCACTTATATCGTTGCAGGTGGCCAAGCCAACCAATCCACACCGCTTCAGATAACCGGCGTGACGGTGACAGACGAGAACGGCAACACAAGTTATCCCATTTCCGGTTATGACGTGGTGAGGACAATCAACACTAACTCCTCAGCGCCGTTCATTTATGTGGTAACTTCGGTGCCAAGCGTGGTTACGACGGCAAACCCAAGCTATGGCTTCGTCTCAAACGTTGCCGGCATCATACGTTACGGCGGGGACTGCTCAGGTTCTGTGGCGAACGCCATTGCTGGCACGAATAACATAATTTTTAACAGTTTGGCTGACGGAACACACAGTAATTGCTCTATTACGGTCACCGACTATTCCGGGAATACCAGCAATCAGCTCTTTATTTCCCCATTCACCGTTCAGACAGGAGCAACCGCGACAATTCAAGCTTCGGGCACAAGCGCGTTAACAGCTCAAATTCAGGCATTGCAGACCCAGCTTGCACAACTGCAAACCCAAGCCCAGCAAAGCAACAGCGCCGCTACCACTTACAAATTCCTCAATCCGCTGACACTCGGCTCCACAGGTCAGGATGTCACGGAACTTCAACAGCGGCTTACTACTGAAGGAATATATTCAGGACCAATCACGGGATACTATGGCTCCCTCACGGAAACGGCTGTTGAGAAATATCAAACACTCAACGGCATTGAGCCACTTGGCAACGTTGGCCCTGCGACACGGGCGGCGCTCAATGCCGGAAAATAGACGCTGAACCTAATCCGATAAAAAACACTTGAGCACAAATAAACCGGCCACTTAGTCGGGTGGCTTAAATAAAAACCGTAAGATGAAAAAACGCATCATTACAATCGTCGGCGCACTCATAGTTGTGATAGCCGTGTTTTACGGCGGCATGATATATGGCAAGTCGCAAACCGGAACTAAAAGTCCGTCTAGCGGCACATCGGCAGGAGGCCAAGGGTTTGGAACAGGAAGGATGAGGAACGGTGGATCCGGCGGAGGAAATAGCGGCGGATTCGTATCCGGACAAATTATCTCCAAAGATAACCAGAGCATAATCGTGGAATTGAGCAATGGCAGTTCTACAAGTTCCGGGAATTCCACGAAAATAGTCCTTGTCTCAAACTCCACGCCCATAACGAAATCGGTGAACGGCACTCTTGACGACCTCACGACGGGAGAAAATGTAACCGTTGTCGGCACGGCCAATTCCGACGGCAGCGTAACCGCGCAGTCAATACAAATACGGCCGACCAATAGCCCCGCAGGTAATCCCGGACAGCAAGCAAACCCACAGCAGTAATCTTCCCCAGCCACCACTCCCGCGCTGTGCGCGGGAGTGGTATACTACCATACAAGCAGCCGGGGACGGCAACAAAGCGATAAATGCGCGAAATTCTCCAAAAGCACAAGTTACTTTGGCCAAATAAATCGTTCATTTGGCAGGTTTTGTTCGGCTTGCTGCTACTTGCGGCAAGTTTGGTCGCGACGTATTACGCCAACATTTACACCACCATTCGCGCGAGCAACGCCGTCACGGATATCATTCTGGACAATTTGCCAGTAGTAAACGTGGACTTCGTTTTCAACGAGGGCGCTTTAATTTTTATATGCATAGTCGTGATAATGCTTCTCCACGAACCGCGGCGAATTCCCTTCGTCTTGAAGGGTGCGGCGCTTTTCACGCTCGTGCGCTCGCTTTTTATGGTCCTCACGCATCTTGCTCCTCCCCTTGCCCAATCGTATATAGACCCGACCGAAATTCTCCACAAGCTGAGCTCCGGCGACGATCTGTTCTTCTCCGCGCACACCGGCTTGCCGTTTCTCTTTGCGATCATCTTCTGGAAAGAAAAACTTCCAAGGTATTTCTTCCTTCTTTCAACCGCGATCGGCGGCACAAGCGTCCTTTTAGGGCATCTTCACTATTCCATAGACGTTTTCTCCGCACTCTTTATCTCTTTCGGTATTTTCCATATTACAAAATACATATTCCCGAAGGATTATCTGCTGTTCGGCCGAGCATGACACAGAAATAAGGGGGGGCGACAAATTACGCTCCTAATCCTTTTTTCTCTCCAGCTCTCTCCAGAAGCTCAACCTGCGCCGGGTTGATTTTTTTCTTCGCTTCTTCAATTCCGAAAAACTCCGCGCGATCCACTTCCGGAAACTCTTGAAGTCTTCCCGAGTGCGGCGGCCATTCAACCTTAACAGTGTTGCTTCTTATCGCCCGGACGTCACAATCCCCTTCAATCGCCCAGGCATAAACTACCTTCCCGCCCTTCTGAATAATCGTCCCGAGTGGCAAGAGCTCTACGGACGGCGGCGTAAACCCCAGTTCCTCTTCAAATTCCCGCTTGGCGGCGGATAGCAAGTCCTCGCCGGATTCAATCTCCCCCTTCGGCACGCTCCATGCGCCCGAATCTTTTTTAGCCCAAAACGGTCCTCCTGGGTGCACAAGCAAAACTTCCAATCCACCCTCGCGTTTGCGATATAAAATTATTCCCGCGCTGGTTTTGGGCATATATATACAAAAAGTATACACCGCCCGAGGTAGCGGCGTGAAGCAAATAGCCTAAAAAGCCCGCCTCTTGCTTTATTTTTCATATTGGTGTATACTACATATGTTTGTAAGTGTTCTCGCAAACGCGAATCTACGCACAAATAAGGTGTGGATATGCCCCGCGCAACAGCAAACTGTGTGCGAGGTGTGCGCGAAATAAAGAGAAATCGGTCGCCTTACAAGAAAATAGTTTTTAGGTGTTAGCTGTTAGGTTTTAGAAGACTAAAATTACTAAAAGCTTTGAGCTAAAAGCTAGAAGTTAATTTATTAATTAATGGCTAAGAAGTTATACGTTGGCGGTCTGCCCTACTCTACGACGCAGGACGAATTGCAAAACGCCTTCGCCCAGGCCGGCACGGTCACCTCGGCAACGGTAATCGTTGACAAGATGTCCGGCCGCTCCAAGGGCTTCGGCTTTGTTGAGATGTCCTCTGACGATGAGGCAAACAAGGCAATTGAAATGTGGAACGGAAAGGAATTCGGCGGACGCACGCTCACGGTCAACGAAGCGCGGCCGTTAGAACCCCGGGCTCCTCGCGGAGACAGGGGCGGTTACGGCGGCGGACAGGGACGTTGGTAATTTACCGCTTGAGACAATAAAACAACCCCGACACAAAGTCGGGGTTGTTTTATTGTATATATGACGATATAATAAATTTAGCATCAATTAACTCGTACGAGGAGGCTAGAAAATGGCAAAACAAAAGAAGAAACCGGTCCTAATCACCACACCATACCCGACAACAAAAGAAGTCGCGAAAATTCTGGGGGTTTCAGAAAAAAGGCGTAAGCAGATAGAGTCAATTATTGACGAGACAGCCACAAAAAGTACTAAGCGCAAAAAACGCGCCTCAAAAAAATGAAGTGCGGGAGGTAAATCCTCCAGATAGCTGCCGTATGGCAGCTTTTTTCTTTGAACCGGCTCTGCGCGGAGATCGCGGCGGACAGGGACGCTGGTAAACGCAACCCAAAAAACACCCCGGCTCAAATTGGGGATGTTTTGTCCTGTGGATAAAACAATTTGACTTTGAGGAATATAGGAGCTATACTTAAGGTAAGTCGGGAATGCTGAAAGGCCTCCCCCATACAGGCAGAGTCGATTTATCGGCCCACCGCCTACGGCTTGGAGCAATCCAGCGGCTAAGGCTAACGAGAAGATTTCAAAGTAGAACGCGTTTGATTGAGATGGTTTAGTGCGCTCGCCACTGTGCACTGTGGCGAAAATCATCTTGAGATAACGGTCGAAATGAAACGCCTTTTATAAAACCGCCGGGTATACGTGCTCGGCGGTTTTGTTTTAAATTTTTACGAAAAAAGTTAGAATTAAAAAAATGGAAACAATACTCCTCATAATCGTCTTAATAGTCTTAGCTGCGGGAATCGCCATCTTCTGGAATTTCGTAAGAGCTCACAAGAAAACCGATCAAAAAGATCAGGCGTTTCTACTGATTCAGAACCAAATCAATGAACTCTCACGCACGCTTGATACAAAACTCGGCGAATCTACGAAGGTGATCCAGCAACAATTCGGCGAAAGCGCCAAAATCATCAAGGAAATCACGACCGAGCTCACAAAGGTGGGCGAAGGGCAAAAGCAGGTCATGAACATAACCGACCAGCTGAAAAATCTCCAGGATATCCTGAAAAACCCGAAACAGCGCGGGATACTCGGCGAATATTACCTGGAAACGGTTTTGAAGAATGTCATGCCGCCGGGTACGTATCAAATGCAGTACGGATTCAAGGACGGAACGATTGTGGATGCCATCATTTTCGTAAAAGACAGGATCATACCGATTGATTCCAAATTCAGTCTTGATAATTACAACCGCATTCTTGAAGCGAAAAATGACGCCGAGCGGGAACGACTTGAGGAAGTATTCAAAAACGACCTCAAAACCAGAATTGACGAAACGTCAAAATACATCAAGCCCAACGAAGGCACGATGGACTTCGCCTTCATGTTCATCCCCTCCGAAGCCATTTACTACGATCTTCTCGTCAACAAAATCGGCTCGGTAAAGGCGAACACGCGCGACCTCGTGGAGTACGCGACAAAAGATAAGAAGGTGATCATCGTCTCCCCCACTTCGTTTCTCGCCTATCTGCAAACGGTCCTCCAGGGACTAAAGGCGATGCAAATTGAAGAATCGGCAAAGGAAATCCGCGCCCGCGTGGAAGAATTGGGAAGACATCTCGGGAGCTACGATGCCTACATGCAAAAATTGGGAACACACCTCGGAACAACGGTAGGAATGTATACAAAAGCCTACAAAGAACTGAAAAAAGTGGACAAAGACGTTCTGAAAATCACCGGCGAAGGCATGAATATAGAGCCCATGGCGATTGAAGGACCAGACACTGAAAGCGACGATTAGGAAACGACCTCAGCCAGAAGTGAAACCCCCTCGCAACAGAGGGGGTTGAAATTCTTAAGCGGATTATTTTTTCTTTTTTCTCAAAAACGTCGGGAAGTCCCAGTCGCTGTCGCTTTTTGCCGCCTCGGTTTTCTGCGGAAAATTATCGTCTCTTCTTTTATCAGCAACGGCCTGCACCGCGCCGCTTTCCTGCTTAGATTTGAAAACTTGTGTCTTTCTCGCATCAGCAATGCCGGTTTTGGATTTGTCGTCGCCATGCGCCGACTCCACGCCATAACCCGGATGTTTCTCGCCCGACTGGCCGCCGGGAAAAAGGGAGCTTGGCTGATTGCCGTTAAAACCGGTAGCGATCAAAGTGACCTTGACCTGGTTCGGCCGCAAGTTCTTATCGTGATACGCACCGAATATTATGCGCGCGCCCGGATCTACTACCTGAGCGACAACTTTTGCCGCCTCATTTATCTCGTTCATTTTCAAATCGCGCCCGCCGGAAATTCCCAAAAGCACCGCTTTCGCGCCTTCGGCAGTCGCCTCAACGAGCGGCGAGCTTAGCGCCAGATTGACGGCGCTCGCGGCCCTGTCAGCACCAGACCCAATCCCGACCCCGATAACGGCGGCGCCGGCGTCCTGAACTATCGTTTTGACATCGGCGAAGTCAACGTTGATTATCCCCGGAGAAACAATCAGCTCAACAATGCCGCGGAGCGCGTTCCTCAGAACGTCGTCAATTGCGTCAAAGGCCTTCATGATCGGCGTATCCTTGCTGATGATACTGAAAATCCTATCGTTCGGAACCACGATTATGGCGTCCACCTTGTCCTTCAGCTTCACGAGGCCCTCGCGGGCGATCCTGTCGCGCTGGGCTCCTTCAAAAGCGAAGGGTTTCGTGACAACGGCAATCGTGAGCGCTCCGCTGTGCTTCGCGACCTCGGCAATGACCGGCGCTCCGCCGGAACCGGTTCCGCCGCCCAACCCCGCCGCCACAAAAACCATATCCGCGCCTGCGAGCGCCTCCGCAATCTCCGACTTATTCTCTTCCGCCGCCTGCCTCCCGAGGTCCGGATTCATGCCGGTGCCCAATCCTTTCGTGAGATTTTTACCGATATAAATTTTCCTGCGCACGCTGCACCGGTCAAGGTCCTGATGGTCGGTATTGATGGCAACAAATTCAACTCCGCGGATGAAGTTCTTGCTCATGCGCGCCACCGCATTTCCCCCTCCGCCGCCAATGCCGACCACTTTTATATTCGCCAAGATTTCTTGGGGCTTCTCCTTCTTCTTCTGAATATGGCGCTGCTTCTTGCTCTCTTTCATCCCGTTAGAAGCAGATCGCGATTGATGCGAGTCTGTAAAATTATTTTATAACAACGACTGTAGTACATGGGACTGATTTGTTGTTTGATATGGCGATCGCGGCTTCTAACGGGATTCATGTATTGGAAGGTTATGGCAAAAACAATTTCACGACATTTCTGACACTGAAACCGGAAAGCGCTCCGCTCCGATTCCAACCCTCATTATCTGTTCCCCAAAGGACCAGCCCCAAGGCTGTGACAAATTCCGGATCTTCCAAAAATTCTTCAAAATTTGCGCCCTCGGTTCCCCATTCATCGCCGAGAGACAATCCTACCTGGCTCGGAAGCTTCAGTTCCTGTTTGACGAGGTCGCTCAAGCCCGGCATCTTCGCTCCGCCCCCAACTAACATAACTCCGCCGGGCAACTTTCCTCGATTCTCCAAAAGTTTCAATTCATTATTAATAAAATCCAGAATTTCGGCAAGCCGCGATTCTATAATCTCCGCCACAAAACGGCGCGAAACTGTTCCTTTAGCCTCCGGGAAAAATTTCTTGAGGTCCACGGACTCTTTCTGCCCGACGTCGCGAGCCAAGGCGTAGCCATAATTCAATTTCAAACTCTCCGCGGCCGGAACGGGAATCTTCAAACCGACGGCCAAATCGTTGGAAATGTTGGAGGCGCCGACCGGGAACTTCACCGCGCTCAACAATTTGTTCTCCTCGTAAATCGCGAGGCCCGTCGTGCCGAATCCGATATCTATGAGCGCGACTCCCAGATCCTTCTGGCTCCTGCTCAAAGACGAACGGCTTGCGACAAGCGGACTGAATACGAGTCCCGATACTTGACCACCGGCAAGTTCCACGGCCTTGACCAGGCTTTTCACGTGAGGAGAGAATGCGTCTATGACCAGACTCTGCACCTCAAGGCGGCTGCCAGACAATCCCAAGGGGTCAGGAATGTCTCCGACTCCGTCAACTACGAATTCCCTCGTGACGTTATGTATGATAGTCCGATTCGGCAGGAGATTTACCGCCTGACTCGCCTTGACTGCCCTATCTACGTCGTCGCGATAAATTTCCGTGTCGGCGCGGGATACCGCTACTATTCCTTTTGAAACCTGTGCCTTGACCTGCGAAGTTCCTATGTTCACGTAAATGTTCTTCGCCGCGGATTTGGAAATCTTTTTGACCTCCGCGAGGGCGCGGCTTATGGCCTGGGAGGCCTCCGCGAGCTCGGTAATGGCGCCCTTCCTCAATCCCATGGACGGTTCCTTAAAAACCGCTTTTAGCGCCGGCCGGTTGTCTTTGTTCTCGGCAACAGCGACTTTAATCGCGGAAGTTCCGATATCTAAGCCGGTTATAAAGTTAGAAGACATAATTAGTAAATACAATTAATCGGTTAACGGGTTAAATAAAAACAATAAGCGTCGCGCTAACTCGTGAACTCGTTAATTCGTTAATTTTTTAATCAGCTTTCGTTCTAACCGCTCCATCTTCAGCGTATCACCTTTCTTGTCGTGTGTGTAGCCCAAGATGTGCAAAAGTCCATGCAGGAGGAGCACCCGCGCGCGCCTCGGGTCGCGACGGGCAATGTCTTCATTTATACAAATTTCACCCAGAAGCTTCTTTGATTTTTCCGGGTGCGGGAATCCTTTTGGCTCAACAAAACTTAGGACATCCGGCGTATAGCCCTTCTTTTTTTTGAGGTATTTCCTGCTTAAACGCCGCATTTCCGCCCCGCTCAATAAAAAAACCTCCGCGTAGGAGTTTTTAATTTTGAGAACGCGAAACAGCCGCTGAGAGAGCGATTCAAGCCGCGTTTCGAGTGGTGTTTTTCCCAATTTTCTAACCATCAAGACATATCTTCGCTGAAAAAACGGCCATAGTCAATAACAAAAAAGCCGAGCAACGCCCGACCGCTGCAATACAGCGTCAACCACGGCTTATTTTGCCAACTTCTCTTTCACGATTCTCACTCACAATCTTGCCATCGGCGCGGCCCGCGAGTTCTTTCATCGTTTCGCGCATCAGCGTGTTGAATTCTTTGTTACCCGCGGTGAAGAGCCGCTCAACGACCGCTTTGATTTCTGCGGGGTCAATCTCCGGCGGCAGATACTCGCCGATAATCTTGAGTTCGGCTTCGTCTTTTTTTGCCAAATCTTCCCGGTTTCCTTTTCGGAAAAGTTCTATGGCCTCCTTTCTTTTTTTAACTTCTTTTTTCAAAACCGCGAGCGTTTCTTCTTCGATCAAAGATTGCTTATCCGCCGGCTTTTCTTTTTCTTTATTGTGAAGCTCCGCCATAATCATGCGCAAAACACTGATGCGGTCTTTCAAGCCACTCTTCAACGCCACCGTCAGGTCTTCTTTAATTTTGTCGTGGGTAGACATAAAATATATGGTTCATAGAATGCCCAGCTTGCGCGCCCTTTCCATTTCTTTCCGCTTATTGTCGCGGTGAATCGCCGAAAGGCGCCGCTTCAGACGGCTTATCCGGCGCGTGTGGAAACGGCGTTTGCGCGCTTCCTTTAAAACGCCGCTGCGTTTTACCCTTTTGGTGAAATTATAGAGAAGGCTTGAAGCCGACTCGCCCTGTTTTCTTTTTGCTTCAACGCTTGACATCGAAAAATAAAAAATTAAATATTAAAAATTAAAAATGCGCATGGGTACTAATTTTTAATATTTCATTTTTCATCTTTAATTTAATTTTCGGCCTTTTGATTTCGCCAGTATTTTTTTGAGCGTATCTCCTAGCGAACTCGTGGGTGGCTGGTGCACGATAGACTGAATCATGCCGCCACCATCATTGCTGAATCTTGGCAGAACGTGAACGTGTAGGTGCCCCACAACCTGGCCGCTCACCGCGCCGTGATTGATGCCGATCGTAAGCCCTTCCGCGTTCAGGTTCTTAAGAAGAAGCTCCGATACCGACTTCACGGCCAGAAAAAGCGCCTTAACCTCCGATTCCGGCAAGTCAACGAGCGTGGCGTAATGCTGCTTCGGTATGACCATGGTGTGCCCCTCCGCGCGCGGAGTAACATCCAAAAACGCCATCGTTTCTTCGTCCTCGTAGACGACGAAGGCCGGATTTTTCTTGACCGCTATTTTACAAAAGATACAATCTTCCATAGAGTGTTCGCGAATAATGCTAATTTTTACCAATAATGCGAATTTTATTTGCGTTATTTGCTATCATTCGCGTCATTAGCGATTACTCTACTTCGAGCGCTTTTTAATTTCATCAACCAGTCTATCTAAAGGCACGGATTCTTGCAACCCCGTCCTCATGTCGCGGATTATGACCGACGATTCGTAAATCTCTTTCTGCCCCAATATCAAGGCGAGCGATATCCCCTCCTTGTTCGCCAACTTAAGCTGAGCCCCCAAGGATTCCCTGGACAACGCCTCGACCACCGGAATCCCCTCTGATTCCAAAGTTTTCATCAACTTTAGCGCCTTTCGTTTTGCCAAGTCCCCGGCGTGCGCCAGAAAAATCCGTTTCATAATCTTCGGCTGCAAACCAATCTCGCGCAGCTTCATAACGGCGATCAATCGTTCAACGCCGCAAGCGGCTCCCACCGCGAACGTGAGGCGCCCGCCCAAAAATTCCATCAGATAATCGTAGCGTCCGCCAGCAGGCAAAGCGCCGACATCGCTGCCGACGCCGTCCGCGTAAATTTCAAAAACCGTCCGGCTGTAGTAATCAAGCCCCCTAACGAGCTGGTTATCAAGAGTGTATGGAATGTTAAGCTCATCCAAATATTCCAACACCTCTCTGAAGTGTTTGCCGCAGGTGGCGCACAGTTTGTCCAGGAAATTCGGCGCCTTACTCTTCAATTTCTCGCAGTTCTCGTTTTTACAATCAAGAAGGCGCAATGGGTTAGTTTTCAGGCGCCTCGCACAATCAGCGCACAATTCTTTCTCGTGATTTTTGTAATAGTTCTGCAACTGTTTCTTATAGAGGGGCCGGCAAACCTTGCACCCTATTGAATTTATTTTCAATAATGTATTTTTTATTTTCAAATCCTCAAGGATGGTGTTGTAAATCAAAATCACTTGCGCGTCGTAAATCGGATCGTTCGGACCGCCAAGAATCTCAAAGCCAAATTGGGTGAACTGCCGGAACCGGCCGAGCTGCGGGCGGTCATGGCGAAAAACCGGGCCGAAATGGAAAAGCTTCTGTGGCTGACCAAGGCGCGAGAGTCCGTGTTCCAAATAGGCGCGGCAGATTGACGGCGTATATTCCGGCCGTAGCGCCAGCAAATCGCCGCCTTTTGTCCTTAGGGTATACATTTCTTTCTGAACAATGTCGCTGTCCTCGCCAGTGGTCTTCTTAAACAAATCGGCATCCTCCAAAATCGGCGGCTCAATCCTCTGGAAATTAAAGTACCGCGCCGCATCTTTCACGACAGATTCAATTCTCTCCCAGTACGGCTGGTCGTGGGGCAAAACATCATGCATCCCCTTCGGCGCTTGGAACATCTTCGGCGTTTCCTTGTTTTTGGATTTGTTTTTCATGTTCGCTTCTGCTCACCCTTACGAAAGTACGAAATTGTACGAACGTACGAAAAAAATGAATCCTCGTTTCCTTTCATATTTTCGTATATTTTCGTATTTTCGTAAGTTTAATTTAGTATTGCGGCGCCGCGAACGCCTGGAAATCCGGTAGGGGCCAAAGCCGCAAGCGCACAAGGCCAACAATATCGTTCTTGGGAAGAGGTCCCCAGCTTCGCGAATCAAAACTGAGCGAACGATTATCCCCCAGCGTCAGATACTGATCATCTTTTAATTTGAATTCTTCATCGCCGTTCGTGTAAATCGACTTGGGCAGATAATCTTCCGTCAAAACGAAACCGCCAGTGGTCGTTTGGTTATAAACCATAATTTTGTCGTCTTTAATCACAATTCGCTCACCCGGAAGGCCGACGATGCGTTTGATAAAGTATGTTGACGGATCGTTCGGGTACCGGAAAACGATCACTTCGCCGCGCTCCGGCGGACGAAAGCGATAGGTCAGCTCGTCCACGAGAAGATAATCGCCGTTCTTGAAATTCGGGACCATGCTTGAGCCGCTTACAAGAAACGGCTGGACCAAAAAGCTTCGGATCACAAAGACGGCGCCCACGGCAACGAGGGCGACCTCGAAAACCTCCAAAACCGAAGCGAAAAATTGGCGCATCAATATAAAAAATTTCTAATTTTTTCCCCGCAGCGTTATACTACATTATATGACTAAAAAAGGATCGAATCAAGCTCCGAGCTCCGAGGGTGAAAAACAATGGGATGCCTCGTCTATCAAAGCCATAATCGGACTCGGAAATGCCGCGGCCGAATACGAAAACACCTATCACAATGTCGGTATCAGCGCTGTTGATTGGCTGCGCCGGAATCACACCAAAGAAGCAGCTGCCACGAAAAGAGTCGGAAGGTCCTTTGAATATTGCAGGGGGAAAAGGCTCGTCTGGATCAAGTCCTTGACCTTTATGAACGAATCCGGTGCGGTGGCAGAGAAGGCGCTCCACTATTTCAACCTCCGACCCGAAGAAATCCTTGTCATACACGACGACAGCGATTCTCGAGATCGGCCGCACGAAGTTGTCCTGGAACCGCGGCTCGGCCGGCCACAAAGGAGTTGAATCCATAATCAGCCGTCTGGGCACAAAAAAACTGTGGCGCTTGCGTATTGGCATAAGAGTGGAGCATCTGGATGGTGTTGGACTAGGAACAAGAAAAAAGGCTGGGGAATTCGTCTTAAAGAAAATCGGGAAGGAGAACTCCGAACTGCTGGCTCGGGCTGTCAAAAAAGCTGCCGAAGATATCGGTCTCGCCGGCAGCTGAACAGCCCGAACCGTCCTTTAGTGATTTATGTTAAAGGTAAGGGAAAAAGAAACTCCTTCGGGGTTGGTTTCAATGTTTGAAATCGGCAAATTAACCCCGCCGAATTCTGGATCGTTCGCCAATGCGGATTTGAAGGCCATAACCTGATCCTCTGATTTGGCGGTACCGCTCAAAGCAACCGGCGAATTAATGCCCTGGAAAGAAAGGTGGTCTGGTTTTACCCCGGCGGTAGCCATAATTCCAGAAATTTTATCCCAAAGCTTACCATCCGAAAAAAGTGAACTCTGGACACTCTCAATCAGCTTAACTGAGCGGTTGAAGTCATCGGCTTGCGCCGCGAGCGTAGAATACTCTTTTGTTTGCTCGCCTGAAAAAGTGGGCAGCGCTCGCGCCTCGAGAGAATGACGCGTCTGAATCAGGAATAAATCCGACAAGAAAAACGATACAACAAGTAAACCGAGCACGAGTGGCACAAGCAAGCGCCAAAAACTCATGAATCCAATCAGCTGTTCGCGATAAAACTCCTCTGCGGCGCCGATCCCCAGCAAACTCACTTCTTTATCGGCGCCCCTCGGCTTCACACCCCGCAGTCCACACCCCAGGGCGACGAACCATTCCGGACCTATTGATTGGTCCATGCTTAGCCGCAATTCCCTCACCGGGAGCGAGAAATTTTCGGCAACGACCTTCTTCGTCTCGTCAACCAGCGCGGTCGCGGAAAGTATAACGCCCTCCAGGGGTTCCGGCCAGTGCTGACTGTAAAAATTCATAACGCGGTGAAGATTGCGTGTGATTGCGGCATTGAATGAAGAGATTTGTATTTCGCCTTTCTCGTCCGCGGCCTCGCGCCAGGGGCTAAAATATTCAAAATAAAGTTGGCTACGCCTGATTATCAAAAAATCCATGCCGGAACTGTCAATGCTCAGAAGCACGTAGGACTTGTTCTCGTCAAAACCAATCCCTTCCTCCCGGAAAAGACGAGCGAGAGACAACGCCCGCGAATCAACCGCTGCGGCGACAAAGCCGCCGTCAAAAAGCGCCTGATTAAGTTCGTCAATCACCGATTTGTCCACGAAAGCGCTCAAAATTTCAAGGCGCAAAGAGGCCTTATCCTCGCCGACCTTCTGCCAACCGGAGTAAGCCTGCGAGGCCTCAATCGGAGAAACCATCTGAACATTAAGTTGGATGGCCTTCTCCAGATTTTCCCCCTCTATAATCGGCAAGCTGAATACCTGGCTGTAAATGCCGATGGAACTCAAAGAAACAATGACGCTGGCCCTCTTTTTAAATCGTGACCGCTGAAAATCTGGGACTTGAGCGCCTGCAGGGCCGAAATGAAACCGTCGCGGTTTTTTATCTTGCCGCCATCGATTATGCCCGGTTCGAGGCGCACGCCAGCCAAACGCCACGTCCTTCCGTCAAAATACGCGAAGCGCATCACCGAATCGGAAACCTCCAAGCCGCCCACGAAGGTCTTAATCCTCAGAGCGGACAATATTTTTCCTGCGTAATATTTAAAATTTATTGCCATGTCTTCAAATTAATCTTCAGGACTGTATCCTAGAAACTACGGTTATAAGGCTGCTCGTAGAACTTCTGGCTGCGATAACGGTAGTTGTCCGTTGGCGCGTGGAAGCCGTAGCTTTTGAGATT
Organism: uncultured bacterium; assembly: GCA_963844965.1. GTDB lineage: Bacteria > Patescibacteriota > Minisyncoccia > UBA6257 > 2-01-FULL-56-20 > REEB91. The sequence goes on along the minus strand of CAWJQC010000007.1, from coordinate 59,918 downwards.
ATAGTAACTTCACCGGCAATCGGCGAACCGTTGCTCACGGTTACCCAAGCCGAGTCGCTGCCAACGTTAACCGAATAACCACCGGGAGACGAGAAATCTTTATTGCGCAAAAGCCGCACAAGTGCATCCGCCGCTCCGGATGAAGCAACCGCCTCTGCCCTCTCGGAAACACTGAAGCCGTAAGCGGAATTGACGAAGGAGGTGGTGAGGATCGCGAGAGTTAAGGAGACGGTCACTATTGTCCCGCCGATTATAAGAACCAGGGCCAGGGCCGCCTGCCCCCTATGGGTAGGTAGCGGGTAGTAAGTAGTAGGTAGTAGGGCCATGTTCGTTATCTAATTATAACGCATTCGCGGTTTTTTATTCGCCAATTACTACTTACCACCTACTACCTACTGTTTATTAATTTCATGGGCTCCAATTGACACTGATGCTGTTTACGGTCGGGGTCAATTTTTGCGTCTGGTCCGACACCAAAATCACGCGGTAACGGAAATATCGCTGGTTATTGTGTAAAACGTAGTCAAGTTGGATGGATGAGCCAGGCGCCCCCAAACCCACATAGTAACCATTTCCGGTTCCGTCGGGACCGATAAAATTCCACGGTCCGTTCGGAGTGCTGCTCGCCGCAATTTGAAATCTCACTGCCGTCCCCGCCGGCAGCGACGGTCCCTGCCAGACAATGGAGTTCAATTCCGCACCGCCGGCGACTCCGGTGTCGTAGGTAGTGGAGTCAAGATAGCCACTGGTAGAGGTGGACTGCCACGTTGTATTCACCTTAAAAATCGAGGTTCCGCAACCGCCATAATCGGAACAGTTAAAACTTATCCAGCCAACAATATCGTTCCAGGCAAAATCCACGGTATTGGTGCCGCCGAAATCGCCGGTAGCCGGATTGATTTCAACCTGATAAGTTGACGAACTTGGCCCGCTGCCGCAGCCGCCGTTATTGTGGCAATCAAAACTTATCCAGCCGTAAGTATTGTTCCAGCCCCAGCCGGTGAGATTGCCGTTGCCGGGATTGTAAACACCGTAGTTGCTCGTGCCGCAAATATTTCCGCTGTACGTAGTCGCGCAATCAAGAGAAATATAACCGGCGGAAGAACCGGCATAGCCCGTGGTTGTCTGATTTGAACCAATATTGATGGTCTTGGTGTCGTAAAAATCTATCCACCCCATCACATCGTTCCATCCCCAGTAATTTGGATACGTGGAGCTGATATTCGGACTAGCCGAAACCGTGAGCGTCGTTAAGTATAAAACGATGCAGACGAAAGCGAAACCAATCGCCGCGCCGGAAATGTTTTTAAATAATCTCATAAGATCTTTGAGCATTGGATTGCGGCCTGAAGCGAAGGACTGGTCCGGCTACAGATTTAAATATATGGCCCCACTCGAGGCATAATTAATATTCGGGGTTGAAGAAGCGAACTGTGAGTTGGCGTTTGTAATCGGCCCCGCCTGGTTAGGCCCGCCGGACCAATCGGTTTGCATAAAGACCATATCGGAGTTCCTCGTGAGATAGGCCGATATGGTGGCCGTCGTGGCATTCGGCCAGCTGTAGCCGACGGTGATCTTCTTCGTGGAAGGATCGTAATAGGGCGGGCCGCTGCATGGCGGTGAGGCGATATTCCCGCCGCCGTCGCGGCAAACATCGTCAACATAAAAAAACCTTTTATATGTCGTTGTAGCCACCACGATGCTGTCATCACCGGCGGAAGACGAAAATGGCGAGCCCGAAGCGTTCAGATAATAATGATACGCGGAACTTGTGGAAAGGTTGGCAATATTGTGCCAGTTGCCGTCCGCCCAAACGCTCACATTGTCCAAAAGCCCCTTGGCCAGCGCGGCAGCCGTCTGTTCCTGAATTGTTTCGGTATTAATTCTCAATGCCGGAGCAATCAGAGAAGCGGCTGCCATGATCAAAACAGCGCCGACAGAGGCGGCAACCAGAATCTCAATCAATGACTGCCCCCGCTTCGCAAATAGCAGAGGGCGGAAAATGGAAAGCAGAAAATTCCCCACGCTTTTATTATAACATCAAGTCGGTCCAAAAATCGGAGCCGCGTTCTCCTGCTGAGATTGTGACTTTCGCGCCTTCAATAATTCACCAACCCCGAGGTAGCGACACTTATGGTTGACGACTGATTTGGATTAGACGTGACAAATATGCCGACACTGAATGAAGCGGCGGGAAGGCCCGAAACGTTTCCGAAAATAATTTGCGTCGAAGAACCGGACGTGACCGTTGCTGCGGAAAAACTTACCGTATTGGGCAGCAGGTACAAACCCTTCACGGTGGACGTCCCATAAACATTGCTGAAGATGGCGTAGAACGGCTGCGTGGTCGTCGGATTCGCGAAATACACGCCCCAAGCCACGCCTCCTTCCACGGCGGCCGAACGACTCTGCGCCTCACGGAGCAGCGCCGCGATTTTCTGAGCCGTAGTGGTGAGATCGGTCTGGCTACGCCTGGATAAAAGCGAAAGAATAGTAGCCGTCCCGATAACTGCCAATATACCGATGCAAACGATTGCCTCTATCATCGTGAACCCCCGCACCGAACGGGAGACGGGCCGCGGACATTGGATACCCAAAACTTCCCGTTTCTGGCGTGGGGGTGAATCCCCGCCCCGATGCGGGAACAAACTTTCTCTGTGATGTTTTCGGCCTAAGCGCGTCAAAATACATGTCTTATCCGGATATTTGAAGTGAATTTCGTTTCAAATTAACTGATGTTGCTTGTCAGCTGATAAATCGGCACGATAATCGCAACCGCTAATATTCCCACAAACAGGGCCATGGTCAGCAAGAGAACCGGCTCGAGCAGGGACACAATGGCCTTTATCCCGTTATCAACGCTAGACGCGTAAAAATCCGCGAGCGTCGCCAAAACTTCTTCAAGGTGACCGGCTTTCTCCGATATGGCAATCAAATTGACCACCGTCTTGGGAAAAACAACCTCGCGTTTGAACGCCTCCCCAAGTGTAAGCCCCTTGGTGATTCCATCGGCAACGCGCTCCAGCTGAAAGCGGTATTCGTCAAGGCCGACAGTCCTTGCGGCGACTTTAATGCTTTCTGTAATCGGCAGGCCGGCCTTCATAAGCGAACCCATCGTGGAGGCAAGCCGCTGAATCGCGAGTTCGCTGTAAATCTTCTTAATGAGGGGCAAACCGAAAAGCACGCGATTAATCACGCGCCTCCCGATAACGGTTTTGAGATAAGCGTAAATGACGCCCACTATCGTGCCTACAAGCAAAATGCAAATCACAATTATATGATCTCCCACAAAGAGGCCGACCGTAAACACAATTCGCGAAAAAATCGGCGGTTTTATGCCACTATCCGTGAAAACCTTGGCAACCTTGGGCAGCGCGTAGGTCACCATAAAAAACTATGATCACGGAAGAAAGTGAAAGCAGGATTATCGGATAGATAAGCGCCGACTTTATACGCCCACCGAGCTCGGCGTCACGACCCAAACTGACGCTCAAATCCTCCATGGTCTGCTGGAGATTCCCGGAAGCCTCCGCCGCCCTTATCATATTGACGAGAGCCGGGGAAAAAACGTCTTCGTGCGCCTCAAACGCGGTGTAAAACTGGCGGCCGCGGGTCAGATTATCCCTTACTTCCAGAAGAAAATTTCTCACCGCCGGCTTATCAAAGTCCTGGATCAGAATATTAATGGCCGACAGCAAATCGGTCCCCACCCGCAGCATCAGGGCCAAGTATTTAGTTAAAAAAACCTTGTCCGTCGTGGAAATCTTCTTGCCAAAAAAGTGCCACGCGGTCGCATGCGCTTCTCCGAGGGGCTTAACCGAGATTGGTTGGAGTTCGTGCCCGGCCAAGTACTGGAGAACCTGATTCAAGTTGTCGGCATCCAATTGCGACTCGTGAACCCTGCCCCCCTTATCCGCCGCGACGTAACGATAGAGCATGTTTTAAAATTTCTAATATCTAATTTCTAAACAATGTTCAACGTTCCAAATCCAAAATTCAAAAAGTTTTGATATTGTCCATTGTAAAATTGGGATTTATTTAGAAATTAGATATTAGGATTTAGAAATTACCGGAACTATTCCTGCACCACCCTCAACACCTCTTCCAGGGTCGTAATGGCCAATTCCGCTTTGTCGAGACCGTCCTCAAAAATCGTTCTCATGCCGCGCTCGCGCGCCGCCGCGCGGAGCTTGTCAAAGTCAAAGTCTGAATCATTCATAATCTTCCTAATTTTATCATCAACGGCGAATATCTCAAAAATTCCCAGCCGTCCCTTGTATCCTGTCATGCCGCAAGCGGCACAACCTTTGCCCCTATACAACGTTTTGGGAACTCTTATGACCTCTTTGGAGATGCCGGACTCTTTGAACTGCTCGGCGATAATCCGACCCACCTCCGGACCGGCGTCATAGGAGCACACGCAACTTTGGCAAATTCTTCTAACCAGCCGCTGGGCAATTATCAAATTCAGGACGGAAGATACAAGAAACGGCTGCACCTTCAGGTCAAAGAGGCGCGGGATGGCAGTAAGCGCGTCGTTGGTGTGCAAAGACGACAACAAAAGGTGGCCTGTGATCGCGGCTTGCACGGCTATTTCCGCGGTTTCCGAATCCCTGATCTCGCCGACCATGATAACGTTCGGGTCCTGGCGGAGTATCGCTCTGAGACCGGAGGCAAAAGTTATTCCCGCCTGCGGATTGATCTGCGTCTGATTCACATAGCGCATGTTATATTCAATCGGATCTTCAATCGTCACGACGTTAATCTGCGGCTTGTTGATTATGTTCATCACAGCGTACAGCGTGGTCGTTTTTCCCGAACCGGTCGGCCCGCACGAAAGTATCATTCCGAAAGTGTTGCCGAGATTGTCAGAAATGATCTTCGCGGTTTCCCGCTCGATCCCCAGTTCTTCCAACGAAAGCGGCTTCTGCGCGGCTTCCAATAATCTCATTTCCACCTTCTCTCCGAAGTAGGTCGGCATCACCGAAACCCTGACGTCAATGATATCGCCGACAATCTGGTGGCGGAAACGGCCGTCCTGCGGTTTCACGTGCTCGTCAATTTTGAGGCCGGAGAGGAGTTTAATTCTCGCGACAATGGCCGGATGCACCGCCTTGGCGATGCTCATGATCTCGTATAAAATCCCGTCAATCCTGTAGCGGATGAGGGTCGCCTCTTCAAATATTTCAATGTGGATATCCGACGCCCTGGAAGCCATCGCGTAGGACAAGATGTTGTCCACGATGCCGACAATCGGCAATTGAGACGCCGCTTCCTCTATTGTTCCGGCGCGGCTCGTAAGCGAGGCCTTGATATTTTCCTCAATCAATTTTTTGAAATCCTGGCCGAGTTCATAGCCGTACACCGCGAAGCCGCGGTTCAAATCGTCCGCCGTGGCGAGAAACGGCCTGATTTCCACCTTAAAGCGCTGGGTCAGAAATTCTATGGTTTCCAGGTCGGAAGGATCTGTCATGGCTACGTCCAGTGTCCCGTTCGGCTCGCGGTCAAAGACTATCACCTGCCGCTGCCGCGCGACGTCTTCCGGAAGCATCTGCACGGTTTGCCTGTCAGTGGATTTCGCCGCGAAATCCACACGTTCAACTCCCAAGATCTTCGCCACCATATCGCCCAAAAACCCGTAGCTCGCGATCTTCTCGGAAACAAGAACATCAAGTATGTTCTGGTCTTTCCTCTCGGCTTCCCCGAGAAGTTCGTCAAATCTCTCGGCCGTGATCAGGTTATCGGCCATAAGCGCCTTTTTAAGTTGTAGCGGCGGCAAGGGCGTCCTCATAAGAGTGTTCGCTAATAACGCGAATTTTCATTCAATAATGCGAATCCTCGTCGGTATTATCTGTTTACCTCGCTGGAGGTTTGGTGAAAATGGGCCAGGATTCGCATCATCGGCGATTACTCCTTAATCATAACAAAATACGGCTTCACGGCCAAAAACACAAAGGAGCGCTCCGACCAAAGTCGGAGCGCTCCCCTTGTGGGACAAACCGCCGGGACAAACTTTCACACGCCTACATACTACAAACTCAAATTGGTTCCCGATTCATACATGCCAGTATTAGTGCCGCCATCGGTTGACTCAACGTCACCTGCGCCGCCCTTGCTGTACTTAGAGCTTTCCATCTTTGTCGCCATCTTGAAAACGAGGGTTGAACTCGTTCTGTAGAGGTACATGTGCATGCCGTCATTATCTAACGGGTCAACCGGAAGCTGACCGATTGGCGCGCCGGAGCTGATTTTAGTGAAGTTAACCGGAATCCAGCCCGTGCCGTCAACGTTTCTGGGAGTAACCGCGTTGCTAGAGGAGCTTATGTCGCTCGCAAACGTTTCTGCGCCTGCCACACCACTTTTGCAACTCGCCGAAGTAGTGCCATTAGTGGTCGCATTTGCCGCAGAAACATCCTCATAGCAGTATACGAACGGTGTTGTGCTCCCGATAGAGATATTCGAGCTCACGTCCGCGAGGTAGAGCGAAATCGCGCTCTTCGCCACGGACATATCCGAAATTCTGTTGGAATCCCTCGCCTGACGCAGGAGTTCCGCGGGGTTAAGGGTCAAGATGACGACTATGGACAAGACGGCGATAATGGCAATAACGACCAAAAGTTCAATAAGTGTAAAACCTTTGCTGGTTTTCTTTGACATATTCGTTTTGTGTGAATATCGCGTCAAATCGACCTTTCTTGTTTGGTTAATACCAACAAATACATTATAGCAAATCTCCCCCTTATCCGCAGAATGCTCTGTGGATAACCCAAAAGCCCAATTTATGGCCATACCGCTCGCGCAAATCAACGAAAGCAAAGATGGAGCCGGCCTCAGAAACCGAGCCGCCGCATATTTCCGCGGTCGGAACGATGTTCTGGCAACGCAGAAACGTGAGCGCTCCGACTTTGGTCGGAGCGCTCACGTTCTTAAGCCAAGAATCGGACTGGCTTGCCGTCCGCAGACGTTACAAGCTCAAATTATTTCCAACTTCATACTCGGTAAGCGAGGTGCCGCCATCGGTACCCTCAATATTGGTGGCTGAAGGATAGCTGTACTTCGCGCTTTCCATCTTTACTGCAATGTGGAAAGTGAGAAGCGTGCTCGATGTCTTGTAGAGATACAGGTGCAACGCATCATTGTCCAGGGGGTCAATCGGAAGCTGGCCGAACGGAGCGCCGGAGCTGATTTTGGAGAAATTAACCGGAATCCAGCCCGTGCCGTCCACATTCCTCGGAGAAGCCACATTGCTCACGGCATTTGTGGCGGGATTATTACCGAACGTAGCATTGCAGGAATTCGAGCTCGTGCCCGCGGTAGCGGCGTTTGCCGCGCTTACATCCTGATAACACCAGGTACTTGTCCCGAGGTACGGCGCGTTCACATCCGCGAGGTAGAGCGACATCGCGCTCTTAAGCGTCGCCATATCCGAAATTCTGTTGGAATCCCTTGACTGGCGCAGAAGTTCCGCCGGGTTAAGGGTCAAAATGACGACTATGGACATTACGGCGATAATGGCGATAACAACCAGAAGCTCAACGAGCGTAAAACCTTTATTGGTTTTCTTTGACATGTTTATTTCACACTAAACATCGCGTCAAATCGACCTTTTTCGTTTTGCTAATACCAACAATCTTAATTGTAACAAACCGCTCACGTCTTCATAACCGCCTCTGTGGATAACCGAAAACCCGTCCTGAGGAGGTGCGGGAAGTAGCGCGCGAAGACACATTTGCAAATATATCTACAAATTGAGATTGCTTCCGGCTTCGTATTTATTCGGGTCAGTGCCGCCGTCTTTTGACTCAACGTCCGCTGCTCCGCCATTGCCGTACTTTGAACTTTCCATATCCGTAGCGAGTTTGAATGTGGACTGCGTGGAACTGCCTACATACATATACATATACTGTGCGTTATTCAAGGGGTCGATCGGAAGCTGGCCGAAGGGCGTGCCGGCGCTGATTTGGGTAAAGTTCACATGAATCCAGCCCGTGCCGTCAATATTTCTGTAGGTAGCTTGCGGAGAAGTAGTCGCATTGCCGAGTGGGATTGAGGGAAACCAAGTGCTGTAGGTAGTGGTGACGTTCGCTGCCAAGACCGATTCGTAGCAGTATTCCGTAGAGGAAGCGATAATCGGATTGCGCAGGTCTACCAAATAAATAGAAATGGCGCTCTTTATTATGGAGAGATCCGAAATCCTGTCGGAATCCCTCGCCTGGCGCAGAAGTTCCGTCGGATTAAGGGTCAGGATGACGACTATGGACAAAACGGCGATAATGGCGATAACGACCAAAAGTTCTATCAGCGTGAACCCTCCGCTGGCCCTCGGCGGCGTCTTCGGAAATTGTCTCGCGTATCCCGCGTTCGGTTTGCTTCTCTCGGACCTCGTAACCAGCCAAAAAATGAAAATCGCCAGGAAAAGCTCTGATGCGCATAAAACCGAAATGGCCAGCAAAATCTGGTGCAAAATGCTATTCCGCGCCTCAAACGCGTCCGCGGTCGGCTCCACGGACACAACGCCCCACCCGTATGTCGGCACCAATTCGTAAGCCGACACTCTCTCCGTTCTCTCAATCGGATTGGATAAAATTCCGATTCCGGTTTCGCCGCTGAGCAATTTTTGCACAGCCGGCACCTCCGAATAGTCAACAATGGGACCGACGGAAGAATATTTCGGGTGATATACAATCTGACCCTTCCTGTCAACTATGTAGGCAAAACCGTTGGAGCTGATGTCGGTATCCTGGCCGAAATCGGAAAATTCATTGATGGGCACCTGCAGAACGACGAAGCCGTAAATAACGGAGTGCGCCGCAACCGGCGCGACGACGTCAACGACATTAATCCGCGGGGAGACGGACCTTTCATAGACATCGGAAACATACGCGGCCTGCCCGTTCTCAAGGGGAACGCTCCACTCCTTAAAATTTGACTTGGGCAAACCCATGGTTCCGCTAAGGAGCGGATAGGCAGCTCTTATGGCTCCCGAGGCGTCCACCAATAAGGTTCTGTCTATGTAGTAATCATAAAAATCTGGGCTGTTGGAGAGGTCCTCGGCCTTAGCCATGGCGTCTTCCCATCTGCCGCCAATAATTTCTGCGCGCATGTCGTCCTGCGCCGCGAAAGATATCGCGATCCCCTCAAGATGGTCCAATTTCAACTTGATTCCGGATGCGGTCAGGCTCGCGACAACCAGCCGGTGATTGTAAACGCTCAAAGTAAGCTGCTGATTTATAAATCGATAATAATACAAGCCGATCGAGATGGTCAGACCGGCGAGCACAATGAAGGCCAATAGGGCAACAAGAAGACCCTTGCGCATAGCTCCCCCTATGAAACCGGGCGTATCAGACATTGTCTTAGAATTTAATTATATCAAATCCGGCGGCGGGAGTTATGCACAGACCGCCTCTTTTTCCGGGTCGCAAACAGAGCCCAGCTCAGAACTCTTATCCGCCCTTCAACCTCGCAACTTCAGCAAACTTAGTGAACTCTTCGGGTGGCTCCGCCTCTATCTTCAACACCTTGCCTTCGGCCGCGGCAAATTCCAAAGATAGCGCGTGAAGCATGAGACGAGTTGCCCACTCTGGCTGCTTTTTGGGACCATAGAGCAAGTCGCCGACGACCGGGTGCCCGATGCTCGCGAAATGCACTCGGATTTGGTGCGTCCTGCCGGTCTTGGGCCATACTTCCACCAGAGAAAATCCCCGCTCCTCACCGCGACCGCTATCCAATTTCAGCGATTTTACGACCCCATACTCCGTGACCGCATCCTTTAAAAACTTTTTGGAGTGAACGCTGTGTTTCGTCGTCCCGCTTTTAATGCCAATCGGCTTGCTTATAACCCCCGCTCTCGGCCGCAATTCTCCCGCCACCACCGCCAGGTAGGTTTTTTTAACTTCATGTCTCTGGAAAAGCGACTTCAGATACTCAAAATATTTTTGGTTTTTCGCCACGAGCATCACGCCGGAAGTATCCTTATCCAGCCGATGAACAATCCCTGGTCGCGTCTCGGGGTCATCGCCTACGTTTTTTATCTCAGGATATTTCTTAAGCAGCCAATCAACCAAGGTGGGCTCATTGGTAATTGGTAATTGGTAATTGGTAATTCGCGCCTTGTGAACCAGCAGGCCTGCCGGCTTGTTGACCGCCAGAAAATTCTCGTCTTGATAGATAATTTCGGGTTCCGACATGAGCTGTAATTATGTTTTTGGTGGGCACAGAAGGAATCGAACCTTCGACCCCTGCCTGCCGGCAGGCAGGTCTGTCTTACTTGCCCCGCACCAATTATGATGTGCGCGTGGATGGAATTGAACCATCGACCCCAGTCTTATCAGGACTGTGCTCTACCACTGAGCTACACGCGCATAATTTGGTGCGGGGTCAGGACAGTCCCGATTTTGCTTTCGGTGCGACAGAAAAGCAAAATCGCGGATCCTCGATATTTTAGCAAAATTGAAAATTTTGCAAATATCGGGACGTTCTACTTCACCCCGCCAAATTTTACTAACTGGTAAAATTTGGCGGGGCAAGCTGAACTATGTGCCCAAATTTTGCTACGGGGTGCCACTGAACTACACACCCAAAAATTCAGAACGAAGGCAGAATCGGCGTTCCGCACAAATCAAATAATACCAAAGCAATGATAAAAATCAAAATCCCCCGCCGAAGAACGACTGGGGGGGATTAAATCACGATGCCGCGAACCGCAAGCGCCAACCTCAACCGTCTAGAATTTTCAAAATGTACGAACCCCATGCCGAGTTGCTTCGGCGCAACGCCGTTTTCCGGGTTATCATCAATAAGCAGGCAGTCGGAATAACTAACTCCGCCCATCCCGCACATTCTCTCATAGATTGCCAAATCTGGCTTTCTCGCTCCCATTTCGAAAGACAGAAAAAGTTCGGAAAAATTAGCATAGAGCCCGGGATATAGCTTCCGAAAGTAATCATAATGGATTTTATTCACGTTACTCAGCGCCCACAGCGTCGTCACGTCGGCATATTTCACCTTTATATACAAGAAAAGTTTGAATACTTCCCTGTCCAACTCAAAACGGCAGCATTCGCAGAAATCAACAGCGAACTTTCCAAGATCGAACTTGTACCCAAGTTGTTCTTTGACCAATCCGAATAATTCCGCGTCGCTTATTTTACTCTCCTCGCAGAGAAAAAATGGGTAGCTGGTAAAGAACCTCTCTATCTCGGCAACTCCGCAGGCACAGTTGCCCACAAACTCACCATCTTCCCAAAGATTTCTATACCTTATAAGCACTCCGCCAATGTCCCAAATCAAAACGCTCGGAGGAGCCGGCCTCAGAATCCTTGGATCTTTCAGCAATCATGTCTCCGTGTAAAAATAAAAATAGGACTACGAATAGCTTAAACCCCCGCAGAGCCAGAAGCAAGAGCCACGATGGTGTGCGCCTTGGAGGCCTGCCTGCCCCCCGTGCGGTGTCGAACTTTTAAGGGTGTATTCCTAGCGAGGTTTCACAAGGTTATTGAGGGATTTTGATGATTACCCTTCCACTCCTTTCCGAAGCACCCTGGTCGCGGGGCTATGACGGAAATATAAAGCATTTTGAGATGCTTTGCCAGCTCCTGAAGCACCGCGGTCGGTGATCATTTGGGGCATTTGGGGCAAAAAAGAGGCATGTGGGAGGTTTCTCATTTGACCCGCTCCGCCGCAAGCCCCGGCCTTTAGGCCGAGGATAAGGCGACCCCGTAGCCCCGAGCGAAGCGAGGGGCGGAGGGCTTATTTGCCTGTTCCCACTGGTTTCTGCCGGTGCGATAATGAAGATAATGCCCTCTGGATTCTGGCCAAGCAACCACAGCTATACGCGATGTTTGTACCACGTTGTTTTCTGCCCAAAGTACCGCCGCTCGATACTGCGAGGGGACATGGTCGGGCGACTCAAGACATTGTTCTTTCAAGCCGCCAAGATGAATAAATGGTTCATCCATGAAGCGCAGATAATGCCCGACCATGTCCATCTATTGCTTCAAATTCCTGCTACCCTGACGGTTGCCAAAGCGGTGTTTTATCTCAAAGGCGGTACGTCCAGGGCTGTCAGAAAAGAATTTCCCGAGCTGGAAGAATTCCTCTGGGGAGACAGCTTGTGGCAGGATGGTTACTTTGCCGAAACCGTTGGCCGTCAAAACGAAAAAGCGATGAGAGAATATATCAGAAACCAGTGGGAACAGGAGCCGAACACAAGCCGCGGGCTTTAGCCCGCGGTGATGCTTTCTAATCAATAGCTTCTAACCACTCGACGGGCGTTTTCATATCAAGTCCCATGTGCGGCCGTTCGGTATTGTAGTAGTGAAGAAAATCGGGAATCTCCTTGCGCCACGCGGCAAGAGTGTTAGGGATACGTCGTAAACAGTCCCGCTGAAGCGTTTGGATGAACCGTTCCACATGGCTGTTATCTGTTGGCGTCCGTACGCGCGAGTGGCGATGTGAAAATCCCTGATGCTCGATGACCTTGGTAAACCATTTTGAAAACTCCCCGCCACGGTCGGATTGGATTGTGACGAAAGGAAACGGAGCTGCCGCTTGCGCTTGCTGGACGAACCGTGCGCTTAAGCGGCTTGAGACCTGGGCGGCTGGCCATGCCCACGCCCAACGGGAACATACGTCGATCAAGGCGTACGCATGGAGGTGGTCCATGGCAATACCTTCTTGCATTGAATCGATCTCAACCAATATGCCTGGCTTTGTGGGCATGGGACGCGGAAGATACTGGTGCCACTTCTTCCATTTTGAATATCGCGTGATACCGTGGCGTTTGAGTGTACGCTTCACGGACGAAAGGCTAACGGCAATCTTTTCCTCTTCTAGCCGGTGATGGACGATCTCCGCGCATTGGTCCCGTTCGCTGCGAAGTGCAAGGATGCGGCCAATGACCGCTCGGTCGAGTTCGCGTGGATGATGGTGCGGCCGCGATGAAAGCGTCGGGATGACAAGATGACCGCCTTCGCCATATTCCGTGCCCTGTAAAGGATAGGTTTCTTTAGACAGTGATTCGACGGCTTTTTGCCGTTTTTTTTCGTTAAGCCGCAATCTTCTCGGCAAACACGGACGGCGGCATCTTGAGGGCGGAGTGGATCCGCGTGTGGTTGTACTGCCACAAGGTGCTGTAGATCTCCGCCACGAGCTCGCCGAAGGTCCCGAACCGGTTGGGATCACCGAGGTCAATCTTGAACTTGTCATAGAACGATTCCTGGTAGCCGTTTTCCCATGGGGCACCGGGCCGCGACCGCGAGATCGTGATGCCACAGTCCCCCAGTGTATCGGTGAACGCTCGTGCCTTGTACTCGCTGCCGTTGTCCGAATGGAAGATGACCGGATGCGGATGGTGGAAAAGCGCGTTGGCCAGGGTCTGTATCGTGAGGGGCGATCCTTTCCGCAACGCCACATGGACGCCCATCAATCGTCTCGTGAAAAGATCGAGTATCGTGGACACGTACACTTTCTTGCCGCGATACAGGAACTCCGTGAAATCGGTTGCCCAGACGTGGTTCGCGTACGAGGGCATGATGGCAAGTAAGAGGTTCGGAAAGGCCCGCGATGCCTTTGATTTCCGGTATTTCCTGCCTCGCCTCCGGTACGGCCTTATGCCGAAGATTCGCATGACGCGCTGCGCTCGCGGACGGCTCACGCCCAGAGCTTGTCCCAAGCGCCGGGAACCGTATGCCGGATGGCGCTGCAATTCTTCTTCCATGCGGATCTTGAGCGCCCAATCTTTCTTGTCCTGCCGTGATACGTAGTAGAGCGATGCCCGCGAGACGCCCATGGCCCGCGCCATGGCGGACTTGTTCCGCTTTTCCGTCAATTCTTTTTTTGGGCCTGGGAGAGCTTCACGGTGAGCTCGCCCACCACTTCAAACAGCTCCCTGTTCTGCTTCTGGAGACGGCTGAACTCGCCCCAGGAAGGGACGCCCGATGCTCCTGCGCCTAGCCAATTGTAGATGGTGGACTCGTGCAAACCGTGGTCCTTCGCAGCCTGCGCTACGGGGACTCCTTCTTCCTTCACCCGGCGGAGGATGTCCGCCTTCACTTCCTTCGCAATCCGATGCCCTTTTTTGTTGCTCATGACACAATGGTAGTTTGTTTCGACCTTTGTGTCTAAATTATCCTATCCGGGTCAGATTGCCTTTCGAGAAAGTTGAGCGCTTTAATGGGATTAGCCTTCGACGTTACGTTTCGGTACTGCCAATCGACCAAAATGAAGACGGTTCCTATTAAGATCAGCGATGCATACACACCGACATACTTATAGACCGTGGCCAAGTTCGCGTTGCCGTAAAAAATGATTCCGCCGACGAAGAACGCAATCGTTATGAGCACAATTAACGAATACGTCATCTTCTCTTTCCAATCGTGGGCATACACCTCGAAATACTGGGATGAATAAAGATCGGCGCTGCTTTGCTGGGCAAAAATCGAGAGCGAAAACACGATGGCTATGACGCCACCGATCATCGCACCAACCGCGACAAAACAACTCGCCAAGTTATTCGTCGAAATTGAAGAAATGTCGATGAATTGCGTGATAGACCAAGCCGCAACGATCGTGACTATTAAGATAAAAATTTCGCGTAGGGCGTGCGCATATCGCCGAAACCACTGTACGCAGCGATCTTTGCGGAGGGTACTGTTCCAAACGGCGAGGTAATAAAGGCGCAGTAAACGCGCTTTTAATTTGCGTGGCTTCTTGGATTGATTTGTCGACGCAGTCTCTTCAATTTCTTGTTCTTGCTTTTCTTTATCCATAATGAGGTAAATTGCTTTTCCAAAACTAGGGAATTACCATTAGCTTACAATGCCCAAAGCGAAACGTAAAACAAAGAAAAAGTCTCCGGCCAAGAGAATGGCGACGGGATGGCTGAACGGCAAATTTCCATCCCACAGGAAGAATCTCGACATGATGAAGCTGCTCATTTCCCACAAGCCGTTCCAAGAGTTCGTCGCGGAAGCGCGGGAATTTCTCGATATCCCCACTGATAAAAATGACAAGCGACACGTTGGATGGGGCGACTGCCTTCTGGAACGCTCCGAAGCAGTCTTGGATTCCCTCGAATTCCAGAAAAGCGAGCGCGACGCAAACGCCGAAATCGAGAAGTGCCGGAAGGTCTGTTATGAGTTATCGCGAGACAAAAACGCCACTGCACAAGACCGAGAAAAAGCGCAGAAAGATTTCGATGCTGCGAAACTACGCCGGAAGATGCTGAACTTCAAAAACCCAAGCTATTATCTCCATGAAATGCCACGCTATATCGCGGCACGATTCAACGCGCCGGAACACTTCGGCTGGTTTATTCAGCAATATATTTTGAACGGGAGTATTAACGCCCCCATGAGCAGTTTTCAGGGTGGCGCATGGCCGCCGGGCGCGCGATCGAAAGATATGCGGTATGTGCCCGTAAACGTATATGCTCAACTTACCGACGAAGACTTCGAGGAACTTAAACGCTATCTCACCTACTGGGGCAAGCGCCGCCTCGCTAAGTTTAATCCCATTAAAGACATCGATAACAAATTGACCATTGAGCAGTGGGTCATGGGAGACCGCGACCATTGGGATCACGCCGAGAATAACGAGCGCGGCGCGTATTACCACACCACCCTCGACGAACTCGCCAAGACCGCCATAGAGCAAAAACTTATCAAAGGGAAGCCTGATGGCAAGCGAATCGCCGAGGCGGCCCGGTTGCTGCAGGAATTGAGGGATAAGCGCTTCGGGAAAGAGTAGTCTACTTTTTTCCCGAATATCCACAGGAGCTTGTGCTTCGATAGAGGTATGACCGAACGGTCATGCCTCAAATTTTTCATGAGGCAAAGAGTCGAAAAATAAATTTACATTTATATGCAATATCTAAGCCCCGAAAAAGTGCCGACGGCACGGGAACCGATCGTCATCCGGCGCGGAAAATACGACGAACTGGCGCGACGCTCGGCATTCATCCACTGGCGGGCCGCCGTACGCGACGCGACGCCGGAGCAGATAAAAGCGTTTGCGATCTCGACTGATGTCACGTTGTCAACCCTTCGTGAATGGTCAGAGGAAAAATCGGTCGGGTGGGAATGCAGTCGTTATGTCGTCGAACAAATTAAAAATTATCAACAATGGCTAGAAAACACATATCGCTAATCTGGCACACGGAGAAGAGAGCGATTAACTCACTCGTCCCGTTTTCCAAAAATCCCCGCACCATCGGCGAGGCTCAGCTCGAGGCCCTTAAGAAGAGCCTGACGAAATTCAACGTCGTAGAACTTCCCGCGATCGACACGGACGGCACGATCATAGCTGGTCATCAAAGGTTGAAGGCCCTTCAGCTCCTTGGCCGAGGGAGCGAAGAAATAGAAGTGCGCGTGCCGAACCGGAAATTGACGAAACACGAGTTTGAGCAATACTTGCTCACCTCAAATGCCGTGCGCGGAGACTGGTCATACGAGCTATTACGCACCTTCGACACCGAGCTATTGCTTGAAATCGGATTTAAAGACGAAGAGCTGTCGCACCTCTGGGACGACATCGCGGAAGTTCAGGACGATGAGTTCAATGTCGAACGCGAGCTCGCCAAGATCAAAAAACCGAAAACAAAGCTCGGCGACATATTCTCGCTAGGCCCTCATAAATTAGCTTGCGGCGATTCAACAGACCCCGCCGTCCTCAAAAAGCTTTTTGGCGGCGAGAAGGCATCCGTCATTTATTCCGATCCGGTCTATAACCTGAAGGGCGGCGTGGATTATGCGAAGGGCGTCGGCGGACATGCCAACTACGGCGGTAGCGTCAACGACACGCGGACTGACGACGAGTACAAAGAGTTTCTCCGGAAGAGCCTCGTAAACGCCCTCGCCGTCGCGAAAGACGATATGCATGTCTTTTATTGGTGCGACCAGCGTTATATCTGGCTCCTGCAGACACTCTACGCGGAACTCGGCCTTGAAAACAAGCGCGTCTGCCTCTGGATTAAAAACGGCCAGAACCCCACTCCCGAGGTCGCTTTCTCGAAGTGCTATGAACCCGCCGTCTACGGCGTCCGCGGCAAGCCGTATCTCGCGAAGGGCCTCCAGTCGCTCAACGAGATCCAGAACAAGGAACTCTCCACGGGCAACAGGCTCATTGACGACATCCTGGATTTGCTTGACATCTGGCTCGTGAAGCGACTCGCGGGCAACGAATATCAGCACGCTACGTCCAAGCCGCCAGCGCTCCATGAAAAAGCGATCCGCAGGTGCAGCCGTCCGGGAGACATTATCTTGGACAGCTTTTGCGGCAGCGGCAGCACGCTGATTGCAGGTGAACAACTTAAGCGCCGGGTCTATACGGTCGAATTGGAACCGGCATTCTGCGACTTAACCATTGACCCGGATAGGATAATTTAGACACAAAGGTCGAAACAAACTACCATTGTGTCATGAGCAACAAAAAAGGGCATCGGATTGCGAAGGAAGTGAAGGCGGACATCCTCCGCCGGGTGAAGGAAGAAGGAGTCCCCGTAGCGCAGGCTGCGAAGGACCACGGTTTGCACGAGTCCACCATCTACAATTGGCTAGGCGCAGGAGCATCGGGCGTCCCTTCCTGGGGCGAGTTCAGCCGTCTCCAGAAGCAGAACAGGGAGCTGTTTGAAGTGGTGGGCGAGCTCACCGTGAAGCTCTCCCAGGCCCAAAAAAAGAATTGACGGAAAAGCGGAACAAGTCCGCCATGGCGCGGGCCATGGGCGTCTCGCGGGCATCGCTCTACTACGTATCACGGCAGGACAAGAAAGATTGGGCGCTCAAGATCCGCATGGAAGAAGAATTGCAGCGCCATCCGGCATACGGTTCCCGGCGCTTGGGACAAGCTCTGGGCGTGAGCCGTCCGCGAGCGCAGCGCGTCATGCGAATCTTCGGCATAAGGCCGTACCGGAGGCGAGGCAGGAAATACCGGAAATCAAAGGCATCGCGGGCCTTTCCGAACCTCTTACTTGCCATCATGCCCTCGTACGCGAACCACGTCTGGGCAACCGATTTCACGGAGTTCCTGTATCGCGGCAAGAAAGTGTACGTGTCCACGATACTCGATCTTTTCACGAGACGATTGATGGGCGTCCATGTGGCGTTGCGGAAAGGATCGCCCCTCACGATACAGACCCTGGCCAACGCGCTTTTCCACCATCCGCATCCGGTCATCTTCCATTCGGACAACGGCAGCGAGTACAAGGCACGAGCGTTCACCGATACACTGGGGGACTGTGGCATCACGATCTCGCGGTCGCGGCCCGGTGCCCCATGGGAAAACGGCTACCAGGAATCGTTCTATGACAAGTTCAAGATTGACCTCGGTGATCCCAACCGGTTCGGGACCTTCGGCGAGCTCGTGGCGGAGATCTACAGCACCTTGTGGCAGTACAACCACACGCGGATCCACTCCGCCCTCAAGATGCCGCCGTCCGTGTTTGCCGAGAAGATTGCGGCTTAACGAAAAAAAACGGCAAAAAGCCGTCGAATCACTGTCTAAAGAAACCTATCCTTTACAAACCCTACCCAAGCGGTCTTTTTGCTGTTGGCAAGAATCGGGCCGTCCATGCCAAGCGATGGATTTTGTAATTCTTTGTCCGTGGGCGAAACGTTGTAACTGTTGCCGTCGGAATCCTTAACAAACATCTGTCCCATGGTCGTTATATACTGCTGGGCGTTGTCCGTGTTTTGTATCGTCAGATTGACGTCTAACCAGGTGTTCCCAGCGGCTGGCTTTGCGAATTCTGTACCGCTCGAAAACTCCGCGCTGTTCACCGTTATGATATCGCTTCCCATCTGGACGTGATCGCCGACCTTGAACGTCTGCTCTTGGGATGATGGGACTGGCTGGCTGTTATTGCCGACCTGTTTAGGGTTATTGCTATTACTACCAGCAACCATGGCTATGATAATGAGCGCTATAAATATCACCACGACAGTTAAGGCTTTATGGCGCATCAACCAGTTCCTTTGATCCGCTCGGCAGCTGGGACATCGCTTGGCGCCAGCCGGAATGTCCGACTTGCACTCCCTGCATTTCTTTGTTTGCTCTTCCATATTTTTATTTTTTGTTAATTATTTACTAATGTGCCAGCGAGAGATCGACCGAAATAAAAAGCTCCCAGCCAGCGATCCCTTGCGGGACCCACACCCCTTTCGAGATATGACCGTCCCCGGTGCTCTGACTAGGAGCTTTCTACCGAGGACGGATTTCGAGCCATGCCGCACGATTTTTCGCGAGGGTTACGGCTCTGCCTTTGAGGTTATTCAGTTGTTAATGAGATTATACGATTTTTCGACCTTTGCATCCACCCTAACTTAGATCAGAGGACTTGCGAAGGGGCCTTCGTAGTTAGACCCTGACAAGGTTTTTGAGGATAGAGCAGGGGTCGTTCGGGAACGAAAACGCGCGACTTGACGCAGTTATATTATTATGGTATCATGGAAACAATCGAAAGTCTTGAGAAATAAAGGCCTTGCTACTATAATTGCAATAATATGTCCCCAGAAAAAATACCACATGTTCCCGAGGTAAAAACTACCCCCGAAATCGTTCTTGAGAAGGAGGGCGCGCAAAAATCCGGGAAAAAAGAAAAAACCCTGTCGCCTGAAGAATTAGAATCGCGAGTCAGCGAACTCGCCGAGTTTTCGGCTTCTCGCGCGGAGGTCGCAAAACATGTGAATGAGGCCTGGGGCGTGAAAAGCAAAACGGAACTCGCCGATCTCAAAGCCAAAGGCGAAAAAGAAATGGCCGCACATCTTGAGGCTCTTTCGCTCGATCCAGAATTAGCGGAATTTCAGGAAACCACGCTTCACGAATACGACGCTCGTATAAAAGAATTAGCAAGCAATCCAGAAGTGCTGCGTGCTTACAAAGAAAAATTTGAAAGACAAAAACAGACGCTCGCAAAAGCGTTAGAATACGAACATGCGGAGAAAGAACTTGGCGCAATAACTTCTGCCGAAGAAAAGCTCCAGATGCTTTTCGAGAAAGTGGGGCGAGCGCCCGGTCCGATTGAACGCAAGAAATTGGCGAACATGGCGGCTCGGAAGATTGAGCTTCAAGAAAGATTACAGAAGTTTGAATTGGACCCCGAAACGATTGATATGTTGGAGCGGCGAGGAATCAGACGCATGCAGCGCGACCTCGAACGTTACAGCTTCGCCGAAACGGAATCGCGTACGGAATTGATCCGAGCCATACTTCCGGATTTGATGCAGGGTGCGCCGGTTCTTTTCCAGGGCGAAACCGGTTCCGGAAAGTCGCAGCTTGCAAAATATATTTCCGAAAGATACTTAAGGAGAGACCCAGCCCTAATCCCCATTCAAGAACAAATCAAAGAATCACAAATCATAGGGAGCCGAGGGCTCAAAGGGGGCGAGACGGTTTTTGACTATTCCGAATTCGTAAAGGCGCAAAAAGAAGGACGCCCGGTGATCTTGGACGAAGTCAACCTTATGCCCCACGAATTCGCGGGGATCTTGCACGATCTTCTTCAGAAACGCGTCGGCGACGCATGGAAGCATCCGGTGACCGGGGAAGAAATTCCGATCCGCGCGCCGATTATGGCAACGGCAAACTTGAAATCAGAACGATATAAGCAGCGCTATGAGCTGGACGTCGCGACCCTTCGCCGCTTCATCGGAGGCGCAGGGGCGCGGGAAATACATTACTTGGACCTCGGCAAGAAAAATAAAGAAGGGCAGTATATCGCTCCGGAAACGTTGCAGATTTTGACCGCCGTTCTCGCCGACCGCCACGGCAACATTCAATGGAGCGAAGCGGAAGCAGGGCAAAAAGTTGATGAGCTGAAGCGCTTTGCCGCCGCCTGCCGCAAAATTCAGGAAGATTTCACGCTCTCGGTGCGGGAGGGCGCGGAAGAAAGCTTGTCAAAGAGCGACCGCCTTGCGTTTCGAGAACTCGTCATCACCTTGAAGGACCAGATTGAAATTATGAAGGCGTGGAAGGCCGGCGGCTTCAAAGATCCGCTCGGAAACGTGGTTCTCCGCGAGTTCTTCCATAAGGCGGAAATCAGCGGACGCGCGAGCAAAGACAGGGAAAACATGATCCGCGTCTTTATGGCGAATAAATTCTTCAAAGACACCAAGCCGGAAGATTTCAAGGTGCCTGGACTCGCGGCGAAGACCCTACGTGCGTGGCAAGGTAAAGAATAATTCCGATGCCCTTCCCCGGCTACAAAATCTATGAAGAGTACAACCCCGACCAGTACAAAACCACCGTCCAGAAGAAGGTGGAAAAAGCACTGGGCGAGGCGGAGAAGGAGAAAGGGAGAATGACGCCGGAATCAGCGGAATTCCGGGAACTGGTAGATCGCGAGACAGAATCTCTCAGCACTTTCTTCGGTCATGAGGTTGAAGTCCCGCCCTTACCCGATGAAGTTACCCCCGAGCGTTATGAAAAATGGAAAGAGATGGGTTTTGAATTGCACTACCTTCCCCCGGAAGAGATGAGGAAGGATGCCGCTTTCCCGGGGTGGAAAAAGAAACCTGGAGATTGGTTTTATGGCCGCTTAGAGGCGAACGAAATCCCTGCCGATGCTGCTAAGCTCCCCGACGCCTGGATTCTCGTCGACACCCGCGGGAAGCCGAAGTACGAGAGCGGCAAGCAAATATATAAGGACGACGTCCTCAGACCCGTCTTAGAGGACTTGAGGAAAAAGAAGATTATTACGGACTTTGAGACGAAAGGCTCCCGCTTCAACATCTCCTGGGACGAACTGAATAAGCCCGAAGTCAAAAAGGCCATAGCGGAGGCAATGGACGTGCCCGAAGAGTGTCTCCGCCTGCCGCGAGCGATTGAATGGAACGTTATCGGCAACGCCTATCACCCCGAGTGGGGCGATACCAATACCTGGGAATGGTTTGAAGATTCTTACCAAAAGGGCGCGAGGCGCCTCGATGGCGGCGGCTCAGGCCTCGGTGGCCTCTCCCACGTGGACTGGGATGACCCTGCCGAGCGGCTCGGCAGCTTGGGGTTCCGCCCTCAGGTTGTTTTCTCTCGTGAGTAGGAACTTTGACAATTGTTCTCTTGTTTCTTTGGTAGGCTTTCAAAAAAAATTTTATAACAATAAACAAATAAGACCATTCATTTGACACCATGCCCTTCCCCGGTTACAAAATCTACGAAGAGTATAACCCCGACCAGTACAAAACCACCGTTCAAAAGAAGGTGGAAAAAGCATTGGGCGAGGCGGAGAAGGAGAAAAGGAAAGCACCCGAATCCTCGGCAGAGTTCAGGGAACTAATGGAGCAGGAAACCGAGAAACTCAGGGAATTCTTCGGCTACGACGTTGAGGTTCCACTGCTGCCGGAAGAAATCACACCAGAACGATACGAAAAGTGGAAAGAAATGGGGCTTGAACTTCATTACTTGCCCGATGAAGAGCTAACAGAAGAGCGCGATTTGCCTGGTTGGAAAAAGAAGCCGGGCACGCGATACACTCCGGATAAGAGTTGGGGTATCGAGTTTTTTGACGAGGTAAAGAACGGCAATCTTCCGAAAGACACCCTCAAACTACCTGCCTCGTGGATTCTCGTGGACAGCCGCGAAAAGCCCAACTATCAAGACGGCAAACAAAAATATGCCGAAGACATACTGGCAGAGACACTTGAGGATTTGAGAAAGAAAAAGATAATCACGGATTTCAAAGTCAAGAACTCTCGCTATAATATCTCCTGGGACGAGCTGAACAAGCCGGAAGTGAAAAAAGCCATCGCGGAGGCACTCGACGTTCCGCCCGAATCCCTGAGACTTCCAAGAGCTATTGAATGGAACTATATGGGAAATCTTTATTATCCCAAGTGGGGTGAGACGAATACCTGGGAATGGTTCGAGGACTCTTACCAAAAGGGCGCGAGGCGCCTCGATGGCGGCCACTCAGGCCGCGGTGGCCTCTCCCACGTGGACTGGGATGGCCCTGCCGGACGGAACGACGACTTGGGGTTCCGCCCTCAGGTTGTTTTCTCTCGTGAGTAGGAACTTTGGGGATTGGGCTGTTGCTCCTTTGGGCATTTCGGTGTAAATTTTTTATGCGGGCTAATGTAGCCGGATCTACGGATCGTCGGTTCGCCCAACAAACGAGAGAAACGACGTGCTCCAAACTTATGCGGATTTCCTTTAAACAAAGGAATACCGCTCCATATTTATACAGGCAAGACGCTTTCTGCGAATTGCCGCTGCCTTGGATGGTTTGGGACACAGATGGGCTTGGGACCGGGCACGAGGCGCCTCGATGGCGGCAACTCAGACAACGGTGGCCTCTCCAACGTGAACTGGGATGACCCTGCCGAACGGAACGACAACTTGGGGTTCCGCCCTCAGATCGTATCTCACAAAAAGACCCGCTCACACGGGTCTTTTTGCACTTGAGGACTTTATCCAACCGCCGAGCATGCGGCCTATTTCCTGCAACCGTTCCTCGAGCATTAAATACTGATTCGGGTGTATAGCTTTCTTATCCTTCGCGAGCCGCACGAATACCTTGAGCATATCGAGCAGGATACTTCCTTCGTTTAAAAAACCGACGCGCGCTACGGCTTGCCCGTAATTCGCCCGCATGATAAGCATTAAGAGTTCGACGGCGGTGTTTTCTATCCTCGCGCCGAGAGTGAAGCGATCGTGTTTGGGAAACTTAACGACGTAATTGGAAAATACAATAATAAAATCGTATGTTTTATGGAAAATAGGGAGGTCCAACATTCTATCGGGGACGGTTTGGATAGTCATGTTGTGTATGAAAACATTATTTCATCTAATAATTTGTTGTTTGCATGGTATGAGTTTTTACGAGGTAAATCGCGGAAGCTGGAAGTGATGGAATTTTCCCGCAATCTTGAAGATAACCTTTTCTGCCTGCATTATACGCTAAAGGACGGAAAATATCAACATGGCGCGTATAAATCGTTTTTTGTGTTCGATCCGAAGAAAAGACACATCCACAAAGCACCGGTTCGCGACCGGGTTTTACATCACGCGATCGTCAGGGTGATCGAGCCGATATTCGATCTGCGCTTCATTTTTGATTCTTACGCTTGCCGGGACGAGAAGGGGGCTCACGCCGCGCTCGAGCGCTTGCACAAATTTGGCTGGAAATTATCCAAAAACAACACGAAAACAGTTTGGGCCCTGAAGTGCGACATCAAAAGTTTTTTCAACTCCATTGACCACGGGATATTGAAGAATCTTCTTGCGCGGCGAATACAAGATCCGCGCGCCCTCAGCCTTTTCCAAATAATTATCGACAGTTTCAGCAAAGAAGCTGGCAAGGGGTTGCCGCTCGGCAACCTTACGAGCCAACTCTTCGCGAATATCTACATGAATGAGCTCGATCAATTCGTAAAAACGATCTTGCGGGCAAAATATTATATGCGCTATTGCGATGATTTCGTGATTTTGGACAGGGACAAGGAACTTCTGTCGAGCTACATCGAAAAAATCAGCGATTTTCTTAACGCAAACCTCAAACTCGAGCTGCACCCCAAAAAAGTTTCCATAAGAAAATATCATCAGGGCGTAGATTTTCTCGGATTTGTTTGTTTTCCGCATCACCGCATTTTGCGCACAAAAACAAAACGGAGAATGCTCCAAAAATTGGATAACGGTTTCAATAAAGATTCTTTCATCTCGTATTTGGGGCTCGTGAAGCATTCTCGGTCTCGCGGGGTGCGGCTGGAAATGATAAAGAAAATCATTTGATTTTTTTGCGTATAAGCGGTATAATAAACAAAACAACGTGACTAAATTCTCGCCAGAAAAACCGCCAGAGGAGAATACCGTCCTCGCTGAGAAAAAGGAGGCGCCGCCATCCGAAATTGAAGCGTTTTTCGATAGAGAGGGCGAGATTCTCGGCGCGTACGGCATGCGCGGCGATATCACGCTTGATAGGGGCAATAACGGCTGGGCGTTCGATTTTGAAAACCGTCGGCTAATTTACGATCCTAACTTTTTTATCGAGCGCGGCTACAATCTCAAAGAAACCCTTTTTGCGACAACCCACGAACTTATGGCTCATTACGGCGAGCTCTTGAGAGACCCCGAGTTCATACTCAAAGAAGCGAAGCGATACAGCCAGCAAAAACCGCAGCTCCACATCCTTCATAATATTTTTGAAGATGTGCTTGGTAATCGGCGTATCGTCGCCGAACTACCATTTTTGGAGGAGACGCGCCGAACTTTATATAAAGAGAAAATGTTTCCGGCGACGGACTACCGACGCCTGGAAGACCCGAAGACCGGGCAAGAACAAGAACTGGCGGCCCACGTCCAGTTCGTCTACGGCTTTATACGTCAGATGATGGTCCCCGATGAAAAGGTTATGGTGGGTCCCGAAGCCCAAGAAGCGCTCGATAAGCTCAGAAGCTTCGGCGGCGACAAGACGGATATTTTGGATCTCGTAACCACTCCTACGATAGAGCCGCGCGATCGCTTCAGGCTTATGCGCCAGGTTGTCGAGCCGGTTTATATGGAGCTCTATCGCAAGGACCTGGAGAAAGAAACGCAGAAAGGTAAGGGTAAAAAAGGGAAGGGGCAGGAAGAGGCCGGAGAAGGCCAACCTCAAGAAGGGCAGGGGGGACAAGGCGAGCAAAAGCAGGATAAAAAATGGTGGGACAAATTCAAAAAGAAAAAAGAAGCCGAGGCCGGCAAGGGCAAAGAGGAAGAGGGCGGGAAAGAGAAAGACAAGAAAAAAGATAAGGGGAGCGAGAGCGCGGCGCGAAAAGAAGCGGAAAAAAATTTCAAGAAGCAATATAAAACTTACGAAGATGTGCACCCCGAGCCGTTATCCGCGAAAGACGAGGAGAAAATCATGAAAACAATGGAGACGATCGTGAAAGAACGGGGCGGAATGCCGTCGCTTGATCAAAGCATCCTTGAACAGTGGGCCAAAGAGCATAATGTAAGCCCTGAGGACATAATTGGCTATCGGAATGAATATAAAGAAATCGCACCGCTCATCGCCGAACTCCGAGAAGTGTTCAAACAAGTGGTGACAAGGAGATTGCGGCGGCGCTGGAAAGTGCGGCCACAACTTCAGAGGGAAGGAGAGGAAATAGAAGGTGGCGCGATCGCGGAAGCGTACATTGAATCAAAAAGCGGCGGCGAGCCGAGGGCATTCCGAGAAGTCGAGCGCAAAGAACGGGAGGAGGAAGGATACGGTGCGCTTGACATGACCCTGATCAACGACCTGTCCGGTTCCATGAACGAGGGATCAAAATTGGAAATGGACCGGAAGAGCAAGCTTCTCTTCTTGGAATCGCTTGCGGATTTCCAAAAAGAAATTGAGGAGGCCGAGTACGAAAGCGGTACGCCGGTTGGCTTGGGCGTGAGAACCGAAACGAGAGCGTTCGGCGACTTCGGGGACGCTGAACTCAAAAAACTCTCGCCAGACCTATCGGAAAAAGACCGCATCGCAATTTGGAAGAAAATGCACAACGCGGGCGGCGGAACGCCGGATTATCTATCGCTTGATGAGGTATTGAAATCGTTGACGCCAGAAGACGAGCGACAGATTCGAGAAAAGATAAGGCGCAAGGTAATCGTGGTGCTCTCGGACGGCGAAAGCGAAAACGCGGAGCTTGTTCAAAAAAATCTCAAAGCCCTTCGCGAGAAAGGAGTGATTGTTTTGGGACTCGGGATGACGGAATCTGGGGCCGCTGTGAAAGAAACCTACAAGCCCGACGCGGAAGTCATTGAAGACATCAATAAATTGCCGCGGGCCGTTCAAAAAGTTATTCTTCAATATACTAAAGACTTATAACCCCCATGCCCTTCCCCGGTTACAAAATCTACGAAGAGTATAACCCCGACCAGTACAAAACCACCGTCCAGAAGAAGGTGGAAAAAGCATTGGGCGAGGCGGAGAAGGAGAAAAGGAAAGCGCCCGAATCCTCGGCAGAGTTCAGGGAACTAATGGAACAGGAAACCGAGAAACTCAGGGAATTCTTCGGCTACGACGTTGAGGTTCCACCGCTGCCGGAAGAAATCACACCCGAACGATACGAGAAGTGGAAGGAAATGGGCTTCGAGCTCCATTACTTGCCCGATGAAGAACTAACAGAAGAGCGCGATTTGCCTGGTTGGAAAAAGAAGCCGGGCAAAAAATATGCCGATGGTTGGGGAATTGAATTTTATGCCGATGTTAAAAAGGACGATTTGCCGAAGGACGCCCTGAAGCTCCCCGCCTCCTGGATTCTCGTCGACACCCGCGGGAAGCCGAAGTACGAGAGCGGCAAGCAAATATATAAGGACGACGTTCTCAGACCCGTCTTGGAGGACTTGAGGAAAAAGAAGATTATTACGGACTTTGAGACGAAAGGCTCCCGCTTCAACATCTCCTGGGACGAGCTGAACAAGCCGGAAGTGAAAAAAGCCATAGCGGAGGCAATGGACGTGCCCGAAGAGTGTCTCCGCCTGCCGCGAGCCATTGAATGGAACTTCATCGGCAACGCCTATCACCCCGAGTGGGGCGATACCAATACCTGGGAATGGTTTGAAGATTCTTACCAGAAGGGCGCGAGGCGCCTCGATGGCGGCAGCTCAGGCTACGGTGGCCTCTCCGACGTGTACTGGGATGGCCCTGCCGCACGGGACGACGACTTGGGGTTCCGCCCTCAGGTTGTTTTCTCTCGTGAATAGGGACTTTGGGAGTTGAGCTGTTGGAATATTGGTATTCGGTATTTTTTATATTTAAATTCTCGTTTCGGTTGGGGTTTGATTTTCAAAACCTAGAACAGGCCCCTTTCTTCTTTTATGGCTTCGATAGCGGGCTTCTTGAAGGGCGAAATGACGGCTGGAGGAAGCTTGATGGGCAATGGATCTTTGAACAGATCTTCGGCAGTCAAGAACTGAATCCTCGGTATCTTCTGCGGCGGAGTATTTGGTACGTAGGTGTATTCATAATAACCCTCTTTTCCCGCCTCCGTGATCATGCCGTGCGTGGGTGGTTTAAGCGTTATAAGAATGCCGAAATCTGCCTCCTGGCTTTTAATTGTGCCCTTAAGATCGCGCACCATTGACGGATTAACTGTTTGGGTTCCCTTAACCTGGACTATGCCCTTACCCGCCTTGTCCTTTTTTGTGAAGTCAACAAAATTGATGATGCCGTCTATACCCTGATCGCCCGATTTCATTGCTGATTGTGTCGCATTGATCTTGGCAATGCACCAGAATTGGAATTGAAATGGTTTTTGCTGGGCCAACTTTTCTGCGGAATAAACATCCTTCGGTTCGCCATCGATTTCAAAGTCATCGCCCTTTTTGTACCCACTTTTTTCTAATCGCTTTGCTATAACATCAATGGCAAGGTACGTTATGTCTATCCCGACCCATTGCCGCCCGAGTTTTTGAGCGACGGCGACTGTAGTGCCGCAGCCGCAGAATGGATCCAAAACGACGTCACCCTTATTTGAGCTCGCCTTAACAATTCTCTCTAAAAGTTTTTCTGGTTTTTGAGTCGGGTAGCCCACCTTCTCGGTGGAAAAACTCATGATCATGATGGAGTTGAGAACATCGGCTGAATTGCAGTTCCACGTATCCTCAATCGGGATGCCTTTCCCTTCGGGTTTCTTGCCGTCACGTCTGACATAATCCGGCGGGTAGGGTATATATTCCTTGTTGAACGTAAACTCGTCTGATTTCGTGTAGTAGAGGAGCGTGTCGTGATTTCGAATCCAGCCTAGCTTCTGAGTTCTTGTAGCCGGACACCCAACCGATGCGCCAGATGATTTCGTTTCTAAAATGCTCTGGGCCGAAGATAGCGTCCATAAGGAGTTTGAGGTAGTGGCTTGCCGTCGGGTCGCAATGCAAATAGATGCTGCCGGTATTCTTTAGTGCGCGACGCATCTCGAGCAACCTCGGAGCCATCATAGAGAGATATGCCATCATTGGCACTTCGCCAAGATAGCTACGCATCGCCTTGATGAGGTCAATCAGTTTCTGACTTGGTTTCTCTTTATTGATTTCGCCCACAATAAGTCCGTTGTAGTTTTTCTCTGCTTCGGGGCCCCACTGCCATGTGTCTTCAAATGCTTGAATCTGTGCGGTTGCGCCTTGAATTTCGCCTTCTTCGGGACGAAAAATTTGATTGTAGTTTTTGCCACTCTGAAATGGCGGGTCTAGATAAATTAAATCAACCGAGCTATCGGCGATTTTGTTTCGGAGAATATCTAAATTGTCTCCAAAATATAGTTTATTAGGCATAACCCTGACCGGTTTTATTTTTATGCCAGTAGCGAAACCACAAAGCCCACCGCTGGGCGATGGCTTGCGCCACCCACATACCTTTCGGCATGCGACCGGTCAGGGTGCTCCCAAACGATGGGCTCTCTATCCCCGACCGGTTTTCGTGCCATGCCCCGCCGGTGGCGAGGTTTAGGCATATTCAGTTGTTATCGTTATAATAGCATAAAATCGATAATTCTGAAGGGGGCCGCACAGATGGCACTGTTATGTAATAGTCCGCGATGACGGATTTCAAACCAATGCACATCCTACAAAGGCCGGTGCCGTGGGAAAAATAAGCCAACTGCCGCCGACCGCAGCGGCCTTGTTTTTTATTGCCAGCGGAGTAAAATTTGGGCGTAATTATTTAACATGGCTTGGGCCGAAACCATGAATAAAAATCTGTGGCGTAAAATTAGAAAGCTTGCGACGAGGGCGCCAAATAGAGCTGGTCTTTTAGAGATTGGAAATAGGCTACAGTTTTTGGTCGTAATTTCTATATTTTTTGTCGGCCTAATATATAATTTTTCTAATATCTATAACAGGTCTGAGGCGGACAAAATGGTTCTCGGTACCTCGTGGACTGTTATTACTTATTTATTGGCATATATTTTCTTCGATTTATTTAAAAACAAAATCTCGCAATTATTTTACGCGTTAATTAACATACTGACATTCACCATTTTCTTTTTGTTTGTTCTCGTGATGGCGTTTTTAAACGCGGTTGGGGCGGGAAATCCGGGCCTGTCCTCTCTTACTGTTTTTCTGATATCGATTTGGGGCCTGAAGATAATTTCTCCAGCCCTTGTGATTGTGGTTATAATGGCTGGACTTTTTCCAAAAAAATAATTGTAAACTCCAGCAGTTTTTTCTCTCCGAATATGGCATTCAGCATCTCGCTAAATCAATCAACTTGCCTTCCTCGCTCCTTCATAGCCTTGTAGCGACCCATCAGTTATCAACTCGACCATCCTGGACGCCCTCGTGGGTTCGCATCATCTCTTGTCTTGATGACAAACCTAATCAAGGGGTCGGTGGGAGCGGCGACCTCAACCAATCAACCGCTTCCCATAAAGGTCGCATACTGTTTATACGCAAGAAAATCAACGGAATCTGAGGAGCAACAAGTCCTGAGTATTGATTCGCAAATCAAGGAGATGACCCGGGTCGCCGAGCGCGACGGACTTGAGATCGTGGAGATAAGGAAGGAATCGCACTCCGCGAAAGCCGTCGGCCAGCGTGAGGTATTCAATAGTCTCCTCAAAGATATCAAAGATGGCAAATTCAACGGCATCCTTACGTGGGCACCGGACCGTCTTAGCCGCAATGCTGGTGATCTCGGTTCGCTCGTCGATCTCATGGACCAGAAACTCTTAATCGAAATCAGAACCTTCAGTCAGAAATTTACGAACAACCCAAGCGAGAAGTTTATGCTGATGATTCTGTGTTCGACAGCGAAACTTGAGAACGACAACAAATCGGAAAACGTGAAGCGAGGGTTGCGAACACGTTGCGAGCAGGGATTGCGGCCATCCATCGCGCCGACGGGATACCTGAACGAAAAGCGCAAGGACAAGCCCTGCGAGGTGATCGTGGATCCAGTTCGAGCTCCCGTCATCCGCCAGATGTTTGAGAAGGTGGCGAATGATCAGTGGTCGGGACGGCGTCTCTACCTGTGGCTCAAGAATGATCTAAAATTCAAGACGACGAACGGGAAGTACCTCTCGTTATCCAACATCTTTATCATCCTGCAGAAAACCTTCTACTACGGCGTCTTTGAATTCCCGGAGGGGTCGGGAAACTGGTATACGGGGCAGCATACGCCAATTATCACGAAAGAACTCTTTGACCGGGCGCGCGAGCAGCTGAAGCGGAGCGAGGTCAAAAACGACAAGGAATTCGCCTTCACGAAATTGATAACCTGCGGCTTGTGTGGGTCAGGAATCACTGCGTCCGAGAAGTGGAAATACCAGAAAAACGGCAATACCCATCGATACGTTTATTACGGCTGCACAAAGAAACGTGACGTGAATTGCCAGTGTGGATACATCAAGGAGGAGGAAATCATCGAACAGATCATTGCCATGCTGGACACCTTAGATATGAACGAGCTTGGCATCAAGCAGAAATTCAAGGACGAGATCACGCGGTACAACAAGTTCCGAAGGATTGCCTTGGGCAAGAGCCGGGAGCAGAACGCCGAGCCGGAGACGTTCGATGCTAAGTCCTATGCGATATATATCCTGACCGAAGGAACGATCACGGAAAAACGGGAATTGTTGTCGAACCTCAAGAGCCGACTGATGCTCAAGAATAGAGTGATCAGCTTGATGCCGAAGGAAACGGCATAGCGAAAAGGCGAAGCCGAAATACAAAATACCGCCGCAATTCTGCGACGGTATTTTGTATGTGAAGATGATTCCGTCCAACTGGGTCGGCTCTCGCGGTCGCGCGAAAGAGTCGGCTGACGCGGTCGTGAAACACCTGTCACTGCTGTGTGCGTCCTGCAGGGATTGAACCTGCGACCTCTTGCGTGTCATGCAAGCGCTCTGCCACTGAGCTAAGGACGCATTAATTGGTTGTAAAATATTCTTACCACTGAGTCCCGACGACCGACATTGGTCGGTGTCGGGAGGCCGACTCGCAAGCGTCGGCCCTAAAGGCGCTTTCAAAAATTTGGCGGGGCAAGCTAAGATGCCCGCAAAAGCCGATTTTAACGAATAAGCCCCTTTAAGTCCAGACCGGCGGCTCCTTGGATATCAAATCCAGCCTGCGGAATCTTTTCCTCTCCGACACTGGTCGCCTTGCTCACGTTGGTGACAATCGTCGTGACGCCCCAAACGTAGGACGCGGCCATGATTATCAAAAATACCGCAGCTATAACTGCAAGCGTAAATTCTGGATGTTTATTAAAAAATTTTCGCATGCCGGTAACTTTATCGTAAAATCTTAATATATCACGGCCGACCTCTATTTGAAGAAAACCCGTCCATTCGCCGAGACCTCGTAACTGCCGTCTTTATTGCTCAAATCAAGACTATCAAAAACCGTTAAAAACCGCGGCGATCTATACTCCACGTCTTTCACAAAATCCATAATATTGTTCAGGTCGCCGTTGAGTTCCAACGAGAAATTATAATAACCGGGTGAGCCCGCCTGCGGAGATACCGGTTCGCCGCCAAAAGAGAAGTTTAATTGGATTTGGTACGCGCGAGCCAGTTGGTCAAGCCATTTCCCGAAATCCAACAGCTGGTCCTGCGGCACTAAAATTTTATCCATAGCCTGGCTGTAATCCGAGGCTTGGGCAAGATCTTCTTTCAGCGCCGAGAGTGAATCAAGAACAATGCGGCTGTTCAATATCGCCGCCTGTGCCTCCCCGATCTTCTGAACTTGAAACCGCAAATCGCCGGCCATTAAGTAAAGTACCACTCCAGAAATCAAAAACGAACCGACAATGATTATTGCGCTTACGATTAATCCTCTCCTGAAGCGGTTGAGCATCGTAATTTTATTGTAACAAAACCCCAACTAATTGACAAAAATTGACAGAGCGTTTACAATGGCATCGGTGTAGTTGAAAGCCGAAACCACTGGAGGAAGGAGGAATCATGTTTAGGATAAACGTCCGCAAGGTTGTTGGCGATGTTACAGTCATCGACTGCCAAGGAAACTTATTTGCAGGCTTTACAGGCGACGCCACGAGAGCTTTAAGAGAAGTTGTCACGGACCTCTTGGCCGAGAATTGCAGAAATTTACTACTTAACTTCAAAGATTTGACTGGTGTTGATTCCGGCGGTATTGGCATGCTTATTTCGGTTCTTATGTCTATCAAGGAAAACGGCGGGAAATTAAGAGCTCGCCTGCCCTGACGGGCATGTGTGCGAAAAACTTCGGATACTGAATCTCCTTGGTGCTACTATGTTTGATTCCTGCAAGACAGAAGAAGAAGCGCTGAAAAAATTCAGCGAGTAGCTGGACAATCCGGCCAAAAGCGGTGAGCGGTCGCGATCCAAACAACGGCCGCTTTTTTCTTTTCAAAAATTCCACCGATAACAGTAATTGACTTGCCACCGATTGCGTATATTATTCTAAACTAAACTATGCCCAGTAGAACCTGCCGGCAGGCAGGGAATTTCGAACAAGAGTTTCCCTAACTAGCAAAAATTATCAACACAATCAATGTTTCGCGACAATATTATGACACAGTCGGAACTACTAAATTAATATTCGAAATTCCTCTACTGGGATGCAGGAAGAATTATTCTACAACGCGGTTAACATCGCGCTTGAAAGCGACTACAAAAAACTTGAGGCGCTAAAAAATAAATTTCCCGATTGGGAAACCGCCTGGCGAGAATCGGCCGTGGCGGGAAAAGTGGCGCCGAATCCCGCAAAAGAGTGGGAAATAATGGAAAAGGCTGACATAAAGTTAACGCTCCGCGACTCGCCGGGCTATCCCCCGCTTCTTAAAGAAATCCCCCAGCCGCCATTCGGTCTGTACATCCTCGGAACTATGCCGCCGAAAGACGCGAGAACCATCGCGATTGTCGGCACGAGAAAAGCGACGATTGAGGGTAGAGAATTGGCCAGGAAATTCGCTGCCGAACTTGCCAAGCGCGGATTTTCCATAATAAGCGGCCTGGCTCTCGGGATCGACGCCGCCGCGCACGAGGGATGCCTTGAGGCAAAAGGCAAAACCGTCGCCGTCTTGGGTAACGGCCTAAATCACGTTTACCCGCGCACGAACGAGCGGCTGGCCAGAAAAATATTGTCGGCGGGCGGCGCGATCATTTCCGAATATCCTCCAGATACGCGGCCGCTCCCATACAGATTTCTTGAACGCAACCGGATCGTAAGCGGCCTCGCCGAGGGCGTACTGGTGGTGGAGGCGCCGGAAAATTCCGGCGCGCTCGTGACCGCCCATCACGCGCTGGACCAAAACCGCCAGGTTTTCGTGGTGCCGGGACCGATTTCCCACCCAAACTACATCGGCTCAAATCGTCTCATAAGAAGTGGCGCCGAACTCGTCACCAAGGCCGAAGATATTTTGGAGGCTTTCAATATCGAAACCGGTGCGGAAAGCATTTTGATAAAAGATTTCGAAACTCCGGAGGAACAAAAAATTTACGAAGCGCTTAAAAAATTTTCAAAACCTGCCGGTATTGACAAAATACTGGGAACGACTAATCTATCCGTCTCGGAGGCGAACCGCGCGCTCACATATCTTATAATTAAGAACATCGTAAAAGAAACCGGCGATGGATGTTATACTTTATAACAATGAACCTCGTCATCGTTGAATCACCAACCAAAGTCCCGATAAATCATCCGCGACTTTGTCGGGATAGATTTATCGAGGATCCACGATTTTTTACAAAATTGAAAATTTTGAAAAAATCGGGACAAAAACAATAACCACCAAAATGAACCTTGTAATAGTAGAATCTCCAACTAAGGCAAAGACTATCTCAAAGTTCCTCGGCAGAGAATATCTCGTTGAGTCCTCTTATGGTCACCTCCGCGACCTTCCGAAAAGCAAACTGGGCATTGACGTAAAACACGATTTCAAGCCGACATATGTGATACCTAAAAAGGCACACGGGGTGGTCGAAACGCTCAAGAAAAACGTGGCAAAAGCCGAAATGGTTATTCTCGCGACAGACGAAGACCGCGAAGGAGAAG
This sequence comes from uncultured bacterium, assembly GCA_963844965.1. Taxonomy (GTDB): domain Bacteria; phylum Patescibacteriota; class Minisyncoccia; order UBA6257; family 2-01-FULL-56-20; genus REEB91. The sequence goes on along the minus strand of CAWJQC010000007.1, from coordinate 24,998 downwards.
CTATCGCTTGGCACCTTGTCCAGGCGCTTGAACTTGGGAAGGAAAAGAAATACGAACGGATAGCATTCCATGAGATCACCAAACCCGCCATAAAAGACGCGCTCGCGAGTCCGCGCGATATTGACATAAACCTCGTTGACGCCCAGCAGGCGCGGCGGGTTTTGGACCGGCTTGTGGGATACGAACTCTCGCCGTTTCTCTGGAGAAAAATACGCTATGGCCTATCCGCTGGGCGCGTGCAAAGCGTGGCCATGCGCCTGGTCGTTGAGCGCGAACGCGAAATCCAAAATTTCAAGAAAGAAGAATACTGGACGATTGAAGCGGATTTCATGAAAAGCGGAGTAAAACGCAAAGTGCCAAAGCCGTTTCGCGCAACGCTTTATTTCGTTGACGGAAAGAATCTCGGAAAAATGGACGTGGCGAGCGAAACGGAAGCGCAAAAAATAATTTCCGGACTTAAAGGCGCGGATTACGCGGTTTACGGCGTTGAAACCAGAGAAATGACACGCGTCCCCGCTCCTCCCTTCACGACCTCAACCCTGCAGCAGGAAGCGGCGCGGCGTTTCGGTTTTTCGGCAAAACAAACGATGGTCATCGCCCAAAAACTTTACGAAGAGGGTTTTATAACTTATATGAGAACGGACAGCCTGAATCTCGCGACCTCCGCCTTAGCCCAGGCACGCGCCGTAATCACGGAGCGCTTCGGAGTGAACTACGCCCTCGCCGCGCCACGTGTTTATACGAATAAATCCAAGGGCGCGCAAGAAGCGCACGAAGCCGTAAGACCAACCGATTTCGGAAAAACACCGGATGCCATCGGTCTCCGCGACCGTGGTCAGACGAAACTTTACGACCTCATCTATAAACGCACGCTTGCTTCTCAGATGCAGGCCGCGCTTCTTGAAGAAACGCGCGCGACAATCGGCGCCTCCACCGCCGCTTCCGCCTTCGTTAAAACTTCGGCGGACGAGAAAGCTATGGCGGACAAGCGCGACGGCAAATATCTTTTCCGCGCAAGAGGAGTCAGCGTGAAATTTGACGGCTTTATGAAAATTTACACGGAAAAAGGCGATGAAAACGGGGAGGAAGAAAATACGCTTCCGCCGCTAGAAATCGGCGAGAAACTGACGCTCAAAGAACTCCTGCCGCTGCAACATTTCACCGAACCGCCGCCGCGCTACACGGACGCCACGCTCATAAAGGCGCTTGAAGCCGACGGCATCGGCCGCCCATCAACGTACGCGCCGACTCTTTCAACCATACAGGAACGCGGCTATGTGGAAAAGATAGAAAAAAAATACCACCCGACGGAAATCGGCACGCTCGTAAACGATCTGCTCGTGGAACATTTCCCGGAAATCGTGGACATCAAATTTACGGCGCACGTGGAAGAAGAGCTGGACGAGATCGCCGAAGGAAAGACCAAATGGGTTCCCGTCATCCGCGAATTTTACGTCCCTTTCAAAAAAAATCTGGAAGAAAAAGAAAAAGCCGTGGAAAAACAGGTTGAGATTTCCGAAACTCCCTGCCCGCACTGCGGCAAACCGATGCTCATAAAGTTCGGCAGGAACGGAAAATTCCTTGCCTGCCCCGACCCGGAAAGCAAGGTAACACTCCCAATGCCCGAGGAGGCGGCGAAGATCAGGGAGCTTGAGGAAAAAACGAAAGACGAGTGTTGCCCGATCTGCGGAAAACCGATGACCGTGCGGCGCGGCCGCTTCGGCTTCTTCCTCGGCTGCAGCGACTACCCGAATTGCAAAGGCGTAATGAAAATCTGGAACAAAACCGGTTTCAAGTGCCCCAACTGCAAAATCGGCGACATTGTGGAGAAAAAATCGCGTGGACGCGGCCGGCCGTTCTACGCCTGCACGCGCTATCCGGAGTGCACTTTCATCGCCAACAAAAAACCGGAGAGCGAAGCCGAACTCGCGGCATTATTTGAAGCGTGGAAGGCTAAGGGAGAAGAGAAGAAAAACGATAATGAGAAAAAAAGTAAACCGCGCGCGGCAAAATCTAAAGTGAAATCGGATTAATATCGATCTTTGTCTCTTTTTACAACCTTATCCAAACTTTTGCGGATTGCGACATCAAGATCTATCCCGTTCTCATTCGCAAAGCAAATAAGAGTATAAATTATATCTCCGATCTCTTCCTCTATATCCTGCTTTCGCTCATCGGGTTTCTTTTTCTTGGAGCCATAGATGTGATTGATAAGACGGGCAAATTCGCCTCCTTCTTCAAATAAACGGGCTGTTATGGCTAGCGGTTCCCAATACTGCCACCCTTCTTTTTTGAACCACTCGTCCACTTCTTTTTGGTATTTATTCATATTTAAAAGTATAACAAAATTGTACCAATTCTACATTCTGATTTTTGCATCTTGCGCTTACAAAACAAAAAAGCGCCTCCGAAGAAGCGCCCTGCCCAATAAAATCAGCAATCGGTGCAAGGACAAAAATAGTGCTTAAATTTACCGCCATCGCTGCGGCTGAATCTGCGATAGTCAAGATGCCCGACATGAATCGGCTCGATGCAGCCCATCGCTCTTATCTTATTTATTATCTCAAGCTCTTTCCAAAAGGCCAGGTATGTTCCGAGCCGAATTTCAAGCACTTCCCTACTGTGTCTTTCAATCGGCAATGCTCTTTCAATTTTCTCGCGAAGCTCGTCGCCGTACACAAGCACGCTGTCCGCGACGTATCGTTTGGGAATGATATAATCTACGAGCGGACCGATCTCTTCAATACCATCAATGGACTTAAGTTTTCCGCCTGATCTCAGGGCGCGCCCATGATACATCATCACAAAAAGCTGTGCCCGTTTGTAAAAGTAAAATGCTTTTCCGGGCGGATTAAAACATCCCTTGTAATCTATAAACTTATCGTCTCCAAAAGCGTTAGGAAAGTAATCAACCAGCAACTCCACCATGCCCGGCTGCGTCCCCCCGCCTTCGCCAAAAGCCCTGTAGCACCCTTCTTCAAGTAAGTTCTGCACTTGCCCGCCGAACCTATTTTCAAGTACCACGATAGCTTCATTGAGCATTTCCCAGCGTTGACTGAGAAGCGGCATTGAAGAATCCACTCCCCGGAACATTTCCTCAAACTTGGAAAACGTGCCAATCCGCGCTTTCAAATCTTCCGTCGTAATCGGCAACTCTTTGTAGGTCCTGTAAAAGCAGGATTGCATCCCGAAAGAACCGGATATAATTTTTCCGTCACAGTTGCGAACTTTGAACTTAAGTAGTTCGCCGTCCCCGTTGCCCCGCGAGTGATCAAAACAGAAATTTATCACGTTCCCCCAGAAAAAATGCGAGAGGGCCGCTTCGTCGGACTGCGGATAGCATCCGGAAAAATCCCAGCACGGCAAATCGTAATCCATAAGCGCGTTCTCCTCCGCGACAAAATTCAGTCTTTCCCAGTCAACTCTTACGTGCCTGAAATCCGGCAGCACCGCGCCTATGGATCCCAGCGTCTCACGCAAGAAATGGTTTGCCATCATCCGCCCCCTTAAGTTTTATAAAAGCTGCAAGTAGGCTATCATAAGCTATGATGACAATCAAGGAGATAATAAAAACCTATCCCGACGGCGTGATAGCCAAAGCGTATAAATTTGCCGAAAAAGCGCATGCGAAGCAAAAGCGCGAGAGTGGCGAGCTGTATCTCACGCATCCCTTGGCCACCGCCGAAACCCTGAACCAGTGGCATCTTGACGAAACCACGATAGCCGCGGGACTCCTGCACGACACGGTTGAGGACACGGGCATAACCATTGACGACGTGCGGCGCGAGTTCGGCCCGGACATCGCTTTCCTCGTTGATGGAGTCACGAAACTCGGCCTTATTAAATACCGCGGCGTGGAAAGCAAAATAGAAAACCTCCGCAAAATGATACTCGCGCTGAGCAAGGACCTGAGGGTCGTTTTCATAAAACTTGCCGACCGGCTACACAACATGAAAACGCTCGCCGCCCTGCCGCCCATCAAACAAAAGAGAATCGCGCTTGAAACGGACGAGATCTATGCGCCGCTCGCCTATCGCCTCGGCATGCAGAACCTGTCGGGCGAACTTCGCGACCTCGCTTTTCCCTATATTCATCCGCGCGAATCGGAGTGGCTGCACAAGACCGTTGAGGAAAAATACGAAAAACGGCTGGAGTACCTGAAAAAGATAAAACCGGCGGTGGAGGCGATACTCAAAGAAAACAATCTCACGCCCATCTCCATTGATTTCAGGGCGAAACGCTACGCGAGCTTATATCACAAGCTTTTGGAGCGCGATATGGAAATAGAGAACGTCTACGATCTCGTCGCCATGCGTATCATCGTGAGCAACGTTTCGGAATGCTACGCCGCCCTCGGCGCTATCCACCACGCCTGGCCACCTCTCCCCGGACGCATCAAGGACTATATCGCCATGCCGAAGCCGAACGGCTACAGGAGTTTGCACACGACCGTCATCGGGCCGGAGGAAAAAATAATTGAGTTCCAGATCCGCACGAAAGAGATGCATGAGGAGAACGAAAACGGCATCGCCGCCCACTGGCTCTACGAACAATCAAGGCGCGGCGAAAAAATACCGCAAAAACACCTCTCCGAGGAACTGAGATGGGTGGAACAGCTGAAGAACTGGCTCTCCGCCGCCATCACGAACCGCAGCGAGGAAAAACGCGCCGAAGACCCAGAAGAATTTCTGCGGGCGATGAAAGTTGACTTTTTCAAAAAGCGCATCTTCGTAATCACGCCGAGAGGCGATGTCATTGATCTGCCGGCGGACGCCACGCCGGTAGATTTCGCCTACCAAATTCACAGCGAAATCGGCAACTCCTGCGCCGGCGCAAAGGTAAACAACCAGCTCGTTCCGTTAAACCACAAACTCAAGTCCGGCGACCTGGTGCAAATCATGACGCAAAAAAACAAAAAGCCGTCGGAGGACTGGCTGAAGTTCGTCAAAACCTCAATGGCCCGCGAACACATCAGGGCGTCGCTCAGAGCGAAGAACATCCTGGGAAAGCGCTCAAGATTGCCGACAAGGACCGAACTCCGCATCGTTGCCGACGACCGCGTCGGCCTCATAAAAGATTTCTCCACGACAATAGCGCGTTCTCATGTAAACATCAGCGACTTCAACACGCAAAATATCGCCGGCGGCCGTTTTTCCGTGAGCAAGATTGAATGCGTAATTGTTAACAAGCAAAAAATAGAAAAGCTGATTTTCAAATTGAAACAAATTAAAGGAGTGAGGGAGATTAGTTATAAGCTGATATAAAAAATAAGAGCCGCAACTTAGTGTTGCAGCTCAAAATTTCTAGAACGCCGATGCCTGAAATACTCCTTCACCTTGATGCGCAGCATATAAGAACAGATCAGCGCCGCCAACGGGACCCACATTACTGAATTCCATAACGCGTGGACGGCAAATGCCGCGTACAGGGACTGGAGTCTAATGGCGCAATAGCCGCACATTACTCCCAAGAAAGCCCTGAGAACGAACGATTTCGGTGGCAGCCACTTATTTCCCATGATCGGTTTTGAGAACCAATCAGTTAATTTGGCGTTTCCACCTATTGAAACTGCATCTTCTCTGTCTTTTCTAAAACCCTTGGGGTAATGAACTAGCCCGAACACAATGCCCGTCAACACGATGCCCGCCCAAGCTCCGGCAGAAATACCGCTGAATGCAATAGGCAACGGTAGTCTACAAATCAACTCTTCGGTGGCGGGCACGGTAATCACCGCCGTAAAAAAATAGACGGCAAAATACCGGCCAGGCACGCCTCGGTCCTCATATTTCCTTGCCGTCCACCAGTTAGAAATTACGTACGCAATGCTTCCGACGGCGGAAACGCAACCCAATACGAGAATCTGATGCGAAAGCAACAGGAATCTGCTTATCACCCAAGCCCTCCAAGTGAATTTTGCTAACTGACATAATAATATATGAATCAGATAAGGTCAAGTGCGTCGCAGACAAGCAGAAAATAGAAAAACTGATTTTCAAATTGAAACAAATAAAAGGAGTAAGAGAAATTAGCTACAAATTGATTTGATGATAAATAACCGCTACATCCCGTCAAAGCTTCCAGACATCACCGTTCGGCAAGGCTCATCCCAATATCAAACGAGGAGCGACACATAATCCATCTAAGCCAAACTCTTGTTTGGTATGGTAATTCACGCAAAAACTCTAAACCATCGCGCTATTGACAACGACAGATAAAATGTAAAATATAAGGTGAATTTACGAAGTCGCTTCTTTATATGATTAACCACGAATCATTACCCGCTGACGAAGGCGAACATCACAGAACCGAGGCGAAAGAAGCCATCGAACTTTTTAAGAAAGCGGGTTTTAATTATGTCCGCATCGCACCGGATGAACCACTGCAATTTGTTCATGAAGCCCATATTAATAAGCATAATCAAGGCGCGTCAGAACACATATTGTCAATTGAAGATGGGGGGGTGCTCAATATGATAATAGAGGAAATGCAAGAAAATGATTGTGATGATGCCGCGAGTTACTTCGCGCTCGTCCAATCCAACCCCTCGCCTTATTGAAAACCGGCGGTCGGTAGGTCAATTCTGAAACTGAAGCGGGCGAAAGGCGTGATTGGGACAAGCTGCAAGGCGATTTAACGAATCTGTCTTATATTGAACGATTGTACGATATAAGACAAGTTCCACATCATCCACGAAAACAAAAACGGGGCTGATTTCCAGCCCCTACTGCGACAATTTTATTTCCAGACCGCTTTCCGTTGACAGAACCTTCCTCTCGTCGACAAGATTCCTCAGTGCGGCTCGCGCCACGAGGTCCGGCACGCCCTCAAATCTGAGATATTCCACCAAGAAATCCCGCCTCACGGCACCGGGGTGCTCCCGCAAATATCCCAGAGCTTTTCTTTCCGCTATCTTTGTTTGCTCTTGTTCGGTCTTTTCGCTGTCGGCCTGGCACATCATTCACCTCCCCATCCACACCAAATAACACGCTTTTATAATACTAAACTGCCGTTAAAAGCCCGTCAACCGCACTAAAATCGCCGCAACCGATAAGCCCAGTAGTGATTCTGCGATTGCAATTCGGATTGTCCACGATTAAGCTCCGAGGGCTTGGTCAACTTATTATTCTACCAAAGTTGGCAACGAGAAACTGCTCCGAATTGGGGTGAATAATATCGCAGAACTACTACCGGGCAAGCAAAAAATAGAGAAACTGATTTTCAAATTGAGACAAATCAGAGGAGTAAGGGAAATTAGCTACAAATTGACATAAGCTGTCTATCCCAAACAAAATCCGAATTTTTTTTCGCGAAAATCCTGACGCTGATTTCTGACGCTCGGATGCGGCGGAATTCCCCTACATCCCCCTTCCGCCGCGCCCTCGCTCGGCCGGACAGAATTTTTAGCGGCGATTAATTATTTTCTGCCCGGGAACTTGATTCTTGCCCAGCAACCGGAGCGGTATTAGAACTAGGTGTAGCAGGACTCATTCTGTTCTTTATCCTCTGTATCACATTTTCGGCTGATTTATTCGCTTGACGCCACACTACGAAAAGTACAATCCCGCCAATTGTAGTTACAAGCGCAATAACCCAAAATACTGCATAAACCTTTATATCTTCGATTTTGGTTGAAAAAATACTAATGAAAAAAGAAATTCCGATTGATAGAAGTCCGATCGCGAAATTAAGGTAAGTTGAAGCTGGCGATCCGCGCTCTAACAAGCCTAGTTCGTCTTCCGTGACATCATACAGAGAAATTGAACCAAGTTTTGCTCGATTGATCTTTACTCCCCCTGAAATTTGTTCGTTCTCGTTTGGCATAATTACAAATTCTTTTTTAGCCAATCGTTACTAGCGATGGCGTTGCTCCACGCAGCCTCCGTCCCCGAACGAACAACCATAAGACGATCTCCCTGTGCCAAATTTGAAAGAATATGATCCCTAATATCTTTTGCGGGCCTATCAGAAACCACCGCCCAAGTATTTGGTGTGATTTTTGCCCACGTGCCATAAGATTTTATGGCACTCTCTAGTCCCGTTTTATCAGAGAGGGATGTTTGAAATGAAATAATATAACACTGCATAAGTGTAATAATACTAATTTATTTCGCTATAATCAAAACCTCTTTAGAGTTGCCACTACTTAAAACGTATTTATAATCTATTTTTTTTATTTCAACGGACTTCTTATGATTTTTGAGCATATTTACCAGTTCCAAGATTGTCGGAATTCCATCATCACGATAGGAAACGACCAAAATTGATTTTTTGAATTTATCGAACAGTCGCTCAAAAGCACCGTGTATCTCACCATTATTACACCATTCATTTTTTCCGTTCTTTATTTTTTTATGTTTTGAATTTTCATCAATCAGTTTCGGCCATTCATCATAAAAAACAATGCCCTCCAAAAAATGATAGAAATCAAAATAATTTACGCCCACACCTTTTTCAGAAATATATGGCGTATCAATATAAACAAGGTCAATTTTCGGAATGGTTAGGCCGAAAATATCTGAATGGACTGCTTGATTTTTTTTGCCATTATCAAACACGGCACTGTTTGCTTCCTCAACAAACTTGAGAAAATGATTCTCAAACGGAGTATCCCATGTTTTTTTGTTGCCGAAACTCCTTTCTACCTCTGCTGTTCTTATATATAGATTTTTCCTATGAAATAAATTGTATGGCCGCTTAATTATGCAGGATTGAAATAAAGCATAATACGCCAAGGCCCTTTTATATTTATCTTTAATGTTTCTAATATTTGTTACGACCACATCAAGCCACTTATTCTCCTCGTCGGTGAAATAAATATCGTGAAACGTGTCGTAGATAAAAGAAGGATATTTTACTTTCGGATTTTTCTTTAAGATTAAATCCAAATCATTATCGTTCAAGGTAGTATTTTTATTTTCTATTAAAGCAAGCCCAACGTAATGATTGAATTTTAAGGAGTCGTTATAAAAAACTTGCTTACCATTTTTCTTATACATATAGCCGACACAACCAGTTCCGCCAAAGGCATCGAGGACTGAATCAAAATCTAAGTCTTTTGTGCAGTAATCAATCCATTTGAGAATTTTATATTTACTCCCCTGATAACGAGTAGATGGCAAAACGCCAGCATTTTTCGTTGGCATTTCGTTGAATAATTGGGATTGCTGTTGCTTCACGATTTGCATGGTTAAATATTCTTTATGTTGCGATATTTCAAATACTCTTTGAGATTAGAGTATGGCGGCCGCTTTAATTTTGCGTTTCGTGCCATTTCCAAGGTCATATAATTCATCCAGAAATCGTCAAATATTTTAACTCCGAGTTTTGAAAACGGCCCCCTGCCTTCTTTAAGCTCGTTAATTTTCACACAAGAGCCGATATTTTTTGTATTTCCGCTACCCGGCCTATCTTTAGCGATTTTATATTTTTCTTGAACAAGAAAATCAAAATCTTTGACGACCGATAAAATATCTTCTAAATCATCAATCATATAAACTTTATTTTCGTCAATCAATTCTCCCTGTTGGGTATAAATAATGCCGAGAATATAGTGCTTATCATATTCTTTGTAGGGAAAGGTGATATTTTTATTTGAATCGCGAAAACGGAAATAACCAGTAAACGCTCCAAGTGTAAATCCCGAAACTACATCATGATTTTTTCGATAGGTACTTTTAAGATCGAGGGCAATTTTTCGCTTATCTTTTGTTATAAAAGTAACATCTGGATAATGATTTTGTTCTGCACAAAAAGTCATTTCAAAATTGTTTTCCTTTGCGAATTTCTGTAATACAGGAAACATCATCAATTCAATAATTTTAGATACTACTTTGGTATCTACTGAAATTGTATAAATGTTTTTTGCAATATCAATAAAACCCTTAACTGACCAGTCGCCAGAAGGTGTCGCTAAAACTCTGCGAAAATTTTCTATATGCTTTAATAAACTTTTTTGAAAATTATCTAGTTCCATATCTTTATTTAGTAATCTCTGAAAGTTTATCCTACGAAATGTATATCGTGGTTACGGGCTAGTATCCGAACTCCTAACCTTCTTCTTTTCCGATTTTTCGCACGATACTTTCCAATTCCTCCTCCGAGTAAAACGTAATCGTGATTTTGCCGGTGTTCGCTCCTTTTTCTATTTTCACCGGCGTCCCAAGTTCTGCCGACAACTTCTCTTCCATCATTTTCATTTCCGGCGTCAAGTTCGCACTGTTTTCCTTACTTCTTACTTCTTGCCCCCTACTTCTCGACATCTGCACGCGCTCTCTGAGTTCCCGCATGGTCAAATGCCGCGCCAGCATATCGTCAAACAATTTTTTCTGCGCCGCCTGGTCATCAATCGCGAGAAGAAACCGCCCGTGGCTTTCCGTAATTTGTCCTTTTATGAGCGCCTCCTGCGCGTATGTCGGCAAGCCGAGGAGCCGCACGCTGTTCGCCACGACTTCCCGCGATTTGCCGAGCTTCGCCGCGATCTCCCGCTGCGTCATGCGAAATTCGTCCTGAAGCCGCGCGAGCGCTCTTGCTTTCTCAATTGGATTCAAATCCTCACGCTGGATATTTTCCACCACCGCCAATTCCAGTTTTTCGCGTTCCAAATCCACCCTGCGGATGATCGCCGGCACCATCTCCAAGCCTAGCATTTTCGCGGCAAGCAGGCGCCGTTCGCCGGCGATGAGCTGATACTCAACATCAATCCCCGTCGCCGTTTCTTTTTCTATTTTTGAGACGACGAGCGGCTGGAGAAAACCGAATTCACGTATGGACAGTGCCAATTCCCTGATTCCCGCCTCGTTGAAATCCCTGCGTGGTTGTGCCGGATTGGCTTTTATTTTGGAAACTTCAATATGAAAAACATAATCCTCTTCGGGTCTTGATGGGGCTATTCTTCCTCTTTTTTCTTCGGGGAGATTTATTCTGATTTTTGAACGGAAGTCGCCTTCAGCGGGCTCGCTCTGCCGGAACTCTTCACTAGTGGAGGCGGGCTCGCCTCGCCGTAGCTCTTCAGGAGCGAAGGCGGGCGCGGGATTTACCGGCTGCGGATCTACTGGAACTGGTGGGGTAGTGGCCGCCGCTTCATCGTACGGCGTCAAAACCACCTCATCGTTCGGAAAATCCGACTGGGGTTGCCCGTCGCCGCTTCCATGCGACTGTTGCGGGGCCTGCCCCATACCGTGCTCGTCAGAGCTCTGGTGCGGGGGTATTAATGATTCAAGTCCTTTGCCAAGCATAATAATGTAATGATACCAATATACTAATTGTACTAATGATACGAATTATACAAATCTTTCTTTTGTCTTGGTATCTATTTTTACTATCCTTGCGGGTTTCAAATACTTGTCGCGAAAATTAATCAATAAGCCTAGCTTGATATTCAACGCCTGCAAGTAACGCTGGATTTGAAAATAGTCTTCTTTAGCAAGCAACCGCTTAGCCTTGATTTCCAAAATAATTTTATCATCAACCAAAAAATCTATTATATTCCCCGTACCACCAACTGTTAATTCTCTCCTGAACGGCAGTCTAATTTCTTTAAATCTTTTCGCCAAATCGTCACAATACTGCTTTTCCCGCGCATACCTGCCAAGATTGTTGTGAACGCTGAAACAAGCGCCGACGATTGTATAAGATAATTCGGGATAAATTATCTTATTCGTATTATTTGTATCATTCGCATGCATTTGTATATTAGTATCACACTCATACAAGATTTCCGAAATTTTCACTGGCGACCGTTCCTTGCTCGGATATTATTTCTTTCTCCTGCGAAATAATTTCCTCCGCGAGCGCGCGGTAGGCCGTGGCGCCGGGCGAATCGGGACGATACAAAATTATCGGCTTCCCGAAACTCGGAGCTTCGGCCAGAGCGACACTCCGCGGGATTTCTGTCTCAAAAACCTTGTGTGGAAAATGGCGGCGGAGATTCTTAGCTACTTCGCGGCTCAAATGTTCGCGCTTGTCATACATTGTAACCAAACCTCCGGCAACCCGCAACGGATGCCGCAAATTATCTCTCACGAGATTCACGGTGTTCAAGAATCTGCCCCAGCCCCTCCAGCGAATAATATTCCGCCTGTATGGGAATCAGGACCTCGTCCGAGGCCACTAGGCCGTTCACGGTGAGCAAATTCAGGGACGGCGGCAGGTCAATCAGAATATAGTCGTACTTGTGCCGCAGGTTGTTCAAAAATTTCCGCAAGAAATATTCCCGCTCGGGAACATTCACGAGCTCAATCAGCGCTCCGGCCAGATGCTGCGCGGAAGGAATGTAGTGAAAATTGAAAAGTTGGGTCGGTTTCACGACTTCATCCGGCTTCGCCTCGCCCAAAATTCCGTGATAAACGCTCGGACCTGTATCCGTATAATCGTGCCCGACGGCAGAACTCGCGTTCGCCTGCGGGTCAAAATCAACAAGAAGTGTCCTCTTGCCGTATGCCGCCAAATATGCGCCGAGGTTAACGGCCGTGGTGGTTTTCCCGACACCGCCTTTCTGATTGCAGATAGAAATTACCCGCGCCATTATAAATTGATTTTAGCCCAAATTTATTGCATAATCAATCACGAAAGCACGACGGGCGAGTGGCGGAATGGTATACGCGCAACACTTAAAATGTTGTGAGGGTTACTCCTCATGTGGGTTCGACTCCCACCTCGCCCACAGTAAAATTTGTGATATGTTTCGCATATCACAAATTTCATCCTATCGCGGTGGGAGTCGAACCAAAGAAGGGGTCGGGAGGAAAGTATGAGGTTCCTCCCGTGTAGGAAATTACTCAAAACCGAGGGTTGTGAGGGAGCGAGTTGCTGTATAGCGACTCGCGACGTGAGATTCCCACCTCGCCCACAAAGGGAAAGCAACCGTGGAGCTTGCTGATAAAAAACGAGCCCCCGGCTTGGAGCTCGAATCAACCTAAATCGTGCCGTCGTAGCGCGACGACTCTTCCGTTTCCCACGGAAAACGCACCCACATTGTCCACTTGCGCGCGTAGAAATCTGGCCTTGGCTTAGTTCCTTCTTTATAAAAAAGAACTGCGATTCGATGGCTGCCGCCGATTTTCCGGAGCAGCCGCCGCATCGTGTTGCCATCATGTATAAGATTCTTCAATGATCAGCGTATCTTTAGTAATTTTATTTTCAAACCTGACTATTGGCAAACCCAGAAGGTGCGACAATCTGACAGCCGGGGTCCAGCCACCCCTGCACACGCCAAATATGCTTTTGAAACCTTTATCCCTCGCCCACTCCGCGATTCTTTTGCAATCGGATTCATACTCCCTGTGGGGATATATGTATTCTTCCCTTCGCTCAGCCATGCGCGCCTCCTCAAATTTAACTGACTTCAAATTACCAAAAACAAAAAGTTTTGGCAAAGGATAAGACAAGCCTTTGTGGGCGAGGAGGGAGTCGAACCCTCACGACCTTGCGATCACAGGATTTTGAGTCCTGCGCGTCTGCCATTCCGCCACTCGCCCCATACATGCCGAAACAATGCTTCGCACAACAATATTACAACAAAAAGCGGCTCCAACGCAATGAAGCCGCCGCTAATTTTTCGCAATTCCGCCCTTGTCGTGCCAGTCGCGTCTTTCGCAACCGCTCACGTCATCCGCCTTAACCGCCACGTGTGTACCACTGCCCATCGCAAGCAACTCAACAATCGCTTCTTCTACTTCGTAATCCATCGGATTCTCGCCCGCCGGCAATCCCAATATATTCACCTTGCCATCTTTGCCGTATTCTACCGGATAGTAAATCCTGCCGTCGCTACCCCTGACTGGAATAGCCATAAAAAATTCTCCCACTATCAAAATAAAATTCTACCTTAACAATAAATCCGCGGGATAAAAAAGCAATCGCAAAAACTGTGGATTGACCGTGGGCGCCGTCCGCCGTCAAATGATTTTCATAAAAAACACTGCCCAAAATTCCAGCTAAGATTCTTTGAGGCGCGGGAGGGATTCGCACCCTCGCATAGCGGTTTTGCAGACCGCCGCGTTTACTTCTTCGCCACCGCGCCGCCGTTTGCCAGCGGGGCAGACCCCTGCCTTATTTACCCCGTAGACAGCTTTGCTGTTCTGCGGGGCTACTCGCCTGCCCGCCGACTTGTCCGCCAAAATTTTAGCGTCGGCGGAAGCATCGGCGCAGACAGGGCTTGCCAAGCCACACAAGAATATTACCCCCTGAGCCCGTTTTCTTCAATCTCGAATCTCTTTGACTACTTACGTTGTCCGAAAAGTTTTTCTTCCTCAATTCGGGACATATCGTGAGCATCTTTCCTACTTAATCCATGTTCGATAAGGTAACACTCCAAAACCTCGTGGAACATTTTCCTTCTACGCTCCTCGGCCGGAAGCGACGTTAAGATGTATATATCCCAGCCGCTTATTGCGGTTGATGCCGCAAACCATGCTTCGTCATCGTTGCTCTCAATATCATTTTGATCTAACGGAATGATTAAGTAATTCGAGCCGTTATAGGAAAACGTTTCGTATGATTCGTACTTAAGTGAATCAATAACGGACAGCAATTCTGGCGCGTTAACTTCCGGCTTTTTGAGCTGTTCAACTTTATTTGATCGCATCACTTTGCTTTATATAATTATCACTCACTGATAATCCTTTTTCAATCCTCGCCGCTTCCAGATATGGAGCAAGAGGCAGGTCTCATTGCATAAAAAATCCGATTCATGTTATGTTCTAACCAGCCAACAAACGCAAAACGCGGCAATTTTTCCGGGAGGCGCCGATGGATGGAAAAAACGGCTCGTGTGAATTGCACCTAAAATTCAAGCCATGGACGTTCCCCTGCGGACAGAATTACGTGCCGGAAGAAATGGTCCATGAGATAAAAGAGGAAATTGAATCCGCGGTTCGCCAGGCCAAAACCAAAGGCGGAACACTGAGGGTCGTCAATATCTGCGGACCGCGAGAAGAAAAATCAAGTGGCAGAGCTAAGTTGATCCTGGAAAAGGACATGAGAAAGATAGAATGCATTATCCGCGATACTATCCGCAATGCCGCCCAGGGGTACCACAACGTCACTATCGTCTGGAACTGAATCCGTGAACGCGAGGATAACAATTCCGCAACCGCACCTCACGCCGGGGTGCGGTTTTTTCTTGCCGCTACGCGAAAACGCCGATAGCGTTGGAGCTGGCTACTCGCTTTCCAATAATCTTTTCTCCACGATCGCGGCGTTCTCCAAGCCGTAATCTATTTCAAAATGAATCCTGGGCATCGGTTTGATATTGATCTTCTTCATTAAAAGATGCTGGAGGCGCGGGGTGTTCGCGGTTAGCGTTTTCAGAACTTTTGCTGCGGCGCCGGCCGGCATGACGCTTACGCTGACCTCCGCTGTTTCCAATTTTTTATCAACGGTGACTTCCGTGATGGTGGCAAGCGCGCCGCCGAACTCCAGTTCGCGGATGATGATTTTGGATAATTCCTCGCGTATCAGCTTCTGAACGCGGAGCGGACGATAATTCATTTTATTTTTGCGCGTCTTGCGACTTTCCTTATTTCCTCACAACCAACCTGTCGCCTACTTTTATCGGCGAGCCGTAATTAACGTACAATCCCACTTCCTCACCCTGCTCGGCCTGTGTCAATTCGCTTTTCTTTTCGCGCATGCTCAAAATCCTGCCCATTGCCGTCGTTTTCCCGCCGCCCGCGGTGTCCGCGACTTCAAAGGCCGCTTTATTCCGTATAACACCGGAAGCGACGCGGCCGCCGATAAGCTGTTTTGCCAATTTTTCCTGATTAAAAACCGCGAGTACCTCCAATTCTCCCAAAACCGCCGGTTTCCCGAGCGTGGCCAAAAATTCCTCAACGGCTTTCACCGAGTCGTAAATAATTTCGGAAGTTATGATCTTTACTTCCTGCGCCTGCGCCAGATTTTTCGCCGCTTTATCAACCTTATTTTTGAAACCGATTATCGCGGCACCGTTCGCGATCGCGCTTTTAACATCGCCGTCCGTAATGTTGCCGACCGACTCGTAAACAACATCAATGGTCTTCTCTCCCTTGGGAAGCGATTTGATAACGGCTGACAATGCCTCAAGCGAACCGGCGTCCGCCGCCTTGAGTATCAAATTAAGCGTCGCTTTCTCCTTGTCCGCTACGGCTAGCTTCTTCGCTGCAATCGCCTGACGCTCCGGAACAGCGGCGACCGCGGACGGATCCGTGGAAAAAATCTCGCCCACCTGCGGCGGATTTTCAAAACCGACCACGAGGGCCGGCGCCGACGGCGAAAGTTCCGTGACAGCATTGCCCAAAAAATCTTCCAGAATCTTTGCCTTACCCTTGGCGCTCTTGGTATAAATTTCCGACCCTTTTCTCAAAACGCCGTCTTTTACGATCATTGTGGCTTCCGTACCGCGGCGCGAATCGTGGCGCACCTCAAGCACGTAACCGGAAGTGGGCGCCGCCGGATCGTACGTCAAATTTTCCACATCGGTGGCAAGGAGTACCAGATCCAGAAGTTCGCTCACTCCCTCGCCGGTTTTCGCGGAAATCCCGTGGAAGCTCACCTGCCCGCCGCGGCCTTCAAGATACACGCCCGCGGCCGCAAGGTCGTTCGCCGCCTTCTCAACATTTCCGCCGGTTTTATCCACTTTGTTTATCGCGACGACAAACGGCGTCTTCGCCGAATTCAAGATCTCAATCGCTTCTTTTGTTTGCGGCTTCACTCCCTCATCGGCAGCAATAACCAAAATCGCCAAGTCCGCGATCTCCGCACCGCGTGAACGCATCTTGGAAAATGCCTCGTGTCCCGGCGTGTCTATGAACGTTATCCTCCTGCCGTTGCGCGAAATTTCATACGCTCCAACCGCCTGCGTGATTCCGCCGGCCTCCCGCTCGGCAACCGAGCGAGGCTCGCCCGCCGCTGGCGAGGCGGCTTTGGCGTTATAACTACTCTTCCGGATATAATCCAAAAGCGTCGTCTTCCCGTGGTCAACGTGCCCCACAACGACCACTATCGGCGGCCGCGGCGACAATCTCTTTTCGTTCGCTATTTTTGCCATCGTTCGTAAATGCTACCAGAAAAATTTGATTTAAACAAGCTCTGGGGTTATGATATTTTTGTAAATCGTGGAGGCGTGGCCGAGTGGCTTAAGGCAACGGTTTGCTAAACCGTGGGGGTCTAAAAAACCCCGCAGAGGTTCGAATCCTCTCGCCTCCGCCCGTTAGTGCAGCGGTTCGAGAGACCTTCCGGCCTCGGGTTTTGCTATCTTTTTGAAACACAGATTAGGCGACGAAAAGTCGCGGGGCGCAAGGATTCGAACCTAAGATAAAATCGCTGTTTTCAAAATTGCGCCCTCCTGATAAAATGACAATGTTGCGATCATGAGAACCTATTCACCTCAAATCCTGGCTTTTATAAGTCTCGTGGCCATAGCTTCGATTTCTTTATCCTGCGGCTTTATGCCATCCGGCTCCATGCCGATGCATAGCGGAGCGACACATGGTTGCGGTTCCACCAACTTATTGAGCGTTCTTCCTCAAACCCCCGCGGGCAAAGTGCTTCTTTTCTCGGTCGTTGCGTTGCTCGCGGCATTCGCGGTTTGGTACGCCAGTTTTCAAAAAGGTATCTCCAAGTTAAACCCATTTCACGGTTCAGGCGGCAGAACTCAATCACTCTCGCAAATCTGGAATCCTATCTTGGAAATCATGCGTCGGGGTATCATGCATCCGAAAATCTACAGCCTTTCTCCGATTTTTTGAATCGCTGATTTGCGATGGCCTTGTCGAGGCGGCGCGGGTCGGCGCTGTTGTTTTAGTTATATAAATCAAGTATCACTTACATCATGGAACACCACCAAGAACATCTCCATCAACCGGAAGCCGCAGCGCAGGTGAAACAAAAAGATAAATTTCTTCCCATCTCAATCCTCATCGCCGCAATCGTAATCGGCGGAGCGGTAGTTTTTGCCGCAACCTATAAGGGCGCGCCGACTTCCGCCGGAACGACAGGCGGGACTACTTCGCCTACCGCCGCTCCACAACCATCCGTTTCCGCTTCGCAAGTTATGCAACTCGGTGCGAGAGATGCCATTCTCGGAAATCAGAACGCCCCCGTAACTCTCATCGAATACGGCGACTACCAGTGCCCATTCTGTGGCCGTTTCTTTTCGCAAACAGAGCCGCAGATCATTACTGACTATGTGAATACGGGAAAGGTAAAAATGGTATTCAGGAACTTCGCCTTTCTCGGTCCTGAATCGACGGCAGCGGCGCAAGCTGCCGAGTGTGCCCAAGAGCAAAACAAACGCTGGGCGTACAGCGATGCCTTGTACGCCGGAAAAGTTGCCGACGATGCAAAGGGCGGCGGTGAAGATGACGGGTACTTCAACCGCACCTTGTTCTTGAAGCTCGCAAATCAAATCGGCCTCGACATGACGCAGTTCACGGGCTGTATCGACGGCAATAAATATGCCAGCTTGGTAGCACAACAGAAGAATGATGCGAGCGCAGCGGGCGTGAACTCAACTCCGACCGTGTTCATCAACGGGCAGCAGGTGCTGGGTGCACAGCCCTACTCGGCGTTCAAAGTGGTCATTGATGCGGCGTTGACGGGGAAATAATGACCACGACTATGAGGTCAAAATCACAGCTGAAAAATAAAAGAGCGCTCCCGCTTGTGATCCTTGTCGGATCGGTAGTAATCGCAGGTGCGATTGCATACTTTTCGCTGCATGGCTCGAAGAGGGCTCTGCTCGAAGCAGACGCGGCGATCTACGCGAAAATTCCGACCGAAGCCGGGAAGAATAACTTTATGACGCAAAGCGCGGGCATGACCAAGCCGGTTGATCCCGAACTTGTCGATCTCGACAGCCAGATCATCACCTGCGGCGCGAACGTCGATAACCTTCTTTCCAATGTCCCCTCGTATTCAGGAAGCTGCGGCGGGGCGGGCGGATTACTTGCGAGTACGACTGGGCTTTATCTCGGCGGCCAGTGCTGCAGCGCCATGAAAGACACGGCTGATTACCACGCGAACCTCGTAAAACTCCAAGCATATAAGAGTATGCTGAACATCCCGCTTGACCCGATGCATACGCCGGTCGCCATGGCTAAATACTGGATTGACTACGATAAGGCGACGACCCTCACTCCTGCCCAACAAAAAATCTTTGATGACGCTTATGCGATATCAAAGGAAAAGCCATGCTGCTGCAAGTGCTGGCATTACTTTGTGAACGAGGGCATCGCCAAGAGGATGATCGTTGACGGTACGTTCAACTCCCAGCAGGTTGCGGGGTATTGGGATGCATCGGATATCTGCGGATCATAACAACCATGAGGAGCAAACCTTATAACAAAAAATCACATTCGGGGTGGTGGATTGCGGGAGGCATCGTCGTGATCTTTGCGGGACTGATACTATGGGGCAACCATTCCGCTTCCACGCAAACCACCCGCGAGCTGGCCCTGAGCTGCACGACCGATCCGCTCACCCAGTTCCACATCCATCCGAACTTGCAGTATCGTCATTAACGGCGCGGAGCAGCCGATTCCTTCGGGTATCGGCATGAGTTTGACCTGTATGCATCCGATCCATACCCATGACGCAAGTGGGAAGATTCACATCGAGTCGCCCGAACCACGCGACTTCACGCTCGGCGATTTCTTCGCGGTGTGGGGCAAGACGTTCAGCCAGAGCCAGATCTTGGACAGCGTGGCTGACGCAAGCCATACCATTGACGTAACAGTTAGCGGCTCGAAGGTGGACACCTACCAGAACACTGTCATGCACGACAACGACCAGATTGTCGTTTCCTATGCCGCGAAAAAATAGCATCACAACTGCGTTACAAGAGGTTTTCGCAAATTGGCGGTACGTTTTTCTTGCCGCCGTTTGTGCCACCATGCTCTTTGCGTTCGCCACGTATCTCCCGAATTTCCGCCTTATCACAAGCTTCATCGGGAATCCCGCAATCCCAATTTCCGCAAAAGCCCAGTTGCTGTGGGCGCTGTTTGAGGGAGTCGGGACGAGCGTCATGCCGCTCTCCGTGGCGGCCATCGCAATCCTTTCGCTGCTTTTCGGCGTCGACGCTGCCATGCTCGCCTACCAATGGAAAACAATTCGTTCTACTGCGCCAAAGAGCGGCGTCGTGGGGAGTTTAGTGGCATTGCGAGCGGCATCTTCGGTATCGGATGCACGGCGTGCGGTATCATATTTCGGCGCTGCAATTCTGTCTTTTTTTGGGGCATCCGGCGCGATTGCGTTGCTTCCGCTCCATGGAGCGGAGTTCGGCATTGCAGGAATTATCCTGCTCCTCTTTTCGATTCGGAAAGTAAGCATCGGAATACAAAATCGCGACGTATGCGCGATAATCCCATCGGAGTCGGAAATGTCGCAATCTATGAAGTAAGGTAGGATTGAGTTATGAGCGACCAACGAAAATTCGCATGGCTACGGATTGCCTTCGGCGCTATTTGGGGCATTGATGCCTACTTCAAATGGCAACCGGATTTCTTCTCTAATTTCACGAACTATCTTTCGGGGAACCTCGAGAACCAATCATCGCTTGTAAGGAGTTGGATCAATCTCTGGATCCACGTCGTAGGGGTAAATCCGCACTTCTTTGCCCTTATCGTCGCGATTGCGGAAACGGCTGTCGCTCTTGCTCTCATCTTCGGAATTTTCTCACGCATCACAACATGGGGCGGCATCGCGATGAGTCTGTAATCTGGTCTACCGCCGAAGGATTTGGCGGTCCCTACACCGCAGGATCGACCGACATCGGTGCGGCAATCATCTATGTTCTGGTCTTTCTCGCTCTTTGGTTCGGCCATGCGTGGGAAGATTTGACCTTCCGGCAATGGTTCAAAGAAAAGAAATTGTGAGGAAACATAAAATGCCCCGATAGAGGGCATTTTATAATCGCTGACTCATACGTGCGACGAATCCGTGCTACTTCTTCAGGCTCGTGTTGTGCATCCAAACCATATACGCCGCGAATATCCACGCGAAGACGAAGAAGTCAATTGCGCCGACGATGATCCCACCCGCTGTCCATGAGAACCCAGGCAAAAGCTCGAAGAGCGATGCGTGCAAATCAGCAATCGGTCCGTTGAGAAATGTGCGGTAGATCATGCAAATTATATAGAACACCTCGATGCCCAGCACGCAGAGCCATCCGTATCGTTTAAGTGAAAGCATAGTTGTTTTTTGGATTGCTTCCGACCTTTATAGTTATGCGGTTAATTTCTTTTCCACTCGTTTCAACAACACCGCATTCGTAGCAACGATAATCGACGACGCGGACATGAGAAGAGCCGAGATTTCCGGCCGGAGCGTAACGCCCCATCCGGCGAAGACGCCTGCCGCGACGGGGATTGCAGACACATTATAGATCGCAGCCCAAAAGAGGTTCTGTTTCATTTTCACAACCGTGGCCTTACTCAAACGAATGGCGGCCACGATGTCGGACGGGTCGGATTTCATAAGGACGATATTGCCCGTCTCAATCGCAACATCGGTACCTGCCCCGATTGCGATGCCGATGTCAGATTGCGCCAAAGCAGGTGCATCATTCACGCCGTCGCCTACCATCGCGACGAATTTTCCTTCTTCCTGAAGTTTTTTCACATAACTGGCCTTCTCCTCCGGCAGAACTTCCGCGAAAACGCGATTGATGCCAAGTTCCTTGCCGACCGCTTCGGCGACAATTTTGTGGTCGCCCGTGATCATCGCGACTTCAATGCCCATCTCTTGAAGTTTGCGGATCGCCTCTTTCGCGTTCGGCCGCACGGTATCGGCGACAGCGATGATACCGACTATTTTCCCGTCGATGGCGAGAAGACTCAAGGTCTTACCTTCTCGCGCAAGCTTCTCAAGCGTTGTACGGGCTGATTCCACAGTCACCCCGTTCGCTGCCATCAGCCGCTCGTTTCCGGCGAGCACGCGCTTGCCGAGAACAGTCGCCTTGAGACCGTGTCCTGAAACCGATTCGAATTGGGAAACTTCTACGGTGGGAATACTGCGCCGTTTTGCTTCATCGACGATCGCTTTGGCGATGGGGTGGTTAGAGCTATTTTCGACACTTGCTTCGTATCGCAGAACATCTGCTTCTCCGAAGCCGTTTAAGGCAACAATGTCGGTTACTTTCGGCTTTCCTTCGGTCAGCGTCCCCGTCTTGTCGAGCACGATTGCGTTGAGCTTCGAGGTATTTTCAAGTGTCGCCGCATCCTTGATGAGAATATTGTGTTTTGCGCCAATGCCGGTGCCGACGGCAACGGCGGTCGGGGTTGCGAGTCCCAAAGCATCCGGACATGCGATCACGACGGCGGAGATTGCAAAAGTGAGCGCGGTAAGAAATCCTGCACGTACCCCGAAGTACCAGCCGAGGAACGTGGCGATGCCTGAACCGACCGCAAGAATGACGAGCCATCCGGCGGCACGGTCTGCGAGCCGCTGGCCCGGCGCTTTAGAATTCTGGGCGGTCTCAACAAGTTTAATAATCTGCGCGAGCACGGTTTCTGATCCTACCTGCGTCGCCTTGAATTTCAGGGTTCCGGTCTGGTTCACCGATCCGCCCGTAACCTTGTCGCCAATTTTTTTCGTAACCGGTATGGATTCGCCGGTAACGAGCGACTCGTCTATTGCGCTTTCGCCTTCCGTGACCACGCCGTCAACGGGCACTTTGTCACCGGGACGGAGCATCACGATGTCGTCATGCACGATCTCAGCGCTGGGAATAACAAGTTCCTTGCCGTCGCGGATAACGGTCGCCTTAGGCGGCACGAGGTCGAATAGCGCCCGCAGAGATTCCGAGGTGCCTCGGCGTGATTTCATTTCCATCCAATGGCCGAAGAGGACAAAGGTTACGAGG
Organism: uncultured bacterium; assembly: GCA_963844965.1. GTDB lineage: Bacteria > Patescibacteriota > Minisyncoccia > UBA6257 > 2-01-FULL-56-20 > REEB91. The sequence continues at coordinate 2,158 of CAWJQC010000007.1, read as the reverse complement.
AGCGCCGCCGCTTCATAGAATGTGTCGGTGCTCCCGATAACCGTGAGAAGGACACTGAAGAGATATGCTGCCAAAACACCTGTCGCAATCAGGACGGCCATGTTTAATTTCTTCGCTTTGAGCGAGTAATATGTTCCGGTTATGAAAATCGAACCTGTCCAGAAAACGATTGGCGTCGTAAGGATCAATAAAAGCCAGTTGATTGGGATAGGGCTTGGTAGAGCGACTTTGAATACTGCTGTGCCTACTGGCGAGTAAAGGAAGATTGGGATCGAAAGTAGGAACGAGATCCAAAACCTGCGTCGCATGTCTTTCTCCATCTGTTTCGCCATCTGAGGACTCGTCATCGCTGCCTCGTGATCCATATGGCTCATCTTCTGTATGTCATGGCTCATGGATTCCATATCATGCCTCGCCGCTTTTTTCTTTTCAGGAATCAAGTCCATACCGCAGCCGGGACATTTGCCCGGCCCGTTTTGCCGGACTTCGGGATGCATCGGACAGGTGTAGATAGTTTCGTTTGTTGCTTCAGACATAGCCATTTTTTTATCTTCTTTTTTCTTTTCTTCATGATCGCCGTGGCAGCATGATTCGCTCATATGGTATTCAAACTGCTTCGCTTCCATTTCGCATCCGCAGGTAGCGGCAAGGGTTTCTGCATTGCAGCACAAACATTCCTCGCCGCAGGAACAATTCGGAGTCGCTGCATCCTTTTGATTTTCGACCGCATGGCCCGTAATCTCGAGGTTGCAGCTCTTATGTTCCCTGCACCATGTTTCGCATTGTTTCGCAATTCTTTCATCTTTATAGTGCAACCCGCATTCGGGACATTGGTAAAACTTTGCGCCGGTTTTTGAATTGTTGTGATGATTGTGATCCATGATATTTTTATCTTGTTATTAGTTTACGCCATGCGACATGTTCGTACACGCTCGACCAAAGGAAACCAAGACCGAAGGCGAACATGAGTTCCTCAAGCGGCACGCCGAAGAACAAAATGCCGGAGATTGACCCGGATAGGATAATTTAGACACAAAGGTCGAAACAAACTACCATTGTGTCATGAGCAACAAAAAAGGGCATCGGATTGCGAAGGAAGTGAAGGCGGACATCCTCCGCCGGGTGAAGGAAGAAGGAGTCCCCGTAGCGCAGGCTGCGAAGGACCACGGTTTGCACGAGTCCACCATCTACAATTGGCTAGGCGCAGGAGCATCGGGCGTCCCTTCCTGGGGCGAGTTCAGCCGTCTCCAGAAGCAGAACAGGGAGCTGTTTGAAGTGGTGGGCGAGCTCACCGTGAAGCTCTCCCAGGCCCAAAAAAGAATTGACGGAAAAGCGGAACAAGTCCGCCATGGCGCGGGCCATGGGCGTCTCGCGGGCATCGCTCTACTACGTATCACGGCAGAACAAGAAAGATTGGGCGCTCAAGATCCGCATGGAAGAAGAATTGCAGCGCCATCCGGCATACGGTTCCCGGCGCTTGGGACAAGCTCTGGGCGTGAGCCGTCCGCGAGCGCAGCGCGTCATGCGAATCTTCGGCATAAGGCCGTACCGGAGGCGAGGCAGGAAATACCGGAAATCAAAGGCATCGCGGGCCTTTCCGAACCTCTTACTTGCCATCATGCCCTCGTACGCGAACCACGTCTGGGCAACCGATTTCACGGAGTTCCTGTATCGCGGCAAGAAAGTGTACGTGTCCACGATACTCGATCTTTTCACGAGACGATTGATGGGCGTCCATGTGGCGTTGCGGAAAGGATCGCCCCTCACGATACAGACCCTGGCCAACGCGCTTTTCCACCATCCGCATCCGGTCATCTTCCATTCGGACAACGGCAGCGAGTACAAGGCACGAGCGTTCACCGATACACTGGGGGACTGTGGCATCAGATCTCGCGGTCGCGGCCCGGTACCCCATGGGAAAACGGCTACCAGGAATCGTTCTATGACAAGTTCAAGATTGACCTCGGTGATCCCAACCGGTTCGGGAACTTCGGCGAGCTCGTGGCGGAGATCTACAGCACCTTGTGGCAGTACAACCACACGCGGATCCACTCCGCCCTCAAGATGCCGCCGTCCGTGTTTGCCGAGAAGATTGCGGCTTAACGAAAAAAAACGGCAAAAAGCCGTCGAATCACTGTCTAAAGAAACCTATCCTTTA